>DASPRQ010000088.1:0-39182 GCA_035624355.1 Usitatibacter sp. | reverse complement strand
CGGAGGAGACCCGCTCGCGTTTCATGTCACTCCCATTCGATCGTGGCCGGAGGCTTGCCGGAGATATCGTAGACCACGCGGTTGATGCCGCGCACCTCGTTCGTGATGCGGTTCGAGATCCGCGCGAGCAGCTCGTGCGGGAGCGGCGCCCAGTGCGCGGTCATGAAGTCGGTGGTCTGCACCGCGCGCAGGGCGACCACGAAGTCGTACGTTCGCCCGTCGCCCATCACGCCCACGCTGCGCACGGGGAGGAACACCGCGAAGGCCTGCGCCACCTGGTCGTACCACGACACGCCCTCGGAGGTGACGCCCGCGCGCAGCTCCTCGATGAAGATCGCGTCGGCCCGGCGCAGCAGCTCCGCGTATTCGCGCCGCACCTCGCCGAGGATGCGCACGGCGAGCCCCGGCCCCGGGAAGGGATGGCGGAAGACCATCTCGCGCGGCAGCCCCAGCTCCACCCCGAGGTCGCGTACCTCGTCCTTGAAGAGCTCGCGCAAGGGCTCGAGGAGCTTCAAGTGCAGCGTCTCGGGCAGCCCGCCCACGTTGTGGTGCGACTTGATGCTCACCGCCTTCTTCGTCTTGGCGCCCGCCGACTCGATCACGTCGGGGTAGATGGTGCCTTGCGCGAGCCACTTCGCGCGCGGCATCCTCTTCGCCTCGCGCTGGAAGACCTCGACGAAGAGGCGCCCGATGACGCGCCGCTTCTGCTCGGGATCGGAGACGCCGGCGAGCGCGCCGAGGAACTCGTCCGAGGCGTCCACGCGGTCCACCTTCACGCCGAGGTGCCTCGCGAAGGTCTCCATCACCTGGTCGCCCTCGTCCAGGCGCAGCAGCCCCGTGTCCACGAAGATGCACGTGAGCTGGTCCCCGATCGCCTTGTGGATGAGGGCCGCGGCGACCGCGGAATCGACCCCGCCCGAAAGACCCAGGATCACCTCCTCGGAGCCCACCTGCTCGCGGATGCGCTCCACCGCGCGCGGGATGAAGCCCGGCATGTCCCAGCTCGCCCCGCAGCCGCAGATGTCGTGCACGAAGCGCGCGTAGATCTCCTTGCCCTTCTTCGTGTGCGTGACCTCGGGGTGGAACTGCAACGCGTAGAAGCGCCGCGCCTCGTCGGCCATCCCGGCGATCGGGCACACGGGGTTCGAGGCGATCACCTTGAAGCCGGGGGGAAGCTCCGTCACCTTGTCGCCGTGGCTCATCCACACGTCGAGGAAGGCCTCCCCCTTTTCGTTCACACGGTCCTGGATGCCCTCGAAGAGGCGCGAGTGGCCCCGGACGCGCACCTCGGCATAGCCGAACTCGCGCACCTTCCCCGCCTCCACGCCGCCGCCCAGCTGGGCCGCCATGGTCTGCATGCCGTAGCAGATGCCGAGCACCGGCACCCCGAGCTCGAAGACCACCTGCGGCGCGCGCGCCGTCTCCTCCTCGGTGACCGAGGCGTGGCTTCCCGAGAGGATCACGCCCCGCGGGTCGAACGCGCGGATGAATTCCGCGTCGACGTCGTAGGGGTGGAGCTCGCAGTACACCCCGGTCTCGCGGACGCGGCGTGCGATGAGCTGCGTGACCTGCGATCCGAAGTCGAGGATCAGGATGCGGTCGAGGCCGGCCTTCGAAAGACCGAGCGGCGCCGCAGCGCCGCTCTTTGCCGGGGCCACCGCGACGCTGTCAGTCGATGTGGTAATTGGGGGCCTCCTTGGTGATCTGAACGTCGTGCACGTGGGACTCGCGGATGCCGGCGGTGGTGATCTCGACGAAGTCCGCCTTGGTGCGCATCTCCTCGACGGTCCGGCAGCCCGTGTAGCCCATGCTCGCGCGCAGGCCTCCCATGAGCTGGACTACGATGGCCGTGGCCGGCCCCTTGTAGGGGATGCGGCCCTCCACGCCCTCCGGCACGAGCTTGTCCGCGTTCATCTCGGCGTCCTGGAAGTAGCGGTCGCTCGAGCCCTTCTGCATCGCGCCCAGCGACCCCATCCCGCGGTAGGCCTTGTACGAGCGCCCCTGGAAGAGCTCGATCTCCCCGGGGGCCTCCTCGCTGCCCGCGAAGAGGCTGCCCAGCATCACGCTCGAGGCCCCGGCGGCCACCGCCTTCGCGATGTCGCCCGAGTAGCGGATGCCGCCGTCGGCGATGCACGGCACGCCGCTCGGGGCGAGCGCCTCGGCCACGTGCTGGATCGCGGTGATCTGCGGCACGCCCACGCCGGCGACGATGCGCGTCGTGCAGATGGAACCGGGGCCGATGCCGACCTTCACCCCGTCGGCGCCGTGGTCCGCCATCGCCTTGGCGGCGTCGCGCGTGGCGACGTTGCCGCCGATCACCTGCATCTCGGGGTAGTGGCTCTTCACCCACTTCACGCGGTCGAGCACGCCCTGCGCGTGGCCGTGGGCGGTGTCGACCACGATCACGTCCACCCCCGCCTCGACGAGCGCGCCCACGCGCTCCTCGGTGCCCTCGCCCACGCCGACCGCCGCGCCCACGCGCAGGCGCCCGAGCTGGTCCTTGGCGGCGTGCGGGTGCTCCGAGGACTTGAGGATGTCCTTCACGGTCATGAGGCCGCGCAGCTCCCAGTCGCCGTTGATCACGAGCACGCGCTCGAGGCGGTGACGGTGCATGAGCGCCTTGGCGTCCTCGATGGCGGCGCCCTCCTTCACCGTCACGAGCTTGTCGCGCGGCGTCATGATGTTCTTCACCGGCTGGTCCAGGCGGGTCTCGAAGCGCAGGTCCCGGTTGGTGACGATGCCCACGACGCGCTTGCCCTCGAGCACGGGTAGGCCCGAGATGTGGTGCTTGCGGGTGAGCTCCAGCACGGCACGTACCGTCATGTCCGGCGAGATGGTGATGGGCTCCTTCACCACGCCGCTCTCGAAGCGCTTCACCTTGGCCACCTCGGCGGCCTGCGCCTTCGGCGCCATGTTCTTGTGGATGATGCCGATACCGCCTTCCTGCGCGAGCGTGATGGCGAGCCGCGATTCCGTCACCGTGTCCATGGCGGCGGACAGCAGCGGGATGTTGAGCCGGATCGACCGGGTGAGGCGGGTGGCGAGGCTGACTTCGCGGGGAAGGACGGTCGAGTGGGCGGGAACGAGCAGGACGTCGTCGAAAGTGAGCGCCTTCTGGATGACGCGCATTCAGAAACCCTCGTCGCAAAACGAAATTATACCGATGGGTCCCTGCCCGGACAACCGCGCCTCCGTCCCGCAGCCCCGTGATGCAGGGTTCATTGACGTTCGCGCAGTTTCTCGATAAGGTAGCGTAAATGCTTGAAACTTCACGCCTTTGGTGGACGCTTTCGAAGCATCGCAGATGGCTATGGGCGGCCCTGCTCGCCGGAGCGTGCGCGGCGCCTCCACCGCAGGTGGAGCCGTCCGCGAAAGCGGTGCCGGATGCGGCCGCCGAAGCGGCGGCACGCGCGGCCGAGCGCGCGAGGCTGGAGGCGGAAGCGAAGGCGATGCTCGCGCAGGCCGAGACCGACGTGCAGCGCGCGCGGGCGAAACGCGCGCTGTGGCTCAAGGCCTGGGAGGACCTGCTCGCCGCGCGCAAGGCGGTCGAGCAGAGCGAATACGCGCAGGCGATCGCGCGCGCCCGCAGCGCAAGCGAGCTCGCGGAGCTGGGGCTCGAGCAGCTGGCCTACCCGGCCGTGAAGTGAACCGACGAAGGAGGTGCCGACCATGAAGCGCATCATCGTCCTCGCCCTCGCGTGCGCCGTCGCGCCGCTCGCCGGGGCGCAGCTCTACAAGTACGTCGACAAGGACGGCAGGACGGTGTACTCCGACCAGCCCCCGCCGGCCGGCGAGAGCAAGCAGCTGCACGTGAACACGGGCACCGGGACGGCCGGGCCGTCCTACGTCGCGCGGGACAAGGCCCTCGACAAGACCCGCCAGGCGGAGAAGGACAAGGAGAAGAAGAAGGAGATCGGCGAGGAGAACGCCAAGCTCGCGCAGCAGCGCTGCGCCCAGGCCACCGAGAGCTACCATACCTACCAGGAGGGCGGCCGTCTCTTCAGGACCAACGAGAAGGGCGAGCGCGAGTTCCTTTCCGACGAGGAGATCGAGGCCGCGCGCGTGAAGAGCAAGCAGGAGATGGACGAAGCGTGCAAGTCGTCCTGACGGCCCGGCCGGGCCGCGGCGCTTGAGGCGAGGCCGCGGCCGATGAGCCCCGCGACCCATCGGCCCGTCACGGCGGCGCTCCGGCTCGCCGCCGCCTTCGCGCTCGCGGCCGCCTGCGGCCCGGCGCATGCCCTCGCGCTCGGCGGCGTCGAGGTGGGCTCCGCGCTCGGCGAGCCGCTCGAGGCGCGCATCGCGGTCACGGCCGCCCCCGGCGAAGCGCTCCGGGGTGCCTGCTTCTCGATGGCCCCGCAGGCGCGGCAGGGACCGCTCGCCGGCGCGACGCTCGAGCTGCGGCACCATCGGGGCGGCGCCGACCTGCTCGTCCACGGGCGGAGCGCCGTCTCGCAGCCCTCGATCGCGCTCGCGATTACCATCGCCTGCCCCGGCTCCTCGGTGCCGTCCCGGCAGGTGCAGATCCCGATCCCGCTGCAGCCGCGCGCCGCTCCGCTGGAAGCGGTCGCGCCCCCCGCTGCGGAAGGGGTCGCCGCACCAGCCACGGGAGGGATCGCGGCCCCGCACGTGGAAACGATCACGACCCTGCCCGTGCAGCCCGGCGATACGCTTGGCGGCATCGCGCGCGACATCTTTCCCGGCAATCGCGCGGCGCGCGAGGACTACCTCGCCGCCATGCGCGAGGCCAACCCGCCGCTGCGGGCGTTCGGGGACGACGCCGAGCTGCCCGCGAACGCGACCGTGGCCCTGCCCGACCTGCGCACGTTTCCCCGCCGCGCCCACAAGCCACGCATCGAGGTCGCCTCGAGCGCGGCCCCGCCTCGCGCGACTGCGAACCGCGCGGCGCTGCCCCCTGTCGCGCAGCGTCCCGCGCCCGCCCCGCGCGAGCGCCTCGCGGTCCGCTCCGATTCGCCGCCGCGCGCGGCTTCCGCGCCGGCGCCCGCGACACGCCCGCGCCTCAAGGTCGAAGCCCCTCCCGCCGGATTCCAGCTCAAGCTCTCCGGGCCGGTGATGGACCTGTCGCCGACGCGCAAGGTGAGCGAGGCGGAACGCGCGCGGCTTCGCCAGCAGCTGCGGGTGCTCGACGCCGACGACCGCATGGCGGCCCTCCTCGCGATGCGCGAGCAGATCCGGCGCCTCGAGGGCGAGGTCTCGGAGCTGCGGCTCAAGATCGCCCAGGCTCCGGCGAGCATGCCCGCCGCGCCGTCGCGCACCCATGCGCCGGCGCCGCCCGCGCCCGTGCCGGTACCGACCCCGCATGCGCCGGCACCGGCGGTATCCGCGCGGCCGGCTTCTGCGCCACCGGCGCCGGCCGTCGCGAAGCCGCCCGTCCCGACCACGCCTGCCCGGGAACCGTCCCCCCCGAAGCCGCCCGCTCCGGCCGGGCCTGCGCTCGAGGCTTCCCGGTCCCCGACGCCCGCCGCGTCGCCCCAGCCCACCGCCAGGGCATCGACCGAGACTGCCGCGACGATGGCGGATGCGAAGAAGGAATCGCCCGCGACGCCGCGCGTCGTCGCCCCGCCGCCGGAAAGCGCCGCATCCTGGTACGGATCGACCTGGCTCGTGGCCGCGGCGCTCGCGCTGGTCCTCGCCGCGCTGGCCGTCCTCCTTTGGCGACGCTTCGGCCCGTCCGCCGCGGAGCCGGAAGCGCTCGACGCGCAGGCCGAGTCGGGCGGCGAGGATTCGGCGCCCGAGGAATCCACGGAATTCCTGATCGCCGAGGAGATCCCGACCCCGGCCCCGGCCGAGGCGCAGCAAGCGGCGGCCGTGCTCGAGGTTCCCGAATGGACCGACACCACGCGCTTCGTGGCGGACGGCGAGACCGACCTGCGCCAGCGCTACCTGGAGGAGCGCTTTCCGGAGATCGTGAGCGGCGTGCTCGTGATGGACGATCCGGCCTCGGTGGTGAAGGTCGCGCGCCTGCTCTGCGAGGATGGGGCGGTGGCGCGCGCGGTGGAGCTGCTCCAGCTCGCCGTCGAGCGCGACCCGGGCCAGGCGCAGACCTGGCTCGCCCTCTTCGAGATCTTCCGGCGCGAGCGCCTCGCGGGAGAGTTCGCCACGCTCGCGCGGCGCTTCGCCGCGCTGCCGGGTCCGCCCGCCGACTGGCCGAAGGTGCAGGCGGCCGGCCACGAGATCGATCCGCGCAACACGCTCTACGGCGCGAGCGCCCAGCCCTTCGACGCGGCGGCGGAGAACTGGCTCCAGGTGCCGGCGCAGGCCGGCGGCGAGGCCCTCGCGGCCGAGCTTCGCGGCGGCCTCATGGAGGGCGCCTCGCTCACGGAGCGGGATCTCGCCGCCGACCCCACGCCCGCGCTTCGCAAGAGCGAGTCCTTCTCGGTGGCCTGACGTGTCCCGGTCCCCGGCCGAAATCGAGCGCGTCCTTGCCATCGGGACCGTGCGCGGCGCGCCGGAGCGCTCGGCGCTGCTCACCGCGGTCCGGGACCTCGGCCGCGCCGACGTCGAGTTCGGAGTCGACCGCCTCGAGGGGCTGATCCGCGTCGTGGACCACTTCCAGGCCCTGCTCCTGTACGGCCAGCTCGAGTTCCTGCGCCAGCCGTTCGGCGACCCCGACACCGATCGCGACTTCGCGCTCACCGTCCAGCGCATCTGCCTCGAGGCGGCGAACGGCTTCCAGCGCTTCCTGCGCAACCGCGCGAGCTGGGCGCGCACGCGCGGCGCGATCGAGATGATGTACCAGGTCACCGGGCTCGCCTTGAGCGCGATCCACTGCTCGGTGAAGTGGGGCTATTTCCTCGACGAATCGGCGCGCCCCCCATGGAAGCAGATGCACGCGCTGTACGCGCTCGCCGACGCCGACGGCTACGCGCAGGTGCCCTTCGTGCTGCACGCCTCGCAGCCCGACTTCCAGGCGAGCGTGCAGTCGCTCTACCTCGAGGCGCTGCTCCTCGGGCTGCTCAACAGCGGAAGCCTCACCAAGGGGCAGATCGAGATCGCCGACGGGTGGCTCGCGGGCTGGTGCCGCGAGTACTCGCTCGTCGCGCCGGCCTCGGAGCCGAACGGCGTCTGCGTGGACCTCGCCTCGGACGCGGGCCTGCGGATCGCGGACCCCTCGATGCGGGGCGAGGACGTGCGCCAGCTTCGTGCCGACGCGCTCAAGGGCCAGATCGTCCATCTCCAGTCGGAGCTCGCCCACGGGCGGCTGCACGCCGAGCGCGGGGCCGGCAGCGCCTTCCCGATCGAGGAGCATACGGCGCTGCTCGCGATCGTCGAGAAGCTCCAGGAGACGATCGTCAGCGGCGGCGAGGCGCGCGTCGACCGGCGCACGACGCTCGACAACCGCGAGGTGGACGTGGCGATCGGCATCGACCGGGCGATGCGCAAGATGCGCGAGGCGCCCGCCCCCGCGACGCGGCCCGACAGGCCCGCGGTGGCGCAGATGGAGATGATCGAGGTGTCGGAGACCGGGCTCTCGGCGCTCACCGCCGACCCGCAGATCGCCGCCGCCACGGTCGAGGCGAGCGCCGCGGACCCCGAGGTCGAGCGATGGCGCGTCCACGACCTGAGCTCCCGGGGATTCGGGCTGCTCGTGGACCGCGCCGCCGCCGAGGCGGTCCCCCTCAACGCCATCGTGTCGCTGCGCAACCAGGAGAAAGGCGGCTGGATCGTCGGGACCGTCGTTCGCAAGCAGCCGAGCCGCGGGCGCGGCGAGGTGCTCGTGGGCGTGGAGGTGCTCGCCTACCGCCCCATTCCGGTCGACCTGCAGCCCCAGGGTGCGGCCACGAGCGTGCGAGGACTGTTCCTTCCGGGGCCCGACGCCGGCGGTCGGCTCGATTCCCTCCTGCTCCCTCTCGGCGATTTCCGCGTCGGCGGATCGTTCACCGTCCGCAGCGGAGCCGCGCGCTACGGCGTGCGCCTGAACCGCGTCGTTCGCAAGGGCGCGGACTGGATCAACGCCCGCTTCGAGGTCGAGTCGAAGAAATGAGCCGCGCCCGCGCGCGGCGCGCCGCCTTCGGGTCGGCCACGAGCGGCCGGTAGACCTCGACGCGGTCCCCGTCGCGAAGCGGCGTGTCGAGCGCGCAGGGGCGCGACCAGATGCCGACGTCGAGGCGCCCCGCGTCCATTCCCGCGAGGAGCGAGCGCGCCGCGGGAGCGTCGAGCGCATCGGCGATCCGGCTCCCGGCGGGAAGCTCGAGCTCCACCACGTCCTGGCGCTGCGCAAGGGCCACCGCCACCGACACGCGCAGCCTCACGTCGCGTCTCTTCCGGCGGGCGGCAGCGACTCGGCGCGCGCGACGAACCGGTCCACGAGCGTCTGGGCGATGTAGCCGAACACCGGCCCGAGGGCCGCCTCGAAGGCGCGGCTCGAGAACCGGTAGTCGAGCGCGAACTCGACGCGGCAGCCCGCCTCCCCCAGGGCCACGAAGCGCCAGTGCCCCCGGAAGCTCTCGAACGGCCCGTCGATGAACTCGAGCACCATGCCCTCGGGCGGGTCCTTCACGTTGCGGGTGGAGATGTGGCTCTTGAGGCCGCGGTAGTCGATCTCGAGACGGGCCATCGTGAGCACGGGCGTGCGCTCGAACACCCGCGCGCCCGCGCACCAGGGCAGGAACTCGGGATAGCTCTCGACGTCCTCCACGAGCGCGTACAGGAGCGGCGCGGGCCGGTCGACGAGGACCGACTTGCGAACGATGGCCATGCCTCGATTCTACGGCCTCGCCGGAGGGCCCTCCGGCCGCCGGTAGAATGGGCCATGTCCATCGTCGAGAACAAGAAGGCCTTCCACGATTATTTCATCGAGGAGCGCTACGAGGCGGGGTTGGTCCTCGAGGGCTGGGAGGTGAAGGCGATCCGCGCGGGGCGCGTGCAGATCAAGGAGGCGTACGTGATCCTCCAGGGCGCGGAGCCCTTCGTGATCGGCATGCACGTGAGCCCGCTCCCCACCGCCTCGACCCACGTGCGCGCCGACCCCACGCGCACGCGCAAGCTCCTGCTCAACGCCGAGGAGATCCGCAAGCTCATCGGCAAGGTCGAGCAGCGCGGCTACACGCTCGTGCCCCTCGACCTGCACTACGCGAAGGGGCGCGTGAAGATCGCGATCGGGCTCGCCAAGGGCAAGAAGCAGCACGACAAGCGCGAGGCCGAGAAGGACCGCGAATGGCAGCGCGAGCAGCAGAGGCTCCTGCGGCGCCAGGCCTGAAGGTTGGGGTGGACGATGGGATTCGAACCCACGACAACCGGAATCACAATCCGGGACTCTACCAGCTGAGCTACGTCCACCGCCGGAAGCCCTTGATTATACCGCCTCCCGCCCCGGCGACGCCGCCGCGGCGAGCGCGGCCGGCAGCGCACGAGCGCTCCGGCTCATTGCGCGATGTCCAGCGCTTCGATTCCGTGCAGCGCGCAGTGCGCGAGGTAGCGACCTTGCAGCGTCTCGGCGTTCTCGATGCAAACCGTATTGCCGTCCTCGTCGCGGAACTCGAGCGCCCCGGTGAGGTGGACGAACGCCTCGACGGGCTCCTCGCCCACCGTTTCGAGGACATGGGTGGAGCCGGCGGGAGCGACCATCACGTCGCCGGGACCCGCGACGAAGCCCCTGCCGCGGTGGCGCCAGCGCCCGCGCACCGTGTACGCCGCGGCCACGCCGTGGTAGTAGTGCGGGCCCAGCGTGCCGCCCGGGGAGACGCGCACGAGCAGCGCCATCTCGCCGCTCGCACGGTTCACCTTGCAGAGCTTCACGTGCACCTGCTCCGAGAGGAAGGGAAACCAGGGCAGCGCGTCGCTCGGGACGAAGGCCGCCTCGGAGACCCTCCCGGAGGTCCCCGGCGACGCGCTGCGCCTCGCGGCGCCCTTGCGGTTCTGCATCGCTCTCAGCGCGCCGGCGCCGTGGCGGGAAGGCCGCCCCGCCGCGCGGTCAGCAGGAAGGCGGCGAGCGCGGGCGCAAGGAAGATCGCGCCGAAGGCGTTCACCAGGAACATGAAGGCGAGGAGCACGCCCATGTCGGCCTGGAACCGCAGGTCCGAGAAGAGCCACGTGACCACGCCGGCCGTCATCGTCACGGCGGTGAAGAGGGACGCGGTGCCGCGCTGGCGCAGCGCCTCGAAGAACGCCTCGCGCAGGCTCGCGCTGCGGCTGCGCATCTCGTGGCGGATCACCTCGAAGAGGTAGATGCCGTAGTCCACGCCCACGCCGACGCCGAGCGCCACGACCGGGAGCGTGTTCACCTTCATGCCGATGCCGAGCGCGGCCATGAGGGCGTAGCACAGGACCGTCACGAGCCCCAGCGGGAGCACGATGCACGCGGTGATCGCGAGCGACCGGAACGTGATGAGGCACAGGAGCGCCACTGCGCCGAAGAGCGCCCAGTTCACCCAGTGGTCGGCCGCCGCGACCGCCTCGTTGGTCGCGGCCATCACGCCCGCGTTGCCGGAGGCGAGCTCGAAGGTGAGCGCGGGCGAGTCGAAGGCCGCCTTGAAGCGCTTCACCACGTCGACGATGTGCGCCAGCGTGGTCGCCTGGTGGTCGCGGGTGAAGATGGAGATGTTGGTCGCGGAACAGTCGCGATTCACGAGGTCGCCGCCGCGCCGCGTCGAGAACATCACCGCCTGGTTGCGGGCCTCGCGCGTGTCGGGGATCGCGAGCCACTTGGCGTCGCCCTCGCTGTATCCGACGGACGCCATCTTGGCGAAGCTCGCCAGCCCCACGACCGACTGGACGCCGTCGGTCTGGCGCATCAGGAACTCGAAGCGGTCGACCGCGTCGAGCATCTCGTAGGTGGTGCACGCCGCGGGCGCGTTACCCTGGGCGATCACCTGCAGGACGTCCACGCCGATCGCGAAGCTCTTCGTGATCACGTCCACGTCGCGGTTGTAGCGGGAATCGGCGCGCAGCTCCGGCACGCCCTGCCCCAGGTCGCCGATCACCTCGTCGCGCGCCTTCCAGAGCCCGGCACCGAGCAGCGCCACGCCCACCGCGATCACGACGATCGCCGCGCGCGGGGTGGTCGCCGCGGCGAGGCGCCGCCAGACCGAGTCTCCCATGGTCTCGTGGCCGTGCAGGCCGCGCGCCTCGCCCGGCGCCAGGGTCATGTGCGACAGGAGGATGGGCAGCAGGATCTTGTTGGTGAGGATCATGAGGGTGACGCCCAGCGTCGCGGTGATCACCAGCTCCTGCACCATCTGGATCTTCACGAACGCGATCACGAGGAAGCCGATCGCGTTGGCGAGCAGCGCGCTCGCCCCGGGAATGAACAGCTTCACGAAGGCGATCCGCGCCGCGGCCACGCCGTCGCGGCCGCGCAGCGCCTCGAGCTTCCACGCGTTGGTCATCTGCACCGCGTGGCTCACGCCGATGGAGAAGATGAGGAACGGCACGAGGATCGACATGGGGTCGAGATCGAGCCCGAGGAACGGCAGCAGTCCCAGCAGCCACACGACCGGGGTGAGCGCCACGGCGAGCGCGAGCGCCGTGAGCTTGACCGAGCCGGAGTACCAGAGCAGCAGCCCCGCGGTGATGACGAAGGCCAGGCCGAAGAAGAGCATCACGCCCCTCGCCCCGGCGGCGATGTCCGACGACGACTTGGCGAACCCGATGATGTGGATGCTGAAGTTCGCGTCCTCGTTCCTCGCGCGGATCTTCTCGAGGTCGGCGCCCACCTGCCTCAAGTCGAGGCGCGCTCCCGTCTTCGGGTCGCGGTCGAGCAGCGTCACGGAGACCAGCGCGGCGCTGAAGTCCTTGGCGACCAGGCGGCCGACCCATTGGCTCTTCAGCAGGTTGGCGCGCAGCTCCTCGAAGCCCTTCGCGTCGGGCTTGAAGTTGCTGGGCAGCACGGGCCCCGCGCGGAACCCGTCCTCCACCACCTCCATGAAGATGGTGTTCGGGCTGTAGAGCGACAGCACGCTCGAGCGGTCCACGCCGTGCATGAAGAAGAGGTCCTCGTGCACGGCCTTGAGCTTCGCGAGCCCCGCCGCGGTGAACACGTCGCCGTGGCGCGCCTTCACCGCGACCAGGACCTTGTTGGCGCCGCCGAAGTCCTCCTGGTACTTGAAGAACGTCTTCATGTACGGGTGCTGCAGCGGGAGCATCTTCGTGAATCCCGCCTGCACCTCGAGGCGCGTGGCCGACCACCCGAGCAGCGCCGTGATCGCGAGCCCGATCACCAGCAGCGGCGTGCGCCAGTGGAAGATGTAGTAGGAGACGATCCCGACCCAGTTGCGCCCGAAGTGGTCGCGGGTGAGCGGCGCGGGATCCTGGATCGGGGCCACGGCGCGTGTCCTCAGCGAACGTCGCGCAGGCCCGCCGGGCCCGCGACGATCCAGCCCCCGGCACCGGGCAGCGCGGCCGCGACCCAGGCGCGGCTCGGGAGCGTCTTCGCGGCGAAGGTCGCGCCGCCGTCGCGGCTCGTCGCGATCATGCCGTCGGCGCCGGCCATGACGACGCTGCCGTCGGGAAGCTCGGCGGCGCCCTGCAGCCCGCCGTTGTAGTCGCCCAGGTCGATGCGCTGCCAGGTCCGGCCGGCATCGGCGCTGCGCCACGCGTTGCCGCGCATGCCGAAGGCTATGACGGAGCCGCCGGACAGCCCGATGGCGCCGAAGAAGGAGCCCTGGTAGGGAGACTTGAGGGCGTGCCATGTCGCGCCGTCGTCGGAAGACGCGAGCAGCGTCCCCGCCTCCCCGGCGATGATCATGCGCCCGGACCCGAGCGAGGCGATGCCGGTCAGGTGGCGATCGAAGTCCGGGGAAATGATCCTCCGCTCGGCCCAGGTTCGCCCGCCGTCGGAGGTCTCGAGGAATGCGCCGTAGGCCCCGACCGCGATTCCCTTGTCGCCCGTGACGCGCACGGCGAAGAGCGCGGGCTTGTCCTTCGCGGCGATCGAAGCCTGCTTCCAGGTAAGGCCGCCGTCTTCCGTGCGCAGGAGCACGCCCTGGTGTCCGGTGGCGAAGCCGGTCGTGGGGCTCGCGAAGTAGAGCGACGTGAGCGTCTGGTAGGTGGGCGTCGCCGCGGGCTTCCACGTCGCCCCGTCGTCGTCCGAGACGAGGATGCGGCCGCGCTCGCCGGCCGCGATCGTGCGGTGCCCCGCCCGCACGAGCGCGAGGATCGCCACGCGGTCGACGCGCCGCACCACCGCCTCGGGCTGGAAAGAGCCCGCGCCCGCGACGGCGGGCGGCCCCAGCGTGGCGAGCGCCGCCATGGCCGCGAGCAGGAGCCGGATGGACATGAGGACCCCCGCCCGCGCCCCGACCTACTTCGAGCCCATGCGGCGCAGCGCGTCGGGCTGGAAGTCCGCGAGCTTGCCGCGCGCCCCGAACACGGGCGGGTTCTTCTCCTCGAAGGAGGCGAACGCGAGCTGGTAAGCGCCGGAGTTGAGGTCGTAGTACGAGATGCCCGAGTACCAGGGCACCGTCGCGTCGTAGTACTGCATCTCGTACGTCTCCTGCAGGCGCCAGAGCTGGCCGCGCGAGTCGTAGAGGTCCGCCACCGCGAGCTGCATCGTGTCCTCGTCGAAGTACATGGTGCGCTTGGCGAAGACGTGCCGCTTGCCTTCCTTGAGCGTGCCCTCGACCACCCAGACGCGGTGCAGCTCGTAGCGCAGGAGGTCCGGGTTCAGGTGGCCGGGCTTGAGGACGTCGGAGGCCTTGAGCGACTTGTCGGTGAGCTTGTAATCGTTGTACGGGATGTACATCTCCTTCTTGCCCACGAGCTTCCACGTGTAGCGGTCGGTCGTCCCGTTCCAGCCGTCGTACTGGTCGGTGTAGCGCAGCCCCTCGGTGCCGTCGGCGCTGTAGTCGCAGCACAGCTCCGGCACGCGGCGCACGCGGCGCAGGCCCGAGTTGTAGAGCCAGCCGCTGCGGGCTTCCTTGGCCTGGTCGATGGTGTCCCAGACCAGCAGGATCGTCCCTTCGAGCGTCGCCGGGGCGCGATAGTAGCCCATCCACACGAAGTTCATGTTGTCGCGCTTGGTGTCGAGGTAGCCGGCGTTCTCGAACACGAAGCGGTCGCTGGTGGCCACGCGGAAGTAGCCGCCGCTGGGCTGCACGTTGTACCAGGACGAGTCGCGCTGGACCGAGCCGCCCCGCCAGCGGAAGCTGTGGTCCCAGAGCAGCTCCTCGCCCGCCTTCGGGAACGGGAACGGCAGCGAGCTGGTGCCGGACTTGTCCACCCCGTTGCCGTCGGGGGTGAGCTCGGCGCTCGCGGCGTACTTGCGGATGTCGTCGTACACCGCCTGCGGCAGCGCGGCGCTGCGATGCGTCGGGTAGACGTTCATCTTGTAGTCCGGGTACTTCTTCAGCATGGCGAGCTGGCCCGGCGAGAGCTTGTCCGCATGCTGCGCGGCATTCCGGCCGGTGATCGTGAGCACGGGCTTCTCGGACGCGTACGGGTCCGCGTAGCCCTTCTTCGCGTCGAAGCCGGCGGGCGCCTTCGTGAGTCCGCCGTTCCACGCGGGAATCGTGCCGTCCTTGTTGCCGGCCTTCTCGGCGCCGGTGGGGGTGAGGTCCTTGCCGAGGCGCTCCACTTCCTGCGCCGTCGCCTTGGCGAACGCCCCCGGCGCCCACGCGAGCGCGAGGGCGAGGGCGACGTTGAGCGTGATCCTGTTCATCATCTTGGCTTCTCCTGGATGGCGGCGCGGCCTAGAACGTGACGCTGAGGCTCGCCGAGTAGTAGTCGCGGTCGCGCAGCGGGTCCCACTTGGCGGAATTGCTGTACGTGACGTAGCCGAACTCGAGGTCGTACATCTTGCGGTACTCGAAGCCCATCGTGAGGCCGAGCGTTCCGCGGCCGGCGTTGAACTGGCCGTCCGCCGAGACGCCGTTCACGTCCTGGCCCCAGAAGAGCGCGGGTTTCGCGGTGATGCCCGAGTCGAAGACGTTGGAGTACGAGAGCTGGCCGCGCACGCGATAGCCCCACGAGGTGCGCGTGACGAAGCCGGCGTTCTCGCAGCCCGTCTGGTTGGGCGTGTTGAGGATCGGGCAGCCTCCCGCGACGGCCGAGGCGAGCGGGCCGTAGCTGGGCGCGGTGGCGATGCCGAACACGAAGCTGCGCCCGTAGCGAACGCCGTCCTGGAAGTTCGGGACGCTGTCCCTCTGCATGCCCACCTCGCCCGCCACCGAGAGGGTCTCGGCGCCGGCGACGTTGTTGAAGAACTGGATCGCGTTCACCTGCAGCTGGGTCTTCCCGATGCGATTGTAGCCGCTCACGATCTGGCCGTTCTGGGCGGCGGTGAATTGCGCCGTCAGCGGGCCGCGGTACGCGTTCATGGCCGCCGCGACGGGCGCCGAGACGCCGAGCACGGCGAGCGCCTGGGGGGCCGACCCGTACACCAGGCCGGCGAGCAGGTCGCCCGGGGCGTACTGCGCCGGAAAGTTCGGCGAGTACGAAGCCTCCGCGCCCACGGACCAGCCCAGCAAGTCCGTCGACGCGCTGATGCCGTAGAGCCGGACCTTGTCGGGGTATTCCCAGAAGGCCGATTCCTGGCTCGCGGCGGAACCCAGCAGCCTCGTGGTGAGCGGGAACGGCGAGTTGCCCTTGATCGTCGAGAGCACCGGCAGGCGCGCGCTGTACTGGAGCGCGTAGAGGCCGAATTCCGTATCCAGGCTGTTCACGGGCACGTGCACCGACAGGCCGTATTGCCCCGAGCTCGACCCGTTGTGCGTGTCGGTCGCCGGCAGGTAGGCGCCGGCCTGCGCGCCGCCCTGGTCGCCGGGCGCGATCGTCGTGTGCAGCAGCGCCGAGAGCTGCGCGGCCTGCGCGGCCGAGAGCGACTGCAGGAAGCCGGCGCGGCACGCGTTCTCGGTCCTCGGACCGACGGATGCGTCGACCGCGAGGAAGTAGGTGCCGCAGCCATCGACCACCGAGTCCTGCCACTGGTACTGGTAGAAGCCTTCCGCGGAGACGCCACGGCCCAGGCCCACGTTGGCCGAGACCATGCCCACGGGCAGGAGCACTTCCTTGATCTCCGTGCCCGGGCGGCGCAGCGCCGGAACGTCGATGGGGTTGATCTGGTTCACGCCCTGGATGAAGAGGCTCTCGCCCCAGTTCAGCACGTGGCGGCCGACCTTCACCTTCGCCTCGGAGTCGCCGCCCAGGCCGAAGGTGCCGTAGGCGTAGGCGTCCATGAGCGCCACGCCCGAGAACTTGGCGAGGTTCTCGTAGTTCGAGTCGTCGAGCCTCGCGCCCGGCACGTAGCCGTTGGTGAAGCTGCCGTGCTGCACCCCCTGGTTCTCGAGGGTGGCGTCGTACCAGGCCTTGCCGCGGACGAAGGCCCCGAAGTCCCCATGCTTGTACTCGACGTCCGTCACGAGCTTGAGCGGGGAGGAGAACTGCTTGCCCTTCTTGAAGTTGAGGTCGCCGTCGTCCGTGTTGCCGCCCACGGCGCCCGTGATGCCCTGGAGGATGGCGTTGTTCGGATGCAGCAGGCGCGGGTCCGGATTCTCCGCCCGCCAGCTGGTTCCGGCCGACAAGGTCGTGGTCCAGATCACCTGGTCGCCGTTGTCGAGGTCGAAGTTGATGGCGTGGGCCGACGGGGCCAGCGCGGCGGCCACCACGGCCACGAGCGCACGGCGGCGCGCATTGAACGGTCTTTGCATTTTGGCTGCTCTCCCCTCTCGTGCGGTTGTCGGGGCGGATTCTCGCCTCCGCCCCGCCGGGCCCACAATCGCCAGAACTGATGAATCGGGATTCATCCGAACCAACGATTGTTGATGCACTGCAACACCGGGGAAAATGACCGGACCCCCGCAGCCATAAGGAGCGCCCATGCTGGGACAGATGATGAAGCTGCCGCTCGCGATCCCGTCGCTGATCCGCCATGCCGACCGCTGGCACGGCGACACGCCGATCGTGTCCCGCCTCACCGAGGGCGGCATCCGCCGCCAGGATTGGCACGAGACCCACCGGCGTGCGCTCCGCCTGGCCGGCGCGCTCGCGGCGCTGGGCGTCGTCCCGGGGGAACGCATCGGCACGCTCGCATGGAACAACCACCGCCACCTCGAGATCTACTACGCCGTCTCCGGCTCCGCGGCCGTCTGCCACACGATCAACCCGCGCCTGTTCCCGGACCAGATCGCCTGGATCGTGAACGACGCGCGGGACCGGTACGTCTTCTTCGATCTCACGTTCCTCAAGCTCGTCGAGGCCATCGCCCCGAAGTGCCCCGAAGTGCGCGGTTGGGTGGCCCTCACCGACCGCGCGCACATGCCCGAGACCGCCCTGCCCCTGCTCTGCTACGAGGAGCTCGTCGCCTCGGGCGGCGAGGCCTTCGAATGGCCGGAGATCGACGAGGACACGGCCTCGAGCCTGTGCTACACCTCCGGCACGACCGGCAACCCGAAGGGCGCGCTCTATTCGCACCGCTCGACGGTGCTCCACAGCTTCGCGGTCTGCCTCCCCGACTCCTTCGGGCTGTCCGCGCGCGAAGTGGTGCTGCCCGTGGTTCCCATGTTCCACGTGAACGCCTGGGGCATCCCCTACGCGGCCGCCATGGCCGGCGTGAAGCTGGTCATGCCCGGGCCGAACCTCGACGGAGCGAGCCTGTTCGAGCTCTTCGAGGCCGAAGGGGTCACGCTCACCGCGGGCGTTCCCACCGTCTGGCTCGCGCTGCTGCAACACCTGGAGAAGAACGGCCTCAGGCCCTCGACGCTCAGGCGCGTCGTGATCGGCGGGGCCGCGGCGCCGCCGGCGATGATCCGCGCCTTCCGCGAGCGCTACGGCATCGAGGTGGTGCATGCCTGGGGCATGACCGAGCTCTCGCCGCTGGGCACGCTCAACACCTTCAAGTCCAAGCACGCCGCGTGGGACGCCGCCGCGCGCGATGCGCTCCGGGAGAAGCAGGGGCGGCCGCTTTTCGGCATCGACATGCGCATCGTCGGCGGGGACGGCAAGCCCCTTGCCCACGACGGCGCGGCATTCGGCGACCTGGAGGTGCGCGGCCACTGGGTGATCGAGCGCTACTTCAACAACGCGGGCGGCGACGTCCTGCACGACGGGTGGTTCCCCACGGGCGACGTCTCCACCATCGATCCCGACGGCTACATGAAGATCACGGACCGCTCCAAGGACGTGATCAAGTCGGGCGGCGAATGGATCAGCTCCATCGACATCGAGTGCCTCGCGATGGCGCACCCCGAGGTCGCCGAGGCCGCCGTGATCGGCGTGAAGCACCCCAAGTGGGACGAGCGGCCCGTGCTGGTCGTGGTCCGCAAGCCCGGCACGGCGGTCACGCGCGAGGCGCTGCTCGGCTCGCTCGAGGGCAAGATCGCCAAGTGGTGGATGCCCGACGACGTGATCTTCGTCGAAAGCCTGCCGCACACGGCGACGGGCAAGCTCTCGAAGCTGGAGCTGCGCAAGCGACTCGCCGAATACCGGCTGCCCGCGAGCGCGTAGCGCCGCCGGCGGCCGGCCATTGATGGAGCCCTCCGCGAGGGGGCTCGCGGTGCGCAGGGCCGGCGGATGCCGGAACCGGGGGCTACTGGCGTCCGAGGCGCGCGAGATCCGCCCGGTAATGCCGGCTGCCCAGCGCGAAGGCGACCGCCGCGGCGAGGCACGCGAACGGAGCGATCTGGAGGGCCGTGGCGAGGCCGTAGCGATCCGCGAGAGCTCCCGTGACCACCGGCCCCGGCGCCATGCCCAGCAGGTTGTTGGCGAGCGAGAGCGTTGCGAACGCGGTCGAGTGGATCGAGATGTGCGTCACGTTCGCGACCATCGCGGTCGACGGCCCCGTCGTCCCCGCCGCGAGGAAGATCCCGAGCCCGAGCACGGCGAGTTGCGCCGTTCCCGGCGGCAGGCGGAAGCCGATCGCGAGCAGCGCGAAGGTGGCGAGCGACAACCCGACCGCGATCGCGAACTTGCGCACGGGCTCCTCCTTGCACAGGCGGTCCGTGATCGTGCCGCAGACGATCATCCCCACGCCGGAAAGCAGCACGAAGGCCGCCGCCAGCGCGCCCGCCCGCGCGGTCTGAAGGCCGTACTCGCGGTTGAGGAAGCTCGGCATCCAGGCGATCACCGAGCCCACGATGAAGAGCTGCAGGCCGTTGCCGAGGTAGGCGAAGATCACCGATCGCGCCGAGAAGAGGCCCGGCAGGAGCTTGCGGAACTCGAACATGTGCCTGGTCGCGGCGGCGCGCGCCGCCAGGCGGCGCTCGGGATCGAGCCGCTTCTCCGTCACGACCAGCGCGAACGTCCCCAGCAATGCGAGCCCGAAGCACGCCATGGCGAAGAACGACCAGCGCCAGCCGAGCTGCGCGGCTACCGCCCCGCCCAGGCCCATGCCGAGCACCGAGCCGAACACGCCGCCGGCGAGGAACGATCCCGACAAGGTCGAGCGCAGGTGCGCCGGGAAGACGCTCAGGATCACGGCGATGCCGACGCTGCCGTAGGCGGCCTCGCCCACGCCGATCAGGAAGCGCGCCGCGAACATCTCCTCGTAGGTGCGCGCGAATCCGCAGGCGAGCGTGGCGAGGCACCAGAGCAGCGCCATCGCCTTGAGGCTCGCGACGCGCCCCCAGCGGTCGGCCACGAGCGAGAGCGGGAACGTGAGCAGGCCCACCATCAGGGACACCACGCTCGAGAGCGACCCCAGCTGCGTGTCCGAGAGCGACCACTCGGCCTTGAGCAGCGGGAACACCGCGTTCAGCACCTGCCGCGACATGTAGTCCGACAGGAGCAGCCCGAAGATCAGCGCGAAGACGATCCACGCGAACGTGCGCGGCACGGAGGCCGGGGCGGCGAGATCGTCGGCCGTGGAATGCGCGATCGCCATTGTGGCTCCTAGGCCGCCGCCGCCCGCGGCGCGGCCGTCACGCCCAGGGTCGAGAGCAGCTTCGCGGCCTGCGGCCATTCGCCGAAGCCCGAGGCCGGATTGAGGTGCCCCACGGCACCGCCGTGAACGAGCTGCGCGCGCCAGTGCCGCGCGAGATCCGACGCGCGCTCGAGCGTGCAGAGCGGATCGTTCGCGCTCGCCACGACGATCGCCGGGAACGGAAGCGGATCCAGCGGAACGGGCATCCAGCCATTGTCCTCCAGCGTCCGCTTCGTGGGGTAGCCCGCGGGCAGCTCGCGGTCGAGGTCGGGCGGAGTCGCGAGAAGCGCGCCGTCCACCGCACGCCGGTGCGAGCGCGCCCAGTGCGCGATCATGATCACGCCCGCGCTGTGGCCCACGAGGACCACCGGCCCCTCGACCGAGGCGAGGGTCGCGTCGATCGCATCCACCCACGCCGGGCACGAGACCACGCCCTTGCCCAGCCGCGGCACGCACACCGAGCCGGGCAGGCGCGCCTGGAGCAGCGTCTGCCAATGGTCCGGCACGTGCTCGCGCAGGCCGGGGACGAACACGACGGTGGGCCGGGCCATGAGGCTAGGCCGCGCGCTGCAGCGGACGCGCCGGCGGCTTGCGGTTGGGCGCGAAGCCGTTCGCCTCGAGCGTCTCGTCGACGTCCTTGTAGAACTCGCCGATGCGGCAGATGCGCTTCGCTTCCTTGCCGCTCGCGATCTCGCGCCCGAACTCGCGGGAGACGCGCACGAGCTGCTCGATCTGTCTCACGGTGCTCATCTTGCTCTTGCGGTCCTGGGCCCAGAGGTTGTCCTCGATGCCGCAGCGCACGTGCAGGCCCATCGCGATGCCCATCATGTTGATCGGCAGCGTGTTGAGCATGGAGCTTTCGACCGTCACGACGGCGCGGTCGGGAACCGCGCGCAGGAAGTTGGCGAGGTTGTAGATGTTCGGCGCGTCCATGCCGCCGCTGATCGCCACCCAGTTGAGGACCAGCGGCCCCTTGTAGACGCCGCGGCGGATCAGCCGCTCGATGGTCTCGAAGCTGTTGATGTTGTAGCACTGGAACTCGCTCTGGATCCCGGCCGCAGTGAGGCGCTTGATGTGCTCCTCGTACCAGCTCGGGTTCGACGGCACGATCATGTCGCGGTAGGCCTTGAAGGTGGCGGGCTCGGCGAGCGACGTCCCGGCGTAGTCGGCCGGCGTCATGTGCTCGAAGATGTTCATCTGCGCCGTGTTGATCGTGACGGTCACCTGGTCGGGCCTGGGCGTGAGCTCGGCGAGCGCGTGGCGGGTGTCGTCCGAGAGCCATTTCGCCGCCGCGCCCTCGCCCTCGGGAGCGAACGAGATGGAGCCGCCGACCTGCAGGACCATGTCGGGCACCGCCGCGCGCAGGCCCGCGAGCAGCTCGTTGAACTTGGAAAGCCGCTTCGACCCCTTGCCGTCGGACTCGCGCACGTGGATGTGCAGGACGGTCGCGCCGGCGTTGTAGCAATCCACCGCCTTCCGGACGTGCTCCTCGATCGTGACCGGGATGTCTTCCGGGAAGTCCGAGGGCATCCACTCGGGACCGTAGGGCGCCGCGGTGATGACGAGCTTTTCCTGGTTCTCGGGGAACAGCGAGCCGTCGAGGAAGTTCATGTGTCCGTCTCCTGGGAAGGTCGTGGTCAGTAGGTGGCGTCGCCCATGATCCCGGCGCGCTCCATCTTGCGGTGGCACGGCGGGTAGTCCATCACGGCGTAGTGCTGGGTCGAGCGGTTGTCCCAGAACGCGAAGCTGTTCTTCCTCCAGCGGAAGCGCACCTGGTATTCGGGGATGAACGCCTGGCTGATGAGGTACTGCAGCAGCTGGCTCGCGCCCGGCACGTAGTCCTGGCCGTAGCGCACGCGCTCGGGCGTGTGGTAGTTGGTGAGGTGCGTCGTGAACCCGTTCACGAAAAGGATCTTCTCGTCCGTCTCCGGATGGGTGCGCACCACCGGGTGCTCGGCATCGGGGAACTGGGCCTTGAGCGCGAGGCGCTTCTCGATCGGCATCGCCGCGCCGAAGGTCGCCTCGATGCTGTGGCGCGCCCGAAGCCCGGCGATCTGCGCCTTCACGGTCTCGGGCAGCTTCTCGTACGCCAGCACCATGTTCGCCCACATCGTGTCGCCCCCCACGGGCGGGCACTCGACGCAGCGCAGCACGCAACCGAGCGGCGGCTTCTCGCGCCAGGTCGCGTCGGTGTGCCACGCGTTCTCGTAGCGGTCGTTGGGCTTGTCGGGCGACTTGTAGATGCGCACGAGGCCGGGGTTCTCGGGGTCGCTGCCGGCCACCGGATGGTCCTCGAGGTTGCCGAAGCGCCGCGCGAACGCGACGTGCTCCGCGCGCGTGATGTCCTGGTCGCGGAAGAAGAGCACGCGGTGCCTGAGCCACAGCGCGCGGATCTCCGCGAGCAGCGTGTCGTCGACGGCCGCGTCGGCGAGGCTCACGTTGGAGACCTCGGCGCCGATCGCGCAGGTGAGCGGCTCGACGCGGATGGAGTCGCGGATCGCGCCCGCCCGCACGACGGCGGGGGCCTTCGCTTCGGTCGCTGCTTGCGTCATGTTCGTCTCCTCCTTTGCGTTCGTTGCTAGACGACGAAGATCGAAGAGCCCGTCGTCCTGCGCGACTCCAGGTCGCGATGCGCCTGCACGGCGTCCTGGAGCGCGTAGTGCTGGTTGATCTCGATCCGGATGCGGCCGGCGGCCACGTGGCCGAAGAGCTCGCCCGCGAGCTCGGCCTTCTCAGCGGGGTCCGCGATGTAGTCGGCGAGCGCCGGCCGCGTGAAGAAGAGCGAGCCCTTGATCGCGAGCTGCATGGCGTCGATCGGCGGGAACGGCCCCGAGGCCGTGCCCGCGCCGACCAGCAGGCCGCGACGCCGGAGCGAATCGAGAGAGCCCGCGAACGTGTCCTTGCCCACGCTGTCGATCACGACCGCGACGCCCTCGCCGTTCGTGAGCTCGCGCACGCGCTTGGCGAAGTCCTCGCGCTTGTAGTTGATCACGTGCTCGCAGCCGTGCGCCTTCGCGACCTCGGCCTTCTCTTCGCTCGACACGGTGCCGATCGGGTGCAGCCCGAGGATCCTCGCCCACTGGCACACGATGAGCCCCACGCCCCCCGCCGCCGCGTGGATGAGGAATGTGTCCCCCTTCTTCCACGGGTAGATGCGGCGCATCAGGTACGCCGAGGTGAGGCCGCGCATCATCATCGCGGCCGCGGTCTCGAACGAGATCTCCTCGGGCAGCTTGACGAGCGGCGCGGCCGGCATGACCCGGTCGGTGCTGTACGCGCCCAGGGGGCTTCCGGTGTAGGCGACCCGGTCGCCTACCTTCACGTGGGTCACACCCGGCCCGACCGCCTCGACGACGCCGGAGCCTTCCATCCCGATTCCCGAGGGAAGCTTGGCCGGATACAGGCCCGTGCGGAAGTAGGTGTCGGCGAAGTTGAGCCCGACCGCCACGTGGCGCAGGCGCGCTTCGCCGGGCCCGGGCTCGCCGACCGGGACTTCTTCCCAGCGCAGCACATCGGGCCCGCCCGTCTCGTAAAACCGAATCGCGTTTTCCATCATGCTCTCCCGGCTCCTTTCGGCGCCCCTGCCCCGGTTCAAAGATAGGGAGGGATTCTGGGAGGCGCGCCGCAAAAGCGCTTGTCATTCGCATTCCGCGACTTGTCATTTCGCGACAAAGGCGTGTATAGATCGGCGATGGCCGCATTCGTCCGCTCCGCCTCGCTGGGCAACTACGCGGAAGTCGCCCGCCGCCACGGGCTCGACCCGCAGGCGATGATGCGGGCCGCCGGGCTCAACCCCGCGTTCCTCGCCAACCCCGACCTGCGCATCTCGACGGAGGGCGTGGTGGGGCTCCTCGAGGAGTCGGCGCGCCGGTCCGGCTGCCTCACCTTCGGCCTGGAGATGGCCGAGTCCTGGCGCATGTCCGACTTCGGCGCGATCAGCCTGCTGCTCATGCACCAGCGCACCCTGCGCGAGGCGCTGGCCGCGATCATCCGCTACCGCCACATGCTCAACGACTCGCTGTCGCTCGCGATCGAGGACACGGGCGAGCTCGTGATCGTGCGCGAGGAGCTGGTCGGCGAGGCGGCGACCCGCTCCCGCCAGTCGATCGAGCTCGCGATCGGCGTGATGTTCCGGCTGTTCCGCGCGCTGCTGGGGCCCCAATGGCACCCGCGGCGCGTGCAGTTCGCCCACGCCGCGCCTCCCGACCTGCGGGTGCACCACCGCATCTTCGGGCCGCATGTGCAGTTCGGCGGCGACTTCAACGGCATCGTCTGCGACGCCGCCGACGTCGACCGCCCCAATCCCGCCGCCGACCCGGCGATGGCCGACCATGCGAAGCGTTACGTGGAATCGTTGCCGGGGGCGCGGGCGGCGGGCCTCGCGCACGACGTGCGCCGCTCGATCTACCTGCTGCTTCCCCAGGGCCGCGCCTCGATCGAGCAGGTGGCCCAGGCGCTGGGAACCAATCCCCGCGCCCTGCAGCGCAGGCTCGACGAGTCGGGCGAGAGCTTCTCGGAGCTGCTGAACGACGCGCGCCGCGAGCTCGCGCTGCGCTATCTCGAGAATCCCGCGTACTCGATCACGCAGGTGGGCGAGCTGCTGGGCTACAACTTCCCGAGCTCCTTCACGCGGTGGTTCGTCGCGCAGTTCGGGACGTCGCCGGCGCGCTGGCGCTCGCGCGACAAGAGCCCGGGTGCCGCGCCCCACTAGGAGATGAGGCCGCTGCGCCGCGCGATGGCGATGGCCTGCGTGCGCGTGTGCGCGCCGAGCTTGCCGTAGATCCTGCGCAAATGCGTGGCCACCGTCGCTTCCGAGCGCGACAGTTCCGCCGCGATCTGCTTGTTCGACAGCCCCTGCGCCAAGCGCGCGAGCACCTCGATCTCGCGGTCGCTGAGCACCTGCGCGGAGTCGGCCGCGGCATCGCGCGCGCCGGCCGCATCGCGCAAGGGCCCGCAGGCCTCGGCGACGCGCTTGCCGAACGGGGCGACCGCCGCCTCGCCCGCGAGATTCTCGAGCATGTCGCGCAGCACCCAGGGCTCGTCGGCGAGCGCGCGCACCAGGGCCTCGGGCGCGGCATCGAGGAGGACGCGGCGCAGCTCGCGCAACGCCGGGCGGCGCTGGCCGCTCACCCACAGCGCCTGGGCGCGCAGCCCGCGCAGCTTGATCGCCCGGCGCGTGCGCCCGGCGGCCTCGGCGGCCGCGATGTGGGCCTCGAGCGGAGCCACGGCCCCGGTGCCGCCGCGGAAGAGGTCGAGCCGCGCGAGCGCGACGTCGGGATTCTCGAGGTCGCTGCCGAAGCTGCCGCGGAAGACCGGCCGGCCCCAGAACGGATAGGCCGCACCGTCGCGCACGTGGCTCGTGGCGGTCTCGAGACGCCCCTCGGTGAGCGCCACGCGCGATTTCTCGAAGAGCGCGGTGGCCACGAGGCGCGAGAGCCCCCGCTCCTCGCCCAGGCGCTGCAGCCGTCCGAGGAGCTCGTCGGCCACTTGCGGCTGCCCTTCGAGGCGCGCGATGCGCGAGCGATCGACGAACGCGCAGATGATCAGGTCCGGAATGCAGCTTTCCCCGACGACGTCGATGTGCTCGTCGAGCAGCACGCGCGCCGCGGCGACCTCGTTGCGCTCGAAATGCGCGTCGGCGAGCGCCGTCGCCACGATCGCGGCGGGGGTTCCGTAGACGTTTCCGGCCGCCGCCAGCCGGTCGAGCTCCGCCGCCGAGACCTGCGCGGCGTCGCGCAGCTCGCCGCGCGCGAGGTGCACCATCGCGTAGATCCCTTCCGTGTACGCGCGCACGACCGAGTTGTCGCGATGGTGCGGCGCGGCCTTGGACGCGGCGAGCCCCGTCCGGGCCCTTTCGGCGCTTCCTTCGATGTAGCCGAGGTATCCCACGCAGTTGAGCATCGACGAGTACACCCAGCCGTCGGCCGTGGAGAACACGGCCGCGGCCTGCGCGAGCACGTCGCGAAGCTGGTCCAGCTGGTCGGCCCAGATGACCAGGTTGAAGCGCAGCATGAGAACGTTGCGGCGCCTGAGGTCGGGCGCCCCGCTCGTCCCCGCGCCGATCGAATCGATGAGGCGCTGCGCCTCGGCGTAGCGGTGGCTCACGACGTTCACGAGGGCGGCATTGAAGTGAAGCGTGGGATGCGCGGCGAGGCGCTCCTCGCTGAGGCCCGCCGTCCAACGCAGCACGGTGGCGATCTGGCCTTCGTGGAGCGCCTCGGTCGCGCATTCGTCCATGATCCGGGCGGCGAGGTCCTGGTCGCCGGACTTGAGCGCGTGCTCGACCGCCTCGGCCTGCCGGCCGTTGGCCTCGAGCCAGCGCGCGGCGCGCCGCGAGAGCTCCGGGACGAGCGAGGCCTCGGTGCGCTCGAGCTCGGCGCGCAGGAACTCCCGGCACAGCGCGTGATAGCGGAACCAGCGCCGCTCCGCGTCGATCGCGACGAGGAAGAGGTTGGCGCGCGCCACGCGCTCGATGTAGGCCGCGCCCCCGGGCATCGCCGTGACCTCGTCGCATAGCTCCGCGCAGAAGCTGTCGAGAACGCTCGTGCGAATGGCGAACTCGCGCAGGTCCGGCGCGAGCCCCGCGAGAACCTCCGCGGCGAGGTATTCGGCGACCTCGGCACGCGAGCCGCCGAATTCGCGAAGGCGGATGGCCGCCTGGGGCGAATCGCGCAACGCGAGGACCGCGAGCTGAAGCGCCGCGGGCCACCCTTCGCTGCGCTCGTGCAGGAACACCACGTCGTCTTCCGCGAGCCCCGGGATCGCCGCGCGCAGGAACCGGCGCGATTCCTCGAGGCTGAAGCGCAGCTTGTCGAGGCCCACGTCCACCACCTGCCCGCCCGCGCGCAGCCGCGCGAGGCCGAGGTCGGGGACCGCGCGCGTGCCGAGCACGAGCTGCTGCTTCGGGCCCAGCGTGTGCAGCAGGCGCGCGACGAGCGTGCGGACTTCCGTGTTGCCCGCGACGTGCTCGAAATCGTCGAGGAAGATCGCGAGAGGCCGTTCCGGGGAAGCGAGCGAGTCGATCAGGTCGAGCGTATCCCCGATCACGGCGCCCCGGTCGCCGGGGGTCTCGACGGCCCGCGCGCCCTTGGCCGCCGCCTCGAGGACCGGCGCCAGGGCCGCACGCAGGTACGCCGAGAAGCGCGCCGGATCGTTGTCCTCCACGTCGAGGGTGAGCCAGGCCGTGCTCACCCCGGCCTTGCGCAGCGCCTGCTCGTACTGGCAGAGCACCGTCGTCTTTCCGAACCCGGCCGGGGCGCTCATGAGCACGAGGCGCGCCGCGCGCAGCCGATCGCTCGCCTGCAGCGTCGCGCGCGCGAGCACGTCCTCCCGAACGACCGGAGGCCTGAGCTTCGCCTGGAAAAGGCGCGTGGAAGGAGCGCCGCTCGCGCCGGCAGTCGGCGCTGCGTCGGGGCCTCTCCTCCTGCGCGCTTTCCTCTCGGTGGCGCTCATCAGCGCGACTCTACCGCAGACGCGGGCCGGAAAAGGCGCCCCGGATCTTGGCGCGCCCGACAGGATTCGAACCTGTTACCCCCGGCTTAGAAGGCCGGTGCTCTATCCGGATGAGCTACGGGCGCCTTCCCGAATCCTGTGGTCGGGGTGGAGGGATTCGAACCCCCGACATCTTGCTCCCAAAGCAAGTGCGCTACCAGACTGCGCTACACCCCGGTGGCGAGGATTTTACCCTCACAAGTCCGGCAGCCCCAACAGGTTGGGGACCGCGGACCGCACGGCGCGCTACTGCTGCGCCGACTCCGCGGGCGCGGGCGGGGGCGACTCCTCCTTCTTGGGCGGCTCGAGCAGGGCCTTGCGCGAGAGCCTCACGCGCCCCTTGTCGTCGGCCTCGAGCACCTTGACCTTCACGACCTGGCCTTCCTTGAGGTAATCGGAGACCGCGTTCACGCGCTCGTGGGCGATCTGCGAGATGTGGAGCAGCCCGTCCTTGCCCGGCAGGAGCTGCACGATCGCGCCGAAATCCAGCAGGCGCAGCACCGGCCCCTCGTAGACCTTGCCCACCTCCACCTCCGCCGTGATCTGGCGGATGCGGTCCATGGCCGCCTGCCCTGCCTCCTGCGACAGGCACGCGATGGAGATGGTGCCGTCGTCCTCGATGTCGATCGTGGTGCCGGTCTCCCGGGTGAGCGCCTGGATGACGCTGCCCCCCTTGCCGATCACCTCGCGGATCTTGTCGGGGTTGATCTTCATCTTCATGACGCGCGGCGCGTAGGTCGAGAGGTCCTCGCGCGGGCCCGGCACCGCCTGCTTCATGATGCCGAGGATGTGCATGCGCCCTTCCTTAGCCTGGTCGAGCGCGACCTTCATGATCTCGCGCGTGATGCCGTTGATCTTGATGTCCATCTGCAGGGCCGTCACGCCGCGCTGGGTGCCGGCCACCTTGAAGTCCATGTCGCCCAGGTGGTCCTCGTCGCCGAGGATGTCGGTGAGCACCGCGAAGCGGCTGCCCTCCTTGATGAGGCCCATCGCGATGCCCGCCACGTGGCCCTTGAGCGGCACGCCCGCGTCCATGAGCGACAGGCACCCGCCGCACACGCTCGCCATCGAGGACGAGCCGTTCGATTCCGTGATCTCCGAGACCACCCGCAGCGTGTAGCCGAACTCCTCCTTCGACGGCAGAACAGCGAGCAGCGCCCGCTTGGCGAGCCGCCCGTGGCCGATCTCGCGGCGCTTGGGCGAGCCCACGCGGCCCGTCTCGCCCGTGGAGAACGGCGGGAAGTTGTAGTGCAGCATGAAGCGCTCGGTGTACTCGCCCTGCAGCGCGTCGATGATCTGCTCGTCCTGGCCGGTGCCGAGCGTCGTGGTGACGATGGCCTGGGTCTCGCCCCGGGTGAAGAGCACCGAGCCGTGCACGCGCGGCAGCAGCGTCGGGCGGATCGAGATCGGGCGCACGGTGCGCGTGTTGCGGCCGTCGATGCGCGGCTCGCCGTTCAGGATCTGGCCGCGCACGATCTTCGCTTCCATGTCGTGCACGATGCCGCGCACGACGTTCGCGTCGGCCGGCGCCTCGGCGCTCGCCACGAGGTCGTCGAGCACCTTCGCCTTGATCGAATCGAGCCTCTCGCTGCGCAGCGACTTCGACTTGGTGCGGTACGCCTCGTTGATCCCGGCTTCCGCGATCGCGCGGATGCGCTCGATGAGCGCCGTGTCGGGCTGCGGCGGCTCCCAGTCCCAGTCGTCCTTGCCGCCCTCGTCGGCGAGCTCGTTGATCGCGCGGATCGCCGCCTGCATCTGCTCGTGGCCGAACATCACCGCGCCCAGCATCACGTCCTCGGGCAGCTCCATGGCCTCCGACTCGACCATCAGCACCGCCTGCTCGGTGCCCGCCACCACGAGGTTCAGCTTCGAGGTCTCGAGCTCGGTCTTGGTCGGGTTGAGCACGTACTCGCCGTCCAGGTAGCCCACGCGCGCCGCGCCGATCGGTCCCTCGAAAGGGATGCCCGAGAGCGTGACCGCGGCCGAGGCGCCGATCATCGCCGGGATGTCGGAATCGACCTCGGGGTTGATCGACAGCACGGTGGCGATTACCTGCACCTCGTTGTAGAACCCGTCGGGGAAGAGCGGGCGCAGCGGCCGGTCGATGAGGCGCGAGGTGAGGATCTCCTTCTCGGAGGGCCGTCCTTCGCGCTTGAAGAAGCCGCCCGGGATGCGCCCCGCGGCGTAGGTCTTCTCCTGGTAGTCCACGGTGAGCGGGAAGAAGTCCTGGCCCGGCTTCACGTCCCTGCGTCCGACGCAGGAGACGAGCACCACGGTGTCGTCCATGGTCACCAGCACGGCGCCGTCGGCCTGGCGCGCGATCTCGCCCGTCTCCAGCGTCACCTGGTGGCGCCCGAAGGAAAATGTCTTCTTGATCGATTTCACGATGTCGTCCTGTTCATCTGGGCGCGGGAGCGGGGGAACTGCGCGTCTGCCCTGCGCGCCGCGGGTGGAAGGTCGCCGGAAACGAAACGGCCCCGCGCGCTCCTGGGGAGGCTTCGCGGGGCCGCGGGTCCGGCAGCGTTTCCTACTTGCGCAGGCCGAGGCGCTCGATGAGCGAGCGGTATCCCTCGACGTTGCTGCGCTTGAGGTAATCGAGCAGGCTCCTGCGCTGGCTCACGAGCTTGAGCAGGCCCCGGCGCGAGTGGAAATCCTTGACGTGCGTCTTGAAGTGGTCGGCGAGCATGTTGATCCGCTCGGTGAGGAGCGCGACCTGGACCTCGGGCGAGCCCGTGTCGCCCTTCGCGCGCTGGTGCTGGGCGACGATGCGCGCCTTGTCTGCGGTAGTGACGGCCATGAACGGTTCTCCGTTGAAACCCTGCAAATCGTGTCGTCTCGAATGAACCTCGCATTTTAGCGCGAATTCGCCCACAAGCTCAAGCAAATCAGGGGGATCGGGGCGCGCTTTCCCCGGAGACCAGGCGCAGCGGCGCGATTCGCCCCGCCCGGCCCACGCCCACCCCGAGGAAGCGCCCGCCCGCCCCGAAAAGCGCGAGCACCGCGCCTTCCCCGTGCGCGTCGGCGGCGATCTCCTGGCCGTGGAGGAGGCGCTCGGTCGCCTCGGCCGTCGCCTGCACGCGCGGCAGGCCCGCCACGAGCACCTCGGGCGCGAGCAGCCGGGCCCGGCCCGCGGCCGCCTCGCCTTCCAGCGCCTCGAGGGTCACGGCGTCGTCCAGGCGGAAGGGACCCACGGCGGTCCGCCGCAGGGCCGTCAGCGAAGCGCCGCAGCCGAGCGCCCGGCCGATGTCGGCGGCGAGCGCGCGGATGTAGGTGCCCTTCGAGCAGGCGACCGCGATGCCCAGCTCGTCGCCGCGGCGGAAGAGCACCCGGAGCGAGGCGATCTCGACGCGGCGCGCCGCCCGCGGCACTTCCTCGCCGGCGCGCGCGTACTCGTAGAGGCGGCGCCCGTTCACGTGCAGGGCCGAATGCATCGGCGGGACCTGCTCCTGCGCGCCCACGAAGGAGGCGAGCACCTCGCCGATGCGCTCGTCGGAGGCCGAGACCTCGCGGCGCCGGACCACCTCGCCTTCGGGATCGCCCGTCGAGGTTTCGACTCCGAGCCGGAGCACCGCCTCGTAGGCCTTGCCCGCGTCGAGGAGGAAGCGCGCGAACTTGGTCGCCTCGCCGAAGACGAGCGGCAGGAGCCCCGTCGCGAAGGGGTCCAGCGTGCCCGTGTGGCCGGCCCTGGCGGCGCCGAGCAGGCGCTTCGCGCGCGCGAGCGCCCGCGCGGAAGCGAGGCCCGCAGGCTTGTCGAGGAGCAGGACGCCGTCGCAGGAACCCGCGGCCTCGGCCATCCGGGCGTCGCCTAGCGGCCCTTCCGGCCCCGGGGGCGGCGCGCGGGCGGCGGCGCCACGGCCTCGTCGATGAGGCGCGCGAGCCGCACGCCCCGCTCGACCGATTCGTCGTACACGAACGCGAGCTCGGGCACCGACCGCGTGGTGAGGCGATGGGCGAGGCTCGTGCGCAGGAACCCCGCGGCGTGCGCGAGGCCCTCCTGCGCGGCCTCGGCCTGCGAGGGCGGCCCGAGCACGGTGAAGTACACCTTGGCGTGGGACTGGTCGCGCGAAAGGTCCACTCCCGTGAGGGTGACCATGCCGACCCGCGGGTCGCGCAACTCCAGGCGGATGAGCTCCGCGAGCTCCCGCTGGATCTGGTCGGCGATGCGCGCGCGGCGGGCGACCGTCATGCGGGCCGCCCTCAGGCGATGGTGCGGGCCACCTCGACCACCTCGAACACCTCGAGCTGGTCACCCACCTGGATGTCGCCGTAGTTCTTGAGCGAGAGGCCGCACTCGAAGCCCGACTTCACCTCGCGCACATCCTCCTTGAAGCGCTTGAGGGAATCGAGCTCGCCGGTGTGGATCACCACGCCTGCGCGGATCACGCGCACCGAGGCGCCGCGGCGCACGAGCCCGTCGGTCACCATGCAGCCCGCGACGGTGCCCACCTTCGAGATCTTGAAGACGTTGCGCACCTCGACCGTGCCGAGGACGGTCTCCTTGCGCTCCGGGGCGAGCATGCCGTTGATCGCGGCCTTCACGTCGTCCACGGCGTCGTAGATCACGTTGTAGTAGCGGATGTCCACGCCCGAATGCTCGGCGAGCTTGCGCGCCGCGGTGTCCGCGCGGGTGTTGAAGCCGATCACCACCGCCTTGGAGGCGAGCGCGAGGTTCACGTCCGATTCGGTGATGCCCCCCACGCCCGTGTGGACGATGTTCACCTTCACCTCGTCGGTGGAGAGCTTGGCGAGCGCGTGGGCGAGGCCCTCGTAGGAGCCCTGCACGTCGGCCTTGATGATGAGGGCGAGCGATTTCGCGCCCTCGGCGAGCTGGTCGAACACGTTCTCCAGCTTCGCCGCCTGCTGCTTGGCGAGCTTCACGTCGCGGAACTTGCCCTGGCGGAAGAGCGCGATCTCGCGCGCCTTGCGCTCGTCCGTGAGCACCACCACGTCGTCGCCCGCGCGCGCCACGTCCTGCAGGCCCTGGATCTCGATCGGGATCGAGGGTCCCGCGTCGTTGGCCGCCTTGCCGTTCTCGTCGTTCATGGCGCGCACCCGGCCGAACACGGCCCCGGCGAGCACCACGTCGCCCTTCTTGAGCGTGCCGGACTTCACGAGCACGGTCGCCACCGGCCCGCGGCCCTTGTCGAGGCGCGACTCGATCACCACGCCCTTGGCGGGCGCGTGCACGGGGGCCTTGAGCTCGAGGACCTCCGACTGCACCTGGATCGCCTCGAGGAGCTTCTCGATGCCCTGCCCGGTCTTGGCCGAGACCTCCACGAACTGCGTGTCGCCGCCGTATTCCTCGGCGACGACCTCCTGGGCGAGCAGCTCCTGCTTGATGCGCGCGGGGTTCGCCTCCGGCTTGTCGATCTTGTTCACCGCGACCACGATCGGCACCTTCGCGGCCTTCGCGTGGTTGACCGCCTCGACGGTCTGGGGCATCACGCCGTCGTCGGCGGCGACCACCAGCACCACGATGTCGGTCACCTGGCTGCCGCGCGCGCGCATGGCGGTGAACGCCTCGTGGCCCGGCGTGTCGAGGAAGGTGACGACCCCCTTGGGCGTCTCGACGTGGTAGGCGCCGATGTGCTGTGTGATGCCGCCCGCCTCGCCCACCGCCACGCGCGCCTTGCGGATCGCGTCGAGGAGCGAGGTCTTGCCGTGGTCGACGTGGCCCATCACGGTGACCACCGGCGGGCGGGTCTCGACCTGCGCCTCCTCGGCGGCCACCGCCTCGGTGAGGAAGGCCTCGGGGTCGGTGAGCTTCGCGGGCTTCCCGACGTGGCCCATCTCCTGGACCACGATCATCGCCGTGTCCTGGTCGAGCACCTGGTTGATGGTGACCATGGAGCCCATTTTCATCATCACCTTGATGACCTCGGCCGCCTTCACCGACATCTTGTGCGCGAGGTCGCCCACGGTGATGGTCTCGGGAATCACCACCTCGAGGACCTTGGGCTCGGCCGGGACGGCGAACGCCGTGCCGCCCTCTTCCTCGCCGCGATGGCGGGCGCCGGCGCGCGAGCGCCAGGCCTCGCGGCCGCCGGAGACGTCGCCGCGCGTCTTCATGGCGCGGCGGCGCGCCTGGTCGTCGACCCACGCGGAAGCCGGCCTCGCCGCGCGTTTGGCGGGCTTCTTCTCGGCCTTCTCGCCGGGCTTGAGCACCGGCTTGTGCAGCGTCCCCTCGCTCGTGGCGCCGGCGGCCGCGGGCGGCTGCTCGGCGGCCTTGCCCTCGACCTTCGGGGCCTCGGCCTTGACCTCGACCAGCACGGGCGCCTCGGCCTCCGTGGCCGGCTCCTCGCCCTTCTTGCGCACGACGCGCTTCTTCTTGGGCGCCTCCGCCTCGGGCGCAGCGGGCGCTGCGGCCTCGACGGCCTCTTCCTTCTTCTTCGTGCGCTTCGCCTTCGACTCGGCCTCGGCCGCCTGGCGCGCCGCGAGCTCGGCCTGACGCTTCGCCTCCGCCTCGCGCTTGCGCGCCTCCTCCGCGTCGATGATGGGCGCGGGGGGCGCGGCGGGCTTCGCCGGCAGCTCCGGGACGGCCTCGGGCTTGTCGACCTTCACGAAGGTGCGCTTCTTGCGCACCTCCACCTGGATGGTGCGCGCCTTGCCCGTCGCGTCGGCCTTCTTGATCTCGGTGGTCTGCTTGCGCGTGAGGGTGATCTTCTTCTTCTCCTCCTTGTTGCCGTGCATCTCGCGCAGGTAGTCGAGCAGGCGCGTCTTGTCCTGCTCGGTGATCGCGTCCTCGCCGGCCTTCTTCCTCACGCCCGCGGCCCCGAGCTGCTCGAGCAGCAGGGCGACGGGGAGCTTGAGCTCCTCGGCGAATTGGGCGACGTTCGACTTGGCCATGTGCTGACTATTCTCCTACTTTAGGAAGCCCCGACGAGTCGGGGACCCACGAGCGCGGCCCTCAGGCCGGCGCCTGTTCCTTGAACCAGGGTTCGCGCGCCTTCATGATGAGCCTGTTGGCGCGCTCGATGTCCATCCCGGTCATCTCGGTGAGCTCGTCGGTGGCGAGGTCGGCGAGCGCGTCCATGGTCGTGATGCCCTTGGAGGCGAGGACGCGCGCGGTCTGGTTGTCCATGCCCTCCATGCCGAGCAGGTCCTCGGCCGCGTGCTCGACCGTCTCCTCGCTCTTGATCGCCTCGGTGAGGAGCGCGTTCCTCGCGCGCCGCCGCAGCTCGTTCACGGTCTCCTCGTCGAAGGCCTCGATCTCGAGCATCTCGTTGATCGGCACGTACGCCACCTCGTCGAGCGAGGTGAAGCCCTCCTGCACGAGGATGTCGGCCACCTCCTCGTCCACGTCGAGCTTGTCCATGAAGAGCGCGCGCACGACCGACGTCTCCTGCTCGCTCTTCTGCTCGCGCTCGTCGGTGGTCATGATGTTGAGCTGCCAGCCGGTGAGCTCGGAGGCGAGGCGCACGTTCTGCCCGCCCTTGCCGATCGCGAGCGCGAGCTGGTCCTCCTCGACCACCACGTCCATCGAGTGGTGCTCCTCGTCGACGACGATCGAGCTCACGTCCGCGGGGGCGAGCGCGTTGATCACGAACTGGGCCGGCTCCGGGGACCACAGGATGATGTCCACGCGCTCCCCGGCGAGCTCCTGCGTCACCGCCTGCACGCGCGAGCCGCGCATGCCGACGCAGGTTCCGACGGGGTCGATCCGCGGGTCGTTGGACTTCACCGCGATCTTCGCCCGCAGCCCCGGGTCGCGTGCGGCTGCCTTGATCTCGAGCAGGCCCTCCTCGATCTCCGGCACCTCGAGCTCGAAGAGCTTCACCAGGAACTCCGGCGCCACCCGCGAGAGGATCAGCTGGGGGCCGCGCGCCTGGCGGTCGATCTTGCCGATGTAGGCGCGCACCCGGTCGCCCACGCGCAGGTTCTCCTTGGCGATCAGCTGGTCGCGGGGCAGCAGGGCCTCGACGCGCCCCGACTCGACGATGAGATTGCCGCGCTCGGCGCGCTTCACCGTGCCGGTGACGAGCGACTCGCCGCGCTCCAGGAAGTCGTTGAGGATCTGCTCGCGCTCGGCGTCGCGGATCTTCTGCAGGATCACCTGCTTCGCCGCCTGCGCGCCGATGCGCCCGAAGGTCTCCGGCTCGAGCGGCTCCTCGATCACGTCGCCGAGCTGGGCCTCGGGGTTCTCCGCCACGGCGTCGGTGATGGCGATCTGGTGGGCGGGCTCCTCGTGCTCCTCGTCGGGCACCACCGTCCAGCGGCGGAAGGCGCGGTACTCGCCCGTCTCGCGGTCGATCTCCACGCGCACGTCCACCTCGTCCTTGAAGCGCTTCTTGGTGGCGGAGGCGAGCGCCATCTCGAGCGCGAGGAAGACCGTGTCCTTCGCGACGCTCTTCTCGCGCGCGAGCGCGTCCACCAGAAGCAGGATGTCCCGACTCATGAAGCGATACCCTCCGAACCTCACACGTCCGGCACGAGCCGGGCGCGGTCAATATCCTCGAGCGGAATATGGTGCCGCCGGCCGCCGATTTCCAGCACCACCCGCCCCTCTTCGACGCCGCCGAGGCGCCCCTGGAAGCGCCGCTGCCCGTCGCGCGGGAGCTTGAGCTTCACCGTCGCCTCCCGCCCGGCGAACCGCGCGAAGTCCTCCAGGCGCTTCAGCGGGCGGTCGAGCCCCGGCGAGGAGACCTCCAGCCTCTCGTAGTCCACCCCTTCGACGGCGAAGAGCCGCGTCAGGTGGCTGCTCACGGCGGCGCAGTCGTCCACGGAGATCCCCCGCGGCGAGTCGATGAAGACGCGCAGCAGCCCGGACCGGGACGATTCCAGGTCCACGAGCTCGTAGCCCAGGCCCTCGAGCGTCGCGCGCAGCCACCCCTCACGCTCCCGAACCGGCTTCACAAACAAAAAATGGGCGCGAGGCCCATCTCCACTTCGAAACTCATGAATTCTAGCACAAATGGTCTCCGGGAGGCCACGAAGAGCGCCCCGGGATGCGATTCATGCGATTCACCCATGCCAGGTCCGAAAAGTCGAACCTGCCAGGATGCTGCGGTACTTGTTGCCAAAATGCAACAGAGCCAGCTTTTAGTTGTTGGACAAATCAGACGACCTCGCTATCATCCGATGCGTTGTCAAGGCCTAAAAGGACTACAAAACCGAGGCTTACTCCCTCCGATCTCCTTGCTTTTCAGAACTTTCCGATAACCACCTGGGGGTTTCCATAATGAATCCTAAGATGAAGAGGCTTTCCCTCGCTCTGGCTCAAGCGCTGGGCGCGGGGCTCGCGATGTCGGTCGCCACCGCGCCGGCTCTCGCGCAGACGGACCAGACCGCTCAAACGAAGGAGAAGATCGAAGTCACGGGCACGAGCATCAAGCGCGTCGAAGGCGAGACGGCGCTTCCCGTCACGGTGCTTTCGCGCGAAGAGATCCAGAAGACCGGCGCCACCACGCCGATGGAGCTGCTGAACCTTCTCTCCATGAACAACAGCCTCGGCTCGACGAACCTGGCGAGTCCCGTCGGAGGAATCACCTACTCGGCGCAAACGGCATCGCTGCGCGGGCTGCAGGGCGGCCACACGCTCGTCCTCATCAACGGCAAGCGCGTGAACGGGTTCGCGGGCGAGGTCCAGGGCGTGCAGGGCGTGAACCTCGCGATCATCCCCTTCTCCGCGATCGAGCGCGTCGAGATCCTGAAGGACGGCGCCTCGGCCGTGTACGGGTCGGATGCGATCGCGGGCGTGATCAACTTCATCCTGCGCTCCGACTACCAGGGAGCGGAGGCGAGCGCGTACTACGGCGCGCCGACGAGAAGCGGGGGCGGGGCCCAGGAGAAGTACTACGGCTCCCTCGGCTTCGGCGATCTCAACAAGGACCGTTACAACGTCTACTTCAACGCCTCCTACGACCACCAGAAGCCGCTCGACCAGAAGGACCGCAACTTCTCGAACGATTCGACGGTGGAGTTCCTGCAGCTCGGCGGCTTCGCGGGATCGAGCAACACGTTCCCGGGCAACTTCCACACCGGCGGGATCGGCATCATCGGCGCCTCCGGGACGAATTGCGGCCCCAACCCGTACAACGTATACGTGGACCTCCTCGGCGGCTGCTTCTTCGACCCGGCGCGCCAGCCCGGAGTGGAGAGCATCCCGGAGGACAAGAACACAAACTTCTTCATCCAGGGCAAGTTCCAGCTCTCGCCGACCTGGCAGCTCTACGGCCACGGGCTTTATGGCGAAGACAAGAACCACGTCATCCTCCAGGGCACGCCGATTTCGAGCGTGTTCCCGTGGGGCCCGAACGCCGACCAGCCGGGCAACATAACGATCCAGCCGACGAGCCCCTTCTATCCGCACGCCGCGGCCGCCGCCGCCGGCGTCGACGGCCAGCCGCTCGACGTCCGGTACCGCATGAGCGGGGTCGCCAACCGCGACTTCACCGACACGAACACCGGCTACCAGATCGTCGGCGGCCTGAAAGGCACGATCGCGGATCGCTGGGATGCGGACCTTTCGTATTCGTACGCCGAGGGCAAGACGAAGGAACACGACAACGCCGGCTTCTTCGTGTATCCGACGCTCCTGCCCATCCTCAATAGCGGCCAGATCGACCTCACCACGGCGAACCTGCCGGCCAACCAGCTCGCGCTGCTGCACACGTCCGACTTCATCGGAGACATTTTCGAGGACAAGTCGTCGACGAGCGCGGTGAACGCCAAGGTGTCCGGGGATCTCTTCACGATGGGCTCCGGCACGGTCGCGGGCGCCGCCGGCCTCGACTACCGCAAGGAAAAGCTCGACCAGACGCCGTCCGCGGAGTACGCCGGCGGCGAGATCACCGGTTACGGCGCCAGCTCCGGCGCGATCCACGCCGACCGGAACGTGACGGCGGCCTACGCCGAGGTGAACGTCCCCGTGATCACGAGCCTCGAGCTCGACGCCGCGATCCGCACCGACGACTACAGCGACTTCGGGCGCACCAACAACCCGAAGTTCACGCTGCGCTGGCAGCCGAACCGCGACGTCCTGGTCCGCTCCTCCTACGGCAAGGGCTTCCTCGCTCCGTCCCTGTTCGAGCTGTACGTGCCGCAGACCGCCGCCACGTCGCAGACGGGCCTCTCGGATCCGATCCGCTGCCCGGTGACCGGCAACGTCGGCATCGACTGCGTCACGCAGTTCACCACCGTCCAGGGCGGCAACCCGAACCTGCAGCCCGAGAAGTCCGAGCAGGCGACGTTCGGCATCGTGTGGGAGCCGACCACCTCGTTCTCGACGTCGCTCGACTGGTTCAAGATCCGCCTGAAAGACGGCATCCAGAACGGCATCCCGGTGACGACCATCCTGGGCGACCTCGGGCAGTACGGCTACCTGGTGCATCGCGGCCCGGTGGACCCGGCTTACCCGAACCTCCCGGGCCGGATCACCGGCATCGACCAGTTCTACATCAACCTGGGCCAGACGCACATCACCGGCATCGACGTCGAGGCGCACTACAAGTGGCCGCAGACGCGCTACGGGCGGCTGCGCTTCGACATCTCGGGCACGTACTACACTCGTTGGGACACCCAGAACCTGGACGGGACCTACAGCGGCTTCGTGGGGACGGCCCTCGGACAGGTCGTGGTCGGCGTGATCCCGCGCTGGAAGCACTACGCCGTGTTCAGCTGGGACTCGGGCCCGTGGAACGCCTCGGTCGCCCAGACCTTCCAGACCAGCTACACCGACTGGCAGACGGACCTCGACGGCAACCCGCGCACGGTGGGCTCGATGAGCCTCTTCGACCTGCAGGGCCAGTACACGGGCGTGAAGCACTTCACGTTCACGCTGGGCGTGAAGAACGTGCTCGACACCAACCCGCCGAAGACGAACCAGCAGAACACGTTCCAGGTGGGCTACGACCCGTCGTACTACGACGCGCGCGCGCGCTTC
>DASPRQ010000081.1:0-2419 GCA_035624355.1 Usitatibacter sp. | reverse complement strand
CGCGCTGCGCCTACCAGCCCGCGGACGTCGTGGAGCGCCGCCCCGGCTGCTTCGTCGCGGACCTCAACCGGCGCGAGTTCCCTCCGGGCGCGTACGACGTCGTGACCTTCCTCGGCGTCCTCGAATACGTGCACGACCTCGACTGGGCGCTCGAGCGCGCGCGCGAAGCCGCGCCGCGCATGATCGTCACCTATTGCACCGACATCGGCGCCGACCCGCAGCTGCGCCGGGGGATGGGGTGGGTGAACGATCTCCCGGCCGAGGCGTTCGTCGCGGCGCTCGAGCGCTGCGGCTGGCGCGTGGAGCGGGCGAGGGAAGTCAAGCGCGGCCCGAGCAACGTCCAGCTCATGTACCTCTGCTCCCGCGCAGGCTGAGCGGCCCGGTGGCGAGCCCCATCGAATACGCGCCGGGCCTCCCGGAGGCGCCGTACGCCGTCGTCACGCCGTACCTGGTGCCCCCCGGCCCGAAGAAGGTGAACGCGGGCGACGGGTTCATCCTCGACTCCGCCACGCGCCTCGTCGGCGCGCGCCCGGCGGCCGCCTTCTCCTCGCGCGTGCCGCTCGCCGGCGAGGCGATCGAGGCGATCAACGCGCTGAGCTGCGTGGTCGCCGTCGGCGCCAACACGCTCAAGGACGACTTCGAGCTCGCCCCGGGCTTCGACGCGTCCGTGCTCGCGCGCATCCGCGTGCCCGTGATCCTCATGGGCGTCGGGCACTACGGCGTGGCCGAGGCGACCCGCGGCCTCACGCCGGCGAGCCGCGATCTCTTCCGCGCCTTCCTCGAGCGCTTCCCCTACCTGTCGGTGCGCTGCGACGCCTCGCGCCGCTACGTGCTCCAGGCGCTGCCCGAGAGCGCGGACGCGGTCCTGATGACCTCCTGCCCCGTCGTGCACGCCGTCGACGGAATCGACCGGGGCTTCGAGCGCAAGCCCGAGTACGAGCGGCTCGTGGTCACGATCACCGACCGCGCCCACCTCGAGGCGCAGCTCCCCATCCTGCAGGCCGCGCCGGGCGCGTTCCCCGCCCGGCGGCGCATCCTCGCGCTGCACCAGGACTACGGCAACGCGGCCCTCGCCGACTTCGCGCGCCGGCTCGGCTACGAGGTCTTCGCGAGCCCCAACCACCAGGACTTCCTGCGCCTGTACCGCGAGACCGACGTGCATTTCGGCAACCGGGTCCACGCGCACCTGAAGTGCCTGAGCCTCGGCGTGGTCACCTTCTGCACGCCCTTCGACCTGCGGCAGGCCTATTTCGCCGAGAGCCTCGACTTTCCCCTCATCCGGCGCATCCCCGACCCGCTCTTCTCGTCGTACGACTTCTCGCGGGCACGGGCGCGGCGGGACGCCTCGCGCCTCGCCATGGACCGCTTCGTGGGCGCGCTGCGCGAGGTCGTCGGCCTTGCCGGGTCCTAGCGCGGGGCGAATCGCGGATTCGCGCCGCTCAGGCGTTCGCGATCCTCTGCACGGCGACGGTCCATCCCGAGTGCACGATCCGGAATCGGGCGTCGCGCGCGAGCCACTCGTCCACGGCCCGCCGGCAGCCCTGGAACGAATGGTAGTCGTCGAAGAGCATGATCCCCCCGGGGCTCATGCGGTCGGCGAGGCGGTCGATGCACAGCTTCACCGAGTCGTACCAGTCGCAATCGACGTGCGCGAAGGCGACCGGCTCGTCGACCCGGAGGGTCTGCTCGTACAGTCCCTTCACGAAGCGGATGTTCGCGGCCTCGGGATCGACGCCGGCGCGGCGCATGTTCTCGCGGGTGAACGCGAGGAGGTCGGCCGCGTGGGCGACGTAGTTGCGGTCCACCGGTCCGGTGACGCTTCCCGAGACGAAGCTGCGGTACACCTCGTGGGACTTCGCGTCGTCGTTCGCCGACGGCGGCGGCAGCATCTCGAAGACGTCGTAGAGGCGCAGCTCCCGCTCCGGGGCCTTGGTCTTGGCGATCACGATCGCCGATCCGCCCATCGCCACGCCCGCCTCGAGGAAGATTCCGGGGACGTCGGCCTCCTCGACCGAGCGCGCGGCCTCGTGGACCATCTCCAGCTTGCCCGGGCGGCCGCAATAGGTGAGCGCGTTGGCGCGCAGGAACTGGATCGTCTCGGAGACGTTCATCGCGCCTCGAGCCGGGGGATCGGAACGGCGGGAAGGGGCACGCCATTGTATCATTCGGGTCGCGCGCGCCCCGCGCACGCCGCGCTCCAATCGTCCGTGATGAGTGACCAGGAAACCGGCAATCCCGCCGCGCATTCTCTCGGGGGCACCGCCCCGGGCAAGGCCCGGAGCGGCGCGCCCGCGGCCGCCGATCCGCGGCAGGCCGAGGTCGAGCGGGTGATCGCGGCGCTGCTCGCCTGCTGCCATGCCGATCTCGCGCGAAGGGCGCTCGCCGAGCTCGCGCGCATCGCGCCGGCGAGCCCCTGGGT
>DASPRQ010000075.1:0-11704 GCA_035624355.1 Usitatibacter sp. | reverse complement strand
CCAGAAGGTCCTGCGCTAGGAAGACCGACCATGGCGATCGACCTCAACCGCTTCATCGCGACGTTCTTCGACGAGGCCCAGGAGCACCTGGAGTCCATCGAGGACATGGCGATGGCGCTCGACTCCGGGCGCGAGGATCCGGAGCTGCTCAACTCGATCTTCCGCGCCGCGCACTCGATCAAGGGCGGCAGCGGCACGTTCGGCTTCACCCAGCTCGCCGAGGCGACCCACGAGATGGAGACGCTGTTCGACGCGCTGCGCAAGGGGCGGGGGCGCGCCGACGCCTCCACGGTGCGGCTGCTCCTCGACGCGTGCGACGCCTTCAAGGCGCACCTCGGGCGCCTGAAGGCGGGCGACAAGGGGATCGACCCGGCGATGGAGGCCGCGCGCTCGGCGCTCGCGGGCTACCGCGCCGGCGGGACCCTCCAGGCGCCCGTGCCCGCGAACGGCCCGCAGGAGGAGTCCTTCTTCGCCGCGCAGGAGCCGGCGCTGGAAGGCACCGCCGCGCCGAAGGCCGCCGGCTCCGAGGCCTACGGCCTGTTCGAGCCCGCCCCGGCCGCGCCCGCCGCGCCGGCGTCCGAGAAATTCGGCTTCTTCGAGGCCCTGCCCAACGCGGCCGAGGCGGCGCGCGCCCGCGCCGAGCAGTCCTCCATCCGCGTGAGCACCGAGAAGATCGACCGCATCGTGAACCTCGTGGGCGAGCTCGTCATCGCGCAGGCCATGATGCAGCAGTCGGTGGGCTCGCTCGCCGCGGAGCGCGACGAGAGCCTCACCCACAGCCTCGCCACGCTCGACCGCAACACGCGCGACCTGCAGCAGGCGGTGATGTCGATCCGCATGATGCCGATGGAATTCGTGTTCAGCCGCTTCCCGCGCCTGGTCTACGACGTGTCCACGCGCCTCGGCAAGAAGGTGCACCTGCGCACCCAGGGGCACGAGACCGAGCTCGACAAGGAGCTCATCGAGCTGCTCGTCGATCCGCTCACCCACGTGGTGAGGAACGCCATCGACCACGGCATCGAGCCGCCGGAGGAGCGCAAGCGCGCGGGCAAGCCCGAGACGGGCACCGTGGGCATGCGCGCCACGCACCGCGGCGGCAGCGTGATCATCGAGGTGTCGGACGACGGGCGCGGGCTCGACCGCGACCGCATCCTCGCCAAGGCGCGCGAGCTCGCGCTCCCGTGCGACGAGTCGATGACCGACGAGCAGGTCTGGGCGATCATCTTCGAGGCGGGCTTCACGACGGCGAAGCAGGTGACCGACGTGTCGGGCCGCGGCGTGGGCATGGACGTGGTCCGCCGCAACATCAACTCCCTGGGGGGCAACGTCTCGATCGCCTCCGTGAAGGGCGAGGGCACCACCATCACCATCCAGCTGCCTCTCACGCTCGCGGTCCTCGACGGCATGATCGTGAGCGTGGGCGAGGAGCAATACATCGTTCCCATCGAGTTCGTGGCCGAGGCCTTCAAGCCCGGCCCGAACGACATCCGCACGATCGTGGGCCAGCCCTCGCTGGTGGCCGTGCGCGGCGAGCAGCTGCCCCTCGTGCGGCTGGAGGACGTGGTCGAGCTTCCCGCGGGCGGCGGCGAGCGGCCTCAGCCCCTGTGCCTGGTGGTCGAGGTGGACAACCGGCGCGCCGCGCTCCTCGTCGACAGCCTGATCGGCCAGCAGCAGCTCGTGGTGAAGTCGCTCGACACGAACCTGCACGGGGTCGGCGGGGTCGCCGGGGCGACGATCCTGGGCGACGGGCGCGTGGCCCTGATCCTGGACGTGACCGCCGTCACGCGCAGCTACGCGGCGCGCATGACCGCGAAGGCGGCCGCATGAACGCGGCGGCCGAGGCGCGCTCCGACGCCATGTCCACGCGCGAGTTCCCCTTCGGCCCGGAGCATTTCCGCCTCATCAGCGAGCGCATCTACGAGTTCGCCGGCATCCGGCTGCCCGAGGCCAAGCGCGAGATGGTGTACGCGCGGCTCGCGCGGCGGCTGCGCCTGCTCGGCATCGGCTCGTTCGACGACTACGTGCGCTACCTCGAGCTCGAGCCCGCGGAGTGGGAGCACTGCACCAACGCCCTCACGACCAACGTCACTTCCTTCTACCGCGAGGAGCACCACTTCCGCGCGCTCGCGGCGCACGCCCAGGCGCGCGCGGGCTCCGGGAGCTTCCGCGTTTGGAGCGCGGGATGCTCGACGGGGGAGGAGCCCTACTCCATCTCGATGTGCCTCGCCGAGGCCCTCGGGGCGGCGCCCTACGAGGTGCTCGCGAGCGACCTCGACACCCAGGTGCTCGCCACCGCGCGCGAGGGAATTTATCCCCTGCAATCGGTGTTGAAGCTCGGGGAGGAGCGGCAGAGGCGTTTCTTCCTGCGCGGCACCGGGCGGCACGAGGGGCAGGCGCGGGTGCGCCCCGAGATCGCAGCGCGGGTCGAGTTCCTGCGGGTGAACCTCATGGACCGGGAATGGCCGGTGCGCGGCGGCCTCGACGCGATCTTCTGCCGCAACGTGATGATCTACTTCGACAAGCCCACCCAGGCGCGCCTGATCGAGCGCTTCGCCGCGCTGCTGGCGCCGCACGGCCTGTTCTTCGCGGGCCACGCCGAGAGCCTGCTCGACAACGGGCGGTATTTCCGCCTGAGGGGCCAGACGGTCTACGAGCTCGCGCGCCGGGGCGCGAACCCATGATGCGCGACGACGACCCCCTGCGCGAAGAGGTCCCGAACCGGTACTTCGATCCGCATTTCCGGATCGAGACGGCGAAGATCCTCCCGGGCGAGTACTACGCGACGAACAAGGACATGGCGCTGGTGACGGTGCTCGGCTCGTGCGTGTCGGCGTGCATCCGCGACCGCGAGGCCGGCATCGGCGGCATGAACCACTTCATGCTGCCCGACGAGGGCAAGCTCCTCGGGACCCACGGCAACATCAGCGCGGGCGGCCGCTACGGCGTGCACGCGATGGAGCTGCTGGTGAACCAGATCCTCAAGCTCGGCGGGCGGCGCGAGAACCTCGAGGCCAAGGTCTTCGGCGGCGGCAACGTGCTGCAGGGGTTCATGCTGTCCAACGTGGGCGAGCAGAACGCCGAGTTCATCGTGGAGTACCTCAACATCGAGCGCATCCCGATCCTCGCGCGCGACCTGCTCGACGTGTGGCCGCGCAAGATCTACTTCTTCCCGCGCAGCGGCCGGGTGATGGTCAAGCGGCTGCGCAAGATCAACAACGACACCATCGTGCTGCGCGAGCGCGACTACGGCGCGCGGCTCTTCCACGGCACCCTCGAAGGCGGGGCGGAGCTGTTCAAATGAGCGCGAAGATCAAGGTCCTCATCGTCGACGACTCGCGGATGATCCGCGACGTCCTCACCGACATCCTCAACGAGCAGCCGGACATCGAGGTGGTCGGAGCGGCCGCCGACGCCTTCGAGGCGCGCGACATGCTGCGGGACCTCAAGCCCGACGTGATCACCCTCGACGTCGAGATGCCGAGGATGAGCGGGCTCGAGTTCCTCGACAAGCTCATGCGCGCGCGTCCGATGCCGGTGGTGATGATCTCCTCGTTCACCGAGCGCGGCTCCGAGGTCACCTTCCGGGCCCTCGAGCTCGGCGCGGTCGAGTTCGTCACCAAGCCCAAGCTCAACGAGCAGACGCCGGACGACTACGGCCAGGTGATCGCGGAGAAGATCCGGGCGGCGAGGAGCGCGCGCCTCAAGGCGCCGCGGCGCTCGCTCGAGGAGGGCGCGCTCCTCGACGCGCCGCCGGCCTCGCCCGTGGCCAAGCGTCCCGTGCCGCGCGGGGTGAAGACCTCCGAGCGGCTCATCGTCGTGGGCGCCTCGACCGGGGGCACCGAGGCGATCCGCGAGTTCCTCGTCGACATGCCCGAGGACTGTCCCGGCATCGCCATCGTCCAGCACATGCCGGAGAACTTCACGCGCATGTTCGCCGAGCGGCTGAACGGGCTGTGCCGCATCACCGTGAAGGAGGCCGAGCACAACGATCCCATCCTTCCGGGGCACGCCTACATCGCGCCCGGCGGCAAGCACCTGTGGGTGAAGCGCGATCAGGGGCAGCTGCTCGCGAAGCTGTCGACGGAGGCGCCCATGAACCTGCACCGTCCCTCGGTGGACTTCCTGTTCCTGTCGGCGGCGAAGTTCGTGGGGGCGGACGCGATCGGCGTGATCATGACCGGCATGGGCCGCGACGGCGCCCAGGGCATGGTCGAGATGAAGAAGGCGGGCGCGTGGAACATCGCCCAGGACGAGGCGAGCTCGGTGATCTTCGGGATGCCGCGCGAGGCGATCGAGCTCGACGCGGTGCACGAGGTGGCTCCGCTCAACCGGCTGCGCGAGCGGGCGCTCGCGCGCGTGGCCCGTCAGGAGGTGGCGCGATGAACGCGGACGTCGCGGGAGTGGCGGAGCTGGGCGGAGCGCCGGGCGCGGAGGCCGCGCGCCGCGAGTTCCTCACGTTCCGGCTGGGCGAGGAGCGCTACGGCATCGACATCCTCCAGGTGCAGGAGATCCGGGAGATCGACCGGGTGACCCGCGTGCCCCACGTGAAGCGCTTCGTGCGCGGCGTGATCAACCTGCGCGGCGCGATCGTGCCCATCGTGGACCTGGGGCTCATGTTCGGCTTCGCCGAGCCGCTGCCGCTGGAGAAGGCGAACGCGATCGTGCTGAACGTCGACCGGCGCATGGTAGGGCTCGTCGTGGCGAGCGTCTCCGACGTGGTCGGGCTCGCCGACGAGGAGATCCTGCCGCCGCCGGAGCTCGGCGATCGCGCCATCGCGCGGGCGATCTCCGGCATCGGCACGCGCGAGGCCCCGGGGCAGGAGGCGGCCGCCTCGAGCCTGCTGCTGCTCGACGTGCAGCACCTGCTCGGCCGCATCCGCGAGGACCGCGAATGAGCCTGCACGCGGGCCTCCCGCCGGCCGTCGACCGGGCCCGGGCGCCCGGGGCGACGCCGGCGCGCATCGGCAACTACGAGATCCAGGGGGTCCTCGGCCGGGGGGAGTCCGCGACGATCTACCTCGGGCGCGAGCTCTTCCCCGCGCGCGACGTCGCGATCAAGGTCTACGACCCGCAGCTCCTCGCCTCGGAGGACCGGGCGCTCTTCCGCTCCCTCTTCCTCAAGGAGGCGCTGCTCGCGAAGAAGCTCACCCACCCGAACATCACGCAGGTCTACGACGCGGCGGCCGACGACGAGCGCGCCTACATCGTGATGGAGTACGTGCAGGCGGGCAGCCTCGACCGCTACTGCGTCGCCGAGGGGCTGCTCGACCCGAAGCGGGTGGCCGCGATCCTCGAGCGCGTGTGCGACGCGCTGAGCTACGCGAACGCGCTGGGCATCGTGCACCGGGACCTCAAGCCCGCCAACATCCTGATGGGCGCCGACGGGGAGCCCAAGGTCGCGGACTTCGGCGTGGCCCACACCGCCTTCGCGTTCGACGCGACGCGCGGCCTCGTGGTGGGCTCGCCCGCATACATGGCGCCCGAGCAGCTCGAGCGCAAGCCCGCCTCGATGCAGTCGGACATGTATTCCCTCGGCATCGTGATGTACAAGCTGCTGATGGGGGAGCTGCCGTTCCCGCCCGACACGCCCGCCGCGCTCATGACGCGCATCCTGCTCGGCAACCTGCCGCGGCCGGGCGAGGGGCGCAGCGGCCTGCCGCCGCTCTTCGACGAGATCTTCGCCCGCGCCACGGCGCGCGACCCCGCCGCGCGCTACGCGAGCTGGGAGGACTTCGCCGCGGACCTGCGGCGCATCGCGGAGCCGGAAGGCGCGGGGTCCGACGAGCGCGTGGCCCAGCTGCGCGCGCTGCCGTTCTTCCGCGACTTCAGCCGCACGGCGCTCGCCGAGGTGGCCGCCATGGGCCGCTGGTTCGACGTGCGCGGGGGCTCGGTCCTCGTGGGCGAGAACGACCCGGGCTACTCGTTCTTCGTGCTGGTGCGCGGCCAGATGCGCGTCACCCGCGGGGGGACGCTGCTGCGCATCCACGGGGCGGGCCAGTGCATCGAGGAGACCGCCTTCCTGCGGCGCAGCGCCGCGCGCCGCTTCGCCACGGTCACCGCGGTGACCGATTGCACCGTGATCGAGTTCGACCCGGACGTGCTCTGGCTCGCCTCGGACGAATGCACGCGGCGCTTCGACCAGGCCTTCCTCGCCGCGCTCGCCGAGCGGCTCGTGAACGCCGAGGGCGCGCTCGCCGAGATGCTGGCGGGGCGCAGCGTCACTCTCTTCTGAAGGCGCCATGAACCCCTTGCGCGCGATCCGCAACTTCCGCGTCTCACGGATCCAGCTGAAGCTGCTCGCCATCGTGGGCGTGGCCATGGCGGTCGCGGTCGCGGTGGCGGTGGGCGCGCTCTGGCGGGTGTACGGCGCGGCGAAGGACGTCGAGCGCCTCAGCCGCGAGGACTACGAGAGCCAGCTCGGGATCGTGCGCAGCGAGGTCGCGTTCAAGTCGCAGGTGAGGGAGTGGCAGAACCTGCTCCTGCGCGGCGCCGACCCGCAGATGCGCGACAACGGCTGGAACGCGTTCCTCGAGGCGGAGAAGTCGGTGCACGATTTCGCCGCCGACGCCCGCGCCACCACGAAGCATGCCCAGGTGGCGAGCATGCTCGACGATTTTCTCGCCGCGCACGCCGAGGCGGGAAGGGCCTATCGGCGGGCTTTCGAGGCCGCGAGCCAGGGGTCGTGGGATGCGGCCGGCGCCGACAAGGCCTCGGCGGGACTCGACCGCGGGCCGGCCGAGCACCTCGAGGAGGCCGAGGCCGTCGCCCAGCAGCAGGGCGCGCGGCTCGTGAGCGCGGCCGTCGATTCGGGAACCCGGGCGTTCCGCGTCGCGGTCGTCGCCACGCTGGTCGCGATGGTCGCGGCGCTGGCGGGGGTCTGGCTCTACTCGCGGCGCGCGCTGCTCGCGCCGATCGCCTCGGCCGCGGCGTACGCGCAGCGCATCGCGCGCGGCGACCTCACCGCCGGGGTCCAATCCCATTCCTCCGACGAGGCGGGCGAGCTGCTCGTCGCCCTGGGCCGCATGAACGCGGGGCTGTCGGAGGTGGTGAGCCAGGTGCGCGCCGCCGCCGAGTCGGTCGTGAGCGCCTCGGGCCAGGTGGCGGCGGGCACGACGGACCTGTCGCAGCGCACCGAGGAGCAGGCCTCGAGCCTGGAGGAGACTGCGGCGAGCATGGAGGAGCTGTCGAGCACGGTGCGCCAGAACGCCGACAACGCGCGCGAGGCCGACGAGCTCGCGCTCAACGCCTCGAAGCGGGCCGAGCAGGGCGGCCGCGAGGTCGCCCGCGTGGTGGTCACGATGAGCGCGATCAGCGAGAGCGCGGGCCGCATCGCCGACATCATCTCGGTGATCGACGGCATCGCTTTCCAGACCAACATCCTCGCGCTCAACGCCGCGGTGGAAGCCGCGCGGGCGGGCGAGCAGGGGCGGGGCTTCGCGGTGGTGGCCGCCGAGGTGCGCTCGCTCGCGCAGCGCAGCTCCGCGGCGGCCAAGGAGATCCGCGACCTGATCGGCGAGTCCGTGGCGCAGGTCGACGAGGGCACGAAGCTCGTGGACCAGGCGGGCGGAACCATCTCGGCGCTGGTCGGCGACGTGAAGCGCGTGAGCGGGCTCATGCGCTCGATCGCGGAGGCCTCGGCCGAGCAGAGCCGCGGCGTGCAGCAGGTCAACAAGACCGTCACCGAGATGGACAAGGTCGTGCAGCAGAACGCCTCGGCGGTGCAGCAGTCCGCGGCGGCCGCCGAGGCGATGCGGCGCCAGGCCGACGCCCTGCTGCGGGCGGTGGGCGCCTTCCGGCTCGCGCACGGCCCCGCGCTCGCGGCCGCCCCGGCCGGGCTCGCCGCGCGGCTGCCTGCCGCCGCGCCCGTCCCGATGCCTGCGGCCTCCCCGCGCGCCACGCCGGGGCCCGCGCCCACCGACGAGTGGCAGGAGTTCTGAGATGAGAGACCACGGCCTCGAGCCGAAGGGAGACGCGCGATGAAGACGGCCGCCGCGGCGCGGGAGCAGACGCGGGAAGTCCTGGTGTTCGTCCTGGGCAAGGAGGAATACGGCGTCGACATCCTCAAGGTCCAGGAGATCCGCGGCTACGACAAGGTGACGCCGATCCCCTCGGCGCCGGACTACCTCAAGGGCGTGGTGAACCTGCGCGGGATCATCGTCCCGGTGATCGACATGCGCGTGAAGTTCCGCCTCGCGGAAGTGCGCTACGACTCGTTCACGGTGGTGGTGATCCTGCGAATCGCGGGACGGGTGATCGGGCTGGTGGTCGACGGCGTCTCCGACGTCGTGCACTTCCCCGAGAGCGCCGTGAAGCCCGCCCCGCAGCTCGGCTCGGTGGTCGACGGCTCGTTCATCGCGGGGCTCGCGACCCAGGGCGAGCGCATGGTGCTGCTGCTCGACATCGAGAAGCTCCTGTCGAGCGGCGAGCTCAACCTCCTGCGCCAGGTGGCGGAGTCGGCGTCGTGAGGCGTTACCTGGGATTCCTGGCGCGGCACCCGTACCTGCTCGCCGCGCTCGTGGTGATCCTGTTCCTGCCGTGGCTTTGGCTCGGCGCGCTGATCCCGCACTGGGCGCTCATCACGGCCCTCGGCCTCGTGCCGATCGCCGCCGTGGTGGCGCTCGCCCTGGTGATGAAGGACCTCGACTCGGAGGACGACGGGCTCGGGGCGGGCGGCGGGGAGATGCACCTCAAGTGGCGCAAGCGCACGCGCCTGTTCCAGCAGGTCGTGGTCGGCCTGGACACGATGCTCGAGCGCTGGGACGCGGCCTCCCAGCAGAACCGCAGGAAGCTCGACATCGTCGCCGAGTCGGTCGAGGAGGTGATCAAGCTCACGGAGGCCGCCGTCACCGAGATCAGCAAGAGCTTCCGCGTGCTCGTGGCCAAGGCGAACGAGCAGACGGAGGCGGCGATGTCGCTGCTCCGGGCCGACGAGGGCAAGCGCTCGGGGATCCTGTCCCTGCCGGACTTCATCAAGGCCTACGACAGCCAGCTCGTGAACGTGACCTCCCACATGACGAGCTTCTCCCAGGCGGCCGACGAGATGGCGAGCCACCAGAAGCGCGTGTCCGAGCACGCGAGGGTGATGGAGGAGACGATCGACGGCCTGCGCAACATGGCCTCCCAGATCTCGCGCATCGCCCTCGACGGCTCGGTCGCGATGACCTCGCAGACGCTCAACCCGCGCGACTTCGTCGAGATGACCGACCGCATCCGCGCGATCAGCGCCGAGGCGCACGAGCTCACGCGCAAGACCCGCCAGGGGCTGGACGCGATCGGCGACGAAGTGCGCCAGGGCAACAAGCGCACCACGCAGGTCGCGGAGGCGGCGCGCCGGGCGGTCGAGGTCGCGCGCGTCGAGATCGGCACCCTCAACGCCGCCACGATCGAGCAGACGCGCCAGATCGAGATCACGCTCAAGCGCATCAACGACCTGTCGGTGGACATCCAGAAGGACATCAACCAGATCATCGTGGCGATGCAGTTCCAGGACATCACCCGCCAGAAGCTCGAGCGCCTGCACAAGCCCGTGATCGGGGCGGCCGCCGAGTCGCTGTCGCTGCTCTCCCACGAGACCCGGGCGCTGCTGCAGCGCGACCTGTATCGCGCGGTGCGCGCCTATTCCGAAAGCGCCCTCAAGCCGCGCATGCCGGGCGCCCGCGAGGCGACCGAGGCCGAGGGGGGCGAGCTCGACGCCGTGGACGAGGCGTCGCCCCGCCACCCGTCGGTGGCGCCCGAGGATGGCCACGACAGCGGGACCAAGGTCGAGATCTTCTAGGCCCTTGCGGCCGAGCAACCCGGGCGCGTGCCGGGCGCTCGCCCGAGGGGTAAACTGGGCTACTTCCACCAGGGGCCCGGGGGTCCCAGGCGCTCGATGAAGCCGCTCGCGGCCGTCAACGATTTCGTCGTCAAGTTCGCCAACGTGAACGGCTCCGGGTCGGCCTCGGCGAACACGCTCTTCGCCAAGGCGATCCTGCGCATGGGCGTGCCGGTGAGCCCGCGCAACATCTTCCCCTCGAACATCCAGGGCCTGCCGACCTGGTACGAGGTGCGCGTCTGCGAGCGGGGCTGGCTGGGCCGGCGCGGGGGCGTGGACCTGCTGGTCGCCATGAACCCGCAGACCTGGGAGAAGGACCTCGCCGAGCTCGAGCCCGGCGGCTACCTCTTCTACGATTCCACCAAGCCGATGCCGCCCTCGAGGTTCCGCGAGGACGTGCAGGTGATCGGCATGCCGCTCACGGAGATCTGCAACGCCGCCTACGCGGTGCCGCGCGAGCGCCAGCTCTTCAAGAACATCGTCTACGTGGGCGCGCTCTCGGCGCTGCTCGGCATCGACCTCGGCTGCGTCGAGAAGCTCGTCGCGGAGCAATACAAGGGCAAGGAGAAGCTCCTCGAGCCCAACGTGAACGCGCTGCGCATGGGGCACGATTACGCCGTGGCGAACCTCGCGCCGATCGGGCTCCACGTCCGGCGCGGCGACGGCGTCGGCAAGCGCGTCTTCCTCGAGGGCAACAACGCCGCCGCGCTGGGTTGCGTGTACGGCGGCGCCACGGTCTGCGCCTGGTACCCGATCACGCCGTCCTCGTCGCTCGCCGAGGCCTTCGCGCGCCATTGCCGCAAGTACCGCACCGACCCCGACAGCGGCAGGGGGAGGTACGCCGTCGTGCAGGCCGAGGACGAGCTCGCCTCCATCGGCATGGTGATCGGCGCCGGATGGAACGGCGCGCGCGCCTTCACGTGCACCTCCGGCCCCGGGGTGTCGCTGATGCAGGAATTCATCGGGCTCGCGTACTTCGCCGAGATTCCCGCGGTGATCATCGACGTGCAGCGGGCGGGCCCCTCCACCGGGATGCCCACGCGCACGCAGCAGGCGGACGTGCTCGCCTGCGCCTACGCCTCCCACGGCGACACGAAGCACGTGCTGCTCTTTCCCGAGGACCCGAAGGAAGGCTTCGAGATGGCGGCCGCGTCCTTCGACGTCGCCGAGCGGCTGCAGACGCCGGTGTTCGTGATGCTCGACCTGGACATCGGGATGAACGAGCGGCTGTGCGAGCCGCTCGCCTGGGACGACCGCACGCGCTACGACCGCGGCAAGGTGCTCTCCTACGAGGACCTCGAGGCGGGCAAGCGCTTCGGCCGCTACCTGGACCTCGACGCCGACGGCATCGCCTACCGGACCTATCCCGGCACGCATCCGAAGCGCGGGGCCTACTTCACGCGGGGCACGAGCCGCGACCGCTACGCGCGCTACACCGAGGAGGGCAGCGCCTACGTGGACAACATGCAGCGCCTCCTCAAGAAGTTCGAGACGGCGAAGGACTTCATCCCGAAGCCCGCCGTCCGGGCCTCGGCGAAGGGCTCGCGCTTCGGGGTGGTCTACTACGGCTCCACCTCGGCCGCGATGGACGAGGCCCTCGCCATGCTCGAGGAGGAGGGCCTGCAGCTCGACGCGCTGCGCGTGCGCGCCTTCCCTTTCCACGACGAGGTGGCCGACTTCGTGGGCTCCCACGACCACGTCTTCGTGGTGGAGCAGAACCGCGACGGGCAGCTGCGCACGCTCCTCGTCGCCGAGGCGATGCTGCCCTCGGAGAAGCTCACGCCCGTGCTGCACTACGACGGCACGCCGATCACCGCGCGCTTCATCCACGGCGAGATCGCCTCGCGCCTCTCGGCCTTCAACGTCTCCCCGCTGAAGAAGTCCGCCGCG
>DASPRQ010000057.1:0-2559 GCA_035624355.1 Usitatibacter sp. | reverse complement strand
CGGTCCGTGAACGTGCCGTCGCCCAGCTCGCCGCTGTCGTTCGCGCCCCACGACCAGACGGTGCCGTCGCTCTTCAGCGCGAGCGTGAACGCTCCGCCCGCGGAGATCTTCGCGACGCCGGACAGGCCTGCGACCGCCTGCGGCGCGAGGCGCCCCGTCGTGGTGCCGTCGCCCAATTGCCCGCGCTCGTTGTCGCCCCACGCGAAGACCGTTCCGTCGCCGCGCAGGGCCACGGTGTGCACATCCCCGGCGGAGACCTGCGTGAATCCGGCGAGGCCCGGCACCTGGATCGGCGTGGGCTGGTTCACGGCGGTGCCGATGCCGATCTGCCCCGAGCCGTTCTCCCCCCAGGCCCACACGGTGCCTCCGGCGCCGAGGCCGACCGCGTGGTAGTTGCGCCCCGCGATGTCGCGAATGCCCGCGAGGCCCGCGATGGGAGTGGGAGTCGAGCGATCCGTCTCCGTGCCGTCGCCCAACTGGTCGGCGCCGTCGTAGCCCCAGCCCCAGACGCTGCCGTCCGCCTCGACGGCGAGCGAGAACCGGTCCGCAGCCAGCACGGCCGTCGACCCGGAGATTGCGTTCACGGGAATCGCGACGGGGGAGGCGATCCGGCGGCCGAGGCCAAGCTGGCCGACGCGATCGTCGCCCCAGGTGCGCACGATTCCGTCGCGGGAGAGCGCGACGGAGTGGTGGACGCCAAGGCTCACGGCGGGCGTGGCCGCGCGCGCGGGAGCCTGCGCAAGCGCGAGGCTCGCGGCGAGAAGCAGCGCGGCAAGAACCGTCTTACCGTCCATGGGCTCCCCTGTGCGGGGTTGCGCGGCGGACAAGTGTAAAGGAAACGCGCCGTCGGCCGCGGTCGCACGCGCTACGCGCGCGCGAGCAGTGCCGCGCCGGACACGATCGCGAAGGCCAGCACGAACATGCGCAGGGACTTTCCGCCCACGCGATGGTGGACCATCCGGCTGAGAAGCGCGCCGGCGGCGAGCGCGGGTGCGAGCTCGAGCGCGGCGAGGAACTGCGGGACGTGCGCCCGGCCGGCGAGCCCCAGCAGCGCGAGGGAGGCCACCTGGCCGGCGAGGAAGCAGAACGCGAGCGTCGAGCGCAGCGTCGGCGCGGGCCGGTGCTGGTAGACGAGGGCGAGCGGGGGGCCGCCGATCCCGGTCGCGGTCTCCGAGACTCCGGTCACGAGCCCGGCGACGACGAACGAGCGCGGCCCGGGCTCGAAGAACGGGGCGAGAAGGGTCGCGAGGGAGGCGAGGATGCAGACCGCGCCCACCGCGATGGCGAGGTCCTTCGCCGGGAGCGCGGCGAGGACCCAGAGGCCGCCGAACGCTCCCGCGAACCGCGCCAGGGTGATCCAGCCGGCGCCGCGCCAGTCGAGCGCGCGCCGCTCGCGCCAGGCGACGTACACGTTGAGCGGGACCATCAGCGCGAGCAGGCTCACCGGGACGAGCTCGGGCGCGGCGATGGCGAGCACCGGTGCGACGATCAGCGCGAAGCCCACGCCGGTCGCGCCCTGCACGAGCGCGGCGAGCGCCACTGTCGCCGAGAGCAGCGCGAGGACGGCCGCGGTCACGAGCACGGGCTCAAAGCCGGAACATTCCCCGCTTCAACGCCCCGCCTCGCTCACGGCCACGGTGTTGTCGTCGGGCCGCCGGTCGACGAGCTTCACGATGGGGTCGATCCCCGCGCGCAGCGGCGGCTCGTCGACCTCCAGCGTGAGCGTGGTGCGCCCCGCGGTGATGCGGTGCTTGCGCAGGTAGAGCGGCGCGTCGTCCTTGCCGAGCACGCCGATGTCGATCCAGTCGTCCATCGGCACCTCGCGCTGCGCGCCCGAGGGATCGGCCCGCAGCTTCTTCGCCTCGACCGTGAGCTTCACCTCGTAGCGGCCGCCCGGCTCGCGGCGCCAGGTGGCGGAGACCGCGCGGTTCTCGTAGAGCGTGATCGTTTCGAAGAGGTCCGCGATGAGGTACTGGTACTGCGGCGGCGTCACGGCGCGGAACTCGGCGAGGAGGTCGCGCGAGGTGGGGTAGGGCGGGCCGCGGAAGGCCCACTTGCGCAGGAACGACGCGAGCGCGCGGTTCACCGCGTCCTCGCCGATGTAGTCCTGCAGCGCGTACATCGCGAGGCTGCCCTTGCGGTAGTGGATGTACGGCTGGTCCTCGTTGCGGTAGAGCGGCTCCTCCTCCTTGCGCTCCGTCGCACGCCCGACGAGGTACGCGTCGAGCTCGTACTTGAGGAAGCGCTTCATCTTCGCGTCGCCGAACCGGTGCTTCATCACCATGAGGGCCGAGTACTGCGCGAGCGTCTCCGAGAGCATCGTCGCGCCCTGGACGTCGGCGCCGACCACCTGGTGCGCCCACCACTGGTGCGCCACCTCGTGGGCGGTCACGTAGTAGGGATAGTCGACGTCCTTCGGGTCCTTCGGATCAACCTTCGCGATGAACCCGATGCTCTCGGAGTACGGGATGGTGTTCGGGAAGGACTGGGCGAACGCGGCGTAGCGCGGGAATTCGACGATGCGCAGCCGGTCGTACTGGTAGGGGCTGAAGTTCCTGG
>DASPRQ010000051.1:0-54289 GCA_035624355.1 Usitatibacter sp. | reverse complement strand
CGATGACGCCCGGGGCGATGGCCGCGCCCGGCGGAGCGCTCGCCTACCCGGCGCGGCAGAAGGGGCTCCTCTAGGCGGCTCGCGCCCCGGGGGCGGACGAAATTCCGCCGGCCCGAGCGGAAGATTCGACAGTTCCGCGGTGGGAAATTCGATTGGCCGGGCCGCGCGGCCGGCCCACGCTGGACGAACGATGCGCAACAGGGCGGCCCCATTCACGGAGCTCTCGGACGAGGAACTCGACCGCGTCCACGGCGGCGATCGCGCCTTCGACCCCGCGGAGGAGATCGACCCGCTCGAGGAGCGCGATCCCTCAGACCCGCTCGAGGGCGAGGGCGATGCCCTGTCCGACGCCGATGCACATGGTGCAGAGCGCGAAACGACCGGCCGTGCGGGCGAGCTGGTAAGTCGCGGTGGTCACCAGCCGCGCGCCGGACGCGCCGAGCGGGTGCCCTAGGGCGATCGCGCCGCCCAGCGGATTGACTCGCGGGTCGTCGTCGGGAAGGCCGAGCTCGCGCAGCACCGCGAGCGCCTGCGCCGCGAAGGCCTCGTTGAGCTCCACGACGTCCATCTGCCCGATCGAAAGGCCGAGGCGCGCGAGGAGCTTGCGCGAAGCGGGCGCGGGCCCCATGCCCATGATGCGCGGGGGCACGCCCGCGCAGGCCATGCCGAGGATGCGCGCGCGCGGCGTGAGACCGTGCCTCGCGGCCGCGGCCTCGCTCGCGACGAGGAGCGCGCAGGCCCCGTCGTTCACGCCCGAGGCGTTGCCGGCCGTCACCGTGCCGCCTTCCTTCACGATGGGCTTGAGCTTCGCGAGCGCCTCCATCGAGGTCTCGCGCGGATGCTCGTCCTTCGACACGATCGTCGGCTCGTCGCCCGGTTTCGGCGAGGGCGCTTCGCGACCCCGCTTCGCGGGGATCGTCACCGGCACGATCTCCTGGGCAAGGCTGCCGTTCGCCTGCGCGGCGAGCGCGTGCCTCTGCGACCTGAGCGCGAAGGCGTCCTGGTCGGCGCGCGAGACGCGGAATTCGTCCGCCACGTTCTCCGCCGTCTCGGGCATCGAGTCGATGCCGTAGCGCGCCTTCGTCCTCGGGTTCACGAAGCGCCACCCGATCGTCGTGTCGTACACGGCGCTCGCGCGCGAGAAGGCGCCCTCGGCCTTGGGCGTCACGAAGGGGGCGCGCGTCATGCTCTCCACGCCGCCCGCGATCCCGATCCCGGCTTCCCCGGTGCGGATCGCGCGCGCGAGCTGGCCCACGGCTTCCATGCCCGAGCCGCACAGGCGGTTCACCGTCGCTCCGGGCACCTCGACGGGAAGCCCGGCGAGCAGCAGCGCCATGCGCGCGACGTTGCGGTTGTCCTCGCCCGCCTGGTTCGCGCAGCCGTAGATCACGTCGTCGAGCGCGGCCCAGTCCACCCGCGGATTGCGCTTCGCGAGCTCGGCGACGGGGATCGCGGCGAGGTCGTCGGTGCGCACGGAGGCGAGGGCGCCGCCGTAGCGGCCGAAGGGCGTGCGGATGGCGTCGCAGATGAATGCTTCGGACATCGGGCGGGACTCTACGCGGGCGACCTTCCGCAATCGCGGGCGGCTGCGTCAGCTTTCCGATGAAGAGACGCTGACGGCCGAGTTCCTCGCCGATCTGTGCGGCGCCGGGGCCTCTTCCGGGACCGCCCGCGATCTCTCCTTCGCGCCCCGCACGCTCTTCTCGCAGGTTTCGGCCAGGGGACAGGGTCCCAGGCGCTCGGCCGGGTCCGCCTCGCATCTGCGCGCGCTCCACTCCGAGGCGAGCTCGCCGAACGCGCGGCAGGCGACGCTCTTGTACGCGCCGCGCCGGCAGATGAGGGTGATCACATGATGCGGCAGCTCGGGCACCAGCATGACCGGGGAGAGGCCGGACTGGGCGCAGGCGATCGCTCTCGGGAGGATGGTGCCCAGCCGGCCCATGCGGACCAGCTCCACGATCACGCTCAGCGAGCTCGCCTCCATCGCGACGAAATGGGTGATGCCGTTCTCCAGGCAGTACAGATCGATGTGGCGGCGGAGCGCGAACCTCCTGTCGAGCAGCACGAGCGGGATCTTCTGCAGCGCGTCCCCGTCCACGGGCGAGCCCTGAGCCGCATAGGGGTGGGCCTCGCCCACCGCCAGGTGAAGCATCTCCATGAAGAGGGTGTGGGTCTCGATGTCGGAAGAGTGGACCTCGCTCGACAGGAGCGTGTCGGTGAAGGTGATCCCGATATCGAGCCGATCCTCGGCGACGGCGACCTCGATCTCGCTCTGGAACATCTCGTGGATTCTCAATTCGAGCCGGGGATAGCGGCTGCTGAAGCTCTCGAGAAGAGAGGTGACCAGATAACCGGTGATCGGCGTGATTCCCACCTCGAGCGACCCGCGGCTCAGGTCCTGCAGCTGGCGCAGGGCGCGCTTTCCCGAGCTCAGCTCGAGCAGGGCGCGGCGCGCGTAGCGCACGTACACCTCGCCGGAATCGGTGAGCCGCACCGTCCGCTTGCTGCGGTCGATCAGCTGCACGGCGAGCGAGTCCTCCAGCTGCTTGATTTGCTGGGACAAAGCCGGCTGGGAAACACAGAGGACCTCGGCCGCGCGAGTGAAGCTGCGGGCGTCCGCCACCGCGAGCAGATAGCGAAGCGAGCGCGGAAAGACCGAGTCATGGTCGGGGGAGGCGCCGTCGCGATTCATAAGCAATCCCTATCGCGTTGATCCGAATTACGTCTTGGACTTACCCAATCCCGCAAACCCATGATATCCCAACCGCGCCGAACGACCACATCGCATGGAGCTGGAGACCACCGCGCGGGATGTACCTACATCCGGACCCGAAGGAGCCAAGGAGCATGAAATCGCCCACTCGATCGGAAGTGATGCGGCACCTCGATCTGGTCGGCCAGCTGCAACCGGCGTACCACCAGCCGGCGCAGGCGCCGTACCCGGACGACATCGACCACGAGCACTTCCGCGCATTGCTGCGCTCGCCGCACGACATCGGCGGCGAAGCCGACATTTCCATCCGCTGGGAGGAAAAGCAGGAAGAGCAATGGGAGGCCAACACCTTCGCGACCTGCGAATGCCTCGCCTGGCGCGGCGTGTGGAGCGCGGAGGAGCGCCGGCGCCGCCAGAACTCGGACGTCGGCCAGACGCAGTATCTCGGCTTGCCGTACTACGGGCGCTGGCTGCTCTCCGCCGCCCGCATCCTGGTCGACAAGCAGTACGTGACGCTCACGGAGCTCATCAACAAGGTCGACGAGGTGAGGAAGCGCTATGAGCAAAGTCCATCACGATAGGACGCACCACGCCAAGAAGGCGACCGGGATCGGCGATCCGCAGTGCTTCAAGGGGGAGGCCGGGAAGCCCAAGTTCAAGGCCGGCGACAGCGTCCGGATCCGGGACCTGCCCGACTTCTTCTATACGCGCTGCCAGACCTACACGCGCGGCGTGGTCGGCACGGTCACGCTGGCGGTGTACGAGAGCCCGGCGGCGGAGGACGAGGCCTGGGACAACACCGACAAGCCCGAATGGTTCTACAGCGTGAAGTTCCGGCAGAAGGACCTGTGGCCGGACTATCCGAGCGCGTACCCGAACGACACGGTGGAGACCGAGTTCTCGGAGCGCTGGCTCGAGAAGGCCTGACGCGCGACCGGGAAGAGCCGATGGGTCGAGAGCAGAGAGGAGCGGGAAATGGCGAAAGTACTCGGTGAGAAGAAGGGCGCTGCGCACGGGCACGAGGGGGAGCACCCGCCGGCGCCCATGGTGGACGAGGTGAGCGATTTCGAGGTCCTCGAAATGGCCGTGCGGGAGCTCGCGATCGAGAAGGGACTCTTCACGGCCGAGGACCACCGGCGGTGGACGGAATACGTCCACAGCCTGGGGCCCCTGCCGGCGGCGCGGCTGGTCGCCAAGGCGTGGCTCGACCCGGAGTTCAAGAAGCTGGCGGTGAACGACGGCGTCAAGGCGAGCCTGAAGGTGGGCGTCGACTGGATCAAGAGCCCCCCGACGCAGTTCGGCACGCCGAGCGACTACTGCAACCTGCGCGTCCTCGAGGACACGCCGAAGCTGAAGCACGTCGTCGTGTGCACGCTGTGCTCGTGCTATCCCCGGCCGATCCTGGGCCAATCGCCCGAGTGGTACCGGACCCCGGCGTACCGTCGCCGCCTGGTCCGCTGGCCGCGCCAGGTGCTCTCGGAGTTCGGCCTGCAGCTGCCCCCGGACGTCGAGATCCGCGTCGCCGACTCGAACCAGAAGACGCGCTACATGGTGTTGCCGGTGAGGCCCGCGGGCACCGAGGGGTGGACCGAGGAGCAGCTCGCCGAGATCGTGACGCGCGACTGCATGATCGGCGTCGCGGTTCCCAAGCCGGGCGTCACTTCGAACGTCAAGATGCCCGTGCACCGCGCGGTGCATCCGCTGCAGCACGGCCATTCCTGAGAGGTGCGACATGGCGCTCCTGGAGAATGACGACCTGGCCCCCATCGGCGTGCTCGAGGGCATCAGCCATCGCGGCAGGCCGTGGGTGGACCTGGCGGCGCAGTACGGCGTGACCAACCCGGATCCGCCGTGGAAGGTGACGCTGGATGCGACCTGCGACATCCTGGCCGCCGAGTCCTGCGCGCGGATCGACGGCCGGGTCGAGGCGAGCGAGCCCGTGTTGCCGGCTCTCGAGCGCCGGTCGGAGGAAGACGAGCTGGCCGCGACCGTCTACGCCGGAGTCCCGTTCCCGGAGCGGCAGCTCCTGGCGCTCGCCCATTCGCTCATCCGGCGCGGGCTGTTCGACGAGGAGGAGCTGGCGCGGCGCATGGAACGAGTGCATGAGCGTCTCACCAGTGCCTAGGCCGGCGAGCGTCGGCGCCGACCGGACGCGCGTCCAGCCAGGGAGCCGGGAGAACCAGCCGATGACGATACGCGGGGTCGAGGTGAGGACGGAGGCGCTCTACCACCGGTACGGGACGCGCAAGGGCTTTGCGTTCGAGAACGTGACGATGGAAGCGCAGCCCGGGGAAGCGGTGGTCATCATCGGCCGTTCCGGGTGCGGCAAATCGACGCTTCTCCAGGTCGTCTGCGGGCTGCTCCATGCGGCGAGCGGCTCCGTGCACATCAACGGCCTCCCGGTCTCGAAACCGTCGCCCCGCTGGATCCAGCTCTTCCAGGCTCCGCACCTCTATCCCTGGATGAAGGTTTCGCAGAACGTGGGAATCGGCCTGGAGTTCGCCGGGCGGCCGAAGGACGAGATCCGCGAGCGCGTCGCCAAGGCGCTGCGCACGGTCGACCTCGAGGAGCTCGCCGAAAGCAACGTGCAGGACCTCTCGGGCGGGCAGCAGCAGCGGGTCGCGGTCGCGCGTTCCCTGATCATGGAACCGGAGCTGTTGCTGCTGGACGAGCCGTTCTCGGCGCTCGATGCGTTCACGCAGGGCGCCTTGCAGCGCGACGTGCGCTCCATCGTGAAAAGCCTCGGGATCACGCTCATCCTCGTCACCCACGATATCGACGAGGCGGTGCTGATGGGCGATCGCGTGCTGATCATGGCCGGCTCGCCCGGGACGGTGGTCCACTCCGTCTCCATCGACCTCGACGGCCCGCGCGAGCGCGACGACCCTTCGGTGCTCGCCGTGCGGCGGCGATTGATGGAGATGTTCGAGGCTGCGGAAGCGGCAAAGAGAAAGGCGCCCGCCATGTCGCGGGCGTGAACGGGGCGTAGTCCGGCGTAACGCGGATCGACACGAGGAGGTCGGAAATGGCAAAGAAGAGCAGCGACAGCCACCAGGATTCACCCTTCGCACTGCCGAGCGGCCTCGAGGAGCGCGGCGACGGGGTCTACGACCCGAACCTCCGCCTGGATTACGATCCGACGTTCTTTCCCGTTCTCGGCACGAGCGTCACCCGGCGCAAGATCCTCCAGGCCGCCGCCGGGCTCGCCGCCGGCGGCCTGATGCCGCGAGCCCACGCGGTGGACGAGAAGTTCGACCCGGTCGTCCGGATCGGATACCTGCCGATCACCGACGCCGCGGCGCTGCTGATGGCTTACGAAAAGGGCTTCTTCAAGGAGCAGGGCCTCGAGGCCGACAAGCCCACGCTGATCCGTTCGTGGCAGCAGCTGGTCGAGACGTTCGAGTCGCACCGCTTCAACCTCACGCACCTGCTCATCCCGATCCCGATCTGGATGCGCTACGGCAACCACTATCCGGTGAAGATCGTCTCCTGGGACCACACCAACGGCTCGGCCATGGTGGTGCGCAAGGACAGCGGCATCAAGAGCTTCAAGGACCTGGGCGGCAAGCAGTTCGCGATGCCGTTCTGGTACTCGATCCACAACATCATCTCCCAGCTCGAGCTGCGCAACGCGGGGATCAAGCCGGTGATCCGCCCCCAGGACGCGAAGCTCGCGCCGGACGAATGCAACCTCCTCGTCCTCGCCCCGCCCGACATGCCCCCCGCGCTCGCAGCGAAGAAGATCGACGCCTACTGCGTGGCCGAGCCCTTCAACGCCCTGGGAGAGCTGCGCGCCGGCGGGGAGGTCCTTCGCTTCACCGGCGACATCTGGAAGGGCCACCCCTGTTGCGTGGTCTGCATGCACGAGGCCGACGCGATGGACCCCGCGCGCGAGAAGTGGGCGCAGGCGGTCCTCACGGCCATCGTCCAGGCCCAGTCCTTCATCCGCGACAACAGGAAGGAGACCGCGCACCTGCTCTCGCGCGACGGCCAGAGCTACCTGCCGTTCCCGGCCCCCGTGGTCGAGCGCGCGATGATCTTCTACGACCCGGTCGTCTACAAGGGGGCGATCAAGCATCCCGAGTGGAACCAGAACCGCATCGACATGAACGCCTGGCCCTACCCCTCGGCGACGAAGCTCGTGGCCGAGAACCTGAAGAAGACCCTGGTGACGGGCGACTCGGATTTCCTCGCCAAGCTCACCCCCGACTTCGTGGCGAAGGACCTAGTCAACTACGACCACGTGAAGAAGGCCACGGAGAAGTTCATGGCTTCCTGGAAGACGGACCCCAGCGTCCCGCAGACCGGCGATCCCTTCGAGCGTAACGAGGTGATCGGGCTGTGAGCAATCCGGCCGTGCACCTCGCCTCCCGGCAGCAGGACGGCGAGGCTCCCGCGCCGCCGCTGGTCCCCAAAGCCAGGTCCAGGCTGGGGAACGTCATTTATCCGGTCGTGGGTGTGGCGGTGCTGCTCGGCCTGTGGTGGATCGGCGGGAAGATCCTTTACGTGAACCCGGCGACGCGAAGCTTCGCGGGACTTGGACCCGGACCGACTTTCCAGGCCCTGTGGGAGCTGCTCTCCGACGGCACGATCGGCCGCGCCGCCAGGAGCAGCCTGTACCGGGTCGGCATCGGGCTCGTGTGGGCCGCCTCGCTCGGGCTCCCCGTCGGCATCCTCTTCGGCCTGAGCAAGGGCTTTCGCAAGGCGAGCAACCTGCCGTTCCAGTTCCTGCGCATGATCAGCCCGCTCTCCTGGGAGCCGATCGCGGTGCTCGCGTTCGCAGCCTGGGACCAGGCCATCATCTTCCTCGTCGCGATGGCGTCGGTCTGGTCGGTGGTCTACGCGACCGCCAACGGCGTGAGCAAGATCGAGCCCACCTGGTTCAAGATCGCGCGCAACCTCGGCGCTCGCCCGTCGCACATGCTCACGAAGATCATCCTGCCCGCCGTGGCGCAGGACATGCTCACGGGGATGCGCTTCGCGCTCGGCGTCGCCTGGATCGTGCTCGTGCCGGCGGAGTTCCTCGGGGTGACCTCGGGGCTCGGCTACGCGATCGAGGATTCGCGCGAGACGCTCCAGTACAGCCATCTCGGGGCGATGGTGTTCACGATCGGCGTGATCGGCTTCAGCATCGATTCGACCTTCGCCTGGCTCATCCGGCGCTACAGCTGGGTGCGGGAGCGGTGACCGACATGAGAAGACCTGTGGAGGGGCGTTCCCGATGAGAGAGATCGTCCACGTGCTGCGCGAGGTCTTCGCGGACCACGGAGGCGACTCCCGGAGGAGGGTGATCGCCCTCTACGCCGTGCTGCTCGCGCTCAATGTCGGCGCATGGATCTGGGCGCTGGTCGCGTTCGCCGGCAACGCGGTGCTTCTCGGCGCCGCATTCCTCGCCTACACCTTCGGCCTGCGCCACGCCTTCGATGCCGACCACATCGCCTCGATCGACAGCGTGACCCGCAAGCTGATGCAGCGAAACGCCCGCCCCATGACGGTGGGCCTGCATTTCGCCCTCGGGCACTCGCTCGCGCTGTTCGCCTTCGTCGCGGCCATCGCGGCGTTCCGGCAGTGGGGCCCGCAAAGCGGCGGGTTCGGCGTGATCGCGGGCTCCGCCGGCCTCGCCAGCACCTTCGTCTCGGTCACCTTCCTGCTCGTCATGGCCGCGCTCAACCTGAGCATCGCGAGCTCGACGTACCGCACCTTCCGCCGGGTGCGGGCCGGCGGCACGTACGTCGAGGAGGACTTCGACGTGCTCCTCAACAAGCGCGGCATCTTCTCGCGCATCTTCCGGCCGCTGTTCAGGCTGGTCAACAAGGCCTGGCACATGATCTTCCTCGGCCTGCTGTTCGGGCTCGGCTTCGACACCGCGACGGAGGTGAGCCTGCTCGGAATGGCGGGCGCGGAGGCGGCGCGCGGCCTGTCGGTATGGCTCATCCTCGCCTTTCCGGCGCTCTTCGCGGCCGGCATGGCGCTCATGGACACCACCGACAGCGTGCTCATGGTGCGCGCCTACGGATGGGCGCTGCGCAACCCGATCCGCAAGCTCTACTACAACATGACCATCACCGTCGTCTCGGCGGTGGTGGCGCTGGCCGTCGCCGGCATCGAGGCGCTGGCGTTCATGTCGGAACAATTCTCCATCCAGGGGGAGTTCTGGAGCTGGGTGAATGCCATCAATGAGCACTGGGAGGCGATGGGCGTCTTCGTCCTGACGCTGTTCCTCAGCATCTGGCTCGCGTCGATGCTCGTCTATCGCGCACGCCGCTACCAGGAGGCGGAGCTGGCCGTGGTGCCGGTCGGGAAGACCGATGACTGAGCGGCGGGCCACATCGAAGGCGAAGAAGGGGCAGGGGATCACCGAGGAGCAGATCGTCGCCCTGCTCAGGGAGGCCGACGCGGGCGCGACGATCGATGAGCTGTGCAGCATGTACGGCATCTCGAGCGGGACCCTCGCCATGTTGCGCGGCGGGAACGGGGGCCCGGGGTCTTCGGATCCGGCGCGCCTGAAGCACCTGGAAGAGGAGAACCGGCGCCTCAGGGCCCTCGTGGCCGACCTGACGCTCTCCAACCAGGCGCTCAAGTCGGCGGTCTCGAAGAAGAAGTGGTGATGCGGGCGCCCAGTGGAGAACGACACCGTGCCCCAGAGGATCAGCATCGTGTGCGTGTCGGGAACGCGCGAGAAGCTGCAGATGGCCGCGATGGTCGCGTCGGTCGCCGCGGTGACCGGCGACGACGTCACCGTGTTCCTTTCGATGAACGCGCTGCCCTATTTCGTCAGGGGCCGCGCGGAGGACGCGCCCTCCGAGGGCGAGCTCGGGACCCTGATGGCGGAGACGGCCGTGCCGCCGTTCAGGCAGCTGTTCAGGCAGGCCGCCGAGCTCGGCGACGCCAAGCTGCTGCCGTGCTCCATGGCCATGGACGTGATGAAGATCACCAAGGACGACCTGGAGCCGGGGCTCGGTCCCCCGACCGGCCTCGCCCGCTTCCTGTCCGACGCCGAGGGCGGGCAGCTCCTCGCGTTCTGAGCGCAGGGGGCCGGACGATCACCGGGAGATCGCCATGGACAACGCCAAGGTCGTCGACGCGCGGAACTCGTTCTGCCCGGGACCCCTCATGGAGCTCATCACGCACATGAAGCGGGCGAAGGTCGGCGACGTGCTCGAGCTGCTGTCGACCGACCAGGGCTCCGCGACCGATGTGCCGGCCTGGATCCACAAGGCGGGCCACGAGATGGTGAGCACCGAGCAGGTCGGGCGGGTCTGGCACATCAAGGTCCGCAAGCTGAAGTGACGCGCGGCCGGGCGAAGACGGGCATCCGCATCGGAGAGGAGGGCGCCATATGAAGATCCTCGTAGTGGGGGGCGGTACGGGCGGCACCATCGTGGCGAACAACCTTTCGCGCAGGCTCGCTCGCGAGATCCGTGCCGGCAAGGTCGCGATCACGCTGCTTTCGGCGTCGGATCGGCACATGTATCAGCCGGGGCTGCTGTATGTCGCGTTCGGAAAGATGTCGCCCGACGAGCTTTACCGGGACCAGGCGAGCCTTCTCGAGCCGAGCATCGCCTTCCACGCCGACCCGGTCGTGAACTTCGACCTCGACCGGAACAGGGTCACGACGCAGAGCGGGGGCGTGCACGAGTACGACATCCTCGTGATCGCTACCGGCTCGCGCATCGTGCCCGAGGAGATTCCGGGCCTGGCCGAAGGCGCCGAGCACTTCTTCACCGAGGAGGCGGCCGTGCGCCTGCACAAGCGCCTCATGCACTTCCAGGGCGGCACCATCGCCTTGACCGTGTCGATCCCGCACAAGTGCCCGGTCGCGCCCGTGGAAGCCATGTTCCTGCTGCACGACTTCTTCAAGGCGCGCGGGATCCGTGACAAGGTGAAGCTGCGCTATCTCTATCCCGTCAACCACGTCCACGCCACCGCCAACGTCGCCCGCTGGGCGAAGCCGGAATTCGACGAGGCGGGCATCGAATACGAGACGCTGTTCAACGTGAAGGAGATCGATCCGGCGAGGAAGGTGATCCACAGCGAGGAGGGCACCGAGGCCCCGTACGACCTGCTGATCGCCATTCCGCCGCACCGCGGCATGGAGGTGATCGAGAAGAACAGGCTCGGGGAAGACGGCTGGATCCCGACCGACCGCTACAAGCTGACCATGGACGGCCACGAGAATGTCTACGTCATCGGCGATGCGACGAACATCCCGGTGAGCAAGACGGGATCGGCGGCGCACTACGAGGCGGAGCTGGTGGCCGAGAACATCGCGTCGCTCGTCAAGACCGGCGCTCCGGGGCGGGAGTACGACGGCCGGGTGTACTGCTTCATCGAGGCCGGATTCGATCGCGCCACGTACAACTCCTTCGACTACATGAACCTGCCCGAGCTGAAGCCGCCCACCAAGTCGGTCCACTGGTTCAAGGTCGCCTACAACCAGATGTACTGGACCACCGTCCGCGGCCTGCTCTGAGGTCGACGCCATGAACAACCAGACAGAAACTGCGCCCTCCGGGACCGTTCCGGGGACCGACTTCGCGCGGGAGCTCGAGCAGCTCTCCGACCTCGCGCTCCTCGTGAGCTCGGCGCGCGATGCGATGTCGGACGAGATCGTCGCGCGCCTCGCGCGAAGCGTCAGCGAAGGCGTCGCGTTGCTCGATCGCCTGACGCGAAACGAAGGGCTGATGCGCCTGCTCCAGGTGCTCGACCGTCCGGAGACGCAGTACCTGCTGCTGGGGCTGTCCAAGGCGCTCGGCCAGATGAGCCGGGAGATCGCCGCGGCGCCGCCGGCGCCCGGCGGCATCGGGGGCCTGTGGCGGCTCGTCCGGGAGCCGGGCACGCAGGAAGCGTTGAGATCCGTGTCGGTGCTCGGCCAGTACTGGAGCGAGAGCATGCGGGAGCTGAATGCGCAGGGCGCCCGCGCCGAATACACGAAACCGACCTGAGGGAGGGCAGTCGCCATGACCCGTGCGGAGCTGACCGAAAAGATTCTCGTCGTCAAACGGCGCAAGCGCCTCACCTGGCGCGGCATCGCGGCCAAGCTCGGGCCGGCCTCGGTGGTGTACTACACGGCGGCGCTCCTCGGGCAGACGCAGCTCGACAAGAGCGAGGCCGAGGCGGCAGGCAAGATCTTCGGCCTCGGCGAGGACGAGGTGCTGCTGCTTCAGGAGCCCGCCTATCGGGGATGCCTGCCCACCGCCATTCCGACGGACCCGCTCGTCTATCGTTTCTACGAGATCCTGGCGACCTACGGAACGACGTTCAAGGCGCTCATCCACGAGGAGTTCGGCGAGGGAATCATGAGCGCGATCGACTTCGACGTGCAGATCGAGCGCCAGCCGGACAAGAAAGGCGACCGCGTGCGCATGACCTTGAGCGGGAAGTTCCTGGCGTACAAGAAGTTCTGAGCGCGCGCAGCATGAAGCGCGGTCGCGCAATCCCCGCGCGGGTTGACGCTCGGCAATGTCGCCCGCGAAATCGTTGAAGTAGAATGCCCGCGATGTCGCGCATTCGCGCGGCGCGAGGGCAGGGATGGACGCGCTTCCTACGCAAGGGCTCGCGCTCGCCGCGATCGTCTTCCTCCTGGGTCTCAAGCATGGCCTCGATCCCGACCACCTCGCGGCGATCGACGGGCTCACGCGCTTCAACGCCGGGCGCCGCCCGCTGCTCGCGCGCTGGTCGGGACTGCTCTTCTCGGCGGGCCACGGCGTCGTGGTGACGCTCGTCGCGGTGACGATGGCCACGGTCGCGGCGCAGTGGCGCGTCCCGGCGTGGCTCGATGACGCGGGGACGTGGATCTCGGTCGGTTTTCTCGTCCTGCTGGGGATCGCGAACCTCTCCGCGGTCCTGCGCACGCCCCGCGGAGAGATGGTGCGTCCCGTGGGACTGCGCAGCCGCTTCTTCCGTCGGCTCACCCGCGTCGACCACCCCGTGCTGGTCGCGGCCGTGGGCGCGGCGTTCGCGCTTTCCTTCGACACATTCAGCCAGGCGGCGCTTTTCTCGCTCACGGCCACGCGCGTCGCGGGCTGGATCCTCGCAGCGGGCCTGGGCCTCACGTTCACCGCAGGGATGATGGCGACGGACGGCCTGAACGGCCTGTGGGTGAACCACCTCGTGCGCGCCGCGGACCGGCGCGCCGCCGCCTCGCGCGTGATGAGCGTCGCGATTGCCTTCGTGGCGCTTGCCATCGCGGCGCTCGTCGCCGCGCGCCGCGTGCTCCCCGCGTTCGATCAGCGCATGGCCTCTTGGGACCTCGCTCTCGGCCCCGCGGTGGTCGCTGCCGTGGCCGCGTCCTACGTGCTCGCGCTGTGGGTCGCGCGCCGCGCTTCGTGGAACCGCGCGTGAGGGCGCGGTAATGCATGAGGTCCGGATCGGCGGCGGGGGCGAGGCCTTCGCCTGCGCCGCGGACGACACGCTCCTGCGCGCGGGGCTGCGCGCGGGGCTGGGGTTGCCCTACGAGTGCAACTCGGGCTCGTGCGGGACGTGCAAGGTCCAGCTTCTCGAGGGGCGCATCGAGTCCCTGCGCCCCGACGCCCCGGGCCTCGACGCATCCGACCGGGAGAAGGGCCGCATCCTCGCCTGCCAGGCGCAGCCCCGGAGCGATTGCACGATCAAGGTCCGGCTGCGCCCCGAGAACGTGCCGCCGCGGCGCCCCGCGCGTTTCCGCGCGCGCCTCGAGGGCGTGCGCAGCTTCACGCACGACATGCGCGAGTTCACCTTCACCGCGCCCGAGGCGCCCGGGTTCCTCCCCGGGCAGTACGCGCTCTTCTACCTCCCGGGGCTCACGGTTCCGCGCACCTATTCCATGTCCAACGTCGACGACGGGACCGCGCGCTGGCAGTTCATCGTGCGCCGCGTCCCGGGGGGAACGGGCACGGGCACGCTCTTCGATCGGGTGGCGCCGGGCTCCGAGGTCGCGCTGGACGGCCCGTACGGCCTCGCGTACCTGCGGCCCGAGAGCCCCCGCGACATCGTGTGCATCGGCGGCGGCTCGGGGCTCGCGCCCATGCTCTCGATCGCGCGCGGCGCCGTGCGCGAGCCCCGGCTCGCGGGCCGCAGGATCCACGTGTTCTACGGCGCGCGCACCGAGCGCGACCTGTGCGGGGAGGCTGAGCTGCGCGCGCTGCCCGGCTACGGCGAGCGCCTCTTCTTCCACACGGTGCTCTCGGAGGCGGGGGACTCGAGCGGATGGAAGGGACCGCGCGGGTTCGTGCACGAGATCGCGCGCGCATTCGTCGAGGGCGAGTCCACTGCGCAGGCGGGCCCCGGCCCCCACGCGCGCTGGGCCGCCTTCGAGTACTACTTCGCCGGCCCGCCGCCGATGGCCGAGGCGGTCCAGCGCATGCTCATCGAGCGGCGCGTTCCGTATCCGCAGGTGCACTTCGACAGCTTCTACTGAGCCCTACAGCGTCTCGCCTTGCTTCAGCGCGCCGCAGGAGCGTAGCGCCGGATCGAGCCACGCGGGGACGAGGTTGCGCCCCGCTGCGATCTCCTCGAGGCGCGCGCGCTCCTCGGCAACCTTCCGCGCGGCCGCGGCGAGGAGCGAGGCGGCCTTCTCGCGCTCGACCACGACTACGCCGTCGGCGTCTCCCACGACGAGGTCGCCCGGGCGCACTGCCACGCCGCCGCAGGAGATGGGCCAGTTGATCCGTCCGGCGACGGCCTTGGTCGGGCCGTTCGGGTTCGCGCCCACAGCGTAAACGGGGAAGCCCAGCTCGCGCAGCTCCTCGGTGTCGCGCACGGCCGCGTCGAGCACCACGCCGCCGAGGCCGCGCTTCCTGCAGACGCTCACCATGATCGCGCCCATCAGCGCGCAGGCGCGGTCGGCCTTGCCGTCGACCACGATCACGTCGCCGGGCCGCGCCATCGTGATGGCGGCGTGCACCATGAGGTTGTCGCCGGGACGCACCTCGACGGTGAACGCGGGGCCCGCCAGGCGCATCGAGGGCAACAGCGGCGCGATGCGTCCGTGGAGCGTGCCGCGGCGCCCCGCCACGTCGGCGAGGATCGAGGCGGCGTACTTCGAGGCCTCGCGCACGACCTCGGGGGCGACGCGCTCGAAGTCGCGGCGGATGTCGGGGAGCGGGGAGGTCGCATCGTTCATGGCGGGTCCTTCATGCGGTGGGGCGGCCCGGGCGTCCGCGCCGGGCGAGCCGGGCGTCGAGCCGGGGATAGACGCGGCGCGCGTTGCCCTCGAAGATCCTGTAGCGCTCGTCATCGGCGAGCCCCGCCACCTGGTCCACGTAGCGCTTCGTGTCGTCGTAATGATGCCCGGTGCGGGGATCGACGCCCTTCACCGCCCCCAGCATCTCGGAGGCGAAGAGGATGTTGTCCACGGGGATCACGCGCGCGAGGAGCTCCACGCCCGGGAGATGGTAGACGCAGGTGTCGAAGAAGACGTTGCCCAGCAGGTGCTCCTCGAGGGGGGGCTTGCCCATGTCCTGCGCCATGCCGCGGTAGCGTCCCCAGTGGAAGGGCACGGCGCCGCCTCCGTGCGGGATCACGAAGCGCAGCGCGGGGAAGTCGCGGAAGAGGTCGCCCTGCACGAGTTGCATGAAGGCCGTGGTGTCGGCGTTGACGTAGTGCGCGCCGGTGTAGTGGACCGCCGGGTTGCACGAGGCCGAGGCGTGGATCATCGCCGGCACGTCGAGCTCGCAGAGCTTCTCGTAGAGCGGGTACCAGTAGCGGTCCGTGAGGGGCGGGGATTTCCAGTAGCCGCCCGAGGGGTCGGGGTTCAGGTTCACGCCCACGAAGCCGAGGCCCGCGATCCGCTCGAGTTCCGGGATGCAGCTCTCGACCGGCGCGCCGGGGAACTGGGGCAGCTGTCCCGCGGCCGCGAAATGCTCCGGGAGCAGCGTGCAGATACGATGGACGAGGTCGTTGCTCACCCGGCTCCACTCCCGGCCCACCGCCTCGGTGCCGAGGTGGTGCCCCATGCCCGAGGCGCGGGGCGAGAAGATCGTGAGGTCGCAGCCGCGTTCGCGCTGCAGGCGAAGCTGCGGCTGCACGCTCTCCCGGAGCTCGTCGTCGCCGATGGCGGGCTCGCCCGCCCCGGGCCTTCGCGCGGGCTCGGCCACACCCGCGAGCTGCCGTTCGCGGAACGCGTGCAGCGCGCGCGGCTCCGTCGTGTAGTGCCCGTGGATGTCGATGATCATCGGGGGTATGATGGCGCATCGACGAGAGTACCGCCAGGAAAGGGGCCCCATGGTTATGAGACCGCCGACTACGAGGTGCGCCGGAGGACTTCGGTAGGCGGGCTTGCGTCCCGGTTGCATCGGAAAAGCGCGGCTCGCCCGCGCTTTTTTCTTTCTGGAGCTGCATCGAACATGATCAACGTGACCCTGCCGGACGGCTCGATCCGGTCCTTCGAGAAGCCCGTCACCGTGGGCGAGGTGGCCGCCTCCATCGGCCCCGGCCTCGCCAAGGCGGCGCTCGCCGGCAAGGTGGACGGCAAGCTCGTGGACGTCGGCCACACGATCGAGCGCGACGCGCGCCTCGCCGTCGTCACCGACCGGGATCCCGAGGGCCTCGAGCTCATCCGCCACTCCACGGCGCACCTCCTCGCGTACGCGGTGAAGGAGCTCTTCCCGGACGCGCAGGTGACGATCGGGCCGGTGATCGAGAACGGCTTCTACTACGACTTCTCCTACAAGCGGCCCTTCACGCCGGAGGACCTCGCCGCGATCGAGAAGCGGATGGCCGAGCTCGCCAAGCGCGACATCCCGGTGAAGCGCGAGGAGTGGAAGCGCGACGACGCCGTGCGCTTCTTCCACTCGATCGGGGAGAAGTACAAGGCGGAGATCATCGGCGCCATTCCCGCCGGGCAGACAATCAGCCTCTACCGCGAGGGCGACTTCGTGGACCTGTGCCGGGGACCCCACGTGCCCTCCACGGGCAAGCTCAAGGTCTTCAAGCTCATGAAGGTCGCGGGCGCGTACTGGCGCGGCGACTCGCGCAACGAGATGCTCCAGCGCATCTACGGAACGGCCTGGGCGCGCAAGGAGGACCAGGACGCCTACCTCGCGATGCTCGAGGAGGCGGAGAAGCGCGATCACCGCCGGCTCGCCAAGCAGCTCGACCTCTTCCACCTCCAGGACGAGGCGCCCGGCATGGTGTTCTGGCACCCCAAGGGCTGGGCCCTGTGGCAGCAGGTGGAGCAGTACATGCGCCGCGTCTACCGCGACAACGGCTACCAGGAGATCCGCTGCCCGATGATCCTCGATCGCTCGCTCTGGGAGCGCTCGGGCCACTGGGAGAACTACAAGGACCACATGTTCACGACCGAGTCGGAGAAGCGCGACTTCGCGATCAAGCCGATGAACTGCCCGGGGCACGTGCAGGTGTTCAATTCCGACCTGCGCAGCTACCGCGACCTGCCGCTGCGCTACGGCGAGTTCGGCGCCTGCCACCGCAACGAGCCCTCGGGGGCGCTGCACGGCCTCATGCGCGTGCGCGGCTTCACCCAGGACGACGGTCACATCTTCTGCACCGAGGAGCAGGTCGAGGCGGAGTGCGTGGCGTTCCATCGCCTCGCGTTCGAGGTCTACCGCGATTTCGGCTTCGAGGACATCGCGGTGAAGCTGGCGCTCCGCCCCGACAAGCGCATCGGCGACGACGGGCAGTGGACGAAGGCGGAGGAGGCGCTGCGCGGGGCGCTGCGCGCCTGCGGCGCCCGCTGGGAGGAGCTTCCGGGGGAGGGCGCCTTCTACGGCCCCAAGATCGAGTACCACCTCAAGGATTCGCTCGGCCGCTCGTGGCAGGTGGGCACGATGCAGGTCGACTTCATGATGCCGGCGCGCCTCGCGGCCGAGTACGTGGCCGAGGACAACGCGCGGCGCACGCCGGTCATGCTGCACCGCGCCATCGTGGGGTCCCTCGAGCGCTTCATCGGGATCCTCATCGAGAACCACGCGGGCGCCTTCCCGCTATGGCTCGCGCCCGTGCAGGTGGTCGTGATGAACGTGACCGATCGCCAGGAGGCGTACGTGAACGAAGTGGTCGCGGCGCTGCGCGCGGCGGGCCTGCGGGTTGCCACGGATTTGCGGAACGAGAAAATAACGTATAAAATTCGCGAACATAGCATTCAAAAGCTTCCTTACCAGCTGGTCGTCGGGGATAAGGAAGTCGCCGCGAGGACGGTCTCAGCGAGGACGCGCGCCGGGGAGAACCTGGCTCCGGTCCCGCTCGAGGCCTTTATTTCGCGCCTCAAGCGCGAGATCGAGTCGCGGAAGTGAATGCCGGGGGCCCGCGGACATCTCCTAGAAATAACTTGAAGTCCGTGCGCCATATCATTGACTTATAGAGGATTTTCGCATAGCTCAGGATAAAGCAGTCCGCATCAACGGCGAGATCAACGCGCCGGAGATCCGCCTCATCGGTGTCGAGGGCGAGCCCATCGGAATCGTGAAGATCGAAGAGGCCATGCGCATGGCCGAGGAGATCGACATCGACCTCGTGGAGATCGCGCCCACGGCGAAGCCGCCGGTCTGCCGCTTGATGGACTACGGCAAGTTCAAGTACCGCGAGAGCAAGAAGGCGCACGAGGCCAAGCTCAAGCAGAAGCAGATCCAGGTGAAGGAGGTGAAGTTCCGGCCGGGCACCGACGAGGGCGACTACAAGATCAAGGTGCGCAACCTCACCCGGTTCCTCACCGAGGGCGACAAGACCAAGGTGACGCTGCGCTTCCGGGGGCGCGAGATGGCGCACCAGGAGCTCGGGGTGCAGCTGCTCAAGCGCGTGGAGGCGGACCTGAAGGAGGTCGGCACCGTCGAGCAGTGGCCGAAGCTGGAAGGGCGGCAGATGGTGATGATCCTATCCCCGAAGAAGAAACACTGACCGCGAGGTCAGGCAGCATGAGAAGGTGACTTCAGGTCGAGAAGCGCGGAAGGGTTCCGCCACCTGCTGCACCAATCGAAGGAGGGCATCATGCCCAAGATGAAGACCAAGAGTGGCGCCGCCAAGCGCTTCCGGGTCCGCGGCAGCGGCTCGGTGAAGCGCTACCAGGCGGGCAAGCGCCACATCCTCACCAAGCGTGCGACCAAGAACAAGCGTCAGCTTCGCGGAGCCACGGGCGTCGATTCGGCGAACATCGGCCACGTGAAGGCGATGCTTCCCTACGCATAAGGAGCCGCCATGCCTCGCGTAAAGCGTGGAGTCACGGCGCGCGCGCGCCACAAGAAGGTCCTCGACCAGGCCAAGGGCTTCCGCGGCCGCCGCAAGAACGTCTACCGCATCGCCAAGGAAGCGGTGATGAAGGCGGGGCAGTACGCCTACCGCGACCGCCGCAACAAGAAGCGCGAGTTCCGCGCGCTGTGGATCACGCGGATCAACGCCGGAGTCCGGGCGGCGGGCGTGACGTACAGCCAGTTCATGGCGGGCCTGAAGAAGGCGGGCATCGAGGTGGATCGCAAGGTGCTCGCGGACCTCGCCGTCTCGGACAAGGCCGCGTTCGGACGGATCGTCGAGCAGGCCAAGGCGAGCCTCGGGGCCTGACACGACGCGAAACGGAACGGGGGCTCGCGAGAGCCCCTTTTTCGTTTGAACCATGGCGACCGACACGATAGAAGCCGTCCTTTCGAAGATCGTGAGCGAGGCGAGGAGCACGCTCACGGCGACCTCGAGCGTGGCCGGGCTGGAGCAGGCGAAGGCGCGCTTCCTCGGCAGGGCGGGCTCGCTCACCGAGCTGCTGAAGGGGCTCGGAAAGCTGCCGGCGGGCGAGCGGCCCGGCGCGGGCGCCGCCATCAACGGCGCGAAGGGCGAGATCGAGCGCCTCGTGCAGGAGCGCCTCGAGGCGCTGCATGCGCGCGAGCTCGACGCACGGCTCGCCGCCGAGTCGATCGACGTGACCCTTCCCGGCCGCCGCGGGGGCGCCGGGGGGCTGCACCCCATCACGCGCGTGCAGGAGCATGTGGAGCGCCTCTTCGAGACCATGGGATTCGCCGTGGCCGACGGCCCCGAGATCGAGGACGACTACCACAACTTCACGGCGCTGCGGATGTTCCCGGACCATCCGTCGCGCAGCATGCAGGACACGTTCTACATCGCGGGCTCCGATCGCGTGCTGCGCACGCAGACCTCTCCCGTGCAGATCCGCTACATGCAGTCGCACGCGCCGCCCGTGCGCATCATCTGCCCGGGGCGCGTCTACCGCTGCGACCACGACGCGACGCACTCGCCCATGTTCCACCAGGTCGAGGGCCTGTGGGTCGACGAGGGGATCAGCCTCGCGGACCTGAAGGGCACCGTCACCCAGTTCTGCCGCGCGTTCTTCGAGCGCGACGACATCGGGATCCGCTTCCGCCCGTCGTACTTCCCGTTCGTCGAGCCGGGCGTGGAGATCGACATGGAATGGTCGCGCAAGAACGGGGAAGCGGCCTACCTCGAGATCGCCGGCGCGGGCGTGGTCCACCCCGACGTCCTTCGCAACGGGGGCATCGACCCGGGCCGCTACTCCGGCTTCGCCTTCGGGATGGGGCTCGACCGGCTCGCCATGCTCAAGTACGGCGTGGACGACCTGCGCCTGTTCTTCGAGAACGACCTGCGCTTCCTGGAGCAGTTCCGGTGAAGGTCTCGCTCGCCTGGCTGAAGGAGCTCGCCGAGATCCGCATGGAGGTCGGGGCCCTCGCGCACGCGCTCACCATGGGCGGGCTCGAGGTCGAGGAGGTGGCGCCGGTCGCGGGCGCATTCTCGGGCATCGTCGTGGGGCACGTGAAGAGCGTGGCGCCGCACCCGAACGCGGACAAGCTACGCGTGACGCAGGTCGACGCGGGCACGGGCTCGACGCTCACCATCGTCTGCGGAGCGCCCAACGTCGCCGCGGGCCAGAAGGTGCCCTGCGCGCTGCCGGGCGCGAAGCTGCCGGCCGCGGGCGGGGGCGCCCCGCTCGAGATCAAGCGCGCGAAGCTGCGGGGCGTCGAATCCGACGGGATGCTCTGCTCGGCGCGCGAGCTGGGCCTGTCGGACGACCATGCGGGGCTGCTCGTGCTGCCCGCGGACGCGCCCGTCGGGCGCGACGTGCGCGAGGTCCTCGGGCTCGACGACACGGTGCTCACCTTCAAGCTCACCCCGAACCGCGGGGACTGCCTGTCGATGTTCGGCATCGCGCGCGACGCGGGCGCGATCACGGGCTGCCGCGTGAGCCTGCCGCCCGCTTCTCCCGTGCCTTCGGCGATCGCCGACGCGCGCGCGGTGGGCATCGCCGAGCGCGCGGCCTGCGGCCACTATTTCGGGCGCATCGTGCGCGGCATCGATCCGGCCGCGCGCACGCCGGAGTGGATGGCGCGCCGCCTCGAGCGCGCCGGGCTGCGCGCCATCAGCCCGCTCGTCGACATCACCAACTACGTGATGCTCGAGCGCGGCCAGCCGATGCACGCCTTCGACGACGCGAAGCTCTCCGGCGCGATCGACGTGCGCCGGATGCGGCCCGGCGAGCGCATCCGGCTGCTCAACGGCGAAGAGGTCGACTACCGGCCGGAGCTGCTCGCGATCGCCGACGCCTCGGGGCCCGTGGCCCTCGCGGGAGTGATGGGCGGCTTCGGCACGATGGTGGGCCCGGCGACGACCGACGTCTTCTTCGAGGCGGCCTGGTTCGCGCCCGAGGCGGTCCAGGGCAAGGCGCGCGAGCTCGCCCTCACGAGCGACGCGGCGTACCGTTTCGAGCGCGGCGTCGATCCGGGCGCGACCGGTGCCGCGCTCGAGCGCGCGGTGGCCCTCACGATCGAGACCTGCGGCGGGCGCGCGGGCCCCGTCACCCACGCGCAGGGCGAGCTGCCGGCGCGGCCCCCGGTCCCCGTGCGGCCCGCGCGCGTGCGCGCGCTGCTCGGCTACCCGGTGAGCGACGAGGCCATGCACGACATCTTGCGGCGCCTGTCCTGCCTGCCCGAGTCGATCGGGGATGCGATCCGCGCCACGGCCCCGAGCTGGCGCTTCGACCTCGCGATCGAGGAAGACTTCGTCGAGGAGATCGCGCGCGTGCACGGCTACGACCACGTCCCGGCCCGGGCTCCGCGCGCGAGCGTGCCGATGCTCGCGCTGCGCGACGGGGAGCGCGACCGCTTCACGATGCGCCACGCGCTCGCGAGCCTGGGCTACCAGGAGATCGTGAGCTACAGCTTCGTCGCCGAGGAATGGGAGCGCGACTTCGGCGGGAACGCGCGACCCGTGCGCCTCGCCAACCCCATCGCGAGCCACATGAGCGTGATGCGCACCACGCTCCTCGGCGGTCTCGTCCAGGCCTTGCGCGCGAACCTGAACCGCGGCGAGCAGCGCCTGCGCCTGTTCGAGATCGGCCGCTGCTTCGAGGGCGATGCCGCAGACCTCGCCGTGCAGCCCGAGCGCGTGGCGGGCCTCGCGTACGGGTCGCGCTGGCCCGAACAATGGGCCGAGAAGCCCGCGCCGGTGGATTTCTTCGACGTGAAGGGCGACGTCGAGTCGCTCGCCGCGGCGGGTGCCCTCGAGTTCTCCGCGGGATCCCATCCGGCCTGCCATCCGGGGCGCTGCGCCCTCGTCCGGCTCGGCGGCGAGACCCTCGGAGCAGTGGGAGAGCTGCACCCCCGGTTACAACTGAAATACGAGCTCGCCTCGGCGCCGGTCGTGTTCGAGCTGCTGGCCGGGCCCCTCATGAAGGGGTCGCACCCGCGCTTCGCGGGCCTTTCGCGCATGCCCGCGGTCCGCCGCGACCTCGCGTTCACCGTCGCGGACGCAGTGTCCGCCGCGAGGCTCCTCTCGGCCGTCCGCGCCCGGGTTCCCGCCTTCGTCCGCGAGGTCGAAGTGTTCGATCAGTACCGTGGAAAGGGAGTCGAGCCCGGCAAAAAAAGCCTTGCGTTACGGATAGTTATGCAGGATACTGACAGGACTTTGACAGATTCCGAAGTGGAGGAGATCGTGGCCTCCATTCGGGAGCAACTCACCCAAGAATTCGAAGCCCAGCCGCGCACGTGAAAGAAAAAATAACCCTCACCAAGGCCGAGCTCGCCGACCTCATGTTCGAGAAGGTCGGCCTGAACAAGCGCGAGGCCAAGGACATGGTCGAGTCGTTCTTCGAGGAGATCCGGATCGCCCTCGAAAGGGGCGAGATGGTGAAGCTGTCCGGCTTCGGCAACTTCCAGCTCCGGAAGAAGCCGCAGCGCCCGGGCAGGAATCCCAAGACCGGGGAGGAGATTCCCATCACGGCGCGCCGCGTGGTCACGTTCCATGCAAGCCAAAAGCTGAAGAGCCTGGTGGAGAAGTCCTTCAATGGCCACGGAGAACCTGGCGACGACTGACCTGCCCGCGATCCCCGCCAAGCGCTACTTCACCATCGGCGAGGTGAGCGAGCTGTGCGGCGTGAAGCCCCACGTCCTGCGCTACTGGGAGCAGGAGTTCACCCAGTTGAAGCCCCTGAAGCGCCGGGGCAACCGCCGCTACTACCAGCACCACGAGGTGCTGCTCATCCGCCGCATCCGCGAGCTCCTCTACGAGCACGGCTTCACCATCAACGGCGCGCGCAACCGCCTCGAGGAGCCCGTGCACGCCGCCGCCGGCACGAAGACCATGACGGTCCCGCAGCCCATCTCCCCCGGCAACATCCGCAAGGAGCTCAAGAGCATCCTCAAGATGCTCGAGCGCTGAAGGGCTGTCGCGTAGGCGGGAAGCCCGTTCTCCCGATATAATTCCAAGTCCGGTCGGGGCGTAGCGCAGCCTGGTAGCGCACCTGCATGGGGTGCAGGGGGTCGTGTGTTCGAATCACATCGCCCCGACCAACCTCCCTCGCGGCGTTCCAGCCGCATCCGACGACGACCTGGAGGAGGCACTTCCATGAAGGGAAGCAAAGTCGCGCTTTGGCTCGCGGCCGTCGCGACGGCGATTCTCGCGCCGCTCGCGCGCGCCGAGGTCGGCACGGTGCACATCGCCCAGCAGTTCGGCGTCACCTACCTGCCCCTCATGTACATGGAGCACCAGCACCTGCTCGAGAAGCACGCGAAGGAGATGGGCCTGGGCGACGTCAAGGTGGAGTGGGTGCGCTTCGGCTCCGGCACCGGCATGAACGACGCGCTGATCTCCGGGCACCTCGATTTCGCCTCCGGCGGGCTCGGGCCGTTCATCACGCTCTGGGCGAAGACGCGCGGCAGCCTCGACGTGCGCGGCGTGTGCGCCATGAACAACATGCCGCTCTACCTCAACACGCGCGACCCGAACGTGAAGACGATCGCCGACTTCACCGCCAAGGACAGGATCGCCCTTCCGGCGATCAAGGTCTCCTTCCAGGCGGTGAACCTGCAGATGGCCGCCGCGAAGGCGTTCGGCGAGAAGAACTACGCGAAGCTCGACCCGCTCACCGTCTCGATGAAGCACCCCGACGGCATGGCCGCGCTCGTCTCCGAGGGCAACGAGGTCACCGCGCACTTCACGGCGCCCCCGTACCAGTACCAGGAGCTCGAGCATCCCGGCATCCACAAGGTGATCGACTCGTACTCGATCGTCGGCGGCCCGCACACCTTCACCGTGGTGTGGGCTTCGGGCAAGTTCCGCGAGGCGAACCCCGGCATCTACAAGGCCTTCCTCGCCGCGTTCGACGAGGCGATCGGGGAGATCAACAAGGACAAGCAGGCCGCTGCCGACAACTACATCAAATGGCAGGGCTACAAGGGACCGCGCGACCTCGTGGTGAAGGTGCTAGACGACCCGCTGGTCAAGTTCACGACCACGCCGAGCAAGGTGACCACGTACGCGGACTTCATGTACGGGATCGGCTCGGTGAAGGTGAAGCCGCAGTCGTGGAAGGACATGTTCTTCCCCGAGGTGCACGACCTGCCGGGAAGCTGAGCCGGGCGGGCGCGAGGGCCCGCGCGAGCCATTCGCCGGCGGATCAGGCGGCGCGCAGCCCGAGGAGGGCGCGCGCCTCCGCGGGTGTGGCGGGCCGGCGGCCGTAGCGCTCGCAGGCCTCGACGATCCGCCTCACCAGCTCGGCGTTGCTCGCGGCGAGGCGGTCGCCATCGATGCGCAGGTTGTCCTCGAGGCCCGTGCGGCAGTGTCCGCCGGCCTCCAGGCACCACTGGTTCACCTCCCACTGGTGGCGCCCGACGCCCGCCGCGACCCAGGTGGCGCGCGGGAGGATCTGCGCGAGCTCGCTCCTCAGGAAGTCGAACACCGAGCGCCTGGCGGGCAGCGCGTTGGGGATGCCCAGCACGAACTGCACGTGCGGCGGGTCCTTCACCATCCCCTTCTTCACGAGCCCCGCCGCGTTGTAGAGCATCGCGAGGTCGAAGACCTCGATCTCGGGCTTGATGCCGTGCTCGAGCATCGTGGAGGCGAGCCGTTCCACGAAGTCGGGCGGGTTCTCGTACACGCTCGCCGGGAAGTTCACCGAGCCCGTCGCGAGCGAGGCCATGTCGGGCTCTAGGTAGAGCATCGCGCCGCGCGCAGCCTGGTCGCGGCCCCGGCCGCCGGTGGAGAACTGCACGATCATGCCCGGGCAATGCTTGCGCACGCCTTCCTGGACGCGCGCGAAGAGCTCGGGATCGGAACCGGGCGACTCGTCGGGATTGCGCACGTGGACATGGACGAGGGAAGCGCCGGCCTCGAAGGCCTCGTGGGCGGACTCGATCTGCTCGGCGGGCGTCACCGGGACCGCGGGATTGTCCTTCTTGCGCGGCACGGCGCCGGTGATGGCGACGGTGATGATGACGGGCTGCGGCACGGGATGCTCCTCGCTCCTTGCGCCGATATTGGCGGGTTTTCACGGGGCGCGCAACGCGGCTGCGGGGCGCATCGCGCTGGACAATGCCCGCGAGATGGCCGAAAATGCGCGCCATCCGATCGGGAGAGCGCGCCGGCACGGCGCCGCCGAAGGGGTAGCACCCGCAAACTCTCAGGCAAAAGGACCGGTCGGATCCGGGAACGATCCCGGACTCTGGAGAGCGGCCGCTCGACGGCGATCCCGTCGCGGCGGTCCACCGAAGGGGCATCGTCCGCGCGGCGGGCGTAATCTCTCAGGTACCGAGGACAGAGGGGTCAGGAGGGCGGCGACGCTACCCTGGCCTTTTTCGATTCCGGGACCGTCCTTGCCGAAGATCACGCCACTGAACGCCCAGCATCGCGCCGCCGGCGCGCGCATGGTGGATTTCGGCGGCTGGGACATGCCGGTGCACTACGGCTCGCAGGTCGAGGAGCACCGCGCGGTGCGCGGCGACGCGGGCCTGTTCGACGTGTCGCACATGCGCGTCGTGGACATCCGCGGCGCCGGCGCCCGCGACTTCCTGCGCCGCGCCCTCGCCAACGACGTCGACAAGCTCAAGGTTCCCGGCAAGGCGCTCTACACGTGCATGCTCGCCGACGACGCCGGCGTGATCGACGACCTCATCGTCTACTTCCTCGGCGAGGGCCGCTACCGTGCCGTGGTGAACGCCGCCACCGCGGACGGCGACCTCGCCTGGCTCGAGGGGCTCGGGCAACGGTGGAGGGCCGAGGTCGCCCTCGAGCCGCGGTGCGACCTCGCCATCCTCGCGATCCAGGGGCCGCGCGCGCGCAGCCGCTTCTGGCAGGCGTTTCCCGAGATGCGCGCGCCTACCGAATCCCTCGCGCCCTTCCATGCGACGGCCGTGGGCGAGCTCATGGTCGCGCGCACCGGCTACACGGGCGAGGACGGCTTCGAGCTGGTCCTTCCCGCCACGCAGGCCGCAGGCGCGTGGCAGGCCCTCGTCGATGCGGGCGCCCGTCCCTGCGGGCTCGGCGCGCGCGACACGCTGCGGCTGGAAGCGGGCATGAACCTCTACGGCCAGGACATGGATGCGCGCGTCTGTCCGCTCGATGCCGGGCTCGCGTGGACCGTGGACCTCGCGCCCGGGCGCGATTTCGTCGGCCGTGCGGCCCTCGAGGCGCGGGGCGAGCACAACGCCTTCCTGGGCCTCGTCCTCACCGACGCGGGCGGCGTGCTGCGCGCGCACCAGAAGGTCGAGACCGCGCGCGGCGCGGGCGAGATCACCAGCGGCACGTTCTCTCCGACCCTCGGCAAGTCCATCGCGCTCGCGCGCCTGCCGCTCGGCACGACGCCAGGCGAGACCGTGCACGTGCAGGTACGCGACAAGCGCCTCGCCGCGCGCGTGGTGAAGCCCCCGTTCGTGCGCAACGGCAGGATCCTCGTCCACTGACCCACAGGAACGCGACATGAAGCTTCCCCAGGAGCTGCGCTACACCGCCACCCACGAATGGGTCCGGCGCGAGCCCGACGGCACGTTCGCCGTCGGCATCACCGACCACGCGCAGGAGCAGCTCGGCGACATCGTGTTCGTCGAGGCGCCCGCGGCCGGCCGCAAGGTGGGCGCGGGCGACGCCGTGGGCGTGGTCGAGTCCGTGAAGGCCGCCTCCGACATCTACGCGCCGGTCGCCGGCGAGGTGGTCGAGGCGAACGGCGCGCTCGCGGAGGCGCCCGAGAAGGTGAACCAGGACGCCTACGGCGCGTGGATGTATCGCCTGAAGCCCGCCGATCCCGCGGCGTTCGAGGCGCTCCTCGACGCGGCCGCGTACGAGAAGGCCGCCGCCGACTGACGCCCCGAGGATCCCATGCCCGATACGCCCCTTCGCACGCCGCCGCGCCCCAGCCTCGAAGAGCTCGAGGACTACGTCGCCTTCGCGCGCCGCCACATCGGTCCCGACCCCGAGGAGCAGGCCGCGATGCTCTCCTTCCTCGGATTCCCGACGCGGGAGGCGCTCGTCGACGCCGTGATCCCGAAGGCGATCCGCCGCAAGTCCCCCATGGGACTGGGAACGCCGCGCACCGAGGGCAACGCGCTCGACGCCCTGCGCCGCATCGCGGAGAAGAACCGCCTCTTCAAGTCCTACATCGGCCAGGGCTACTACGACACGCTCACGCCGGGCGTCATCCTGCGCAACGTCTTCCAGAACCCCGCCTGGTACACCGCCTACACGCCCTACCAGCCCGAGATCTCCCAGGGAAGGCTCGAGGCGCTGCTCAACTTCCAGACGATGGTGGCGGACCTCACCGGGCTTCCCGTCGCCAACGCGTCGATGCTCGACGAGGCGAGCGCCGCCGCCGAGGCGATGACGCTCGCCCTGCGCTCGGCGAAGAGCGCCTCACGCGTGTTCGCGGTGGCCGCCGACGTGCTTCCGCAGACGATCGACGTGGTGCGCACGCGGGCCGAGCCCCTCGGCATCGAGGTGCGGGTGCTCGATCCGGGCGCGCTCGCGGCCGAGGACGCGTTCGGCGTTCTGGTGCAGTATCCGGGCGCCGAGGGCGAGGTGCGCGACTACGCGGCGCTCGCCCGGGCGGTGCACGCGCGCGGCGCTCTCCTCGCCGCCGCCGCCGATCCGCTCGCGCTCGCGATCCTCAAGCCCCCGGGCGAATGGGGCGCCGACGTCGCGATCGGCAGCACGCAGCGCTTCGGCGTTCCGATCGGGTTCGGCGGCCCGCACGCCGCCTACATGGCCACGCGCGACGAGCTCAAGCGCAACCTTCCCGGGCGCCTCGTCGGCGTCACCGTGGACGCGCAGGGCGCTCCGGCCTACCGCCTCGCGCTGCAGACCCGCGAGCAGCACATCCGCCGCGAGAAGGCGACCTCCAATATCTGCACCGCGCAGGTGCTGCTCGCCGTGATGGCGTCGATGTACGCGGTCTACTACGGGCCGCGCGGCATCGAGCGCATCGCCCGGCGCGTGCAGCGCCTCACCGCGATCCTGAAGGCGGGGCTCGAGAAGGCGGGGTTCGCGGTCGAGACGGGGGATTTCTTCGACACGATCACGGTGGCCACGGGCGAACGCACGGAGGCGATCGTCGAGCGCGCTCGCGCCGCCCGCGTGAACTTCCGCCGCGTGGACGCCGCGCGGCTGGGCATCTCGCTCAACGCGACCACCACGCACCCGGAGGTGGAGAACATCTGGGCCCTCTTCGCCGGCGCCGCGGTGCCGTACGGCGCTTCCGACCTGGACCGCGGCGAGGTCCGGGCGATCCCGGCCTCGCTCGCGCGCACCACGCCCTACCTCACGCATCCGGTCTTCAACCGCTACCACTCGGAGACGGAGATGCTGCGCTACCTGCGCAGCCTCGCCGACAAGGACCTCGCGCTCGACCGCTCGATGATCCCGCTGGGCTCGTGCACCATGAAGCTCAACGCGACGAGCGAGATGATCCCGGTGTCGTGGCGGGAATTCGCGCACATCCATCCCTTCGCGCCGCCCGAGCAGTGGGAGGGCTACCGCGAGCTGATCGCGAGTCTCGAGAAGCGCCTCGCGCAGGCGACGGGCTACGCCGCGGTCTCGGTCCAGCCCAACGCGGGCTCCCAGGGCGAGTACGCGGGGCTGCTCGTCATCCGCAAGTGGCACGCGAGCCGCGGCGAAGGCCATCGGAATGTCTGCCTCATTCCGGGCTCGGCGCACGGCACCAACCCGGCCTCGGCGCACATGGCGGGTTTCGAGGTCGTGGTGGTCGCGTGCGACGCCGAGGGCAACGTGGACCTGGCGGACCTGGAGCGCAAGGCGGCGGGGCACGCGGACCGGCTCGCGGCGATCATGGTGACGTATCCCTCGACCCACGGCGTGTTCGAGCCGGGCATCACGAAGGTCTGCGACATCGTGCACCGCCACGGCGGCCAGGTGTACGTGGACGGCGCCAACATGAACGCGATGGTGGGGCTGTGCGCGCCGGGCGAGTTCGGGGGCGACGTGTCGCACCTCAACCTGCACAAGACCTTCTGCATTCCCCATGGCGGCGGCGGACCCGGCGTGGGTCCCGTCGCGGTGGCCGCGCACCTCGAGAAATTCCTTCCCGGCCACCGCGTGCTCGCCTCGCCGCCCGAGGCGATCGGCCCGGTCGCGGCCGCCCCCTTCGGCAGCGCCTCGATCCTGCCGATCTCGTGGATGTACGTCGAGATGATGGGGGAGGCGGGGCTCACCGCCGCGAGCGAGGTGGCGATCCTCAACGCGAACTACGTGGCCCGACGCCTGGCGCCGCACTATCCCGTGCTCTATTCCGGGCCCGGCGGGCTCGTCGCCCACGAGTGCATCGTCGACCTGCGCGCGTTCAAGGAGAGCTCGGGCATCGGCGTGGAGGACGTCGCCAAGCGGCTCATCGACTACGGCTTCCACGCGCCGACGATGTCGTTCCCGGTGGCGGGCACCCTCATGGTCGAGCCCACCGAGAGCGAGTCGAAGGCCGAGCTCGACCGCTTCTGCGACGCGATGATCGCGATCCGCGCCGAGATCCGCGCGGTCGAGGAGGGGCGCATGGACCGGGAGGACAACCCGCTGCGCCATGCGCCCCACACGGCCGCGGCGACGTGCTCGGACTCGTGGAGCCACGCCTACTCCCGCGAGCTCGCCGCCTATCCGGTCGAGTCGCTGCGCGCGGGCAAGTACTGGCCGCCCGTGGGGCGCGCGGACAACGCCTACGGCGACCGCCACCTGGTCTGCACCTGCCCGCCGACGGCCGACTATTCCTAGGGCCGGGCCCGCCCCTCACTTCCAGCGCCAGAAGTCGCCGCGCTCCTCCATGAACAGGCGCGCGAGCACCTGCTGGTGCACCTCCGAGGCGCCGTCCACGAGGCGGGCCTGGCGCGCGTAGCGGTAGATCCACTCGAGGGGCGTGTCCTTCGAGTAGCCGCGCGCCCCGGTGAGCTGGATCGCGCTGTCGGCGCAGAGGTGCAGCGTGTCGGCCACGTGCACCTTCGCCATGGAGATCTCCTTCCGCGCGAAGTCCCCCTGGTCGAGGAGGGTCGCCGCCTTCATCGTGAGCAGCCGCCCGATCTCGACCTGCATGGCGCAGTGCGCGAGCTTCGCCTGCACGGATTCGCGCTCCGCGAGTCGCCGCCCCTGGGATTCGCGCTCGGCCACGTAGTCGGCGGCCACGTCGAGCGAGCGGCGCGCGAGCCCCAGCCAGCGCATGCAGTGCGTGAGGCGCGCGGTCCCCAGCCGGATCTGGGTCGCCTTGAGGCCGTCGCCGACCTCCATCAGCCGGTTCTCGTCGGGGATCTCGAGGCCGTCGAACTCGAGCTCGCAATGGCCGCCGTGCTCCTCCGGCCCCATGATCGGGATGCGCCGCACGACCCGCCAGCCGGGCTGCGCGGCGTCGAAGAGGAACGCCGTAAGGCCCCGGCGCATGTCCTCCGACGTGCGTGCGACGAGGATGAAGTGGCGCGCGATCGCGGCACCCGTGATGAACCACTTGCGGCCCTCGATGAGCCAGCGGTCGCCGTGGCGCGTGGCGGTGGTGAGCATCATCGACGGGTCCGACCCGGCTCCGGGATGGGGCTCGGTCATGGCGAAGGCGGAACGCACGCGCCCGTCGACGATGGGCTGCAGCCAGCGCTCCTTCTGCGCGTCGGTGGCGACCTTCTCGAGCAGGATCATGTTGCCGTCGTCGGGCGCTGCGCAGTTGCACGCGACGGGGCCGAAGAGCGCGTAGTTGAGCTCCTCGTAGCAGGCGGCCATGCCGGCGACCGTGAGCCCCTGGCCGCCGCGCGAGACCGGCATCTGCGGCGCCCAGACGCCGGATTCCTTCGCGCGCTCGCGCAGGGACTCGAGCAGGTCCTCGCGCAGGTTGTCGTGCTCGTCGAAGGACTCGGGGGTCGTGTCGTAGGGCAGGACCTGCTCGCGGGCGAAGGCCCGGAACTTGTCCCGCTGGCGGCGGATCTCGGGCGGAAGGGCGAAGTCCATGGCGGGGATTCTAGCCGGGCGGGGCCGCGGGCGGAGGCGCGCTCGCGCACGGTATAATTTTCTCCCGCATGCGCATCCTCCTCTCGAACGACGACGGCTACTTCGCGCCCGGACTCGCCGCCCTCGCCGAGGGGCTGGAGTCGCTGGGCGCGATCACGGTCGTCGCGCCCGAGCGCGACCGCAGCGGCGCCTCCAACTCGCTCACCCTGGACCGGCCCCTGATGCTCAGCCGTGCGCCCAACGGATTCCGCTACGTGAACGGCACGCCGACCGACTGCGTCCACATGGCGGTGACGGGGCTGCTCGATTTCGAGCCGGACGTGATCGTCTCGGGGATCAACTCGGGGTCGAACATGGGCGACGACACCCTCTACTCGGGTACGGTCGCCGCGGCCACCGAGGGCTACCTGCTCGGCATTCCGTCGATCGCGGTTTCGCTCGTGGGCCAGGAGTTCCGCCACTTCGCCACCGCCGCCCGCGTGGCGCGCGACCTGGTGGAGCGCCTCGCGCGCGAGCCGTTCGGCGCCCCGGTGCTGCTCAACGTGAACGTGCCCGACGTGCCCTACGACCGCCTGCGGGGCATCGAGGTGACGCGCCTGGGCCGCCGTCACAAGGCGCAGCCGGTCGTGGAAGGGAAGAACCCCCGCGGCGAGACGGTTTACTGGGTGGGCGCGGCGGGGCCGGCGCGCGAGGCGGGCCCGGGAACCGACTTCAACGCGCTCGAGCGCGGAGCCGTGTCGGTCACGCCCCTGCAGGTGGACCTCACCCACGGGAGCCAGATCCCGCTCGTGGGCGAGTGGCTCGGGCGATGAGCGCGCGGAGCTATCGATGACGCGGCGCCCCGCGCTCTCCGGCATCGGCATGACCTCGGAGCGCACGCGCCTGCGCATGATCGAGGCGCTGCGCAAGCAGGGCGTGGTCGACGAGCGCGTGCTCGCCGCGATGCTGGAGATCCCACGCCACCGTTTCGTCGACGAGGGGATCGCCTCGCGCGCCTACGAGGACGTGGCCCTGCCCATCGGCCACGGCCAGACCATCTCGAGCCCGACGACGGTGGGGCTCATGACGCAGCTGCTCCTGGAGAAGGGGCCCATGGGCAAGGTGCTCGAGATCGGCACGGGGTGCGGCTACCAGACCGCGGTGCTCGCGCGCCTCGTGAAGGAGGTCTACACCCTCGAGCGCATCGCACCGCTCATGGACAAGGCGCGCAGGCACCTGCGCGACCTGCGCTTCTACAACGTGCGCTACAAGCACGCGGACGGGCACGCCGGGTACCCCGAGGGCGGGCCCTACGACGGCATACTCATGACGGCATCGGCGACCCATGTGCCCGAGGCTCTCAGGCGCCAGCTCGCCGTCGGGGGGCGCATGGTGCTGCCCGTGGGAACGGAGGACCAATGGCTGTACGTGGTCGATCGCAAGGACGGCGGGTTCGTCGAGCAGAAGCGCGACCCGGTCCGCTTCGTGCCGCTGCTGCCGGGGCTCGCGTGATGCGCGCGCCCGCGGCCGTGCTGGCTGTCGCGCTGCTGCTCGCCGGATGCGCGGCGCACGAGGCCGCTCCCGTCGTGGAGCGTCCTCCGACGCCCACCGGCGCGCCCGGGGCGGCACCTGCGGCGCCCGCGCCGGCACCGTCCGCCGCCGCGCAGCCCGCGGTTCGCACCCACACGGTGATGCGCGGCGAGACGCTCGTGAGCATCGCCCTGCAATACGGCCTCGACTACCGCGAGCTCGCCGCGTGGAACGGCATCAAGGATCCCGCACGCCTCAGCGTGGGCCAGGTGCTCGTGCTCGCCGCTCCGCCGGGCGTGGCGGTCCCCCCGACGCCGCCGGCCACCGTGACGACGCCGCTCGCGAGCGTGGGCCCGCCGATCGAGGCGCGGCCGCTCGCGAACACGGCCACGCTCAAGGTCGAGCCGCGCGGCTTCAAGGTGCCCTACTCGGACAAGGCGATGGAGGACTTCTCCGTGCCCGAGCCGCCCCCGCCGCCAGGCGCGGTCGCAGCGGGCGCATCGCCCGCGCCCGTGCCCGGGCCGACCGGCGCGACGCCTGCCCCCGTCCCCGGACCGGGCGGCGCGCTGCCCGCACCGGGACCGTCCGCCGCCGCAGTGCCGCCGTCACCGGGTCCCGCGCCCGAAAAGGGAACGGCGAAGGAGGACGTCGACTGGATGTGGCCGGTGAAGGGCAAGGTGATCGCGCCGTTCACCGATGCGGCCAAGGGCGTGGACATCGCCGGCAAGCGCGGCACGCCGGTCGTCGCCGCGGCGAGCGGCCGCGTGATCTACGCCGACGCGGGGCTGCGGGGCTACGGCAAGCTCGTCATCATCCGGCACAACGACACGTGGCTGTCGGCGTACGCGCACAACGACGCGGTCCTCGTGAAGGAGCAGCAGGAGGTGCGCAAGGGCCAGAAGATCGCCGAGATGGGCTCGACCGACGCCGACCGCGTGATGCTGCACTTCGAGATCCGCCGCCATGGCAAGCCGGTGGATCCCGAGAAGATCCTACCGCCCATGTAGCGCGGCCTCGAGGCCGGAGCGAAGCTCGCCGAGCGCGGCGTCCCATGCGCCGCCGGCCTCCTGGCGGTGCACGCGGGCCTCGGGGAACCACGGCGACCCGGGTCCCACCGCGGCCCAGCGCCATTCGGCCGGGTAGGGCACGAGCAGGCGCATCGATCGGCCGGTGCCTGCGCGCAGGTGCACGTTCGCGTTGCTCACCGCCACGTAGTCGTCGACACAGGACTGGATCGCGAGCATCCGCTCGAGGTCGTCGTTGGCGGCGCTCCAGTCGTGCACGGGCGCGCCGAGCGCCTGCGCCACGGCCTCGTAGTCGCCCGCACGGGGCAGGCGCTGCACGCCGATCCACGTCGCGCGCAAGCCTCGAAGCGCCGCGCCGAGCCGCGCCGGCGCGATCTCTTTCACCTGCGTGCGCGACGGACCCGTGGAGGCCACGCCCGCGCGCCACGTGAGGGCGATCCAGGGCCTCGGGCCGAGGGCCTCCAGGGCGGAGCGGGTCTCGTGCGCGCGCCCCGCGAGCGGCGCGAGGGGCAAGGCGCGGGGAAAGCACGCGGGATCCCGCGCTTCGAGCAGCCACGGGAGGTCGCCGAGCGCGAGCGGCTCCATGCCGGCCGCAGCCTCGCCCTCGCGCGCGACGCCGAGCTCGAAGAGCCCCGTGCGCTCCACCATGCCGTGCAGCCGCGCATCGCCCCGGAACGCGAGTTTCGCGCCGCGCCCCGCGAGCTCGGGCGCGAAGCGCAGGAAGAAGAGCACGTCGCCCAGCCCCTGCTCGGCGAGGAGCGCGAAGCGGCGCCCGGCGAGCGAAGGGCCGAACGGCCTCGCCCCCGGGTCGGGCGCTGAGGGCGCGAGCCCCTGGGCGAGCAGGCGCCAGCGGTACTGCTCCCAGCCTTCGGCGTAGTCGCCGCGTGCGACGAGTGCCCGGCCCAGGTTCTGGCGCGCGGCGGCGAAGCCGGGCTGCGCGGCGATCGCCGCGCGCCACGCCGCGATCGCCTCGTCGGAGCGTCCCGCTGCCTCGAGCGCGAGGCCGAGGTTGTTGTACGCCTCGTACCAGCCGGGGTCGACTTCTAGGGTGCGCCGGAAGCAGCCGATGGCTTCGTCGAGGCGCGTCGTGTCGCGCAGGAGCAGCCCCAGGTTGTTGTGGAAATCCGGGATCGAGGCGTCCGCGGCGAGGGCCGCGCGCATCATGGACTCGGCCTCCTCGATCCGGCCGCGTTGCCACGCCGCGAGGCCGAGGTAATGCGTCGCGACGGGATGGCCGGGCTCGCGCCCGAGGATCTCCCGGTAGCCGCGCTCGGCCTCGTCGATGCGTCCCTGGCGGTGCGCCTCGAGCGAGCGGCGCACGAGCGCGTCGAGGGTGGGCTCGGCGGCGTCGAGCCGTCCGTGGCAATCCTTGTAGCGCCGCCCGCTGCCGCAGGGACAGGGGTCGTTGCGTCGGATGGGGGCGGCCAAGGCGCGCGGCTTTCGGCGGGCGGCGCGCGCCCTACGCGGCGCGGAATCGGCGCACGCGGTCCGCGAGCTCGCGCACGTCCTCGCGCGACGGGCGCGGGCCGTAGCGGGCGGCGACGTAGCGGCGCGTGATGTCCTCGGCGCTCTCCGCCCACTTCGGGCGCGCCGCCTTCACACGCGCGAGGAAGTCGAGCGGGCCTTCGTGCGGCGCGCGGGCGAGCCCGGCGCCGGCGAGCTTCGCGCAGTAGCGGTTCCACGCGGCGAGCGACGGATCGGGGCGGCGCGGGCGTTCCCGGACGAGCAGCCCCACCGCGACCGCGCCGCCCACCACGAAGGTCGCCACGAGCAGCCACAGGCCCAGCGTGCGCCAGTCGATCGAGGCGAAGCCCAGGCTCGCGAAGAAGTCGCGCTGGCGTTCCGTGTCGTAGCCCACGACCCATTGCTCCCAGCGCCCGTTGAGCGCCTGCCAGCCGAAGCGCAGCGTCGCGAGCAGGCCCAGCCGGTCGGCCGCGATGATCGAGGGGATGACCCCGATGGGGCCGAGCGCCGCGTTCACGCCCTGCTCGACGCGCAGGGGCGAGACCGCCGCCGTCGGATCGACGCGCACCCACCCCCGGTCGCGCAGCCAGATCTCGGTCCACGCGTGGGCGTCGGCCTGGCGCACGATGAGCTCGTTGCTGAACGGGTTCACCTCGCCGCCCTGGTAGCCGGTCACCACCCGCGCGGGAATGCCGGCCGCGCGCATGAGCAGCGCGAAGCTGCCCGCGTAGTGCTCGCAGAAGCCGCGCTTGGTCCCGAAGAGGAAATCGTCGTAGGGATCCCGCCGGCCGAGCGCCGGGGGCTCGAGGGTGTAGGTGAACTCGCGGTTGAAGAGCTGGATCGCGCGCTCGACGATGGCGCGCGGATCCGGATCGGCGGCGGCCCACGAGCGGCCGAGCGCCACGGTGCGGGGATTGCGCGCAGGATCGAAGGCGCTCGCCCGGCGCAGCGCCTCGGGGGACTCGCCCGCGCCGTAGCGGTAGTCGAGCCACGAGGTCATCTCGTAGCGGCGGCGCTCGTCGGTCGGTCGGCGCGCGCGAAGCTGCATGTCGGCCGTCTCGATCGCGTCGGGCGGCGCCTTCGCCGGCGCGTCGATCGCGAAGAGATACGGCTTGCTGCTGGGCTCGAGGAGCACGTCGTAGCGCGCGGGCTGCTGCGCGCGCGCGAGCTGCGGCGCCGAAGACGGCCGCTCCGGCGCCATGCGCCACGTCCGGCCGTCGAAGTCCGTGAGGACCGGCCCGCGCCAGTAGAGCGCGGCGTACGGCGGGCGATCCCCGTGGAAGCGCACGCGGAACGCGACGGCGTCCGACTTGATGAGCTCCGAGATGTTGCCGGGCGACATGCTGTCCGAGAGCCCCGTCCTTCCCGCGAGCGTGTCGCGCGGCAGCGCCCACAGCGGTCCGTGGACCCGCGGGAACAGCACGAAGAAGGCGACCATCAGGGGCAGGGCCTGCACGACGAGGGCCGCCGCCGGCCGCAGGCGCTCGGCGAGCGTCGGCACGCGCCCGGGCCGGTTGAAGCCGATGAGCGTGGCGGTGAAGATCCAGACGCAGGCGAGCATGTAGGCGCCGAGCGGGATCGACTGGGAGAAGAGGAAGTTCGTGAGGACGAGGAAGAAGCCGAGGTAGATCGCGAGCGTCACCTCGCGCTGCGTGCGCATCTCCAGGAGCTTCAACGCGGCCATCACGACGAGCAGCGTCACGCCGCCCTCGCGCCCGGTGATGCGGCCGTACTGGAGGAAGGTCGCGAGGGTGGCGGCCCCCGTGATCAGCACCACCACGAGGCGCGAGGGGAAGCGGCCGGCCGACCACGAGATCCACGCGCGCCAGCCCACGATCGCCACGAAGAACGCCCCCACCCACGCAGGCAGGCGCAGCAGGTGCGGGGCGACCACGAAGACCATGGCCGCGAGCAGCCATGCGACGTTGCGCACGTCGAGATGCGGCGAGACGGCGCGCGCGGTCATCGCGGCGCCTCGAAGAGCGCGAGCGCTTCCAGGCAGCGCGCCCGGTGGGCCTCTCCGCGTCCGGGCGCGACGCTCACGCCGGGAAGCCGCAGCCCGTACGCGCGCCCGAACTCCTCCGCGTGCAGCACCCATTGCGCGAGGATCGACAGGCGGGCCTCGGCGTCGCGCGCGCGGGCGTCGTCCCAGTCGAGCCAGAGCTCGCTCGAGGCGGTGGCGCTGAACTCCTTCGTGAGCAGCCCCCGTTCCCGCGCGAGCGCCTTCCACGCGATCTGCCGCGGCGCGTCGCCCGGGCGATAGGCGCGCAGCATGTTGAACTCCTCGTCGCCGGGCACCGGGATGCCTTCCTCCGAGGCATCGCCCGTCGCGCCCGGCGGCGCCCCCGCGTTCTCGTCGGGCTTCGGGTAGACGACGACGGCGAGGTCGAATTCCACGTACGACCAGGCGTGGAAGAGCCCGAGCGGGTAGCGGGTGAAGACCTCGAGGCGCCCGCAGCGCGCGAGGCCGCGCCGGCGCGTGCGCAGCGGCACGGCCAGCGTGACCGGCTCGCCCACGCCGATGTCGGCGTGGATCGGCTCGTCGCCGCGGCGCCTGAGGCCGATCGCGAAGCGCTCGAGCGCGGGCGATTCGAGGGTCACGCCGAAGTGCGCGATGTCGCCCGCGAACACCGCGTCGCAGCGCCCGGGCCGCAGGCGCAGGTGCGCGAGGTTGCGCCACGTATGCAGCATCGCGACCCCCGCCATGCTCGCGAGCAGGAAGGTGAGCACGAAGCCCAGCGAGAGGCTGTAGTTGATCGAGGCGACGAGCAGCAGCACGATCATCAGCCCGAACCCGTAGCCCTGGCGCGTGGGCAGTATGAAGATCCGTCGCTGGACCAGCGTGACCGGCGGGACTTCCGGCACGGCGGGCCGGAAGATCCAGTCGGCGATGGACTGCCTCAGGTCGGCGAGCAAGCGCGGGGGGCGGGCAGGGGGCTCAGGGGATCGGGACGGCGGCGATGAGCTCCCGGGGCGCGTCGAAGCCGCTCTTCACCGCGTCCGCGTTGCCGTGCAGGCGGTGGCCCACCACGGCCGGGAGCGTGGCCTGGACGTCCTCGGGCAGCACCTGCCGGCGTCCCTCCATCATCGCCCACGCCTGGGCCGCGCGCAGCATCGCCACGCCGGCGCGCGGCGACAGCCCCTGGGTGAAGCGCGGCGAATGGCGCGAATGGTGGATGAGCGCCTGGACGTAGTCGAGCAGGGCGTCGGAGGCCTGCATCGTGGGCACCGCGTCCTGCAGCTCCTTGAGCTGGCCCGCGGTCATGGCGGGCTGCAGGTGGGAGATGAGGTCGCGCCGCTCCGCCCCCCGCAGCAGCTCGCGCTCGGCCTTCGCGTCCGGGTAACCGAGGCTGATGCGCATGAGGAAGCGGTCGAGCTGGGATTCGGGCAGCGGGAAGGTCCCGACCTGGTGCAGCGGGTTCTGCGTGGCGATCACGAAGAAGGGCTGGGGCAGGGGGCGCGTGGCGCCCTCGGCCGTCACCTGGCGCTCCTCCATCGCCTCGAGCAGCGCGCTCTGCGCCTTGGGGCTCGCGCGGTTGATCTCGTCGGCGAGGATCACCTGCGCGAAGATCGGCCCGGGATGGAAGCGGAAGGTCGACGTCTCGCGGTCGAACACGGATACGCCGATGATGTCGGCGGGCAGCAGGTCGGAGGTGAACTGGATGCGCTGGTATTCCAGCCCCAGAAGGCGCGCGAGCGCATGAGAGAGCGTGGTCTTGCCCACGCCGGGGACGTCCTCGATCAGCAGGTGGCCGCGCGCGAGGATGCACGCCATGGCGAGCCGGATCTGGCGGTCCTTGCCGAGGATGACGCCGCTCGCGGCCGCCACGACCGCCTCGGTGGGACCGGCGGAGATGCGGCTTCGCGGGTCGATGAGCATGGACGAACTCGGGTGCCTCGTCGGCGATTCGCGTTGCGCTGGGTCGTGCGAGCACGAGGATATCACGCCCCCGGCGCCGCCCCGGGGCGCCTGCGGGCGGGAAGTCTGCCTTAAACTCATGGTTTGAGCCGGGCCGTCGCGCCCGGACGGAGACGACCGGGATGCTTCGACGATTGCTCGCGACGGCGCTCGCCGCCCTCGCGCTTCCGGCCGCCGCCCAGGTGGCGCCGGCGGCCGACTACACGGACCTGTGGTACGTCCCGGGCGAGTCCGGCTGGGGCGTGAGCTTCACCCAGCATTCCGGCACCGGCCAGGTGTACGCGGTGTGGTACACGTACGATCCGCGCATCCCCGATCCCGCCCTGGCGGGGCGCTACAAGCCGCTGTGGATCGTGATGCCGGGCGGCACCTGGACCTCGCCCACGTCGATCACGGGGGCAGTGTACGTGACGGACGGCGCGCCCTTCTCGCAGCCCGGGTCGAACACGCGCGCCACTCGCGTGGGGACGTTCACATTCACGTTCTCCGGCGGGTCGAGTGCGTCCTTCTCGTACCAGATCGCGGTCCCCGCGGGCCTCGCCAGCGACGACCCCGCGTTCGGGCTGCCCGCGTTGTCCGGCGCCAAGTCCATCAGCCGCCAAAGCTTCTAGAAAGCCCTAGAATCGGCGGATGACGACCGTCCTCCTCACCCATCCCGATTGCGCGCTGCACGAGATGGGCTCCGGGCATCCGGAGTCGCCGCGTCGGCTGAAGGCGATCCTCGCGGCGCTCGAGTCCTCGGGGCTCGCCGCGAAGCTTTCCGTGCGCGAGGCGCCCGAGGCGACGCGCGAGCAGCTCGAGCGGGTGCACCAGCGCGAGCACGTCGACTTCATCTTCGAGTCGGCGCCCGCCAGCGGCTACGCCTACCTGGACCCGGACACGTCGATGAACGCGCGCTCGCTCTCGGCGGCGCTGCGCGCCGCCGGCGCCGTCGTGGCCGCGACCGACCTCGTGGTCTCGGGCAAGGCCGCACGCGCCTTCTGCGCCGTGCGACCGCCGGGGCACCACGCGACGCGCGAGCGCCCCATGGGGTTCTGCCTGTTCAACAACGTCGCGATCGGCGCGGCGCACGCGCTCGAGGCGCACGGCCTGGAGCGGGTAGCGGTGCTCGACTTCGACGTGCACCACGGCAACGGGACCGAGGACGCATTTCACGAGGACCCGCGCGTGATGCTGTGCTCTACGTTCCAGCATCCCTACTACCCGTACTCGGGGGCGGATTCGGGCAACGAGCACATCATCAACGTGCCGCTTCCCGCGATGACCGACGGCCCGGGCTTCCGCGCGGCGGTCGAGCGCTTCTGGATGCCCGCGCTCGAGGAGTTCCGGCCGCAGCTCGTCTTCGTCTCCGCGGGCTTCGACGCGCACCGCGACGACCCGCTCGCCTACTTCAACCTCGAGGACGAGGATTTCCGGTGGGTGACCGAGCGCCTCGTGGAGGTGGCCGAGCGCCACGCGGGCGGCCGCGTGGTCTCCACGCTCGAGGGTGGCTACAACACCGACGCGCTCGCCCGCAGCGTGGTCGAGCACGTGCGCGTGCTCATGGGCTGAGCAATCGCCGCGGGTCGGCGCCCGGGTCGCGCACCTCGAATCGCTTGTCGCGCGATCGCGCCCCGTGCGCGAGCCTGACGGAGCGCCGAGGCACGCCCAGAGCGCCGGCGATGAAGTCCGCGAGCGCCTCGTTCGCGCGGTCCTCGAGCGCGGGAGCCTGCACCCGGATCCTGAGCGCCTCGCCGTGCAGGCCGGCGACCTCGGTGCGCCGCGCGCCCGGCTGGGCACGCACGCGCAGGATCCACGCGCCGTCGGGGGCGCGCTCGTACCACGGGGCCACGGGAGCTAGCGTGCGGCGACGACGCCCTGCTTGTACACGAGGGGCGACTCGAGGCCGATGAGGGACCAGTTCTGGGTGTTGATCGCGGTGTGGATGATGCCGCGGTAGCGCACCGCCTGGGCGTACGCCCAGGGCGAGGCGAGGAAGTTCTGGTAGAGCTCCTCGAAGCTCGCGGAGCTGCAGTAGCCGCCATAGGCGCAGGCGAGCTGCGGCTCGCTGCTGAGCGAGGTGCAGTCCGGCCCGAAGTCGCAGGCGACCAGCGAGAAGGCGCCGAGGAAGGCCGAGGGCTCCGGCACCTCGCCGTTGGGGCCGATGTGCAGCTGGCTCGCGATCGCCGACTGCGCGAGGAACTGCCCCACGATGATCATCGCCTCGGGATCGCGCGTCTCGAGCAGGCCGATGATGCGCGAGATGTCGTCGGTGCTCACCGAGGGGGCCTGGGCCGGATCGGCGCGCTGGCCCGCGGCGAGGTTCTTGTTGAGCTCCGCGACCAGCAGGCGCGCCTGCGCGCGGACGTCGCCTTCCTGCGCGGCCTGCTGGAGGAGGTCCTGGATGTCTTTCGGCGAGATGTTGGCACCCTGGAAGCGCGCGCAGCGCTGCGTGTTGTCCACCGCCTCGTAGGCCGCGATGCGCTTCGCGTTGTTCGGGTCGTTCTGCGGCAGGCTCGCGAGGAACTGGCGGCGCTGCTTCGCGGCGTAGCTCGTGATGTCCTCGGTGAGCGAGGTCGCGAACTGGCATTCCTCGAGCGCCTTGGCGAGGAGGTAGCGCTCGTCGCCGGTGAGGGAGTCCTTGTGCGCCATGAGCCGGTCGACGAACGCCTTGAGGTCGCGGGCCTGCCGGAACTCGACGGCGACGGCGGAGGTGCCGGAGCCCTCGGGGCGCTCGATCGGCGGGGGAAGGACGACGCGGCGCGGCGCGGGCTCGGCCCGCGGGGGAGCGGGCGCGGCGACGGCGAGCGGCGTCGGCGCGGCCGCCTGCGACGGCTTTTCATCGCGCGCCGCGGAGACGACCCCGGCATACTTGATCGCGATCAGCAGCCCGTAGGCGGCGACCGAGACCAGGCCGATGGCGCTCAGCCGATTCATGGGAGGGGAGTTTCCAGAAAAAATCCCGTTTCGTCAATGATTTCTGCGCCGGGGGCGGGCCCGCCTTGCGCCGGCGCAACCCCGGGCGCCGTCAGCGAATCCCGTCACTTCAATGGTGCAGGATTTTCGACAGGAACACCTGGGCGCGCTCGCTGCGCGGCTTGCCGAAGAAGTCGTCGGTCGCGCAGTCCTCGACGACCTGGCCCTTGTCCATGAACACCACGCGGTCGGCGACCTTGCGCGCGAATCCCATCTCGTGCGTGACCACCATCATCGTCATGCCGTCGCGCGCGAGCCCCACCATCACGTCGAGCACCTCGTTGATCATCTCCGGGTCGAGCGCCGAGGTCGGCTCGTCGAAGAGCATCGCCACGGGGTCCATGCTCAGGGCGCGCGCGATCGCCACGCGCTGCTGCTGCCCGCCCGAGAGCTGCGCCGGGTACTTCGCGCTGTGCGCGGCGAGCCCCACGCGCTCGAGCAGCTTCATGCCCTTCTCGGTCGCCGCGGCGGGCGGGCGCCCGAGCACCTTCACCTGGGCGAGCGTGAGGTTCGCGATGACGCTCATGTGGGGGAAGAGCTCGAAGTGCTGGAACACCATTCCCACGCGCGAGCGCAGCTTCGGCAGGTCCGTCTTCGGGTCGCCGACCGAGATGGCGTCGACGACGACGTCGCCCTTCTGGAAGTCCTCCAGGCCGTTCACGCACTTGATGAGGGTGGACTTGCCGCTGCCCGAGGGCCCGCAGACCACCACCACCTCGCCCTTGGCGACCTGCGTGGAGCAGTCGGTGAGCACCTGGAAGGCGCCGTACCACTTGGAGACGTTGCGGATCGAGATCATGGGCTGGGGGGAGGGATCGGGCATCAGCGCACCACGGCGATTCTGGCCTGCAGCCGCCGCACGGCGAGCGACAGGCCGAAGGAGATGACGAAGTAGACCACCGCGACGAAGCTGTACATCTCGACGAGGCGGTAGTCGCGGTTGGCGATCTTCGCGGCGGCCCCGAGGAAGTCGGTCGCCGAGATCACGTACACGAGCGAGGTGTCCTGGAAAAGGATGATGGTCTGCGTGAGGAGCACGGGCAGCATGTTGCGGAACGCCTGCGGCAGCACGATGTGGCCCATGGTCTGCCAGTAGTCGAGGCCGAGCGCGTAGCCCGACCAGACCTGGCCGCGCGGGATCGACTGGATGCCCGCGCGCATGATCTCGCAGTAGTAGGCCGCCTCGAACATCGTGAAGGTGATGAGCGCGGAGTAGAACGTGCCCACCGGGATGGGCCGCGGCTCGCGCAGGATCCACGAGCCGAAGAAGGGCACGAGGAAGTAGAACCAGAAGATCACCAGCACCAGCGGGATCGACCGCATCAGGTTCACGTAGCCGCCGGCGACGGTCGAAAGCCACCGCAGGTGGGAGAGCCGCATCATCGCGAGCAGCGTGCCGAAGACGATGCCGCCCGCCATCGCGAGCACGGTGAGCTTCACCGTGAAGACCATGCCGACCTCGAAGAGGTACGGCAGGTTGGAGGTGATCTCTCCCCAGTCGAAGCCTTCCATCAGTGCGCCGCCTGGACGCCGCCCGGCTCGGCGATGAGCCCGGGCACGCGGACCTTGCCCTCGAGCCACCGCATCGCGAGGACCACGACGAGGTTCGTGAGCATGTAGATCACGGTGGCCGCGGCGAACGACTCGAACACCTGGAAGCTGAATTCCTGCATCGACTTGGCGCGGCCGGTGAGCTCCATGAGGCCGATGGTGAGCGCGACCGAGGAGTTCTTGATGATGTTCATGAACTCCGAGGTGAGCGGCGGCAGGATGATGCGGAAGGCCTGCGGCAGGATCACGTGGCGGTAGGTCTGCCACTGGGTGAGGCCCATGGCGGTGCCCGCGGCGCGCTGTCCCCGCGGCAGCGACTGGATCGCCGCCTTCGTCTGCTCGGCGATGCGCACCGACGTGTAGAGGCCGAGGCAGAGCACCGCGGGGACATAGGAGCCCCACGGCGGCGGCATCTGCTTGATCCAGTCGCCGATCGCCTCCGGAAGCAGCTCCGGCACCACGAAGTACCAGAGGAACATCTGGACCAGCAGGGGGACGTTGCGAAAGAGCTCGACGTAGCCGTCGCCCAGGCGCACGACCCAGCGGTGGCTCGTGGTGCGCAGCGTGCCGACCGCGGCGCCGATCGCGAGGGCGATCACCCAGGCCGCGAGCGCCGTGGCGAGCGTCCAGCCGAGTCCGACGAGAAGATAGTACAGGTACGTGCCGCTTCCGCCGGGCTCCTGGGCGAACAGGATCCCCCAATTCCAGTGGTAGTACATGCGCGGTGGCGGGCCGGAAACGAAAGCGGGGGACCGAGGTCCCCCGCGTCACGCGTGGGCGTTACTCGTAGGCCTTCGGGTCGCCCGAGTCGGTCGGGTGGGCGATGACCTTCTTGAGCTCGGCGCTCATCGGCACCTTGAGGTCGATCCCCTTCGGCGGGATCGGCTTCTCGAACCACTTGGCGTAGATCTTGTTGATCTCGCCGGACTTGTAGACGTGCGCGATGGTGTCGTCGACCAGCTTCTTGAACTCGGGATCGTTCTTGCGCATCATCATCCCGTAGGGCTGGAGCGACAGCTGCTGCTTGCTGATCACGAACTCCTTCGGGTTGCGCGAGGAGGCCTGCAGGCTGTAGAGCAGGATGTCGTCCATCACGAACGCGACCGCGCGTCCCGTCTCCACCATCTGGAAGGCCTCCGGGTGGCCGTTCGCGGAGATGATGTTCATCCCGAGGTTGTCCTTGTTGTTGACCTCGGTGATCTCCTTGAGGTTCGACGTGCCGGCGGTGGAGACGACGGTCTTGCCCTTGAGGTCCTGCAGCGAGTTGATGTGCGAGGACTTCTTCGAGATCCAGCGGTTGCCCGTCACGAAGTACGTGTCGCTGAAGTCCACCTGCTGCTGGCGCTCGAGGTTGTTGGTGGTCGAGCCGCACTCGAGGTCCGCCGTCCCGTTCGCGATGAGCGGGATGCGGTTGGCCGAGGTGACGAGCTGGTACTTCACCTCGAGCTTCGGCATCTTGAGCTGCTTCTTCACCGCGTCCACGACCTTCATGCACAGGTCCATGGCGTAGCCGACGGGCTTCTGGTTGGCGTCGTAGTACGAGAACGGGATCGACGCGTCGCGGTTGGCGATGGTGATGAATCCCTGGGACTTGACCTTGGCGAGCGTGCCTTCCTGCGCGAGGACCGGCGCAGCGATGAGGGCGCAGGCGAGACCCGCGGCAAGGACCATTGTCTTGCGAAGCATGGTTGTTACCTCCTCTTTGGGAAATTGCATGCGGGATCGTTGCGCCTTCGTGGGGCCGGGCAGCCGCATACGGCGGCTAGGATACTCGCGCTGCGTTTGGAGGACAATAACGCTTTGCCCCGGGGAGGCGCCCCATGGATTCGCCCGTGCGCGAGCAGAAGCAGGCTCTCCTGGAGCCGGTGCTGCGCATCGCCGGGGAGCGCCTCGCGCCCGAGGCGGCCCGCGGGGCCCGCGCCTTCATCGCCGCCTACTACGAGCAGGTCGACGCCGAGGATCTCGCCGCCCGCGCGCCGGGCGACCTCTACGGGGCGGCCATGGCGCACCTCGGCCTCGCGCGCGAGTTCGCGAGCGGGACGCCGAAAGTTCGCGTCTACAACCCCCGCGGCGCCGAGCACGGCTGGTCGAGCCCGCACACCGTGATCGAGATGGTGAACGACGACATGCCCTTCCTCGTCGATTCGGTCACGATGGAGCTCAACCGCCAGGGCTGCACGCTGCACCTGCTGAACCACCCGCTCTTCGCCGCGCGCCGCGCCCCGGACGGGCGCCTCGAGGCCTTCGGGCCGCCGGGCTCCCCCGGGCGCCCCGAGTCGCTGATCCACGTCGAGATCGACCGCGAGATCGACGGCGCACGGCTCGAGGCGATCGGCGGCGGCATCCTCTCGGTGCTCGCCGACGTGCGCGCGGCCTGGGAGGACTGGGAGGCGATGCGAAGCCGCATGGACGCCATCGTGCGCGAGCTCGCCGAGCCGCCGGCCGTCCTCGCGGGGGAGGAGACCGAAGAGGTCCGCGCTTTCCTCGCGTGGGCTTCGGACCACCACTTCACGTTCCTGGGCTATCGGGAGTACGAGCTCGCGACGGTCGACGGCGAGGACCAGCTGAGGATCGTCCCGCGCTCGGGCCTGGGGGTGCTGCGGGAGCCCGCCCTGGGGGGCCTGTCGCGCAGCTTCGCCGAGCTGCCCCGCGAGATCAAGGCGCTCGCGCGCGAGCCGCGGCTGCTCGTCCTCACGAAGGCCAACTCCCGCGCCACGGTCCACCGCCCCGGCTACCTCGACTACGTCGGCGTGAAGCGCTTCGACTCCGCCGGGCGCGTCGTGGGCGAGAGGCGCTTCGTGGGCCTGTACACCTCGTCGGCCTACCACGCGGACCCGCGCGAGGTGCCGCTGCTGCGGCGCAAGGTCGCGCGCGTGATCGAGCGCGCGGGATTCCGTCCCTACAGCCACGCGTACAAGAACCTGGTGTCGGTCCTCCAGGACTACCCGCGCGACGAGCTCTTCCAGGTCGACGAGGACGCGCTGCTCGACACCGTCATGGGCGTGCTGCGCCTGGGCGACCGGCGCAAGGTCCGCGTGTTCGTCCGGCGCGACGTCTACGGGCGGTTCTTCTCGTGCCTCGTGTACCTGCCGCGCGAGAGCTTCAACACCGACGCTCGCCTGCGCATCCAGGAGATCCTCAGGCGGCGCCTCGACGGCACGGGCACGGAGTTCACGGTGCACCTGTCGGAGGCCACGCTCGCGCGCCTGCACATCCTGGTGCGCTCCAGCCCCCGCGGGGCGCCCGGCTTCGACCTGCGGGCGATCGAGGCCGAGATCACCGAGGCGACGCGGCGCTGGGAGGACGCGCTCAAGGGGGCACTGGTCGAGGAGCTGGGCGAGGAGCGGGCGGTGGCGGCGCTGCGCGAGTACGGGCAGGCCTTCCCGGTCGCCTACCGCGACGAGGTCGGCGCGCGCGTGGCGGTGCGCGACATCGCGTTCATGGGCGGGCTCGGCGCCGGGCGCACGCTCGCGGTGAACCTCTATCGCCCCGAGGGCTGCGGCGAGCGGGAGCTGCGCCTGCGCGTCTATCACCTGGACGCCCCGGTGCCGCTGTCGGCGAGCCTGCCCCTGCTGGAGAACATGGGCCTCGAGGTGCTCGACGAGGTCTCCTACGAGGTCGAGCGCGGGGGCGGCGCCGGGAACGTGTTCCTGCACGACTTCGGCCTGCGCAGCGCGCGGCCGATCCCCGACGTCGAGGCGGTCACGGCGGTCACCGAGGAGGCCCTCGTGCGCATCGCCCGGCGCGAGGTCGAGAACGACGGCTTCAACCGCCTCACCCCGGGGGCCGCGCTCGGAGCCGACGAGGTCGCGATCCTGCGCGCCTACGCCAAGTACCTCAAGCAGGCGGGATTCACGTTCAGCCAGGCCTACATCGAGCAGACGCTCGCGGCGCACCCGGCGGTCGCGGCGAAGCTCGTCGGGCTCTTCCGCGCGCGCTTCGATCCGGCGCGGGAGGAGGGTCGCGAGGCGGCGCAGGCCGCGCTCGAGCGCGAGATCGCCGCCGACCTCGACGCCGTGGCGAACGCCGACGACGACCGCATCCTGCGCCGCTTCCTCGCCCTGGTGAAGGCGACGCTGCGCACCAACCACTGGGTGCGCGACGCGGCCGGGGCGCGCAAGCCCTACGTCTCGTTCAAGCTGCGCTCGGCCGAGGTGCCCGAGCTGCCCGAGCCGCGCCCGCTGTTCGAGGTGTGGGTGTACTCGCCGCGCTTCGAGGCGATCCACCTGCGCGGCGGGCGGGTGGCGCGGGGCGGGCTGCGCTGGTCCGACCGGCCGGAGGACTTCCGCACGGAGATCCTCGGGCTCATGAAGGCCCAGATGGTGAAGAACGCGGTGATCGTGCCCGTGGGCTCGAAGGGCGGGTTCGTGCTGAAGAGCGCGCCGCCGCCGGCCGAGCGCGAGGCGTTCCTGCGCGAGGGCGTCGAGTGCTACCGCGACTTCCTGCGGGGGCTGCTCGACGTGACCGACAACCTCGTGGGCGGGACGGCCGTGCCCCCCCGCGACGTCGTTCGCCACGACCCGGACGATCCCTACCTGGTGGTGGCGGCCGACAAGGGCACGGCGACCTTCTCCGACATCGCGAACGGCGTCTCCGCGGAGTACGGCTTCTGGCTGGGGGACGCCTTCGCGTCCGGGGGCAGCGCGGGCTACGACCACAAGAAGATGGGCATCACGGCGCGCGGGGCCTGGGAGAGCGCGAAGCGCCACTTCCGCGAGCTGGGCGTGGACACCCAGGCGCAGGACTTCACGGTCGTGGGCATCGGCGACATGTCGGGCGACGTGTTCGGCAACGGCATGCTGCTGTCGCGCCACATCCGGCTCCTCGCCGCCTTCGACCACCGCCACGTCTTCCTCGACCCGAGCCCGGACCCGGAGAGGAGCTTCCGCGAGCGCGAGCGGCTCTTCGCGCTCGCGCGCTCCTCGTGGGCCGACTACGACCGCGCGCTGCTTTCGAAGGGCGGCGGCGTCTACCCGCGCACGGCCAAGTCGATCGCGCTCTCGGCCGAGGCGCGGGCCGCGCTCGGGGTCGAGGCGGCGGAGACGACGCCCGCGGAGCTGATGAAGGCGATCCTGCGCGCGCCCGTGGACCTGCTCTACAACGGCGGCATCGGCACCTACGTGAAGGCCGCGCGCGAGTCCCACGCCGATGCGGGCGACCGCGCCAACGACGCGATCCGCGTGAACGGCGCCGAGCTGCGCTGCAAGGTGGTGGTCGAGGGGGGCAACCTCGGCCTCACCCAGCGGGGCAGGGTCGAGTACGCGCAGGCGGGGGGGCGCATCCACACCGACGCGATCGACAATTCGGCGGGCGTGGACTGCTCGGACCACGAGGTGAACATCAAGATCCTGCTCGGGATCGCGGAGGCCTCCGGGGCCCTCGACCCGGGCAGCCGCAACCGCCTGCTCGCCGACATGACCGAGGACGTGGCGCGCCTCGTGCTGGCCGACAACTACTTCCAGACCCAATCGCTCGCGGTCTCGGGGATGCGCGCGGAGAAGCTCCTCGACCAGCAGGCCTCGCTCATCCGCGCGCTCGAGAAGGCCGGCAGGCTCAACCGGGCCGTGGAGTTCCTCCCGGACGAGGAGGAGATCGCCGAACGCCGCCTCGCGCGCACGGGGCTCACCGCGCCCGAGCGGGCGGTGCTCCTCGCCTACTCGAAGATGGCGCTCTTCGAGGAGCTGGTGGGCTCCGCGCTCGTCGACGACGAGTACGTCGCGCGCGCGCTGGCGGACTACTTCCCGCCGCTCCTGCGGGAGCGCTTCGCCGCGCTCATGCCGCGGCACCCGCTGCGCCGCGAGATCGTCGCCACGGTGGTCGCGAACGCGATGATCAACCGCACCGGCAGCACCTTCGTGCACCGCATGCAGGAGGAGACGGGGGCCGCGCCCGAGGAGACGGCGCGCGCATGCATCCTGGTGCGCGACATCTTCGGGATCGACGCGCTGTGGAGCGCCATCGACGCGCTCGACAATCGCGTGCCGGCGCGCCTCCAGGGCGAGATGCTGGTCGACGCCGGCCGCTTCCTGCTGCGTGCCACGCTCTGGTTCCTGCGCCGGCGGCGCGAGCGCCTGCCGATGGCGCAGGTGGTCGCGATCTTCCGGCCGGGGCTCGCCGCGATCGAGGGGCGGCTCCCGGGCGTGCTCTCGGCCGAGGACCGGCGGGCCTTCGAAGGCGCGGCGCGTCGCCTGGCCGGCCAGGGCGTGCCCGAGGACCTCGCCCGCCGGCTCGCCGGGCTCGACGCGCTCTACGCGACCCTCGACGTGACCGAGGTCGCGATGGCCCAGGGGCGGCCGATCGAGACCGTGGCCGCGCTCTACTTCGCGCTCGCGGGCGAGCTGCGGCTGCGCTGGTTCGCGGAGCGCATCGCCCTGCTGCCGACGGACACGTCCTGGCAGGCGCTGGCGCGCAACGCGCTGCGCGACGACCTCGCGAGCCAGCAGCGCGCGCTCGCCGCCGCCGCGGCGGCGCCCTCGCCCGCGAACGACGACGTCGCGGCGATCCTCGCGGCGTGGCGCGAGCGCTACGGGCCCGCCATCGCGCGCCTGGCGGGGATGACCGACGAGCTCGCGCGTGGCGCGACCCTCGACCTCGCGATGCTCTCGGTGCTGCTGCGCGAGCTGCGCGCGCTCGCGGCCTAGGGAAGCCCTAGGGCTTGAGCTCCACGCCCTCGAACGGCAGGCTCACCGTGGGCAGGTAGACCTCCACCTTTGCCACGTCCGCCGGAGGCGCGTTGAACTTGGCCCAGAGGACGACCTTCTTCTTCGGCGGGATCACCGCGTACTTGTTGGGCGCGCCGTACTTCGCGGCCACCGGCTTGCGATCGGGCGTCCTGGCGACGGGATACTTGGTCCGGTTCCTGGTGTCGAGCAGGTAGGCGTCGCCCGTGAGCCGGTACGGGTCGTACCAGCCGGTCCTCTGCTGGGTCATCTGCTGCTTCTGCCCCGTCTTGTTCTCGAGCTGCCACTTCACCATCACGGTGTCGCCCTCGCCGCGCTTGGCCTCGAGGAGCGTGGCCTCGACGCCGTCGACGTCGGTGGGCTGGGTCGTCGTGCCCGCGAGGACGACGCAAGGCAGAAGGCAGGCGCACGCCAGCAGGGCGGCGCCGGGGATCTTGACGTTCATGGAGTTCTCCCTGGAAAAGCGGGAGGAGAGTCTACGCCAAGTCCTCGACGATCACGGCGGCGAGCACGCGGCGGCCCTCGCCGATCAGGATGTTGAAAGTGCGGCAGGCGGCGGGGGTGTCCATCACCTCGACCCCGATGCCCGCCTGGTAGAGGGGGGCGAGGCGCGCGGTCTCGGGAAAGCGCAGCTTCGTCCCCGTGCCGATGAGGACGATCTCGGGGGCGAGCTCGAGGATCGAGGCGAGGTGGTCGGCGGCGAGCTCGTCGACGGAGGCGAGCGGCCAGTCCGTGACGAGGCGCTCGCCGCTCACGACGAGGCTCGAGTGGTGGCGCGCGCCGTTCACCTCGACCCAGCCCGGGCCGTAGCCGGTGAAGGCGTTCCTGCCCTCGGGCCGGTCCTCGCCGATCTTCATCGCCCCTCCGTCGCCCCGGCGCCGGGAACATTCGCTAGAATCATAGACTTTTGCACCGCAGCATCGCCATGAACCTCACCGACACCGGCCAGCCGATGATCCCGGAGTTCTCGCGCATCAAGCGCCTGCCCCCGTACGTCTTCAACATCACCAACGAGCTGAAGATGGCCGCGCGCCGCGCCGGCGAGGACATCATCGACCTGTCCATGGGCAACCCCGACGGCCCCACGCCGCGGCACATCGTCGACAAGCTGGTCGAGGTGGCCCAGCGCGAGGACACGCACGGCTACTCGGTCTCCCGGGGCATCCCGCGGCTGCGCCGCGCGATCTGCCAGTGGTACAAGCGCCGCTGGGACGTCGACCTCGACATGGACCGCGAGGCGATCGTCACGATCGGCTCGAAGGAGGGCCTCGCGCACCTCATGCTCGCCACCCTGGACCGCGGCGACACGGTGCTCGTTCCCAACCCGAGCTACCCGATCCACATCTACGGGGCGATCATCGCCGGGGCCGACATCCGCTCGGTGCGCATGACGCCGGGGGTCGACTTCTTCGAGGAGGCCGAGCGCGCCATCCGCGAGCTCATCCCCAAGCCCAAGATGATGATCATCGGCTTCCCGTCGAACCCGACGGCGAAATGCGTCGAGCTCGACTTCTTCGAGAAGGTCGTGGCGCTCGCCCGGGCGCACGGCATCCTCGTGGTGCACGACCTCGCGTACGCCGACATCACCTTCGACGGCTGGAAGGCGCCCTCGATCATGCAGGTGCCCGGCGCGCGCGACGTGGCGGTCGAGTTCTTCACCATGTCCAAGAGCTACAACATGGCCGGCTGGAGGATCGGCTTCATGGTGGGCAACGCGGAGCTCGTGAACGCGCTCGCGCGCATCAAGAGCTACCACGACTACGGCACCTTCACGCCGCTGCAGGTGGCGGCGATCACCGCGCTCGAAGGCCCGCAGGATTGCGTCGAGGAGATCCGCCTCAAGTACGAGAAGCGCCGCGACGTGATGGTGAAAGGCCTGCACGAGGCCGGCTGGATGGTCGAGAACCCCAGGGCTTCCATGTACGTCTGGGCGCAGATCCCCGAGCGCTACCGCGCGATGGGGTCGATCGAGTTCGCGAAGAAGCTGCTGCGCGAGGCCAAGATCGCGGTCGCCCCGGGCATCGGCTTCGGCGACTACGGCGACGACCACGTGCGCATCGCCCTCATCGAGAACGAGAACCGCATCCGCCAGGCCGTGCGCGGCGTGAAGGAGATGTTCCGCCGGGGCTAGCCCGCCCGGGGACGAACCTATGGCCGAGGCGAAGGTCGTGGCGGTCTCGAACGCGCAGGGCGAGGTCACGCAGCCGCAGCTGCTGCGCGCGGCCGAGCGCGTGCACCGCCAGCTGCGGCCGCACCTCGCCGACTACGCGGGACGCATGCGCGAGGTCCTGGCGGGCGGGGCCGAGATGGCGGTGGCGCTCGTCGAGGGCGAGGTCGCCGGGGTGGCGGTGTTCCGCGTCCTCGAGAAGACCCATTCGGGCCGCGACCTCTACTGCGACGACCTGGTGACCGACGAGTCGCGCCGCTCCACCGGGGTGGGCCGCGCGCTCGTGCGCTACATGGAGGCGCTGGCCCGCGAGCGCGCCTGCGACACCTTCTCGCTCGACTCGGGCTGCCAGCGCCAGCAGGCGCACAAGTTCTACTTCCGCGAGGGCATGACGATCACCTCGTTCCACTTCGACAAGAAGATCTCCGCCGCGAAGACCGGCATCCGCTTCTCGTGAAGCCCATCCAGGTGGGCCTGCTCGGCCTCGGCACGGTCGGCGGCGGCACCATCGAGGTGCTGCGCCGCAACCGCGAGGAGATCTCGCGGCGCGCGGGGCGCGACATCGTCGTGAAGGCGGCCGCCGCCCGCGACCTCGCCAAGGAGCGCCGGGTCTCGCTCGAGGGCATCGAGCTCGCGCCGAGCGCCGCGGCGATCGTCGAGCGCCGCGACATCGACATCGTGGTGGAGCTCATCGGCGGGGAGACCGACGCCCGGGAGCTCGTGCTCAAGGCGATCGACGGCGGCAAGCACGTGGTCACCGCCAACAAGGCGCTGCTCGCCCGGCACGGCACCGAGATCTTCTCGCGGGCGCAGCGCGCCGGCGTCATGGTGGGCTTCGAGGCCTCGGTGGGGGGCGGCATCCCCATCATCAAGGCGATCCGCGAGGGGCTCGCCGCCAACCGCATCGAGTGGATCGCGGGGATCATCAACGGCACCTGCAACTACATCCTCTCGGAGATGCGCGACAAGGGCCTGCCCTTCGACGTGGTGCTCGCCGAGGCGCAGCGCCTGGGCTACGCCGAGGCCGACCCGGCCTTCGACGTGGAGGGCGTCGACGCCGCGCACAAGCTCACCATCCTCGCCGCCATCGCCTTCGGGATCCCGATGCAGTTCGACAAGGTCTACACCGAGGGCATCACCCGCCTCACGGCGGTGGACCTGCGGTACGCGGAGGGGCTCGGCTACCGCATCAAGCTGCTCGGGATCACGCGCCGCACCCCGCGGGGCATCGAGCTGCGCGTGCATCCGACGCTCATCCCGTCGCGCCGCCTCATCGCCAACGTGGAGGGGGTCATGAACGCGGTGCTGGTGAACGGCGACGCGGTGGGGCCCACGCTCTACTACGGCCGCGGCGCCGGGGCCGAGGCCACCGCGAGCGCGGTGGTCGCCGATCTCGTGGACGTGACGCGCATGGCCACCGCCGACCCCGAGCACCGCGTGCCGCACCTCGCCTTCCAGCCCGACCAGCTCTCCGATACGCCGGTGCTCGGCATCCAGGACGTCGAAACCTCGTACTACCTGCGCATGCGCGTGCTCGACCGGCCGGGCGTGCTCGCCGACATCACGCGCGTGCTCGCCGACTGCAAGATCTCGATCGAGGCGATGGTGCAGCGCGAGCCGGGCGAAGGCGAAAGCCAGGTCGACATCGTCATGCTGACGCATCGC
>DASPRQ010000046.1:0-45559 GCA_035624355.1 Usitatibacter sp. | reverse complement strand
GCCGACCGCCGCGCGGGCGAGGACGGGCACGAACTCGCGCTGCCCCCCGGACGAGGTGCCCTGCCCGCCGGGAAGCTGCACCGAGTGCGTGGCGTCGAACACGACCGGGCACCCGGTCTCGCGCATGATGGCGAGCGAGCGCATGTCGGAGACGAGATTGTTGTACCCGAAGGAGGCGCCGCGCTCGCAGACCATGATGTTGTCGGCGCCGCTCGCCTCGCGCGCCTTCGCGACCACGTTCTTCATGTCGCCGGGCGCGAGGAACTGCCCCTTCTTGATGTTCACGGGCTTGCCCGCGGAGGCCACCGCGCGGATGAAGTCCGTCTGCCGGCACAGGAACGCCGGCGTCTGCAGCACGTCGACCACGAGGGCGACCTCGGCGATCTCGTCCTCGGTGTGCACGTCGGTGAGCACGGGAACTCCGACCGTGCGGCGCACCTTGTCGAGGATCTCGAGCCCCTTCTCCATGCCCAGCCCCCGGAACGACGTCCCGGAGCTGCGGTTCGCCTTGTCGTAGGAGGACTTGAAGATGAAGGGGATCGCGAGCTCGGCCGTGATCTCCTTGAGCCGGCCGGCCACGTCCGTCTGGAGCTGCTCGCTCTCGACGACGCACGGGCCCGCTATCAGGAACAAGGGCTTGTCCAGCCCGACCTCGAATCCGCACAGCTTCAATCTCTACCCTGCCCTATCTGCGTTCGTTTGCGTTGGGTTCATCGGCGTTCATCTGCGTTCCCAAGATCTTTGGGTCGCGTCACTCGCAAGCGCGGGCCCCCTCCCAAAGCAGAGGGAGAAGCTCAGGCGGCCGAGCCGCCGATCACCTTGAGCCCCGGCTCGGGCACGCGCTGCCGGCGCCGGTCGAGCGCGGCCCTCACGAACGAGATGAACAGCGGGTGCCCCTCGCGCGGGGTGGAGGTGAATTCCGGGTGGTACTGGCAACCGAAGAACCAGGGATGGTCGGCGAGCTCGACCATCTCGGTGAGGTCCTCGGCCTTGGTCTTGGCGCCCACGACGAGTCCCGCGGCCTCGAGCCGCGGCACGTAGTGGTTGTTCACCTCGTAGCGGTGGCGATGGCGCTCCGCGACCGTCTCGCGGCCGTAGATCCGGTAGGCGAGCGTGCCCTTCCTCACGGTGCACGGCTGCGCGCCCAGGCGCATGGTCCCGCCGAGGTTCGACTGCGTGTCGCGCCGCTCCACGCGCCCGTCGCGGTCCTGCCACTCGGTGATCAGCGCGATCACGGGGTGCGGCGTGTCGGGGTCGAACTCCGTCGAGTTGGCGCCCTCGAGCCCGCACTTGTCGCGCGCGATCTCGATGGCGGCGATCTGCATGCCGAGGCAGATGCCGAGGTAGGGAACCTTGCTTTCGCGGGCGTAGCGCACCGCGGCGATCTTGCCCTCGATGCCGCGCTTGCCGAACCCGCCCGGGACGAGGACCGCGTCCATGTCGCTCAGGATCTCGACGCCCTGCGCCTCGATCTGCTCGGAGTCCACGTAGTGGATCTTCACCTGGGTGCGCGTGTGGATGCCCGCGTGCACCAGCGCTTCCGAGAGCGACTTGTACGAGTCCTGCAGGTCCACGTACTTGCCCACCATCGCGATGTCGACCTGGTGCTCGGGGTGGTCGAGCGCGTCGACGATCTTCTCCCACATCGTGAGGTCGGCGGGATAGGCGGCGAGGTCGAGCTTGCGGCAGACGATCTCGTCCAGGCCCTGCTTGTGCAGCGCCACGGGGATCTTGTAGATGGAATCGACGTCGTAGGCCGAGATCACCGAGCGCACGTCCACGTTCGTGAAGAGCGCGATCTTGCGCCGCTCCTCCTCGGGGATCGGCATCTCGGAGCGGCACATCAGGATGTCGGGCTGGATGCCGATGCCGCGCAGCTCCTTCACCGAGTGCTGGGTGGGCTTGGTCTTGATCTCGCCCACGCTCGCGAGGTGCGGGACCAGCGTGAGGTGGATGTAGCAGGTGTTGGTGCGCCCCTCCTCGATGCCCATCTGCCGGATCGCCTCGAGGAAGGGCAGCGACTCGATGTCGCCCACGGTGCCGCCGATCTCGATGATGCCCACGTCGGCGTTGCGGCAGGCGGCCTTCACCGAGGCCTTGATCTCGTCGGTGATGTGGGGGATCACCTGCACGGTGCCGCCCAGGTAGTCGCCCCGGCGCTCCTTGTTGATCACCCGCTCGTAGATCTGGCCCGTGGTGAAGTTGTTGGCCTTGGTCATCTTCGCGGAAATGAACCGCTCGTAATGGCCGAGGTCGAGGTCGGTTTCGGCGCCATCCTCGGTCACGAACACCTCGCCGTGCTGGAACGGCGACATCGTGCCGGGGTCGACGTTGATGTAGGGATCGAGCTTGACGAGGGAGACCTTGATCTTGCGCGACTCGAGGATCGCGGCGAGGGAGGCGGCGGCGATGCCCTTCCCCAGCGAGGAGACCACGCCGCCGGTCACGAAGACGTACTTGGTCATGTGCGAACCTCGCGCTGGTAAAGCTGGATTTTACCGGAAATGGGCTCGCGGCGCGCCATTTTCAGGGGGGCCCTCGGCGAGCGCGCGGGCCTCCGGGGCGCAGTCGCGCGGCGACCTCTCGCCACCGGCGCGACGGCGGCGCAGCCGGAGAGCGCGAGGGCCAGGAAGGCTAGAATCCGGACCATGAAAGTGGGCGATCGACATTATCGCAGCCTCTGGGCCGACGCGGCATCGGGCGCGGTGCACATCATCGACCAGACGCGCCTGCCGCACGTGTTCGAGACGCGCACCATCGCCTCGGCGGACGCGATGGCCGAGGCGATCCTCGCCATGCGCGTGCGGGGAGCCCCGCTCATCGGCGTGGCGGCCGCGTTCGGCGTGGCCCTCGCCGTCGCGCGCGATCCTTCCGACGAATCCATCGATCGCGCCTCGCGGGAGCTGCGCGCGACGCGCCCCACCGCCGTGAACCTCGCCTGGGCCGTCGGGCGCATGCGCGAGCGGCTCGCCCCGATCGCGCTTGCCGGGCGCGCCCAGGCCGCGTGGGCCGAGGCGCAGGCCATCGCCGACGAGGACGTGGCGCTCAACGAATCCATCGGCCGCCACGGCCTCGCGATCCTCGAGCGCGAGCACGCGAAGCGCGCGAGGACGATCAACATCCTCACCCACTGCAACGCGGGCTGGATCGCGACCGTGGACTGGGGCACCGTCACGGCGCCCCTCTTCATGGCGCACGAGCGCGGCATTCCCGTCCACGTGTGGGTGGACGAAACGCGCCCGCGCAACCAGGGGCTGCTGACCGCGTGGGAGCTGGCGAGCGCGGGCGTGCCGCACACGCTCGTCGTGGACAACGCGGGCGGCCACCTCATGCAGCGCGGGAAGGTCGACCTCGTCCTGGTGGGCGCCGACCGCGTGTCGCGGCGCGGCGACGTGTGCAACAAGATCGGCACCTACCTCAAGGCGCTCGCGGCGAAAGCGAACGGCGTGCCGTTCTACGCGGCGGTGCCCACGCCCACGATCGACTGGGGGATCGAGGACGCGATGACGGAGATTCCCATCGAGGAGCGCGCCGAGGACGAGGTGCGCACCGTGCGCGGCCTCGACCCCGAGGGCCGCTTCGCCGAGGTGACGATCGCCGCCGGCGCGACCGCCGTCGCGAACCCCGCCTTCGACGTGACGCCCGCCGAGCTCGTGACGGGCCTCATCACGGAGCGAGGGCTCGTCGCGGCGACGCAGCAGGAGCTCGCGAAGCTGCGGCCGGAGGCGCCGCGGCGCCGGGCCTCGGGCGCGTGAAGACCGCTGAGCGCGAGGCGCGCGAAGGCCTCGTCGCCGGGGCGCAACGGCTCGCGGCGCTCGGGCTCAATCCCGGGCGCTCGGGCAACCTCAGCCGGCGCTGGGACGGCGGCTTCCTCGTGACGCCCACGGGGCTCGCCTACGAGCGCCTGCGCCCCGCCGACATCGTCCACGTCGACGCCGCCGACGGATTCCACGGCGCCCGCGCGCCCTCCTCGGAATGGCGGCTGCACCGCGACGTCTACCGGCGACACGCCGAGGCGCAGGCCGTCGCGCACACCCACTCGCCCTACGCGACCACGCTCGCGTGCCTGCGCCGCGGCATCCCGGCGTTCCACTACGAGGTGGCCTTCGCCGGCGGGGCCGACATCCGCTGCGCCGGCTACGCGACCTTCGGCACGCAGGATCTTTCGGACCGCGCGCTCGCCGCCCTCGAGGACCGCCGGGCGTGCCTGCTCGCCAACCACGGGCTGGTCGCCTTCGGCGCCACGCTCGAGGACGCGGTGGAGCTCGCCGAGAAGGTGGAAGCGCTCGCGCGCCTGTACTGGCAGGCGCTCCAGGCCGGCGAACCGGTGCTGCTCGACGCGGTCGAAATGGCCCGGGTCGTCGAGAAGTTCAGGACTTACGGGAAGTAAGAGGGGGCAGGCCCCGATCGGGGTCCGTCCCCGATTTCGGAGATAATCGACGTTCGACAGGACCGATCCCGACATCGAAGGGCCGGCCCCCGCACGGAGGAGTCGAGAATGCATGCACAAGCCGCGCCAGTCACCGGCGCCGCCCCTGCCCGCAATGCCAGGCTGCTGAAGTGGGTCGAGGACGTGGCCGCCCTCACCCGGCCGGATCGCATCCACTGGTGCGACGGCTCCGACGCGGAGTACGAGCGGCTCTGCGCCGAGCTCGTCGCGGCGGGAACCTTCCTCGAGCTGAACCCGAAGCTGCGCCCCGATTGCTACCTCGCGCGATCCGATCCCTCGGACGTCGCGCGCGTCGAGGACCGCACCTTCATCTGCTCGCGCACCCGGGACGGGGCGGGGCCGACCAACAACTGGGTCGATCCCGGCGAGATGCGGGCGACGCTCGAGGGCCTCTTCGCCGGCTGCATGCGCGGGCGCACGATGTACGTGGTGCCCTTCAGCATGGGGCCGCTCGGCTCGCACATCTCCCAGATCGGCGTGGAGATCTCGGACTCGGCGTACGTCGCCGTGAGCATGCGGATCATGACGCGCATCGGGCGCAAGGTGCTCGACGTGCTGGGCGACGGCGATTTCGTGCCGTGCCTGCACTCGGTGGGCGCGCCGCTCGCGCCCGGCGAGAAGGACGTGCCGTGGCCGTGCAACAAGGAGCACAAGTACATCGTGCACTTCCCCGAGACGAAGGAGATCATGTCCTTCGGCTCCGGCTACGGCGGCAACGCGCTGCTCGGCAAGAAGTGCATGGCGCTGCGCATCGCCTCGGTGATGGGGCGCGAGGAGGGCTGGCTCGCCGAGCACATGCTGATCCTGGGCGTCGAATCGCCCGAGGGCCGCAAGCACTATGTGACCGCGGCCTTCCCCAGCGCGTGCGGCAAGACCAACTTCGCGATGCTCATCCCGCCGCCGGCCTTCAAGGGCTGGAAGGTCACCACCATCGGCGACGACATCGCGTGGATCAAGCCGCACAAGGACGGCAAGCTCTACGCGATCAATCCCGAGGCCGGCATGTTCGGCGTGGCGCCCGGCACCGGGTACGACACCAACCCGAACTGCATGGAGGCCATCAAGGCCGACACCCTCTTCACCAACGTCGCGCTCACGCCCGAGGGCGACGTGTGGTGGGAAGGCATGACGAAGGAGCCTCCGCCGAAGCTCACCGACTGGACCGGCCGGGAGTGGACGCCGGGCTGCGGCCGGCCCGCGGCGCACCCCAACGCGCGCTTCACCGTTTCCATGACGCGGGTGCCCTCTCTCGACGCACATTGGGACAACCCCGACGGCGTGCCGATCGACGCGTTCGTCTTCGGCGGACGGCGCTCGACCACGATCCCGCTCGTCACGGAGGCGCGCAGCTGGAGCGACGGCGTGTACATGGCGGCCACGCTCGGCTCCGAGACCACCGCCGCGATCACCGGCCAGGTGGGCGTGGTGCGGCGCGACCCGTTCGCCATGATCGCGTTCTGCGGCTACAACATGTCGGACTACTTCGCGCACTGGCTCGCGTTCGGGAAGAAGCTCGCGAGCCCCCCGCGGATCTACCTCGTGAACTGGTTCCGCAAGGACGCGAACGGCAAGTTCATCTGGCCGGGCTACGGCGAGAACATGCGCGTGCTCAAGTGGATCGTGGAGCGCGTCGAGGGCAAGGCCGGGGCGAAGGAGACGCCGCTCGGGCACGTGCCCGCGGCGCTGGACATGGCCGGGCTCGAGAGCTTCGGTCCCGAGCGCTTGAAGGCCGCCACCGCGGTGGATCCCTCGCAGTGGAGCGCCGAGATGAAGCTGCACCAGGAGATGCTGGGCAAGAAGCTCGAGGGACGCGCGCCCCCCGAAATCCAGATGCGCTACGAGGAGCTGAACCGCCAGTTCGCGTAGAACGGCCTCGCGAGCGGCGCTGCGAAGGCCCCGATCCCGGGGCCTTTTCATTTCGGCGGATCAGGGGTGGCGGCTCGCTCGCTGCATCGGCGGGCACTTCACCGAGCCGTACGAGCAGAATACGCAGCAGTCCCCCGGCTTCGCCTCGAGCAAGCTTCCGCAACCGGCGCACTCGTAGAGGTACTGGCAGGCACCCGTCGGCATCGTCTCCTCCTTGCGGAGACCGCAATTCGGGCAGGTGAGCGTGCTGGTGAGGACGACGTCTTCCATGCGGCTCCCCGCGGATCCTGCGCTCCATGCTACAGGACCGAGCCCATCCCTTGCCGTTCTTCGAGTACCATCCCTCCCTCCAGGAAGGAAACCGGGATGGACACGCGGATCGCGGATGCGGTGGAGCGGCGCTCCCGCGCCCTGGTCGACACGCTGCTCGAATCGGTGCGCATCGCCTCGGTGAGCCTCACCGGCGAAGGGATCGGCGACCAGGTCGCGTTCCTGCGCCGGCGCCTCGAGGGCTGGCGCTTCGCGGTCGAGGTGCACGAAACGGCGAGCCATCCCATCGTCTACGCCGAGATCGGGCCCGCGCATGCGCGGCGCACGTGGCTGCTCTACGGCCACTACGACGTCTATCCCGCCGACGAGAGGCAGGAGGGCTGGCGCACGCGGCCCTTCGAGCCCGTGGTCGAGGGCGACCGCGTGTGGGGCCGCGGCACCGGCGACAACAAGGGCCAGCACCTCGCGATGCTGCACGCCGTCGCGCTGTGGCGCGAGCTGCACGGCGAGCTGCCGATCCGCGTGAAGGTGATCCTCGAGGGCGACGAGGAGACGGGCAGCGCGCCGCTGCCGGCATTCGTCGAGGCCAACCGCGCGCGCCTCGGCGCGGACCTGTGCTGCTACTCCGACGGGCCGATGTTCCCGAACGACCAGCCGGTGCTGCTGATGGGCGTGCGCGGCATGCTCGGCCTCGAGCTCGTCGCGAAGGGCGCGGCGCGGAACCTCCACTCCGGCAACTTCGGCGGCGTGGCGCCCAATCCCACCCTCGACCTCATCCACCTGCTCGCCCAGATGGTGGACCGCGACGGGCGCCTCGCCGTGCCCGGCGCCGGATACGCCGACGTGCGCGTGGCGGAAACGGACCTCGCCGCGGTGCGGGGACTTCCGGTCGACCGCGCCGGGTTCCGCGAGAGCGTGGGCGTGGAGCCCACGACGGGCGCGGACGACGCACTCTTCCACGAGCGCCTGATGCTGCGGCCCGCCTTCAACGTCTCGGGATTCGCCTCCGGCTATACGGGGCCGGGCCAGAAGACCATCATCTACAAGGAGGCCGTCGCGAAGGCCGACGTGCGCCTCGTGGGCGGCCAGGATCCCGGGGCCGTGCTCGCGGCGATCCGCGACTTCGCCGCGCGGCGCGGCTACGGCGGCATCGAGATCCGCGGCACGAAGGCGACGCCCGCCTCGCGCACGCCCATCGACCATCCCCTCGTGCCGCTCGTGAAGGAGGCGGTCGCGCGCGGCTTCGGGCGCGAGCCGCTCGTCGTGCCTTCGCTCGGCGGCACGACGCCCGACTTCGTCTTCACGCGCCTGCTCGCCCTGCCCTCGATCGTCGTGCCGCTCGCGCCCTACGACGAGAACAACCACGCGCCCAACGAGAGCACGAAGGTGTCGCTCTACCTCGCCGGCATCCGTTCCGGCTTGCACCTGATCGCGGCGCTCGGGGGGACGCAGGCATGACGATGGAATACCGCAGCCTCGGGTCGAGCGGGCTCAAGGTCTCGCCGCTCTGCCTCGGCACGATGATGTTCGGCGACCGCACCGACGCGCACGAGGCCGCGCGCATCGTCGCCGCGGCGCGCGAGGCCGGCGTGAACTTCATCGACACCGCCGACGTGTACTCGAAGGGCGAGTGCGAGCGCATCGTCGGACGCCTCGTCGCGCAGGACCGCGACCGCTGGGTGCTCGCCTCGAAGGTGGGCAACCCCATGGGCGAGGACCCGAACCGGCGCGGCACCGGGCGCAAGTGGATCATGACCGCGATCGACGAGAGCCTCGGGCGCCTCGGCACCGGCTACGTCGACCTCTACTACCTGCACCGCGACCACGAGCTCGTCCCGCTCGAGGAGACGGTGCGTGCGATGGCGGATCTCCTCGCGGCCGGCAAGGTCCGTTACTTCGGCGTCTCGAACTACCGCGGCTGGCGCACGGCCGAGCTCGTGAACACCTGCATCCGCCTGGGGCTGCCGCGCCCCGTCGCCTCGCAGCCGTACTACAACCTGCTCAACCGTCTGCCGGAGAACGAGATCCTGCCCGCGTGCGCGCACCACGGGCTGGGCGTCGTGCCCTACAGCCCGGTCGCGAGGGGCGTCCTCACCGGCAAGTACAAGCCGGGGGCGGAGCCCGAGGCGGGCACGCGCGCGGGCCGCAGGGACCGGCGGATCATGGAGACGGAGTTCCGCGCCGAGTCCCTCGAGATCGCGCAGAAGATCAAGGCGCACGCGGAGAGGAAGGGCCTCACGCCCGGGCATTTCGCGATCAACTGGGTGCTGAACAACCGGATCGTCACGAGCGTGATCGGCGGCCCGCGCACCCTCGAGCAGTGGAACGACTATGTCGCGGCGATCGGGAAGCCCTTCGACGCCGAGGACGAGGCGTTCGTCGATTCGCTGGTGAAGCCGGGCCATCCCTCCACGCCCGGCTACAACGACCCCTCCTACCCGATCCGCGGGCGCGTGCCGCGCAGCGGCTGAAGCCTCAGCGGCGCTCGGGATACCAGAACGCGGTGGCGCCCGTGCGCCGCATGAGGCCCGCGCGGCCGCCGGCGACGAGCCGCAGGAACATCACGAGGACGTCCATCGGCGTGCGCCCCTCGAGCTTGCGCGACGAGCTCGTGACGAAGTCCTTCAGGATCACGAACCGCCCCTGGCGCTTGAGCGCCCGGGAAAGGCCGATCTCCTCGCTCGCGTAATAGCGCTCGTCGAAGCCGCCGGCCGACTCGAACGCCGCTCGCGTGCAGAAGAGGAAGCACCCCGCGGCCCAGCGGGCGAGCCCGAAGTACAGCGGCACGAAGGCCCTCATGAAGATCGTGACCCAGCGGGGCGACGGCTCCATCCGCACCGGGGCGCCTCCGCCCACGGCGTCCGAGCGCAGCGCCGCGAGCGCCTCGGCGACGACCGCGGCGTCGATGCGCGTGTCGGCGTCGACGAAGACCAGGAATTCGCCCGTGGAGGCGCGCGCGCCGGCGTTGCGCGCCGCGGCGATCTGGCGCTTCCCGGCGCGCGCCACGCGCGCCCCTCCCGCCTCGGCGATCGCGGCCGTGGCGTCGGTCGAGCCGTCGTCGGCGACGACGATCTCGTAGGGCTCGCCCGTCGCGCACGCCGCCCCGTGGATCGACTCGAGCGTCGCGCCGAGGTAGCGCTCCTCGTTGTAGGCGGGAACGACGAAGGAGATCATGGGCGTGGGGTGGTGCGCTAGCCGCGCGCCTCGAGCCGGTCGCGCCCGTCGCGTTTCGCCGCGTACAGGCGCCGGTCCGCGGCGGCGAAGAGGTGGTCCCAGTCGGCGCCGTCGGAGGGAAAGAGCGCCACGCCGCCGCTCAGCGTGACGTGCACCGCCTGGTCCCCGGCGCGCACTTCGGCCTCGCCCGCCGCGCGGCGCAGCCGCTCGGCGGCATCCCGCGCCCCGTCGGCGCCCTGCTCCGCCAGCAGGACGAGGAATTCCTCGCCGCCGATGCGCGCCAGCACGTCCTCGCCCCGCTTGGAGGAGGCGAGCGCGTCGGCGACGCCCCTGAGCACCTCGTCGCCGACCGCGTGGCCGTGGCGGTCGTTCACCTGCTTGAAGTGGTCGATGTCGAAGATCGCCATGGCGAACCCGCGGCCGGCGCGCGTCGCCCTCGAGGTCTCTTCCCCGAAGCGCTGGCGCGCGGCGCGGCGGTTGGGCAGCCCCGTGAGCGCGTCGGTGTGCGCCACCCGCGCGAGCTCCGCCTGCATGAGGCGCACGTCGATCCAGATGAGCGCGAGCGTGGCCGCCACGCCGTTCACCATCTGAAGGATCGCGAAGAGCGAGACCACGAGATCCATGCGCTCGGCCGCCCCCGGCCCTGCGGGCACCAGCAGGAGCGCGGCGATGCGCGCGATCCAGGTCGCCACCGCCAGGAGCAGCAGCGCGGCGAGCAGGCGCGCGGCCTGGCGCGCGTCGCGCGGCCCCTGCCCCGCGACGGCGACGGCGGCGAAGACGAAGAGCACCGCCGCGATCACCGTGGGCGCCGCCACGTTCACGTACATCACGTTCCATCCCGTGAGGTTCGCCGCGACGAGCGCCAGGGCCGTCGCGGCGAGCCCGGCGCCGATCCACCCGGTGGCGAGCCGCAGGGGCGTGTGCGCGTAGACGCCGCGCGCGCACGCCACCGACGAGAGCGCGATCACGATGTTGCCCGCCGCGTTGGTCGCGGCCCGCGGCAGACCCGCGGCGCCGAGGATCGTGGCGAGCAGGCCCGCGGCGTAGAGGGTGAGGCCCCAGCCCCACCAGCGCAGCGCCGGCGACTTGTGCTCGCCGCGCGCGATGAGCAGGCACAGCACCCCCAGCAGCAGGTGCAGGACGAGAAGCGCCAGGATGAGCGTCTGGGCGCGGCTCATCGCGCGGGCGTCCGGCTCACTCGACGGGGTGGGAGCGCGCCTTGAAGCCGGCGCGCCTGAGCGCCTCGACGATCTGCGCCACGTGCTCGCGGCTGCGCGTCTTGACGACGAGGTCCACCTCCGCGTTCTGCACCGCGAGCGAGGTGAAGGCGCGCTGGTGGTGGACCTCCTCGATGTTGGCGTTCTGCTCGGCGATGCAGGCGGTCACGCGCGCGAGCGAGCCGGGCAGGTCGCGCACCTCCACCAGCACCCGCGCGAGGCGCCCCGCGCGCACCATCCCGCGCTCGATGATCTCCGAGAGCACGAGGGGGTCGATGTTGCCGCCGCCGAGCACGAGGCCCACGGAGCGTCCCTTGAAGCGCCCGGGGTTGCCCAGCACCGCGGCGAGCGGAGCGGCGCCCGCGCCCTCCACCACCGTCTTCTCGATCTCGAGGAGCATCACGATGGCCTCCTCGACGTCGCCCTCGTCCACGAGCAGGATCTCGGAGACGTTGCGCTCGACGATCTCCCGCGTGATGCGCCCCGGCTCCTTGACCGCGATCCCCTCGGCGATGGTCGAGGCGCCGAACTCGGGCGTCGTGCCCTTCAGGGCGTGGTACATCGCGGGGAAGCGCGCCATCTCCACGCCCACGACCTCGATCGAGGGATTGAGCGCCTTCGCCGCGATCGAGATCCCCGAGACGAGGCCTCCGCCGCCGATCGCGACCACGAGCACCTCGAGCCCGGGGCAGGCGCGCAGCATCTCCAGGCCGCACGTGCCCTGGCCCGCGATGACCTTCTCGTCGTCGTAGGGATGCACGAGCGTGAGGCCCCGGGAGGCGGCGAGCGCGAGCGCGTGGTCCTTCGCGGCGTCGAAGTTCTCGCCCTCGAGGATCACCTCCGCGCCGTGGCGCTGGGTCTGCTCGACCTTCACGTAGGGCGTGTAGCGCGGCATCACGATCACCGCGGGGATGCCCAGCCGGTGCGCGTGGTAGGCCACGCCCTGCGCGTGGTTGCCCGCCGAGCACGCGATCACGCCCTTCGCGGCCTGCTCCCCGCGCAGGGACGCGAGCTTGTTGAGGGCGCCGCGCTCCTTGAACGAGGCGGTGAACTGGTGGTTCTCGAACTTGAGGTGGATGCGCGCCCCGGTGATCTCCGAGAGCGTGCGCGAGGCGAGGCACGGCGTCTCGACGACCTGCCCCTCGATCACCTTCGCCGCCGCTTCGACGTCCTCGATGGTCACCATGGCCCGATACTCAGCCCGTGAAGGCGAAGTCCACCCCGGGCTTGTGCCCCGAGATGATATCCGCAACCGCGCGTCCCGACCCGCACGCGAGCGTCCAGCCGAGCGTGCCGTGTCCCGTGTTGAGGAAGAGATTGGCGTAGCGCGTGGGGCCTACGAGCGGCAGGTTCGAAGGCGTGGACGGCCTCAGACCCGCCCAGTAGGCCGGGCGATCGTAGTCGGCCGCGCCCGGGAAGAGCTCGCGCATGCGGCGCACGAGCGCCTCGCAGCGCACGGGGTTGAGCGCCGCCGAGTAGCCCGAGAGCTCCGCGGTCCCGGCGATGCGCAGCCGCTCGCCGAGCCGCGAGATCACGATCTTCGCCTCGTCGTCGGTGAGGCTCGTGCGGGGCGCGCGCGCGGGGTCGGCGACGGCGACGGTCGCCGAGTAGCCCTTCGCGGGATAGACGGGGAGCGCGAGGCCCAGGTCGCGCGCGACGAGCGGGGAGAAGCTCCCGAGCGCGAGCACGTACGCGTCCGCGGCGAGCCTTTCCTCGGCCCCCTCGGCCGTGCGCACGACCACGGCCTCGACGCGGCCCCCCGCGTGCGCGATGCGCACGACCTCGCGGTTTCCCGCGAACGCGACACCCCGCCCCTCGGCGAGCTTCGCGAGGCGCGACGTGAAGAGGTACGCGTCGCCCGACTCGTCGCCGGCGACGTAGGTGGCTCCCACGAGGCGATCGCGCGCGGCCGCGAGCGCCGGCTCGATCGCCACCGCCTCGTCCACCGTCTTCACGTCGCGCTCCAGGCCGTAGGCGCGCATCACGGCGGCGGCGCGCACTGCCTGCTCGAAGCCGCGCCGCTCGGTGTAGTAGTGCAGGATGCCGCGCGCGAGCTCGTCGTAGCGGATCCCGGTTTCCGCGCGCAGCTCGCGCAGGCTCTCGCGGCTGTAGAGGGCGAGCTTCACGAGCTCGCCGATGTTGCGCCGCGTGCGCGAGGGCAGGCACTCGAGGAGGAAGCGCGCGCCCCAGGCCCACTGGCGCGGATCCGGGCGCAGGCGGAAGAGCAGCGGCGCGTCGTCGCGCCAGATCCACTTCAGCAGCTTCGCCGGCGCCTCGGCGTTGGCCCACGGCTCGGCGTGGCCCGCGGAGATCTGGCCGCCGTTCGCGAAGGAGGTCTCGAGCCCCGGACCCTCGCGGCGATCGACCACCGTCACGTCGTGGCCGCGCGCGGCGAGGTACCACGCGGTCGCGGTGCCGATCACTCCGGCGCCGAGGACGAGCGCTCTCATGGCGCGCGGAGTCTGGGGAATTGGCTTAGACTTGTCAACGCGCCCTCCCGCCTCGACCGCGGCGCCGCGTCCTCCACGTCCCCGGGCCATGAGACCGCGCATCTACGCCGACCTGCTGGGCTTCCTCCGCGCCGCCTGCACCCACGCGTCCCACGCGGGACGGGAGGTGCCGATGCTGCCCTTCTACGTGAAGGAGCATCCCGTGGGGTGGCTGCGGCCCTCGTTCGCCGACCTGCTGCGCCGCTGGCCCCACGTCTTCGAGGTGGGCACCGCGTACGTGACGCTGCGCGCGACACCCGACACGCCCGCGGGGCGCACCGAGGCGCTCGCCGGGGTCACGCGCGACCTCGCGCGCGAAGGCGAGATCCTCGGCTGGCGCGACGAGATGGTGAGCGTGTCGCACCACTACGCGGCCCCGGAGCTGCTGCGCATCGAGCGCGCGGCCACCCGCCACTTCGGGATGATGAGCTATGCGGCGCACGCGAACGGATTCACGCGCCGGGGCGGTCTCGCGCACGCGTGGATCGCGCGGCGCAGCCCCGACAAGAGCGTGGACCCCGACAAGCTGGACAACCTGGTGGGCGGGCGCATCGCCGCGGGGATGACCGCCGACGAGACGCTGCGCAAGGAGGCGTGGGAGGAGGCGGGCATCGCGCCCTCGCTCCTGCAGGGCGTGAACTGCCTCGGCGCCGTGCGCGTCGAGTATTCCGCTCCGGAGGGCCTGCATCGCGAGATCATCTTCGTGCATGACCTCTGGCTTCCTCCGGAGTTCGAGCCCGCCAGCCAGGACTCGGAGGTGAGCGAGATCCGCCTGGTCCGCGTGGAGGACGTGATCGGCAACATCCTCGCGGGCGATTTCACCTTCGACGCCGGCGCGGTGATGGTCGACGGGCTCCTGCGCCTGGGCGCGGTGCTTCCCGAGGACGTGCAGTACCTCGACATGCTGCGCCTGCTCAAGCCTTGAGCGCGCTCGCCCTGGGGCTCGTCCTCTTCGCGGCCTTCGTGCACGCGAGCTGGAACTTCCTGCTGAAGCGCAGCGGCGGAGGCCCGGGTGTGGTCACGGCCGCCTCGGCGATCTCGCTCGTGATCTACCTTCCGATCACCGGCGTCGCCGTGTGGGTCCAGGACTACCGGTTCCACCCGATCCACCTCGCGTTGATGCTGGTGAGCGGCGCGATCCACGGCGCGTACTTCCTGCTGCTCGACCGCGCCTATCGCAGCTCGGGCGACCTTTCGATCGTGTATCCGCTCGCGCGCGCCTCGGGGCCCCTCATCACCATCGTCGTGGCGATCGCGGTCCTCGGCGAGCGGCCCGGCCCCCTGGCGCTCGCCGGCGCGGTCCTCATCGGCGCCTCCGCGATCCTGCTCGCGGGCAATCCCCTCTCCTGGCACCGCGGCAGCGGGCGACACGCCATCGGCTTCGCGATCCTCACCGGCTGCACGATCGCGGGCTACACGGTCTGGGACAAGGCGAGCGTGGCCGGATGGCTGCTGCCCCCGCTCCTTTACGACTGGGGCTGCAACGCGTTCCGCGCGGCGCTGCTCGTGCCATGGACCCGGGCGCGCGCGCCGGGGGCGGCGTGGCGCGCCTGGCGCGAGCAACGCGGCACCGTGCTCGCGATCGCCGTGATGTCGCCGCTCGCCTACATCCTCGTGCTCACCGCGATGGTGTTCACCCCGGTGAGCCTCGTGGCGCCGGCGCGCGAGGTCTCGATCCTCTTCGCCGCGCTCATGGGGGCGCACCTGCTGCGCGAAGGCGACGCGACGCGCCGCCTGGTGGCCGCGGCCGGCATGGCGCTCGGAATCTCGGGGTTGGCGCTGGGGTAGAATTTCCCGAGGTCCGCAGGTTCGCGCATGACTTCCTTCACTTCGTCGCCCGCCTGGCGGGCCCTGCTCGCGCACCGCGACGCGCTCGCCGCGCGGCGCGTGGACGACCTGTGGCGCGACGATCCGGGGCGCGGCGCCGCCTTCACGGTGGGCTGCGCGGGCATCGCCGTGGACCTGTCGAAGCAGCGGCTCACGCGCGAGACCGTGGAGCTCCTCGTGGCGCTCGCGCGCGAGCGCGGGGTCGCCGCGGCCGTCGAGCGGCTCTTCGGCGGCGAGCGGGTCAACGCCTCCGAGGACCGGCCGGCGCTGCACATGGCGCTGCGCGGCGACGAGCACATCGCCGTGGACGGCGCGGACGTGCTGCCCGAGGTGCAGCGCCACCGGGAGCGCATGCGCGTCTTCTCGCAAGCGGTGCGCGAAGGCCAATGGAAGGGCGCCACCGGGGCGCGCTTCACGCACGTGCTCGCGCTCGGGATCGGCGGCTCGTCGCTCGGGCCGCGCCTCGCGATCGAGGCGCTGCGCGCCGACGCCGACGGCCCCGCGGTGCGCTTCGTCGCCAACGTCGACCCGGCGGAGCTCGACGACGCGGTGCGCGGCCTCGACCCGGCCTCCACGCTCGTCGTCGTGGCCTCGAAGACGTTCGCCACCCAGGAGACGCTCGCCAACGCCGCCGCGGCGCGCGCGTGGCTGCAGGCGGCCCTCGGGCCCGCTGCCCTCGAGCGCCACGTGATCGCCGCCACCGCCCACGAGCGCTCCGCCGTGGAATGGGGGCTGCCCGAATGCAACGTCTTTCCTTTCGCGGACTGGGTGGGCGGGCGCTACTCGGTGTGGTCCTCCGTGGGGCTGCCGGTGGCGATCGCCGTGGGCATGCCGGCCTTCGAGCGGATGCTCGCGGGAGCGCACGCCGCGGACCTCGAGTTCCGCTCGACCCCGTTCGAGCACAACGTGCCCGTGCTGCTCGGCCTCGTGGGGCTCTGGAACCGCGACGCGCTCGGCATGCCGACGCACGCGGTGCTGCCCTACGCCTCGCGCCTCGAGGCCCTGCCCGCCTACCTCCAGCAGCTCGAGATGGAATCGAACGGCAAGCGCGTCGCCCAGGACGGCACGAGCGTCGATTTCCAGACGTGCCCCGTGATCTGGGGCGGGACGGGAACGCCCGGGCAGCACGCCTTCCACCAGTGGCTGCACCAGGCGACGGAGAGCGCCTCGTGCGACTTCATCGTCGTCGCCCGCCCCATGGGCGGCGATCGGGCGCACCACGAGATCCTCCTCGCGAACGCCTGCGCGCAGTCGGAGGCGCTCATGACGGGTGTGGCCCGGGCCGAGAGCTGGCGCGCCTGCCCCGGCGACCGCGTGAGCACGACCTTCGTGCTGCCCGCGCTCGACGCCTACCACCTGGGAGCGCTCGTCGCCATCTACGAGCACAAGGTGTTCGTCGAGGCGACGGTGTGGGGCACCAACCCCTTCGACCAGTGGGGCGTGGAGCTCGGCAAGTCGATCGCGGGGCGCGTGCTGCCCGCGTTGCGCGGCGCGCCCGAGGAGGTGCACCCCGCGACCGCGCACCTCCTCGGCCTCATCCGAAGGACCGGCGCCGCGGGCTGAGGCGCCCGCGCGACCGCCATGCAGACCGAGGACTTCAAGCGCATCGTCGAGACGCTGCGGCTCGCGGTGGCGGTGGCCGACCCGAAGGGCTCCATCGCCTACGCCAACGCCGCGCTCGCTCGGCTCGCGGGCCGCGCGGGCGAGGAGCTCGCCGGCACGCCGCTCGCCGACCTCTTCGCCGCAGCCGAGCGGCGCCGCCTGCAGCAGAACCTCGAGCGCGTCGCCCAGGGCAAGGCCGCGGGCGCCGTCGTCGAGGCCGCCCTCCTCGCGCGAACCGGGGAAGGAGGCGCCTCGTGGGTGCGGGCGGCGCTGCAGCCGGCGCCCGACGCGCGCGGCAAGCCCGCGGGCGTGATCGCCGTGCTCGAGGACATCGGGCCGCAGCGCGAGACCGAGGAAGCGCTGAACGTGCTCACCGGGCGGCTCCTCGCGCTCGCGGAGGCCGTGCCCGAGGCGCTGATGATCGAGACCGCGCGTGGCGACGTGGAGCTCGCGAACGAGGCCTTCTGCCGCCTGCTCGAGCTCGCCAGCGCGCCCCAGTCGCTCACGGGGCTTCCGGTCGCCGAGGTGCTCGCGCGCTCGCGCCTGGTCGACGCGAAGGCGCTCGAGCGCCTCGCGGGCCGCGCGCGCGAAGCGGCGAGCGTGCCGGTGAAGCTCGCGGGGGGCCGCAGCCTCACCCTCGAGCGCCAGCCGATCGAGGTCGAAGGAGAGCCCGCGGGGGCGGTGTGGGCGCCGAGGGCTTCCGAGGCGGCGACGAAAGCGAAGGCCGCGCCGGTGCCCGCGAAGGGTGCCGCCGCGCAGGCGACCGTCATCTCCAGGATCGGCGAGGAGCTTTCGGTGGCGCTCGAAGGCCTCTCGGCGCTTTCCATCCGCGCCCAGCAGATGGAGGTGGAGCCGGCGATCGTCGAGCAGTTCGGCACCATCCGCGCGAGCACCGAGGCGGCGATGGCGGCCATCGGCGACCTGGTGGATTTCTCGGCGCTCTCGGGAGGCGTGGTGCTCAACAAGGCGCGCTTCGGCCTGCGCGCCGCGATCGCCGAGCTCGTCGCGCGCCTCGTGCCCGCGGCCGAGGAGCGCGGCTGCCGGCTGCGCATCAAGGTCGAGCAGGACGTGAGCGACGCGCTCGAGGGCGACGTGGTCCGCCTGCAGCTCGTGCTGAAGAACCTGCTTGCCAACGCGTTCGAGATCGCCCCCGGGAGCGAGGTGGCGCTGCAGATCACGCCCGAGTACACGACCGAGTCGGGCATCCAGCTTTCCTTCGCGGTGACGGCCGCGGGCGCCGCGCCGGGCGACGCGGGCGACGCGGGCATGGGAGTCGCGGTGGCGCGCTTCATGGTGGCGGCGATGGGCGGCGAGCTCGCGCTCGGGACCCGGCCGGGGGATGCCCTCTACGCGTTCAGCATCGGTTTCCCGGTGCTGCGCGCCCCGCCCGCGCCGCGCCGCGCGACCTACGTCTCCCTCGTCGGGCTCACCGTGCTCGTGGTCTCCGCCGACCCCGAGCAGCGCCTGGCCGTCTCGGCGATGTTGCGCGCGGCGCGGATGATCCCGCTCGAGGCCGACAATGCCGCGATGGCGCTCGCGCTCCTCGAGCGCCTCGACCAGGAAGGCAGCCCGGTGCCGCTCGTGGTCCTCGCCAACCGCCTGCCGGTGCAGGACGGGTTCCTCCTCGCCTTCCGCATCCGCCACCATCCGCGCCTCGCCTCGACGCTCGTGATGATGCTCGCGAGCGACGGCAGGCCCGGGGACGCCATCGCCTGCCGCGAGAACGGCATCGCGGCCTACATGCGCTACCCGATCAACGAGCGGCAGCTGGACGAGGCGATCGTCGCGGTGACCGGCGCCTCGGTCGACGCCGACGAGACGCCCACGCTCGTCACGCGCCACTCGCTGCGCGAGCAGCGCAAGGGCGCCACGCTCCTGCTCGTGGACCCGAGCCGCGACAGCCAGATCCTCGCCGCCCACATCCTCGGGCGGCGCGACTGCAGCGTCGTGGTCGCGCACGACCTCGCCGAAGCCCACGCGGCCCTCGACCAGGACTTCTACGACATCGTGATCGCGGATACCGGGCTCGAGGGGCTCGGCGGCCCGGAAGCGGCACGGTCGCTGCGGCTGCGCATCTCGCGCGACGCCGACGCGGTGCTGCTCGTCGCGGCGAGCACCGAGCATTCGCCGCAGTACCACGCCGCGAAGATCGCCGCCGGGTTCGACGCGACCGTCGCCAAGCCCTTCCGCCAGGAGGCGCTGCTCGAGCTGCTCGAGGTGCGGGGGCGCGCGAGCGCGCCCGCCTAGCGAAGGACGGGCCGTGCGCCTGCTGCTCGTCGAGGACGACGCCATGATCGGCGCGGCCGCGCGGGAGGGCCTGCGCCAGGAGGGGCACGTCGTGGACTGGGTGCGCGACGGCGCGCAGGCCGAGGCCGCCGCGGCGAACGGTGTCTACGACCTGGTGCTGCTCGACCTGGGGCTGCCCCGGCGCGACGGCCTCGCCGTGCTGAGGACCCTGCGGCTGCGCCGCAACGACGTTCCCGTGCTCGTCATCACGGCGCGCGACGCGGTCTCCGACCGGGTGGCGGGACTGGACGCGGGCGCCGACGACTACCTCGTGAAGCCCTTCGACCTCGACGAGCTCGCCGCCCGCGTGCGCGCGGTGCTGCGGCGGCGCGCGGGGCGCTCGACCGCGGCGCTGCGCGTGGGCGAGCTCGAGATCGACACGGCCGCGCGCCAGGTGCGCTGGAAGGGCCGCGAGGTGGCGCTCTCGGCGCGCGAGTACGCGCTGCTCGAGGCGCTCGCAGACCGGCCCGGCGCGTTCCTGTCGCGCGCCCAGCTCGAGGAACGGCTCTACGGGTGGGACCAGGAGATCGGCAGCAACGCGGTCGAGGTGCACATCCACGCGCTGCGCCGCAAGCTCGATCCGGCGCTCATCCGCAACGTGCGCGGCCTGGGCTACGCCCTCGCGAAGGACGGGTGATGTCGATCCGCAAGCGCCTGCTCGTGTGGCTGCTGTCGAGCGTGCTGGCGGGCGGGCTCGCCGCCGCCGCCGTCGTGTTCTTCCAGGCGCGCGACGAGGCGAACGAGCTCTTCGACTACCAGCTGCGGCAGCTCGCGCTCACGCTGCGCGACCGGACGTACCTGCCGAGCCAGCTCGCCGAGGTGCTCCAGGGCGAGGAGGCGTTCGACTTCGTGATCCAGGTGTGGGCGCCCGACGGGACGCGCCTGTACAACTCGCACCCGAGCCTGCACGTGCCCGGCGCCGTGCAGATCGGCTTCAGCGTCGTGAAGGGCTCCGAGGGGCGCTGGCGGGTGTTCGCGATCCAGCAGCGCGGCCTCACCATCCAGGTGGCGCAGCCGCTCTCGGAGCGCGCCCGGCTCGCGCTCGCCGCGGCCTGGCGCACGCTGATCCCGTTCCTCGTGGCGCTGCCCCTCATGGGCCTGCTCATCTGGCGGCTGGTGGGACGGGAGCTGCGCTTCCTCGAGTCGGCGGCGCAGGCGGTCGCGCGCCGCACGCCCGAATCCCTTGAGCCCCTCCGCGGCGCCGGCATCCCCGGGGAGATCGAGCCCCTGGTGGAAGCGCTGAACGGCCTGCTCGCGCGGCTCGGGAACGCGCTCGCGCAGCAGCGCGACTTCATCGCCGACGCCGCGCACGAGCTGCGCACGCCGCTCACGGCGCTGCGCCTGCAGCTGCAGCTCGCCGAGCGCGCCCACGACGGGGCCGAGCGCGACAAGGCCCACGCGATGCTGCGCGAGGGCATCGCTCGCGCCGCGCGGGGGGTCGAGCAGCTGCTCGCCCTCGCGCGCCAGGATCCGGACGTGCCGATCGATTCGGCGGCGACCGTGGACCTCGCCGAGCTCGCGAAGGGTGCGGCCCACGCGCAGGAGCCCGCCGCCGCCGCGCGCGGCCTCGCGCTCGGCGTGGAGGCCTCCGCGCCGGTCCCGGTCGCGGGCGACCGCGAGGCGCTGCGCACGCTGTTCGACAACCTCGTCGACAACGCGATCCGCTACACGCCCGCCGGCCGCGTCACGGTGCGCGCGCGCCGCGAGGCCGACCGGGCCGTCCTCGAGGTGGAGGACACCGGCCCCGGCATCCCGACGCCCGAGCGCGCGCGGGTCTTCGACCGCTTCTACCGCGGCGCGTCCGGCCTGGAAGGCGGCAGCGGCCTCGGGCTCGCCATCGTGCGGCGCATCGCCGAGCGCCACCGCGGCCGGGTGGAGCTGCTCGATCCCGCGCAGGGAACCGGACTGCGCGTGCGCGTGTCCTTTCCTTAAGTCCCCCTTAAGCGGCCCCGTCCAGACTGCCTGCATCGGCCCTCGCGGCCGTCGCAACCATTGCCAACGGAGGAACCATGAAATCGAAGACCCTCATCGCCACGCTGGTCGCGGCGGGCCTCATCGCCGGGGGCGTGGCGGCCTGGCGGGGCCACCTCGAAGGCCCCTACGCGGTCGCCCATGCCCAGCCGGCGGCGGCCGCAGGCGCCGTGGCGCCGGCGCTGGCCGCGGGCCTTGCCGCCCCGGCCGCGAGCCCCGTCGCCTCGGGCCTGCCGCTCACCGGATTCACCGACCTCGTCAAGCGCTACGGCCCCGCGGTCGTGAACATCACCGTCGAGGAGAGCAGCAAGGTCACGGAAGGCCCCCCGATCGAGATCCCGGGAATGGACCCCCACGACCCCCTCTACCAGTTCTTCCGCGGCTTCCGGCAGTTCCAGCAGGGCACCGTCCCCATGCGCGGCGAGGGGTCGGGCTTCATCGTGAGCCCCGACGGCTACATCCTCACCAACGCGCACGTGGTGGACCACGCGACCCAGGTGCACGTTCGCCTCACCGACCGGCGCGAGTTCAGGGCGAAGGTGATCGGCGCGGACAAGGAGAGCGACATCGCGCTCATCAAGATCGACACCAAGAGCCTGCCCACGGTGCAGATCGGCAACTCGCGCGACGCTCAGGTCGGGCAGTGGGTGGTGGCGATCGGGTCGCCCTACGGGTTCGAGAACTCGGTGACCGCGGGCATCGTGAGCGCCAAGTCGCGCTCGCTCCCGGGCGACACCTACGTGCCTTTCATCCAGACCGACGTCCCCGTGAACCCCGGCAACTCCGGGGGGCCGCTCTTCAACCTGGAGGGCCAGGTGATCGGGATCAACTCGCAGATCTACACGCGCACCGGCGGCTTCCAGGGCCTGTCCTTCGCGATCCCCATCGAGGTCGCGATGAACGTGAAGGACCAGCTGATGAAGACCGGGCACGTCACGCGCGGGCACCTCGGCGTGACCATCCAGGAGGTGAACGCCACGCTCGCCGACTCGTTCGGCCTCGACCGGCCGCGCGGCGCGCTCGTCGCCTCCGTCGACCCGGACAGCCCCGCCGCCAAGGGCGGCATCAAGGTGGGCGACATCATCCTCGAGTACAACGGCAACCCGATCGAGCGCTCCTCCGACCTGCCGCTGCTCGTGGCGAACACGCCGCCCGGCCAGAAGGCCAGGGTGGAGGTCTGGCGCGACCACGCCGACAGGACCCTCACGGTCGCCACGGGCAAGGAAACGGACCGGAACCTCGCGGCCAACGCGTCCGGCGAGACCCCGGGCGACCGCCTCGGGCTCACGGTGCGGCCGCTCTCCCCCGAGGAGATGCAGGAGAACGACGGCAAGCCCGGGCTCCTCGTCGAGGACGTGAGCGGCGCGGCCGCCCAGGCCGGGGTGCAGCCGGGCGACGTCGTGCTCTCGCTCAACGGCAGCGCGGTGCGCTCGGTGGGCGAGCTGCGCCGGCAGGTCGAGAAGAGCGGCAAGCACGTGGCGTTGCTCGTCGAGCGCAACGGCCGGCAGCTCTTCGTGCCCATCGACCTGGGCTGAGGCGGCGCCCGGGTCGCGACTACGACGAAAGGAGGCGATGCATGAGAAGGATCTTCACCGCATGCGCCATGGCGGCGGGCGCCGCCCTGGCGACGACGGCCTCGGCGACGGTGCCGCGGGCCTACCTCGCCCACCTTCCACCCGAGCGGCACACCTCCGCGGGCATCGAGTACCTCACGGGCGGGAGATCGCCCGCGGAAGCCGAGTCGGTGAAGCGCGTCGCGCACGACTTCCCGCTCGAGGTGGTGTTCGTGGAGAGGGACCGCGCGGGCGCGAGCGTGCGCTTCGACAACCCGGTGGTGATCCGCGACGTGTCCGGGAAGGTGGTCTTCTCGGGCCGCACGGACGGACCGTACTTCCTCGCGAAGCTGCCCCCGGGCTACTACACGGTGACCACGCGCTGGCAGTCGTGGAGCTTCACCAAGCCCGTTACGATCGGAGGCGAGCGGCAGCGCGTCGTCTTCCGCTGGGCGAAGCTCGCGCCCGCCCCCGCGGGATCGCTCACCAGCGGCTAGCGGGAAGCGCCGCTCCCCGCGGCGGGGATCAGCGGGCGGCGAGGAGGAGCGCGGCGAGCTCGGCGAACCCGGCCGAGCCCCGCGAGGGCGTCACCCACGCGGGGAACGCCGTCATCAGGTCGGCCATGTCGCGCACGTTCGCCACGCCGACCGCGTTCGGAAAGAACGCGAACATCGGCTGATCGTTGGGGGAATCCCCGACGAAGACGAGCCGCGCGCGCTCGGCCGAGGCGTCGATCGCGAAGTCCTCGCGAAGCATGAGGCGCGTCGTGGAAAGCTTGTCGTATCCCCCGAACCAGCCGTTCACGTGGATCGAGCTCACCTTCGCGGTGAGCCCCTCTTCCTCCATGATCGCGACGATCCTCGCCACCGCCGCGCGCGGAAGCTCGGCCACGTCCTCGCGGAAGTCGACGGCGAGGTCGGCCTCGCGGTAGGGCTGGTCCGATGCGATCGCGCAGCCCGGCACCTCCCGAAGGACGCGCGCGGCGATCTGCCCCAGCCGCGCGGCGCGCCTCGCGCGCTCGGCATCCCCGATCACGTAGCGCTTCACGAGCCTGCCGGCGGCCGCGTCGTGCCGGAACCAGAAGGCCCCGTTTTCTCCGACGACCGCGTCCACCGGCCACATCCGCGCGATGTGGTCGCACCACCCGGCGGGGCGGCCGGTGACCGGCACCACGAGCAGCCCCGCCGCGCGCAGCCCCTCGAGCGCGGCGAAGGCCGCGGCGTGCAGCCGCCCGTCGGTCGTGAGCGTGTCGTCGATGTCGGTGAGCACCGCGCGCACCGCCGCGCGGGCGGCGCGCGGGAACTCCGCGAGGGGCCTCATCGCCGCAGGAAGGCGTCCACCGCCGCGCGCTCCGCCTCGTCCATGTGCAGCCCGCACTTCGTGCGCCGCCACAGCACGTCCTCGGCCCTCGCGGCCCACTCCTCGGCGACGAGGTACTCCACCTCGCGCTCCGTGAGGCCCGCGCCGAAGTGCCGGCCGAGGTCCGCGAGCGAGCGCGCCTCGCCCAGCACGCGGGACGTGCGGCTGCCGTGGCGGCGCACGACCCCCTCGACGAGCCGGCGCCCCAGGCGGTCGTACTCCGCGTGCATCGCGTCGCGGAAGGCGTTGAAGTGCCCGACGTCGCCGCCCGGCAGGACCTCGCCGGCGGTCCACGGGCCCTTCGCGCCGGGGAAGAGCGGCTCGAGCTTCGCGAGCGCCTCTTCCGCGAGCGAGCGGTAGGTCGTGATCTTGCCGCCGAAGATCGTGAGCAACGGCGCCTCCCCGCCGCCGGGCCCGCGGTCGAGCTTGATCACGTACTCGCGCGTCACCTTCGAGGGGTCGCGCGAGCCGTCGTCGTAGAGCGGGCGGACGCCCGCGTAGCTCCAGACCACGTCGGACTCGGCGAGCGGCCGGGCGAGGAAGCGGTTCGCCGCCTCGAGCAGGTAGCGCGTCTCCTCGGGCGAGATGCGCCACGAGTCCTCGAGCCGCTCCACCGCCACGTCGGTGGTGCCGATGAGGCTGAAGCGGTTCTCGTAGGGGATCACGAACACGACGCGGCCGTCGGGATTCTGGAGGATGTAGGCGTGCCCCTGCGAGTGCACCTTGGGCACGACCACGTGGCTGCCCTTCACCAGGCGCACGCGGTCCGCGATGCGCTCGCCCTCGATGCAGCCCAGCGCGTCGACGACCCAGGGCCCGGCCGCGTTCACGAGGGCGCGGGCACGCAGCGTGACCGGCGCCGCGCCCTCGGGCTCCAGGGTCGCCTCCCAGACGCCGTCCACGCGGCGGGCGCGGGCGAAGCGCGTGCGCGTGAGCACCGTGGCGCCTTTCTCCCGCGCGGCCACCGCGTTGAGGACCGTGAGGCGCGCGTCGTCCACGCGGCAGTCGGAGTACACGTAGCCCGAGCGGAACTCGCCCTTCAGGCCCGCGCTCCACTCCGCGTGGGGAAAGCGCACGGCCTTGGAGCCCGGCAGCGTGATGCGCCCGCCCAGGTGGTCGTAGAGCCACAGGCCCGCGCCCAGCATCCACGCCGGCCGCATGCCGGGGGCGTGGGGCAGCACGAACATGAGCGGGCGGACGATGTGCGGGGCGAGGCGCAGGAGCACTTCGCGCTCGCGCAGCGCCTCGCGGACGAGCCCGAACTCGTACTGCTCGAGGTAGCGCAGGCCCCCGTGGACGAGCTTGGAGCTCGCCGAGCTCGTCGCCGAGGCGAGGTCGCCGCGCTCGACGAGCGTCACGGAAAGCCCGCGGCCGGCGGCGTCGCGCGCGATGCCGGCGCCGTTGATGCCGCCGCCGACGATCAGGAGGTCGGGAATCGGCCCCATTGCGCCCACCACAGCAGGCCCAGCGCGGTCTTCGTGTCCGTGATGACGCCCTCGCGGACCCAGCGCAGGGCGTCGGCGAGCCGCGCGGGGAAGCTCTCGAGGTGCTCGCCGTCGTCGGGCCGGTGGCCCACGTGCGTGAGCTCCGCCGCGCCCCAGAGCTCGATCACCTCGGTCGAGTAGCCCACGCAGGGGTCCAGCTTCGCGATGCGCCACCAGCGCGCCGCCTCGTAGCCGCATTCCTCGACGAGCTCGCGCTTCGCGGTCGCGAGCGGCGGCTCGTCCGGCTCGAGCTTCCCGGCCGGCAGCTCGATGAAGTGGCGCCGCTTCGGGTAGCGGTACTGGCGCTCGAGCAGGATCGTGTCCGCGTCGAGGAACGCGAGCATGACCACCGCGCCGGGATGGACCACGTACTCGCGCACGCTCGCCGCCCCGCCCGGCAGGCGCACGTCGTCGCGGCGCACCTTGAGGAGCCCCCCGTCGAAGACGAGGCGCGTCGAAGCCTCGGTCTCGGTGAAGTCGGCGCCGGTCTCCGGCGGCTTCGCGGCCATCACATCGAGGCCGTGATCGCGCGCATGCACAGGTCCAGGAGCGGCGCCGGCACGATGCCCAGGGCGAGCGTGGCGAGCCCCGCGGCCGAGAGCACCCAGCGCGCGTCGCGCCGCGGGTCGAGCGTGAGCTCGCCCTCGGGGGCCTCCATGTACATGAGCCGCACGATGCGCAGGTAGTAGAAGGCGCCCACCACCGAAAGCAGGACCGCGTACACGACCAGCCACGTATAGCCGGCCTGGAGCACGGCCTCGAGCACCGAGAGCTTGGCGAAGAAGCCCGCGGTGGGCGGGATGCCCGCGAGCGAGAACATGAGCACCAGCATCATGAAAGCGTACCACCGCGACCTCTGGTTGAGCCCGCGGAAGTCGTCGATGCGCTCGGCCTCGAACCCGGCGCGCGACAGGAGCAGGATCATGCCGAAGGAGCCCAGCGTCATGATCGCGTACGCGATCGCGTAGAAGAGCGCGGCGGAATAGCCGTCGTCGTTGCCGGCGATCACCCCGAGGAGGAGGAACCCCATGTGGGCGATGGTCGAGTAGGCCAGCATGCGCTTGAGGTTCGCCTGCGCGATCGCCACCACGTTGCCCACGAGGAGCGAGACCACGGCGAGTGCGACCAGCATCTGCTGCCAGTCCGCGCTCATGCCCTGCAGCCCCACGGCGAGCAGGCGCAGGACGAAGCCGAGCGCCGCGAGCTTGGGGGCCGCGCCGATGTAGAGCGTCGTGGGCGTGGCCGCGCCGTGGTAGACGTCGGGGATCCACATGTGGAAGGGCGCCGCGCCCAGCTTGAAGGCGATGCCCGCCACCACGAAGACCAGCCCGAAGGCGCCGAGGAGCGCGTGCGCGCTGCCGCGCTCGATCGCGTAGGCGACGCGCGTGAGCTCGAGGGAGCCCGTGGCCCCGTAGAGCATCGACATCCCGTACAGCAGCAGCCCCGAAGCAAGCGCCCCGAGGATGAAGTACTTCATCGCGGCCTCGGTAGCGCGCGGCGAGTCGCGCTCGAGGCCGACCATGGCGTACTGCGACAGCGCCATGAGCTCGAGCCCCAGGTAGAGCGTGATGAAGTGGTGCGCGGAGATCATCACCATCATGCCCAGCGCGCCGAAGAGCGCGAGGCAGAGGAACTCGCCGGTGAGGAGCCCCCGCAGCTCCAGGTACGTGCGGCTCATGAAGAGCGTGGCCATCACGGCGACGAGCGCGGCCACCTTGAGCACCTGGGCGAGCAGGTCCGCCACGTACATGCCGTGGAAGGTGACCGCCGCCGGCTCGCCCACCTGCGCGAGGACGGCCGCGACGGTGGCGGCGAGCGAGGCCTGGGCGAGCCAGTAGGTGGCGCGGCGCGCGGCCCCGCCCTTGAGGAACAGGTCCGCGACGAGCAGGGCCGAGGCGAGCACGAGCAGCACGATTTCCGGCAGGGCGGGCGCGACGGTGGCGAGCGAGAAGGTGGCGGTGGTCATGTCGGGGCCCTCAGCCGGCCTTGCCCTGCTCCACGTGCCGGAGCAGCTGCTGGAGCGTGGGGCTCGCCACGTCGGCGAGCGGTTTCGGGTAGACGCCGAGGGCGAGCACCGCGACGGCGAGGATCACGAGGAAGACGAGCTCGCGAGCGCCCACGTCGCGCAGCGCCGCCACCTTCGGGCTCGCCACGGCCCCGTACACCACGCGCTTCACCATCCACAGCGTGTAGGCCGCGCCCGTGACGAGGGTGGTGGCCGCGAGGAACGTGTACCAGAAGCTCACCTTCATCGTGCCCAGGATCACGAGGAACTCGCCCACGAAGCCGCTCGTGCCGGGCAGGCCCGAGTTCGCCATCGCGAAGAGCACGAAGAAGGCGGCGAAGACCGGCATCGTGTTCGCGACCCCGCCGTAGTCGGAGATCTGGCGCGAGTGGATGCGGTCGTAGAGCACGCCCACGCACAGGAAGAGCGCGGCCGACACGAACCCGTGGGAGATCATCTGCACGAGCCCTCCCAGCATCCCGTCGGCGGTGAAGATGAAGAAGCCGAGGGTGACGAAGCCCATGTGCGCGATCGACGAGTAGGCGATCAGCTTCTTCATGTCCGCCTGCACCAGCGCCACCAGCCCGATGTAGACGATCGCCACCAGCGACAGCGCGATCATGAAGCCCGCGAGCGCGTGCGAGGCGTCGGGAGCGATCGGCAGGTTGAAGCGCAGGAACCCGTAGCCGCCGATCTTGAGCGTGATCGCCGCGAGGATCACCGAGCCGCCCGTGGGCGCCTCCACGTGCGCGTCGGGCAGCCACGTGTGCACCGGCCACATCGGCACCTTCACCGCGAAGGACATGAACATCGCGAGGAAGATCAGCACCTGCGGCCCCATCGGGAGCGCGAGCTTCTGGTAGTCGAGGATCTCGAAGCTGCCGTTGGTCGCGCTGTAGAGGTAGATGAACGTGGCGAGCATCAGCAGCGACCCCAGCAGCGTGTACAGGAAGAACTTGACCGCCGCGTACACGCGGTTGGGCCCGCCCCACACGCCGATGATGAGGAACATGGGGATCAGCATCCCCTCGAAGAACACGTAGAAGAGGATGGCGTCGAGCGCGGCGAAGGTGCCGTTGATGAGCCCCGACATGATGAGGAAGGCGGCGAGGTACTGGCCGACCTTCTCGGTGACCACCTCCCAGTGCGCGACCACCACCAGCACGGTCATGAGGCTGTTCAGCAGGATGAGCGGCATCGAGATGCCGTCCACGCCGAGGTGGTAGCTCACGTTGAAGCGGGCGATCCACGGGGCCATCTCGACGAACTGCATGTCGGCCACCGGGCGGAAGCCGGCCCACAGCGGGATGCAGACCGCGAACCCGAGGATCGAGCCCGCGAGCGCGGTCCACCGCGCCGGCGCCGGGGCGCGGTCGTCCGCGACGGCGAGCACCGCGATGCCGAACGCGATCGGCACCCAGATGGCCAGCGAGAGCAGGGGGTCCTGGAGCATCGCCTCGTTGTTCTCTCTTGTCGGAAGGGGCTAGAGCCGGCTGAGATACACCCAGAAGAAGCCGAGCAGGGCGACCAGGCCGAAGATCATCGTGAACGCGTAGTGGTAGATGAACCCGGTCTGCAGGCGCCGCGCGACCCCCGCGAACCAGCCGATCAGCCGCGCGGTGCCGTTCACCATGATCCCGTCGATCACGGTGCGGTCCCCCCAGGTCCACAGGCCCGTGCCCAGGCGCCGCATGCCGCCGGCGAAGAACCAGTCGTTGAAGTCGTCGATGTAGTACTTGCGCTCGAGCACCGTGGCGAGCGGGGCGAGCCGCGCCTTCACGAGCGCCGGAAGGTCGGGGCGCGCGATGTAGAAATACCAGGCCGTGGCGAGCCCCGCGAGCGCGAGCCAGAGGGCGACCGACCCGAACGCGTGCAGCGTCATCGGCAGCCACCCCTGGAACTCCTTCGCCATCTCCTCCATGGTCCCGGTGGGCGCGATGGAAGAGCCGAACCAGCCGCCGTAGAGCATCGGGCCGATGAGGAGCGCCCCGGCGACGACCGAGGGGATCGCGAGCAGCACGAGCGGCACCGTGACCACCCACGGCGACTCGCGCGGCTTGCCGTGCATCTCCTCGTGATGCGGCTCCTCGGCGCCGTGCTCCCCGTGCCCGTGCGCGGCGAAGCGCTCCTCGCCGTGAAAGGCGAAGAACACGAGGCGGAACGAGTAGAGGGCGCCCACGTACGCGGACGCGAGCGCGAGCACGTAGGCGAACGCGTGCCCGGGCACTTCGGAGATCGCGAGGGCGTCGATGATGGAATCCTTGGAGAAGAATCCCGCGAACGGCGGGATGCCGGCATTGGCGAGCGCTCCCACGAGCACCGTCGCGTAGGTGACCGGCATGTACTTCGCGAGCCCGCCCATGCGGCGCATGTCCTGCTCGTGGTGCAGCGCGATGATGACCGAGCCCGCCCCGAGGAAGAGCACGGCCTTGAAGAAGGCGTGGGTGACGAGGTGGAAGATCGCCGCCGGGTAGGCCGAGGCGCCGAGCGCGACCGTCATGTATCCGAGCTGCGAGAGCGTCGAGTAGGCCACGACGCGCTTGATGTCGTACTGCACCACGGCCACCAGGGCCATGAAGAACATGGTGATCGACCCGACCCAGGTCACCACCCAGCGCGCCGTCTCCGACAGCTCGAACAGCGGCGACATGCGCGCCACCATGAAGATGCCCGCCGTCACCATGGTCGCCGCGTGGATCAGCGCGGAGATCGGCGTGGGGCCCTCCATCGAGTCCGGCAGCCACACGTGCAGCGGGAACTGGGCGCTCTTGCCCATGGCGCCCACGAAGAGGCTCACGCAGATGAGGCTCAACAGCGACCAGGGCAGCCCCGGGATGAGCTCCACGCTCGCCTGGGCCTGCGCGAACTTGCCCGCCGCGGCGAACACCGGGCCGTAGTCGAGCGTGCCGAAGACCGTGAAGATGACCGCGATCCCGATCAGGAACCCGAAGTCGCCCACGCGGTTCACGAGGAAGGCCTTGAGGTTCGCGTAGATGGCCGTCGGGCGCGTGTACCAGAAGCCGATGAGCAGGTACGACACCAGGCCCACCGCCTCCCAGCCGAAGAAGAGCTGGAGGAAGTTGTCCGCCATCACCAGCATCATCATCGAGAAGGTGAAGAGCGCCGTGTAGGCGAAGAAGCGCTGGTAGCCCGGGTCGTCGGCCATGTAGCCCACGGTGTAGACGTGCACCATGAGCGACACGAACGTGACCACCGCCATCATCGTCACGGTGAGCCGGTCGAGGAGGAAGCCCACCTTCATCTCGAAGCCGGGGCCGGCGATCCACGTGTAGAGCGCCTCGTCGAGCCGCGCGCCGTGCCACACCTGGGCGAGGACCGCGAGCGAGGCGGCGAACGACGCCGCCACCGAGAGGATCGCCGACCAGTGCGCGAAGGCCCGTCCCAGCTTCGGACCGAGGATGCCGGCGAGGACGGAGCCCGCGAGCGGGGCGAAGGCGGCGATGCAGGCGAGGGTCATGAGGTCCATGTTCTTGTTCTTTCCCGCCGGGCCCTAGCCCTTGAGGCGCCCCAGGTCGTCCACGTGGATGGAGCGCAGGTTGCGGAAGAGGACGACGAGGATCGCGAGCCCGATCGCCGATTCCGCCGCCGCCACGGTGAGGATGAAGAAGACGAACACCTGCCCCGAGAGGTCGCCCAGGGCGTGCGAGAAGGCGACGAAGTTCATGTTCACCGCGAGCAGCATCAGCTCGATCGCCATCAGCAGCACGATGAGGTTCTTGCGGTTGAGGAAGATGCCGACCACGCTCACCGCGAAGAGCAGCGCCGCGAGCACGAGGTAGTCGGTGAGCGGGATCATTCGGCCCCTTCCGTGCCCGCGCGCGGGGCCCCCTCGGGCGCGACCTTCACGATCCGCAGGCGGTCGGCCGGGTGCACCGCGAGCTGGCGCGCGGGATCCTGGTACTTGGTTTCCTTGCGGTGCCGGAGCGTGAGCGCGATGGCGGCCACGATCGCCACGAGCAGGATCACCGCCGCGATCTCGAACGGGAACACGAAGTCGGTGTAGAGCACCTCCCCGAGGGCCCGGGTGTTCGAATAGCCGGCCGGCGGCACGGGGCCGGGCGGGGTCCCCGCCGAGCCGCGCACGAGGAGCGCCACCATCTCGGTCGCCATGAGCACGCCCACGAGGCCGGCGAGCGGCAGGTTCCTCCAGAAGCCCTGCCGCAGGCGGTCGAGGTTGATGTCGAGCATCATCACCACGAAGAGGAACAGCACCATCACCGCGCCCACGTACACGAGCACGAGCACGATGGCGAGGAACTCGGCGTAGAGCAGCAGCCACAGCGCCGAGGCGGTGAAGAACGAGAGCACGAGGAAGAGCGCGGCGTGCACCGGGTTCCTCGCGACCACGACGCCGAGGGCCGCCGCGATGAGGATCGCCGCGTAGATCCAGAAGAGGACGAGGGGCAGGTCCATGTCAGCGGAAGCGGGCGTCGGCGGCGCGGTCGGCCGCGATCTGGGCCTCGTAGCGGTCGCCGATCGCGAGCAGCATCGGCTTCGTGTAGAGCAGGTCGCCGCGGGATTCGCCGTGGAACTCGATGAAGCGCGTCTCGACGATGGAGTCCACCGGGCAGCTTTCCTCGCACAGGCCGCAGTAGATGCACTTGACGAGGTCGATGTCGTAGCGCGTGGTGCGGCGCGTGCCGTCGTCGCGCTGCTCGCTCTCGATCGTGATCGCGAGCGCGGGGCAGACCGCCTCGCACAGCTTGCAGGCGATGCAGCGCTCCTCGCCGTTGGGGTAGCGGCGCAGCGCGTGCAGCCCGCGCATGCGCGGGCTCGCCGGCGTCTTCTCCTCGGGGTAGAGCACCGTGATCTTGCGCGAGAAGAGGTAGCGCCCCGTGAGGCCGAGGCCCTTCAGGAGCTCGGCGAGCATGAAGCTCGAGGCGATGTCCTTGATGCGCGCGAGCATGGTCAGTGTCCGAACCAGAGCCTGAGGACCGGCCAGTGGGCGAACGGCTCCATCATCGCGAAGCCCACCACGCCGATCCACACCAGCGTCACCGGGATGAAGACCTTCCAGCCGAGCCGCATGATCTGGTCGTAGCGGTAGCGCGGGAAGGAGGCCCGGATCCAGAGGAAGACGAACATCAGGAACGCGGTCTTCGCGAACAGCCACGCGACGCTCGGCGCGGCGAGCCACGCGAGCGCGGGGCCCGACCCGCGCACGGCCGGGAAGTCGAACGGCGACAGCCACCCGCCCCAGAAGAGGATCGGCGAGATGGTCGAGATGAGGATCATGTTCGCGTACTCGGCGAGGAAGAACACGGCGAAGGCCATGCCCGAGTACTCGACGTGGAACCCGGCCACGATCTCGCTCTCGCCCTCGGCCACGTCGAAGGGGTGCCGGTTGGTCTCGGCGAGCCCCGCGATGTAGTGCACGAGGAAGAGCGGGAAGAGCGGGATCCAGAACCAGCCGAGGAAGCCCCAGTCGGTGTGCTGGCGCTCGACGATCTGCGTGAGGTTCATGCTGCCGCCGGCCATGAGCGCGCCGACGATCGCGAAGCCCATGGCGAGCTCGTAGGCGACCATCTGGGCGGCGGCGCGCATCGAGCCGAGGAACGCGTACTTGGAGTTCGAGGCCCACCCGGCGATGATCACCCCGTAGATGCCGAGCGAGGTCATGGCGAGCAGCACGAGCACCGCCGCGTCCGCCTGGGAGATGACCCATCCGGGGGCGAAGGGCACGATGGACCACGCGGCGAGCGCCGGGGCCACGGAGATCACGGGCGCGAGCAGGAACAGGCCCTTGTTCGCCCCCGCGGGCACGACCTGCTCCTTCAGGAGCAGCTTGATCGCGTCGGCGATGGGCTGCAGCACGCCCTTCCAGCCCACGCGGTTGGGGCCCTTGCGCACCTGCATCCAGCCGATCACCCAGCGCTCCACGAGCTGGTAGTAGAGGACCGTGAGCAGCAGCGGCACGAGCACCATCACGATCATCGCGAGCGCGCGGCCCGTCGCGAAGGCCTGCGGCCCCCAGACGGGCCCGAGCCAGTCGGTGGCGTAGCCCTGGAGGCGCTCGACGTAGGCGTTCATGCGACCGCTTCCAGGCGCACGGCCTGCGCCGTCACCTCTCCGTCGCCGAGGAGCGCGGTCTCGGGAACCCCGCGCGCGACGCGCACGCACCCCTCGGGCACCGCGCGATCGGCCACCGCGGCGAGCACCGCCTCGCCCCCGCCCTGGCGGATGCGCACCGCCCCGCCCTCGGCAAGGCCCAGCGAGGCGAAGGTCGCCGGATGGAAGCGCGCGGTCCGCGCGCCCTTCCCGTCGGCCGTCTTCTGCAGCGACGGCGCGCGGCGCACGATGGGATCGGTCCCGTAGAGCGCGAGCTCGGCGATGCGCTCGAGCGCGGCGGGGCTCGCGCGGGCCGGCCACGATCCCTCCCCGGGCGCCGCGGCGAGGCCCGCCTGCGCCCAGGCCTGGAGGTCGCCGGCCCGGCCGGCGGCGCCCGCGATGTCCGAGCGCACGTCCTCGATGCGGTCCGCGCCGAAACCCGGCAGACCGAGGAGCGAGCCCAGCATGCGCAGCACCTTCCAGGCCGGGCGCGCGTCGCCGGGCGGGCTCACGGCCGCGTTGAACGACTGCACGCGCCCCTCCATGTTCACGAAGGTGCCCGCGGTCTCGGCGAAGGTCGCGATGGGCAGCATCACGCGGGCGCGCTCGGCGGTGGCGTCGCGGAACGCGGTGAGGGCCACGCCGAACTCGGCCTGCGCGAAGGCCTCGAGCGCGCGCGGGCCCATGTCGAGATCGAGCTCCAGGCCCGCCACGAGGTAGCCGCGGCGCGCCTTGTCCACCATCGCGCGCGCGTCCAGCCCGCCGGCGCGCGGCACGGCGCCCACGAGGTGCGCGCCCACGGCGTTGCCCCCGTCGGGCAGCACGCCGAGGGTGGCCCCCGTCGCGCGGGCGAGGGCGCGGGCGGCCGCGAGGATCGCGGCGTAATCGGGATGCTGCTGCGCGTAATGTCCGAGGAGGATGGCGCCCCGCTTGCCTTCCAGGCACGGGGCCATCGCCGCGAGGCTCGACGCGAGCTGCGACGGGCGCACCGTGACGCGCTTCGCGACGGGCATGAGGAGATCGTCGTCGGCCACCCCCAGGACGTTCACGGCGAGCCCGCGCCGGGCCCCCGCGCGCAGGCGCACCGCGACGAGCGGCAGCTCCTTGCGCAGGTTGGAGCCCACGAGCAGCACCGATTCGAGCCCGGCGAGCGCGGCCACCGGCATGCCGAGCCACGGGACCCACGCCGCGCCCGCGCGGAAGTCGGACTGGCGGACGCGGTGGTCCACGTTGTCCGTGCCGAGCCCGCGGGCGAAGCGCGCGCCGAGGTGCAGCTCCTCGAGGGTGAGGCCCGGGGCGAGCAGCACGCCCAGCGCGTCGGCGCCGTGGCGCGCCGCCACGTCCTTCAGCCCCTCGGCGGCGGCCTCGAGCGCCTCGGTCCAGCCGGCTTCCGCCCAGCCGCCCTCGCGGCGCACCATCGGGCAGAGCAGGCGCTCGGCGGAATTGAGCCCCTCGTAGGCGAAGCGGTCGCGGTCCGCGAGCCAGCATTCGTTCACCGCCTCGTTCTCGACCGGGAGCACGCGCATCACGCGATCGACCTTCGCCTGGATCACGACGTTCGAGCCGAGGGAATCGTGGGGGCTCACGCTGCGGCGGCGGGTGAGCTCCCAGTTGCGCGCCGTGAAGCGGAAGGGCTTCGAGGTGAGCGCGCCCACCGGGCAGATGTCGATCATGTTGCCCGAGACCTCGGAGTCGACCGTGCGCGAGACGAACGTGACGATCTCCTCGTGCTCGCCGCGGCCGGCCATGCCGAGCTCCATCACGCCGGCGATCTCCTGGCCGAAGCGCACGCAGCGCGTGCACTGGATGCAGCGCGTCATGTCGGTCGAGATGAGCGGCCCGAGATTCTTGTTCACGACGACGCGCTTCGCCTCGCCGTAGCGCGACGAGGACTGGCCGTAGCCCACCGCGAGGTCCTGGAGCTGGCACTCCCCGCCCTGGTCGCAGATCGGGCAATCGAGCGGATGGTTGATGAGCAGGAACTCCATCACGCCCTTCTGCGCGTCGATGGCCGCGGGCGAATGGGTGAGGACCTTCATGCCCTCGGCGACGGGGGTGGCGCACGCGGGAAGGGGCTTGGGCGCCTTCTCCACCTGCACCAGGCACATGCGGCAGTTGGCCGCGATGGTGAGCTTCTTGTGGTAGCAGAAGTGCGGCACGTAGATGCCGAGCCGGGACGCGGCATCCATCACCGTGGCGCCGGCCGGGACGCTCACGGACCTTCCGTCGATCTCCAGCGTGACGGGCTTCGCTTCGGGGCGGGCGTCGTTGGGCATGGAAGGTCAGTCCGCCGCGAGTTTGTCGAGGTCGGCGCTCGCGGAGCTGTATCCGCCGGGCCGCACCTGGCAGCGCTTGTGGTCGATGTGGTGCTGGAACTCGTCGCGATAGGTCTTGACGAACGCGCGCACGGGCATCGCCGCGGCGTCTCCCAGCGCGCAGATGGTGCGGCCCTGGATGTTGTCGGCGAGGTCGAGCAGGAGGTCGAGGTCCTCCTGGCGCCCCTCGCCCGTCTCGATGCGGTGGATGATGCGCCAGAGCCACCCGGTGCCCTCGCGGCACGGCGTGCACTGGCCGCACGACTCCTCGTAGTAGAAGTAGGCGAGGCGCTCGGCGGCCTTCACCATGCAGGTGTCCTCGTCCATCACGATCACCCCGCCGGAGCCCAGGAACGAGCCCGCCTTGGCGATGGAGTCGTAGTCCATGTCGAGCGACATCATCACGTCGGCCGGGAGCACCGGCATCGACGAGCCGCCCGGGATCACGCCCTTCAGCTTCTTGCCGCCGCGCACGCCGCCCGCCATCTCGAGCAGCTTCGCGAAGGGCGTCCCGAGCTTGACCTCGTAGTTGCCGGGGCGGTTCACGTGTCCCGAAACGGAGAAGATCTTGGTGCCGCCGTTGTTGGGCCGGCCGAGCGCGAGGAACCAGTCGGCGCCGTTGAGGACGATCCCCGGCACGGCGGCGAAGGTCTCGGTGTTGTTGATCGTGGTGGGCCGGCCGTACAGGCCGAAGTTCGCGGGGAACGGCGGCTTGAAGCGCGGCTGCCCCTTCTTGCCCTCCAGGGACTCGAGCAGCCCCGTCTCTTCGCCGCAGATGTAGGCGCCGTAGCCGTGGGCCGCGTGCAGCTCGAAGTCGAAGCCCGCGCCGAGGATGTTCCGCCCGAGGTAGCCCGCGGCGCGCGCCTGCGCGACCGCGCGCTCGAAGATCGCGTACTCCTCGCGGATCTCGCCGTGGATGTAGTTGTAGCCGACGGTGGCGCCCGTGGCATAGCCTGCGATGATCATGCCCTCGATGAGCGCGTGGGGGTTGTAGCGCAGGATGTCGCGGTCCTTGAAGGTGCCGGGCTCGCCCTCGTCGGAGTTGCACACCATGTACTTCTGGCCGGGGTAGCCCTTCGGCATGAACGACCACTTGAGCCCCGTCGGGAAGCCCGCGCCGCCCCGCCCCCGCAGCGCCGACTTCTTCACCTCGGCCACCACCGCCTCGGGCGTGATCTTCTCGGCCACCATCCGGCGCAGCGCCCGGTAGCCGCCGCGCCGCTCGTAGTCCTCGAGGCCCCAGTTCGCGCCGTCGAGGCCCTTCATGATCACGGCGTCGGGGCCGTAGTCGATGAGGCTCATTCGCCGAGCTCCTCGATCAGCCGGTCGAGCTTCTCGGGGGTCATGAAGCCCAGCATCCGCCGGTTGTCGACGATGAGGACCGGCGCGTCGCCGCACGCGCCGAAGCACTCGCCTTCCTTCACGGTGAAGCGGCCGTCGGGCGAAGTCTCGCCGAAGGCCGCGACGCCGCAACGGCGCTTCAGGTGCTCGGCCGCCTCCGCCGCCCCGGAGAGCGCGCACGGCAGGTTCGTGCACATCGCGAGCTTGTGGCGCCCGCGGGGCTTGAGGTCGTACATGTTGTAGAAGGTCGCCACCTCGTAGACCGCCACCGGCGGCATGCCGAGGAGGCCCGCCACCTCCTCCATCAGCTCGGTCGGGAGCCACCCGTGCTGCTCCTGGGCGATCGCGAGCGCCGCGATCGCCGCCGAGCGCTTCTGCTCCGGCGGGTACTTGCCGAGCTCGGCCTCGATCCTGCGCAGGGATTCGGCGCTGAGCAGTGCCATGGTCAGACCTCGCCTTCCCAGTAGTCGACGGCGGCGCCCGCCTGGGTCATGTGGCGGAAGCGGATCTCCCGCTCGCCGAACGCGCCGACCTTCCCCGAGTCGGGGTACTCGCACACCTCGGCCGGCATCATCGTGCTCACCGACAGGTACGCGAGCTCCGCGTCGGAATCGTTGATGATCTGGTGCGCGGTCTCGGGCCCGCCGACCGGGCAGCAGATCACGTCGCCGGCGCGGATCTTCCTCGTCTCGGAACCGTAGCGCAGCGTCCCCGTGCCGCGGACGATGAAGAACATCTCCTCCTCGGCGAGGTGGCTGTGGAAGGGGCACGAGCGCTTGCCCGGCGGCACGACGTCGTAGGAATAGCCCAGGTCCTTCGCGCCGAGGAGCGGCCCGATGCGCGCGAACCGGGAGGCGAACCTGTCGCCCTTCTCGAAGTGCTCGAGCGCGAGCTCGTCGACGTTGACGACGCGCGCGTCGATGGTGCGTCCCGCCTTGGGTTCGCTCATCGGTCGATGTCCCCGAAAACGATGTCCATGGTGCCGATGATCGCCACCACGTCGGCGATCATGTGGCCCTTCGCCATCTCGTCCATGGCGGCGAGGTGCGCGAAGCCGGGCGCACGCAGCTTGAGCCGCCACGGCTTGTTCGCCCCGTCGGAGACGATGAAGACGCCGAACTCGCCCTTGGGGTGCTCGATGGACGCGTAGACCTCCCCGGGCGGCACGTGCATCCCCTCGCTGAAGAGCTTGAAGTGGTGGATCAGCTCTTCCATGTTCTCCTTCATCTCGACGCGCGTGGGCGGGGCCACCTTGTGGTTGGAGGTGATCACGGGGCCCGGATGCGCGCGCAGCCACTGGACGCACTGGCGGATGATCCGGTTCGCCTCGCGCATCTCCTGCACGCGCACGAGGTAGCGGTCGTAGCAGTCGCCGTTCGTGCCCACCGGGATGTCGAAGTCCATGCGGTCGTAGACCTCGTAGGGCTGCTTCTTGCGCAGGTCCCACGGGATGCCGCTGCCGCGCAGCATCGGCCCCGTGAAGCCGAGGGCCTGGGCGCGCTCGGGGCTCACCACGCCGATGCCCACGGTGCGCTGCTTCCAGATGCGGTTCTCGGTGAGCAGCGTCTCGTAGTCGTCCACGCATCCCGGGAAGCGGTTCGTGAAGTCCTCGACGAAGTCGAGCAGCGACCCCTGGCGGTTCGCGTTGAGGGCCTTCACCTTCTCGGCGCTCCTCACGCTCGAAGGCGCGTACTGCGGCATGCGGTCCGGCAGGTCGCGGTAGACGCCGCCCGGGCGGTAGTAGGCCGCGTGCATGCGCGCCCCCGACACCGCCTCGTACATGTCCATCAGGTCCTCGCGCTCGCGGAACGCGTAGAGGAAGACGGTCATCGCGCCCACGTCGAGGGCGTGGGACCCGATCCACAGCAGGTGGTTGAGGATCCTCGTGATCTCGTCGAACATCACGCGGATGTACTGCGCGCGCTCCGGCACGTCGACGCCGAGCAGCTTCTCGATCGCCATCACGTACGCGTGCTCGTTGCACATCATCGACATGTAGTCGAGGCGGTCCATGTACGGCACCGACTGCAGGTACGTGCGCGTCTCGGCGAGCTTCTCGGTCGCGCGGTGCAGCAGCCCGATGTGGGGGTCGGCCCGCTGGATCACCTCGCCGTCGAGCTCGAGCACCAGCCGCAGCACCCCGTGCGCCGCCGGGTGCTGGGGCCCAAAATTCATCGTGTAATTTCTGATTTCTGCCATTAGTTCTCTTCTTGACGGCGCTTCGCGACCACGCCCGACTCGCCGTACGCGTCCTCGCGGATCACCCGCGGGACGATCTCGCGCGGCTCGATGGTGACGGGCTGGTAGATCACGCGCTTCTGCTCCGGGTCGTAGCGCATCTCGACGTAGCCCGTGATCGGGAAGTCCTTGCGGAACGGATGCCCCATGAACCCGTAGTCCGTGAGGATGCGCCGCAGGTCCGGGTGGCCCCTGAACACGATCCCGTACAGGTCGAAGGCCTCGCGCTCGTACCAGTTGGCCGAGGGCCATACCCCGATCACGGAATCGAGCGCGGGCAGCTCGTCGTCGGGACAGTGCACCCGCAGGCGCACGCGCCGGTTGTGCCGGATGGAGAGCAGGATGTAGACCACCGCGAAGCGCGGCCCGTCGTGGCCGGCGAAGCCGCGGTAGTCCACGCCCGCGAGGTCCGCCAGGATCGAGAAGGCGAGGGCGTCGTCGTCGCGCAGCCGCGTGGCCGCCTCCACGAGGTCGGCGGCCGCCACCTCGACCGTGAGCTGCCCGCGGTCGACCGTGCGCGACCGGATGCGCTCGCCGAGGGCGGCGTCGAGGGCGGACTGGAGCTCGTCCAGGGAGCCGGGCATGGCTAGCGCCTCGAGATGGTGTTCGTGCGGCGGATCTTGTTCTGGAGCTGGATCAGGCCGTAGAGCAGCGCCTCGGCGGTGGGCGGGCAGCCGGGCACGTAGATGTCCACCGGCACGATCCGGTCGCAGCCGCGCACGACAGAATAGGAATAGTGGTAGTAGCCGCCCCCGTTGGCGCACGAGCCCATGGAGACGACCCAGCGCGGCTCGGCCATCTGGTCGTAGACCTTGCGCATGGCCGGGGCCATCTTGTTGCACAGGGTCCCGGCCACGACCATGAGGTCCGACTGGCGCGGGCTCGGGCGGAAGACGATGCCGAAGCGGTCCAGGTCGTAGCGCGAGGCGCCCGCGTGCATCATCTCGACCGCGCAGCACGCGAGCCCGAAGGTCATCGGCCAGAGCGACCCCGTGCGCGCCCAGTTGAGCACGTTGTCCACCTGGGTCACGACGAAGCCCTGGCGGGATACTCCTTGGGAAAGGTCAGTCATTGCACGAATCTCCAGCGACGGCCCGCTCGTCCGGCGCATCCCCGCAAGAGCGGCGGGGCCCCTGCTTGGCGAGCTGGGCCGTTACTCCCATTCGAGAGCCCCTTTCTTCCACTCGTAGGCGAAGCCCACCACGAGGATGCCGAGGAAGACGAGCATCGAGACGAGGCCGAACCAGCCGATGTCGCGCAGCACGATCGCCCACGGGAAGAGGAACGCGATCTCGAGGTCGAAGAGGATGAAGAGGATCGCCACGAGGTAGTAGCGGACGTCGAACTTCATCCGCGCGTCCTCGAACGCCTCGAAGCCGCATTCGTAGGGGGACAGCTTCTCGGCGTCGGGGTGCTGCGAGCCCGTGATCCGCGCGAGGACGCCGCTCGCCACGAGGGACCCCACACCCACGGCCGCGCCGACGGCGAGGAAGAGGAGGATGGGGAAGTAGTTGGCTAGCAAGTGAATGGTGCCGTCGAAGAGACTCGAACTCTTACGCCTTTCGGCACTGCCCCCTCAAGACAGCGTGTCTACCAATTCCACCACGACGGCGAGCATCATCCCCGATGAGCCCGGGGGTCCTTCTGATCTAGGGCAAAGCTCCTGCCTGACGCGCTACTTCGGGATCTCCGAGGACCTGCCGCTTTCCGCGGGACTGGCCGGCGCCGGTGCCGAGGGAGCAGGCGTCGCCGGTTTCGTTTCGGCCGGTCGCGCGACCGGGGTCGCCGCGGCCGGAACCTCGAGCTGCTGCGTGACGCCGCCGCTCCTCGACGGCATCGTGTAATAGGTGAGCCCCAGGCTCGTGAGGAAGAACACCGCCGCGAGGACGGCGGTGGTGCGCGACAGGAAGTTCGCCGCCCCGGCGCTGCCGAAGAGGCTTCCCGCCGAGCCGCTGCCGAACGCCGCGCCCATGTCCGCGCCCTTGCCGTGCTGGAGCAGCACGAGCACGACGATCCCCGCCGCGGCGAGGACATGCAACACCAGGACCAACGTCTGCATCGAATGCGCCTCTCGACTCAACGGGCGCCGGCTGCGCGCCAGATCGCCACGAATTCTTCCGCCACCAGCGACGCCCCTCCGACCAGCCCCCCGTCGACGTCCGGCGTCGCGAAGAGCTCCGCGGCATTCGCCGCCTTGACGCTCCCCCCGTACAGGATCGGGAGCCGCTCGGCCACCGACGCGTCCTTCGCGGCGACCCGGGCGCGGATGAACCCGTGCGCCTCGCCCGCCTGGGCCGCCGTGGCCGTCCTGCCGGTGCCGATCGCCCACACCGGCTCGTAGGCGACGACCCCGCGATTCAACTGCGCCGCGCCGTGTCCCACGAGCAGCGCATCCACCTGCCTTGCCAGCACGGCCTCGGTCTCGCCGCGCTCGCGTTGCTCCAGCGTCTCTCCCACGCAGAAGATCGGCGTGAGGCCGGCCTCGCGCGCCGCGACGTACTTCCCGGCGGCGACCGCGTCGCTTTCGCCGAAGAGCGTGCGCCGCTCCGAGTGGCCGACGATCGCGTAGCGGCATCCGAGCTCCGCGAGCATCCGCCCCGAGACTTCCCCCGTGTACGCGCCGTGGTCGAACCGGCTCACGTCCTGGGCGCCCCATGCGATCCCCGAGCCCTCGAGCAGCCCCCGCACCTGCGCAAGGTACGGCGTCGGCACGCAGACTACGCAGACCACGGGGCCGTCCCGGGGAATGTCCCGCAGCAGCGCTTTCAGCAACGATTCGTTGCCGGCGAGGCTGCCGTTGAGCTTCCAGTTGCCGGCGACGAGTTTCTGCCGCATCTCGACCCTCTAAAGCCTCACGATTTTACCGCGATGCAGCATATCCGGTCAATTTTAGGGGTTTCCTTGCTTGCGGCTGAACGGGATTTCGGGGATGCTGGCGGACCACCCGAAGCGACGCACACATGGCGGCCCGCTTGCTCCTCTTCGCCTCGCCGGCGATCGAGTACCGGGAGGAAGTCTTCGCGTTGCCCTTCGAGCGGCGCACCCAATTGCTCGCGCTGCTCGCGCTCAAGCGCTCGTGGGTCGGGCGCGCCGAGCTGGCGGGCATGCTCTGGCCCGGCCAGGAAAGCAAGCTCGCCTACGCGAACTTGCGCAAGACCCTCTTCAGGCTGCAATCCCTGCCGCGAGTCCCGCGGATCGAGTCCCAGGACGGCGCCCTGCGCCTGGAGGCCCAGACCGACGTGCACGCCTTCGAGTCGGCGCTGCGCGAGCGGCGCTTCGGCGAGGCGTTGCCGTTGCGCCGCGGCGAGCTGCTCGCCGGGTTCGAGGACGACGGCAACGAGGCGTGGACGAGCTGGCTCAGCTTCGAGCGCGAACGCCTCAGGGCCGCGTGGCGCGGCGCCGCCCTGAGCCATCTCGCCGGCGAGATCGATCCCGGCGAGGCCATCGACCTGTCGGGACAGCTGCTCGACGCGGACCCGCTCGACGAGGCCGCCCTGCGCGCGCACATGGCATGGCTCGCGCGCAGCGGGCAAGGCGCCGCCGCGCGCGAGGCCTACCGCAAGTTCGTCGAAAGGCTCGCCGCGGACCTCGGGCTCGCTCCCGGGGCGGAGCTGAGGGCGCTCGACGACTCCCTGCGCGGGGCGGCCGGTTCCGCGTTGACGGCGGCCGCGCCCGCGGCAGCCGACGACGGCTTCGTCGGGCGCGCCATCGAGCTGCGCCGGATGGCCGAACTCCTCGCCCAGGCCGACTGCCGGCTGCTGTGCCTGGTCGGGCCCGGCGGCGTGGGCAAGACCCGCCTCGCGATGCGAGCGATGGGCGATCTCGCCCGGGAATTCCCGGACGGCACGGTGTTCGTCCCCCTCGAGGACGTCGACTCCCCGCAGGAATTCGGGCGCCGGATCGTGCACGACCTCGGCGCGGCCCCAGGCACCGGCGACGCGCTCGAGCAGGCGATCGAGCTGCTGCGCGACCGGCGGATGCTGCTCGTGCTCGACAACTTCGATTCGCTCGCGCCGCAGGCGCCGATCCTGCGCCGGTTGCTGCAGGGCTGCGCCGGCCTGAAGATCGTCGTGACCTCCCGCGTGCGCCTCGCCCTCGCCGAGGAGTGGCTGCTGCCCCTCGACGGCCTGCCCTGTCCCGAGGCCGAGGACCGGGACCTGCTCGAGGGGTTCGACGCCTCGCGCCTGTTCGTCAGGGCGGCCCGGCGGGTCCAGCCGGCGCTGGTGCCCGCGGCCGAGGCGGCGGCGATCGTCGACATCTGCCGTCAGGTCGAGGGCCTGCCGCTCGCGCTCGAGCTCGCCGCGGCGTGGACGCGGGTGCTCTCCTGCGAATCGATCGCCGCGGAGCTGCGGCACGGCACGGAGCTGCTGCGCGCCGTCGACGCCGTCCTGCCGGCGCGGCACGCGAGCATCGAGATCGTGTTCGACCAATCGTGGCGGCTGCTCACGGCGGTCGAGCGCGACGCGCTTGCGCGCCTGTCGGTGTTCCGCGGCGGATTCTCGCCCGAGGCGGCGCGCGCGGTGGCGTCGGCGCCGCTTCCGGTGCTGGGCGCGCTCGCCGACCAGTCCCTGCTGCGCCGGGAGGACACGCGCATCTTCCTGCACCCCCTCGTGCACCAGATGGCCGCGGTGCGTCTGGGCGACGGAGAGGCCCGCGCGGCGACCGAGGCGGCCCACGCCCGATATTTCCATCGGCAGCTCGCGCAGCTGCGCCGCGCCGTCGACGACGGCGACCGCGAGGCCCTGCACTGGATGGACGTCGAGTTCGAGAACTGCCGGATCGCGTGGCGATGGTCGGTGGCGCACGAGCAGGGCGAGGCGCTCGCGAGGAGCGCGCCGGCCCTGCTGCACTACTGCGACCACCGCAGCCGGCCCGAGGAGGGGCTCGCCCTGTTTCGCGAGGCCGCCGACTCGCCGCGTCTCGGCGCGGAGCCGAAGACGGGCGCGTTGATGCTCGCCTCGGCGGCGCACCTCGAGTACCGGCTGGATCGATATACCGTCGCCGAGTCGGACGCGGCGCGGGCGCTCGCCATGGCGCGCGCGGCGCGCGACCCCGATGCGACCTTCCAGTGCCTCAACGTCCTCGGCTCGTGCTGCCTGAGGCTCGGGCGCCAACGCGACGCCACGCGCTTCTTCAAGCAGGCGCTGCAGCAGGCGCGCGCCAACACCGACCCGCACAAGGCGGCGGCGATGCTGGACAACCTGGCGCTGGTCGAGAAGGCGACGGGCCGGCGCGCCGAAGCGCTCGCGCTGTCCGTCGAATCGCTGGCGCAGCACCGGCGCCTGGGCGACGCCGCGGGCGAAGCGCTGTGCCTGAACAACCTCGGGGTGCTGTACATGGAGCAGGAGCCCGGGGCGGCGCGCGCGAACCTGCTCGAGGGGCTCGCCATCTGCGACCGCGACGGCCTCGTCGGCACGCGCGGGCTCATCCTCGCGAACCTGACCGAGCTCGCGGTCAACATGAACGACCAGGAATCGGCGCAGGCCTACGCGGAGCGCGCGCTGGAGTTCGCGCGCACCAGCGGCAACCGCATCGTCGTCTCGTGGCTCCGGATCCAGATTGCACGCCTCGCCCTGCGGCGGGGCGACCTGCCGGGCGCGCGCTCCGAGCTGGTGGCGGCGCTCGAGATCGCGATCGCGATCGGCGGGCCCTACCTGCAGCTCTCCGGCGTCGCGCTCTTCGGGGACCTCCTCGCCGCGCAGGGCGAGCCGGATTGCGCGCGCCTCGTCCTCGCGTTCGTGGCCGACCACCCGTTGACGAACGCGCTCGAGCGCGACGCGATCCGGGCGCGGCTCGCCGCTTGGCCGCAAGGCGCCGGCGCTCGGGCGGCGTGGCCGGGCCTCGCGCTGGGCGAGCTGGTCCATCGCATCGCGGTCGAGGCCGGGATCTCGCACTCCGGGCTGATCGCCCTGCTCAAGGGCGCGGGCTAGCCGAGGAACGCTCGCGGAACGCCTCCCCGTGCAATGTTCGTCCACGAAAGGACGGACATGCACACCCAACCACGATCCCACGAAGAGAGCCTCGGCCGCAGGACGGAAAGTCT
>DASPRQ010000037.1:0-33095 GCA_035624355.1 Usitatibacter sp. | reverse complement strand
CGCGCTCACCGCGGCCGCCTGGGCGCCGGCGAGCCTGCTGCTGTACGCCCCGGCCGTGCGCCGCCGCCGGGATGCCGCGCCGTGATCGTCGGGCAGGCGCTCCGCGACCCGCAACGCGAGCTCACGGTCTTCCGCAACCGCCTGATGGTCGCGGGGGTCGCGATCCTCGCCGCCTTCGCGCTGCTCCTCGCGCGCTTCGTCTGGCTCCAGGTGGTGCAGCGCGAGTACTACCACACGCTCGCCGAGGCGAACCGCATCTCCGTGGTCCCGGTGGTCCCCAACCGGGGGCTCATCCTCGATCGCAACGGCACCGTGCTCGCGGCCAACTACTCCGCCTACACGCTCGAGATCACGCCGAGCAGGGTGCAGAACGTGGACCGCGCGATCGACGAGCTCGCGAAGGTGATCGAGGTGAGCGCGCGCGACCGCCGGCGCTTCCGCAAGCTCCAGGAGGAGAGCAAGAACTTCGAGAGCCTGCCGATCCGCACTCGCCTCACCGAGGAGGAGGTCGCGCGCTTCGCGGTGAACCGCTTCCGCTTCCCCGGCTTCGAGATCAAGGCGCGCCTGTTCCGCTCCTATCCGCAGGGCGAGATCGCCTCCCACGCGATCGGCTACATCGGGCGCATCAACGACGCGGACTTGAAGCGCATCGACGCCGAGGGCCTCGGCACGAACTACAAGGGCACCGACCACATCGGGAAGCTCGGCATCGAAGGCGCCTACGAGAACGAGCTGCATGGGGTGACCGGCAGCGAGCAGGTGGAGATCGACGCGGGCGGGCGGGCGATCCGGTCGCTCGCCCGCACCGAGCCGCAGTCGGGCAACAACCTCGTGGTCACCCTCGACCTGCCGCTGCAGAAGATCGCCGAGGAGGCCTTCGGCGACTACAACGGCGCGCTGGTGGCGATCGATCCCCACAACGGCGACGTGCTCGCCCTGGTCTCGCGCCCGGACTTCGACCCGAACCTCTTCGTCGACGGCATCGACCCGCAGAACTGGGACGCGCTCAACAACTCGCCCGACAAACCGCTCAACGACCGGGCGCTGCGCGGCCAGTATCCTCCCGGCTCGACGATCAAGCCCTTCATGGCGCTCGCCGCCCTCGAGCTGCGCAAGCGATCGCCGCAGTTCACGATCTCCGACCCCGGCTACTTCACGCTCGCCGGCGTGCAGCACCGCTACCGCGACTGGAAGAAGGGGGGCCACGGGATGGTGGACATGCACCGCGCGATCGCCGTCTCGTGCGACACGTACTTCTACGGCCTCGCCAACGACCTCGGCATCGACGCGATCCACGACTTCCTGGGCCGCTTCGGCTTCGGCTCGCCCACCGGCATCGACATCGAAGGCGAGCTGCCGGGGCTGGTGCCGTCCCCGGAATGGAAGGTGCAGCGCTTCCGCCAGAAGTGGTACGCGGGCGACACCGTGAGCGTGGGCATCGGCCAGGGCTACCTCCTCACCACGCCGATGCAGCTCGCCGCGGCGGTGGCCACCCTCGCCAACGGCGGCGTGCCCGTGCGCCCGCACCTGCTGAAGGCCGTGCAGGACGCGAAGACGCAGGAGCTGCATCCCTACGTCCCCGCGGAGCGCACCGACACGCCCATCGTCAAGCCCGGGAACCTCGCGATCGTGCTCTCGGCGATGGTGGACGTGACGCGCCCCGGCGGCACCGCGGCGCAGCTCGGGGCGGGCGCGCCCTACTCCATCGCCGCCAAGACCGGCACCGCGCAGGTGGTCGGCATGAAGCAGGGCGAGCGCTACGACGAGAAGCGCATGAAGCGCGAGCACTGGGACCACGCGCTCCTCATCGCCTTCGCGCCGGCCGACGATCCCAAGCTCGCGCTCGCGATCCTCGTCGAGAACGGGCAGCATGGAGGCTCCACGGCGGGCCCGATCGCGCGCGCCGTGTTCGACTACTTCCTGCTCGGCAAGAAGCCCGCGAAGCCGCCGGCTCCCGCGCCGGAGGGAACCCCGGACCAGGAACATGATTAGCCGCATCTTCGACTTCCTCGCCCGCCGCATCGACGGCCCGCTCATGGCCGCCCTGGCGCTCACCCTCGCGCTCGGGCTCGTCGTCGTGTACTCCGCCTCGGGCGGGGGCTCCTTCGAGCGCGTCGGCAGCCAGGCGCGCAACCTCGCGCTCGCCCTGTGCGCGCTGTGGGTATTCGCGCAAGTGCATCCGCAGACGCTGATGCGCGTCGCGCTGCCAGCCTACCTCGCGGGGCTCGCCCTGCTCGTCGGCGTGGCCCTCTTCGGCGACGTGCGCAACGGCGCGCGTCGCTGGCTCAACCTCGGGTTCACCACGGTCCAGCCCTCCGAGATCATGAAGATCGCGGTGCCGCTCGCGATCGCGTGGTACTTCCACCGCCACGAGGAGGGGCCGCGGCTGCGCGACTTCGCGCTCGCCGGCGTGATGGTGGCCGTGCCCGTCGCCCTCATCGCCCGCCAGCCGGACCTCGGCACGGCGCTGCTCGTGTTCGCCTCCGGCTTCTACGTGATCTTCCTCGGGGGGCTGTCGTGGAAGGTGCTGCTGTCGCTCGCCGCCGCGGCCGGCGCCGCGGTCCCCTTCGTCTGGCCGATGCTGCACGACTACCAGCGGCAGCGCATCCTCACGCTGCTCGACCCGATGGAGGACCCGCTCGGCTCGGGCTACCACATCATCCAGTCCACCATCGCGATCGGCTCGGGCGGCATCCTCGGCAAGGGGTGGCTCAACGGCACCCAGGCGCAGCTCGACTTCGTGCCGGAGCGCTCGACCGACTTCATCCTGGCGGTGTTCGGCGAGGAGTTCGGCCTCGTGGGCATCGCCGTGCTGTGCGCGCTCTACCTCCTCATCATCGTGCGGGGCCTGATGATCGCGGCGAACGCCTCGACCGCGTTCGCGCGGCTCACGGCGGGCGCCATCACGCTCACCTTCTTCACGTACGCGTTCGTGAACATGGGCATGGTGAGCGGCATCCTGCCCGTGGTCGGCGTCCCGCTGCCGATGGTGAGCTACGGCGGCACGGCGCTGCTGTCGGTCCTCGCGGGATTCGGCATCCTCATGTCGATCGCCACGCACAAGCAGCTGGTGTCCAGTTGACGGGCCGCGCGCTCCTCGTGCTCGCCGCGCTGGTCCTCGGGGCGTGCGCTTCGGCGCCCAAGCGCCATCCGTACTATGCGGACGACGGGCCGCCCGAGTCCGTGCCCGCGGGCCTCGACCGGGTGCCCGACGCCGTGCCCCGCGACGAGGCGCCCAGCCGTTCAGCGAACCGCCCCTACACCGTGCTCGGGCAGACCTACGTGCCGGTCGTCGGCCGCGAGGCCTACAAGGAGCGCGGCCTCGCCTCGTGGTACGGGCGCAAGTTCCAGGGCCAGAAGACGGCCTCGGGGGAGCCCTACGACATGTTCAAGATGACCGCCGCGCACAAGACGCTGCCGATCCCGAGCTACGCGCGTGTGACGAACCTCGCCAACGGCAAGTCGGTGGTGGTGCGCGTCAACGACCGCGGGCCGTTCTACTCGGGCCGCGTGATCGACCTCTCGTATGCGGCCGCCACGCGCATCGGCCTCGCCGCGAGGGGCAGCGGCATGGTCGAGGTCGAGCGGGTCTTCGAGTCGTCCCCGGCGCGGGAAGGGGCCACCGCCCCTACGCCGGCGCCGCCTTCCCCGGCCCCGGTCGCCACGGCCGCGAGCGCGATTCCCCCCGCCGCGGCCGCCGCCCCGGCGCTCGTCACCGCCGACGCCGGTGGCATCTGGGTGCAGCTCGGCGCCTTCTCCAGCGCGCAGGGCGCCGAGATCTTCCGCGACCAGGCCGCGCGCGCGCTGCCCTGGATCCTCGAGCCGATTCGCGTGATCGAAGCGGGCGCGCTGCACCGCGTGCGGCTCGGCCCCTATCGCAACCGCGAGGAAGCCGACGCCATCGCCGCCAAGGTGCGCGAATCCCTCGGCTATGCCCCGGCCGTCATCGACCGCTAGGACGAAGCGCGTGAAACGCCTTCTCGCGACGCTCGCGGCCTGCGCGGCCCTCGCGGTCTGCGCCCAGACCGTGACGCCGCCCCCGATCGCCGCGCGCGCCTACCTCCTCGTGGATGCGCTGAGCGGGCAGACGCTCGCGGCCGCCTCGGAGAACGACCGCGTCGAGCCGGCCTCGCTCACGAAGCTGATGACCGCCTACCTCGTGTTCGCCGCGCTCCGCGACCACAAGCTCGACGAGAGCCAGGCGGTCCCCGTCTCGGTGAAGGCCTCGAAGGCGCCCGGCTCGCGGATGTTCCTCGACCCGCGCACGCCGGCGACGGTGCACGACCTGCTGCAGGGGCTCGTCGTCGAGTCGGGAAACGACGCCGCCATCGCGCTCGCCGAGGCGGTGGCGGGCTCCGAGGAGGCCTTCGTGGATCTCATGAACCGCCAGGCGCAGCGCCTGGGGCTCGCCGGCACGCACTTCGCCAACGCGAGCGGCGAGCCCGCCCCCGGCCACTACTCGACGGCGCGCGACCTCGCCACCCTCGCGCTCGCCCTGATCCGCGACTTCCCCGACCGCTACCCGATCTACGCGGAGAAGGAGTTCACGTACGACCACATCGCCCAGAGCAACCGCAACCGCCTGCTCTGGACGGATCCCACCGTGGACGGCGTGAAGACCGGCTTCACGCAGTCGGCGGGCTACTGCCTCGTGGCGTCGGCGCGACGCGGCGAGCGGCGCCTGGTCTCGGTGGTGCTCGGCGCGGACTCGGACACGCTGCGCACCACGGAGAGCCAGAAGCTCCTCAACTTCGGCTTCCAGGCCTACGACACGCGCCGCGTGTACGAGAAGGGGCGGCCGGTGGCCCAGGTCGAGATCTACAAGGGAACCCGGTCGCGCGTCGACCTCGGATTCGCGCACGACGTCTGGCTCACCCTCCCGCGCGACGGCTTCTCGGGCATCCGCGCGGTGCTGCAGACGCGGCAGCCCTTCGTCGCCCCGCTTGCCGCGGGCGAGAAAGCGGGGATAATGAAGCTCATGCGCGACAACGCGCCGGTCGCCCAGATTCCGGTGGTGGCCCTCGAGGACGTGCCGGTTGCCGGCTTCCTGTCCCGGGGCTGGGACACCCTCAGGCTCCTCGCCCACTCATCGCCATGAACTCGCCCATCGCCCACTTCAACGGCGCGCTGCTGCCCCTCGACCGCATCGCCATCTCGCCCCTCGATCGCGGGTTCCTCTTCGGCGACGGGGTCTACGAGGTGATCCCCGTCTACGACGGCGTGCCGCTGCGCGCGCGCGAGCACTTCGAGCGCCTGCAGCGCTCGATGGACGAGATCGGACTGGCGAACCCGCACACCGTCGACGAGTGGATCGCGCTCACGCAGGAGCTCCTCGCCCACCATCCCGGCAACCAGGCGGTCTACGTGCAGGTGACGCGCGGCGTGCCCCCGAAGCGCGACCACGTGATGCCGAAGGGTCTGAAGCCCACCGTCTTCATGATGTGCCAGCCGCTCGCCACGCCCTCGCGCGAGGCGGTCGAGAAGGGCGTGGCCTGCGTCACGTCGCGCGACTTCCGCTGGGAGAAGTGCCATATCAAGTCGACCTCGCTCCTCGGCAACGTGATGGCGCGCCAGGTCTCCGCCGAGGCCGGCGCCGCCGAGACCATCCTCATCCGCGACGGCTTCGTGACCGAGGCGTCGGCTTCCAACGTGTTCGTCGTGAAGGGCGGCAAGGTCGCCGCTCCGCCGCAGGACAACTTCATCCTCCTCGGCATCACCTACGACCTGCTGGTGAAGCTCGCCGGCGAAGGGGCGATCGATCTCGAGATCCGGAGCGTCGCCGAGGCGGAGCTGCGCGCGGCCGACGAGATCTGGCTGTCCTCGTCGTCGAAGGAGGTGCTCGCCGTGACCACCCTCGACGGCAAGCCCGTGGGCGACGGGCGCCCGGGACCGCTCTTCCGGCGCATGCACGCGCTCTTCCAGGACCACAAGCGCAAGCTCGCGGCCGCGCGGCCCGTGGCCGCTTGAATTGCGCCCGCGCGCGCCCCATCTTGGTCGAATGCGCACGCCTCCCGCGAACCCGCCGCAGGACCCGGCTCCCTCGCTGCTCACGTTCCCCTGCATCTTCCCGATGAAGGTGATGGGCCGTCGCGAGGACGGCTTCGCGCAGGTGGTCTCCGAGATCGTGCTGCGCCATGCCGAGGACTTCCGCCCCGAGACGATCGAGATGCGCTCCTCGAAGAACGCGCGCTACCTCTCGCTCACGGTCACCATCAACGCCCGCTCGCGCGAGCAGCTCGACGCGCTCTATTCGGAGCTCTCGAAGCACCCGATGGTGATGATGGTGCTGTGAGGGTCCGCGCGCTCGGCCGCGTGGCCTACGAACCCACCTGGCGCGCGATGCAGGCGCTCACCGCCGCGCGCGACGCGCGCGCTCCCGACGAGCTCTGGCTGCTCGAGCACCCCCCGGTCTACACGCTGGGGCTCGCGGGGCGGCGCGAGCACCTCCTCGCTCCCGGCGACATTCCCGTGGTCGCGTCGGACCGCGGCGGCCAGGTGACCTACCACGGCCCCGGCCAGGCGGTGGCCTACGTGATGCTCGACCTGCGCCGGAACGCGCTCGGCGTGAAGGAGCTGGTGCGGCGGCTCGAGCAGTCGGCGATCGAGCTCCTCGCCGGCTACGGCATCGCGGGGGAGCGGCGCGCGGGCATGCCCGGGGTCTACGTGGGCGGCGCGAAGATCGCCGCCGTGGGCCTGCGCATCGCGCGCGGTTGCAGCTACCACGGAATGGCCGTGAACGCCGATCTCGACCTCGAGCCCTTCGGGCGCATCGACCCGTGCGGCTATCGGGGCCTTCCGAGCACGCGTCTCGCCGACCACGGGGTCCGTGATAGCATCGATGCGGTGCAGCACAAGCTCGCGGAGTCGCTCGCGCGATGCCTGATCCCGACCTGAAGAGCCGCCAGAAACGCGCCCTCAAGACCGCGCGCATCCCCATCAAGGTGGCGCCGTCCGAGCCCCTGCGCAAGCCCGCCTGGATCCGCGTGCGCTCGGGCGGGGGCGAGCGCTTCTCCGCGATCAAGCGCATCCTGCGCGAGGCGAAGCTGCACACCGTCTGCGAGGAGGCTTCCTGCCCGAACATCGGCGAATGCTTCGGGCACGGCACCGCCACCTTCATGATCATGGGCGACCTGTGCACGCGCCGCTGCCCGTTCTGCGACGTCGCCCACGGCCGGCCGCAGCCCCTCGATGCCGACGAGCCGCGCAACCTCGCCGAGGCGGTGGCGGCGATGAAGCTCGCCTACGTGGTGGTGACGAGCGTGGACCGCGACGACCTGCGCGACGGGGGCGCGGGACACTTCGCCGAGTGCATCCGCGCGGTGCGCGGCCTCTCGCCCGCGACGCGCATCGAGATCCTCACGCCCGACTTCCGCGGACGCTCCGAGCGAGCGCTCGACCTCCTCGGGACGGCGCCGCCCGACGTGATGAACCACAACCTCGAGACGGTGCCGCGGCTGTACGCGCAGGCGCGGCCCGGCTCCGACTACGCGCACTCTCTCGCGCTGCTCGCCGGGTTCAAGGCGCGGCATCCGGGGATCCCGACGAAGTCGGGCCTGATGGTGGGGCTCGGCGAGACCTACGAGGAGATCCTCGAGGTGATGCGCGACCTGCGCGGGCACGGCGTGGACATGCTCACGATCGGGCAGTACCTGCAGCCCTCCAGGCACCACCTTCCCGTGGCGCGCTTCGCCCATCCCGACGAGTTCCGCCGCCTCGAGGAGGAGGCCGGGCGGATGGGCTTCGCCCACGCCGCCTGCGGTCCCCTCGTGCGCTCGAGCTACCACGCCGACCGCCAGGCGAGCGACGCCGGTTTGACCTGAAGCATCCCGCGGGATGGCAGGCGGCGCATAATTCCCGCATGGTCACGGCTCGCGCATCGAAATACGCCCTGCTCGCCGCCTGCTGCCTCGCGGCCGGCGCGGGACCGGCTTCGGCCGAGGTCTTCCGCTGCACGGCCCCCGATGGCTCGGTGAGCTACCAGCAGCTGCCCTGCCCGGCGAAAGAATCCTCGCGCGCCCTCGACATTCCCTCGAGCTTCCCCGCACCCGACGTGCAGGAACGCGCGCGCCTGTTCGAGCGCGAGGCGGCGCTCGATCGCCGCCTCGAGGCATGGCGCGAGCGCGTAAGCCGCGAGGAGATCGCCCGCGCGATGCAGCCGCCGGCGCCTCCGGCCGCGCAACCCGAGGAATCGCCGCTGCTCTGGGGCCTGCCGTTCCCGATCTACGGCCGCCCCGGTCCGCCGCGGCCGGGAATGGGACGCCCGCGACCCACTCCCCACGCGGGCGTACGCGGTTACTAGGCGGCTAGTCGACCCGCCCGTAGGCGGGCAGCGTGAGGAACTCCACGTACTCGTCCGAGGCGGTGATCTCCTCGAAGAGCTTCGCGCCCTCGGCGTAGCGCCCCGCCGCGTAGGCGTCCGCGCCCACGAGGGCGGGCGTCCTGCGCAGCTCGTCGGCGAGCACCTCGTGGAAGAGCTCCTTCGTGACCTTGCGGCCGTCGTCGAGGACCCCCCTGGGAGAGCGGATCCACTGCCAGACCTGCGAGCGCGAGATCTCGGCGGTGGCGGCGTCCTCCATCAGGTTGAAGATCGGCACGCAACCGTTGCCCGCGAGCCATGAGCCGATGTACTGGATGCCGACCTGGATGTTGTTGCGCAGGCCCGCCTCGGTGATCGGTCCCCCGGGGCGGAAATCGAGGAGGTCCTTCGCGGCGACCGCGACGTCGGGCCGCTGGCGCGAGTACTGGTTCGGCCCGGGCATGTAGCGGTCGAAGACCTCCTTCGCGATCGCGACCAGCCCCGGATGCGCGACCCACGTGCCGTCGCAGCCGTCGCCCGCCTCGCGCTCCTTGTCCGCGCGCACCTTGGCCAACGCCGCCTCGTTGGCCGCGGGATCGTTCTTGATGGGAATCTGCGCGGCCATGCCGCCCATCGCGGGGGCGTTGCGGCGATGGCACGTCTTCACCAGCAGCAGGGCGTACGCGCGCATGAAGGGCGACGTCATCGTGACGAGCCCGCGGTCGGCGAGGCAGAACTCGCGGTGCGAGCGCAGCTTCTTGATGCACGAGAAGATGTAGTCCCAGCGGCCGATGTTGAGCCCCGACGAGTGTTCGCGAAGCTCCCACAGGATCTCGTCCATCTCGAAGGCCGCGGGCAGCGTCTCGATGAGCACCGTCGCCCGCACCGAGCCGCGCGGGATCGCGAGCCGCTCCTGGGCGAAGACGAAGATGTCGTTCCACAGCCGCGCCTCGAGGTGCGACTCGATCTTCGGCAGGTAGTAGTACGGCCCGCTCCCGCGCGCGAGCAGCTCGGCGGCGTTGTGGAAGAAATTGAGGCCGAAATCGAAGAACGCGCCGGCCACGGGCGCCCCGTCGACGCTCACGTGCTTCTCGTCCAGATGCCAGCCCCGCGGGCGCGGGATGAGCACCGCCGTGCGCTCGCCGAGCGCGTAGCGCCGGCCCGACTGCTCGAAGGCGATCGAGCGGCGCACCGCGTCCATGAGGTTCGCCTGCCCCGAGACCATGTTGTCCCAGGTGGGGCAGTTGGCGTCCTCGATGTCCGCCATGAACGTCATGGCCCCCGAGTTGAGCGCGTTGATCACCATCTTGCGGTCGGTGGGCCCGGTGATCTCGACCCTGCGATCGAGCAGGTCCGCGGGCTGCGCCGCGATCGTCCATTCCGACTCGCGCACGGAGCGCGTCGCGTCGAGGAAATCGGGCATGCGCCCGGCGTCGAACTCGCGCTGGCGCGCCGCGCGCGCCGCGATGAGCTCCGAGCGCCGCGCTCCGAAGCGCCGGCTGAGCTGCGCGACGAACTCGAGCGCGGCGGGCGTGAGGACGCGCGAGTATTCGGGACGCAGCGGCCCCGTGATGCGCATGCCCGAGGGCGGGACGATCGTCGTATCCATGGCGGGAGGTCCTTCTCGAAGCCTGCCAGTCTATTACCGAACTCGCATGGCATTAATGGGCTATTATGGCTAATCGTTTTATACTTTCACTCGCGTATGGACCACTTCAAGGAGCTCACGACCTTCGTCGAGGTGGCGCAGCGCGGAAGCCTGTCGGCGGCCGCCCGCGAGGAGGGCATCACGCCCGCCATGGTGGGGCGGCGCATCGACCAGCTCGAGGTGCGCCTGGGCGTGAAGCTCTTCAAGCGCTCCACGCGCAAGGTGACGCTCACCCCCGAGGGCTCCACGTTCTACGACGATTGCCACCGCGTGCTGGAGGAGCTGCGCAGCGCCGAGGAGGCGCTCGCCATCGGGGCGAAGAGCGCCTCGGGCCGGCTCATCGTGACGGCCCCGACGGCGTTCGGAAGGAAGCACATCGCCCCGCACCTGCCCGCGTTCATCGCCGAGCACCCGAGCCTCGCGATCACGCTACACCTTTCCGAGCGCCTGGTGGACCTCAAGAACGAGCGCTTCGACCTGGCGATCCGCATCGCGGACATGAAGAGCGCCGACCTCATCGCCGCGAAGCTCGCGCGCAACCATCGCGTCGTGTGCGGCTCGCCCGCCTACTTCAAGCGCGCCGGCAAGCCCCGCACGCTCGCGGACCTCGCGCGCCACAACTGCCTGGTCACCAGCACCGAGGACGGCGCCTCCGACAGCTGGACCTTTCAGGAAAAGGGCCGGCCCGTGACGGCCAAGGTGGCCGGCAACCTCCAGTGCAACGACGGGGAGGTGCTCACGCGGTGGGCGATCGCGGGCGAGGGCCTCGCCTGGCGCAGCGCCTGGGAGGTGAGCGAGGAGGTGAAGCGCGCTCGCCTCGTGACGGTGCTCGACGAGTTCGCCGTCCCCGGCAACAACGTCTACGCCGTCTACGCCGAGCGCCGGCTCCTCCCCGCGAAGGTGAGGTTCTTCATCGACTTCCTCAGGAAGACCTTCGGCGACCCGCCCTACTGGGAGTGAGAACCGGGACGGACCCCGAGCCCGGCGAGCGTGGCTCGAGGGTCGGCCCCTAGCGGAACTGCTTGACGACGTGGTGCTGGCGGCGGCTCACGGGGAGCTTCTCGTCCGTGCCCTTGATCACCACCGCCCATCCCGATTCGCTCTCCTCGGCGTTGCGCACGAAGCCGGCGATCGCGTTGCGCGCCACGAGGCAGTTGCGGTGCACGCGCACGAAGGCCGAGGCGAACTCCTCCTCCAGGCGCGTGAGGGATTCCTCCACGAGATACTCGCGCTCGGCGGTGCGCACCGTGACGTACTTGAGCTCCGCGCGCAGGTAGAGGATCTCCGCGACCGGCACGAGGTGGATCTTCCCGCGCTCGTGCACCGAGAGGTGGCGGCGCGGCTGGTTGGCGGCCGCCTCCAGCGCCTCGCGGGAGACCGGGGCGGCGGCGCGCGCCTTGCCGAGCGCGGCGAGGAGGCGCTCGAGGCGGATGGGCTTGAGCAGGTAGTCGATCGCGTTCACCTCGAAAGCCTTGATCGCGTAGTTGTCGAACGCGGTCGTGAAGATGATGGCCGGCGGGTCGGGCATGCCCGCGATGTGGCGGGCGGCCTCCAGCCCGTCGATCTCCGGCATCCGGATGTCGAGCAGGACGATGTCGACCTTCTCGCGGTTGAGCACGTCGAGGACCTCGCGCCCGTTGCGCGCCTCGTCCACGATCGCGAGGGGGAAGCGCTCCCGGCACTCGTCGAGCAGGTCGCGCAGGCGCTGGCGCGCCGGCGCCTCGTCGTCGGCGATGAGGATGCGGGGCACGTCGCTGCGGGCGAGGGTCACGCCGGGGCCGTGAGGTAGGGCATGCGGATCGCGACGCGCCACCTGCCGTCGAGGGCTTCCGACTTCATGCTCGCCTCGGCGTCGAAATGCAGCTGCAGGCGCTCGCGGATGTTCGCGATCGCCATCCGGTTGCCGGCCGGGGAGCGCCCCTCGCCGGGGACCGGGTTCTCCAGCGTGAGCGCGAGCTGCGGCCCGTCGCGCCGGATCTCGATCGTGACCTCGCCGCCTTCCGGCGAGGGCTCGATGCCGTGGTAGACCGCGTTCTCGACGAGCGGCTGGAGCATTAGCGGGGGAACCAGCGCGTCGGCCGGCATGCCTTCGAGGCGCCAGACGACCTTCAGCCGCTCCCCGAGGCGCAGCGCCTCGATCTCGAGGTACTGGCGGGCGAGCTGCACCTCCTCGCCGATCGGGGCGAGCGTGCGGTTCTCGGACATGAGGACGCGGAAGAGGTCGGCCATGTCCTCGAGCGCGTGCTCGGCGCGGCGCGGCTCCGAGCGGATGAGCGAGATCACGGCGTTGATGCTGTTGTAGAGGAAGTGGGGCCGGATGCGCGCCTGCAGCGCCTGGATGCGCGCGTCCGCGATCGCCGGGGCGAGCGCCCGCGAGCGCAGGTCGAAGTAGGCGAGCGTGACCCCGGTCACGAAGACCACGAGCAGCGCGACCTGCGGGAATCCCATGCCGGCGCGGTCGGCGAAGGCGCCGCCCGCGGCTCGCGAGACGACCCAGGCGAGGGCGACCTCGAAGGCGAGCAGCGCGAGCACCGACGCGGCGTAGCCCATCGCGTGCAGCCAGCGGCGCACCCCGCACAGGGCGACGAGGCTCAGGATGAGCACCGGCTCGCCGAAGGTGGCGAGGATCACGAACTGGAACCCGGCCGACCGCAGGTCCGGGGCGCGCATGACGGCCCCGGCGGCGAGGAGCAGGTTCACGACGATCAGGGAGCGCAGCATGATGCCCAGGTTGCAGAAGTTGGGCAGCCGGATCCCCGTAGCCGTCTGATTTATACTCGCCACGTTCCCCATTTGGCCATCGCCGCCGATTCCATGCAACAAGACGAGAAGCCGGCCGGGAAGCCAGGCGCCGGCAAGGCGTGGTCGGGCCGCTTCGCCGAGCCCATCGACGAGCTCACGCAGCGCTTCAACGCCTCGGTCGCCTTCGACCGGCGCCTCGCCGAGTTCGACATCCGGGCCTCGCTCGCCCACGCCCGCATGCTCGGGCGCTGCGGGATCATCGGCGCCCGGGACCTCGCCGCCATCGAGGGCGGGATGGCGCGCATCCTCGAGGAGGTGCGTTCCGGCACCTTCGCGTGGTCGGTCGAGCGCGAGGACGTCCATTTCAACATCGAGCACCGCCTCACGGAGCTCGTCGGCGAGCCGGGCAAGCGCCTGCACACCGCCCGCTCGCGCAACGACCAGGTCGCCACCGACGTGCGCCTGTGGCTGAGGAGCGAGATCGACGGCCTGCTCGGGCTGCTGCGCCGCGTCCGCGAGCGGCTCCTGGAGGCCGCCGAGCGCGAAGCGGCCACGCTCATGCCGGGCTTCACGCACATGCAGGTCGCGCAGCCGGTGACCTTCGGGCACCACCTGATGGCCTATTTCGAGATGTTCACGCGCGACGCGGAGCGCCTCGCCGACTGCCGGCGCCGCGCCAACCGCCTGCCCCTCGGCGCGGCGGCACTCGCCGGCACCGGCTACCCCATCGACCGCGAATCGGTGGCCCGCGAGCTCGGCTTCGACGGCGTCTGCGAGAACTCGCTCGACGCCGTCTCCGACCGGGACTTCGCCGTCGAATTCCTCGCGGCCGCCGCGCTCGCCATGGCCCACGTCTCGCGGCTCGGCGAGGAGCTGGTGATCTGGACGAGCCCGCCGTTCGGCTTCGTCGAGATCGCGGATCGCTTCTGCACCGGCTCCTCGATCATGCCGCAGAAGAAGAACCCGGACGTGGCGGAGCTGATGCGCGGAAAGACGGGGCGCGTCTACGGGGCGCTCGTCGCCCTGCTCACCGTCCTCAAGGGCCAGCCGCTCGCCTACAACAAGGACAACCAGGAGGACAAGGAGCCCCTCTTCGACGCCTCCGACACGCTGCGCGACGTCCTGGCGATCCTCGCGGAGATGCTGCCCGGCGTGAAGGCGCGGCCCGACCGGATGGCCGCCGCGCTGCGCGACGGCTACGCCACCGCCACCGACCTCGCCGACTATCTCGTGCGCAAGGGGCTCGCCTTCCGCGACGCCCACGAGGCGGTCGCGCGCGCGGTGCGCGCGGCCGAGGCACAGGGCAAGGACCTCTCGGAGCTCGCCACGGCGGAGCTGCGCGCCTTCTCGCCGCTCATCGGCGACGACGTCCACGCCGTGCTCACCGCCTCAGGCTCGGCCGCCTCCCGACGGCACGTGGGCGGCACCGCTCCCGAGGCCGTGCGCTCGGCGATCGCGCGCGCGCGCGAGCGCCTCTCGGTGGGACCCTAGGCCGCCTCCTCGGTCTTCTTCGCCTCGAAGATGCGGCAGATCTTGCGCGTCTCGGGGCCGGAGAGGCGGTCGCCCATCCGGCCGCACCGGTAGATGCGCTGCGAGAGCTTCTGGCACCAGCTGCAGTTGTGGCACACGCCGAAGGGGGCGCCCTCGTTGTCCTCCTGCAGCGTCGTGAGGGCCTCGCGGAGCGCGGACACCGCGTTGCGGATGCGGTTCGGGCTGATGTTGCGGGTCGCGTTCTGCCACGCGAGCGTGGGCTGCGCCTCGTAGAGCAGGCGCTCGCCCGCCGGCGAGAGCCTCAGCCGGACCACCCGCCGGTCGATGTCGTCCTCGAAGCGCTCGATCAGCCCGCGGCGGTCGAGGAGCAGCAGCGTCTGGGAGACGGTGCCCTTGGTGAGCCCCAGGTATTCGGCGAGCGCCTGCGGCGTGTTGGAATACCGGTTCGCCTTGCTGAGGTAGATCAGCGACTGGAGGTGCACCGGCTGGAGCGACTCCTCGGCGCCGGCGCGCCGCAGCTCCGTGCGCATGAGGTTGCCCAGCCGCTCGACCAGCTCGAGAAGGACGATCGGGTTCTTGTCCAGCCGCGCCTCCTGCTCATCGCCGCGTGCGGGGATCGAATCGCGACCCCCGGACGTTTGCTTCGCCCATTAGTATCGGCTCGATACGGAAAAGTCAAGCTTTTGATGCGGCTCGTTTTCGTATCGGATCGATACCGACCGGCTGCGAGACCGCAAAACTGCCGGTTTTCGTCGCTTTCCGACGCCCGTGATCAGCTCCAGCTCACGCGCACCCCGCCCTGCAGCGCGATGAGGCGCGCGAGCGATGCGAAGAGCTCCTCTCCCGAACGCGTGTCGTGCCACGCGCCCTCGCGCGACGCGAAGTGGAAGCCTCCGGAGCGGGCCGCGACCCAGATTTCCCGGCTGGGCGTCTGCCGGTTCACGACGATGCGGCTGCCGTCCGGGCAGCCGACGGTGAGCACGCCGCCCTCGAGGTCCACCTCGAGCTCCTCGCGCGCGTCGAGCGCCGACTCGACGCGCGCGAGAGCGGCGTCCACGGCCCGGTGGAAATCCGATTCCGTCATAATGCCCTCATGATACGCGCGCTCGCGCTCGCCACGCTCCTCGCTCTCGTCGCGGCCTGCGGCCAGAAGGGGCCGCTGCGCCTGCCCGAGGCACCCGGACCGGCCGTGCCGCCTCCCGCGCCCGGCGCGCCCACCTCCTCGCCATGACCTTCCTCGCGCGGGCCGACGGCGAGCTGCAGCTCGACGGCGTGTCGCTCGCCGAGGTGGCGCGGCGCTTCGGCACCCCCTGCTACGTCTACTCGCGCGCGGCGATCGAGTCGGCCTACCGCGCCTTCGACGAGGGCCTCGCGGGCATCGACCACACGGTCTGCTACGCGGTGAAGGCGAACTCGAACCTCGCGGTGCTCGACATCCTGCGGCGCCTCGGCGCCGGGTTCGACATCGTGTCGGGCGGCGAGCTCGCGCGCGTGCTCGCCGCGGGCGGAAGCGCCGGCCGCGTCGTCTTCTCCGGCGTCGGCAAGTCCGAGGCCGAGATCCGCGCCGCGCTCGCCGCCGGCATCGCGTGCTTCAACGTGGAGAGCGAGCCGGAGCTCGAGCGCCTCGACGGGCTCGCCGGCGCGGCCGGCGTGCGCGCGCCCGTGGCGCTGCGCGTGAACCCCGACGTCGACGCGCGCACGCATCCTTACATCTCGACGGGCCTGGCGGGAAACAAGTTCGGGATCCCGCACGCGGCCGCCCTCGCGGCCTACCGGCGCGCGGCGCGACTGCCCAACCTGCGCGTGGCCGGGATCGGGACGCACATCGGCTCCCAGATCCTCGACACCGCCCCGCTCGACGAGGCGCTCGAACGCGTCCTCGAGCTCGTGGACGCGCTCGCCTCCGAGGACATCGGGCTCGAGCACCTGGACCTGGGAGGCGGCCTCGGCATCCGCTATCGCGACGAGGAGCCGCCCGACATCCGCGCCTACTGCGGCCGCCTCGCACGCCGCCTCGCCGGGCGGGGCCTGCGCCTGCTGCTCGAGCCGGGCCGCGCCATCGTGGGCGCGGCCGGGGTGCTGCTCACGCGCGTCGAGTACCTGAAGCTCGACAAGGCCCGGCGCTTCGCCGTCGTCGACGCTTCCATGAGCGAGCTGCTGCGCCCCGCCCTCTACGAGTCGTGGCACGAGATCGTTCCCGTCTCGACCGCGGCGAGCGGCCGCGAGACCGCGCGCTACGACGTGGTCGGCCCCGTGTGCGAGTCGTCCGACGTGCTCGGCCTCGACCGCGACCTCGCCGTGCGGCAGGGCGATCTCCTCGCGATCCTCGCGGCCGGGGCCTACGGCATGGCGATGAGCTCGAACTACAACTCGCGCCCTCGCCCGTGCGAGGTGCTGGTCGACCGCGGCGCGGCCGTGGAAGTTCGCTCGCGGGAGCGCGTGGAGGCGCTCTACGCCCTGGAGCGCACCCTTCCGGCTGGGTGAAGCCGCCGCGCGCGTGCAAATCGCGCGATGCGGCACCTTTTGGTATCGGCTCGATACGAAATCGCCGCGAGTCCGAACAAATAGTCAGGCTTGACATGCGTGGATTCCGGCCGACTGCGTCTAGAATCCCTCTCACCAATCTCGTTCGATGCGAATCCGAACGCTTGGTAGTGCGATAAGGACGCCCGTCGGGCGGCCCGCACGACAGACAATCGGTCAACATTGAAAGGAGTCGAGCATGGCTGCGAAGAAGAAAGCGGCGAAGAAGAAGTCCTCCAAGAAGAAAACCGCGAAGAAGAAGTCATCTAAGAAGCGCGTAGCAAAGAAGAAGGCATCGAAGAAGAAGGCTGCGAAGAAGAAGTCGTCGAAGAAGAAAGCGGCAAAGAAGAGAACCGCCAAGAAGAAGGCTGCGAAGCGCAAGCCGGCGAGAAAGGCTGCGAAGCGCAAGCCGGCGATGCCCGCGGCGGCACCAATGAGGCCCATGGCCCCGGCGGTCACCCCGGTCATCACGCCGCTGATCAAGCCGATGAGCTGAAGGGGCGCGCAGGCGCCCCCCAGGCGAGACGGCTGGACCCGAACACGAGGCGCGACCCGACCGGACCCGCGCGAGCGGAAGGCAGCACGGCCGGGTAGCGCCTCGCGAGCGGGTGTCCCCCGCTTCAACCGGCGCCGAACGCCTCCACCACGGCGTAGCGGCCCGTTCCCGTTTCCGAGCGCACGAGACTGAAGGCGTCGACGCTCCACGCGACCGGATCGACGGCCGCCCGGGGAACGTCGCGCCCGATGCGGCGCGCGAGCGTGGCGTGGAGCGCGAAGGGCCGCTCCTCGAGCGCGAATCCCGAGGCCGAAAGCCGGGCCGCGAGGTCGGCCTGCAGCGCGGCGAGCGCCGGCCCCGGCGGCGAGAGGCTCCCGGCCCACGCGACCCGCGCCTTGCCGAAGGATCCCACGCAGTCGAGCGTGACCGCGAAGCCCCCGAAGCGCACCGCGCGCGCCGCGGTCCTCGCCTCCTCGACGCGGGAGGCCGCGACCTCGCCGAGGAACGCGAGCGTGACGTGGATCTTCTCGGCGGGCACGGGCTTCCCGCCGGCGGCGGCGGCCACCTCGGTGGCGAGGCGCGCGAGGCGCGCGCTCGCCGGCCCGTCCGGCCACAGGGCGAAGAAGAGCCGCGCCATCGCTAGATCAGGAACACCTTGGCGAGCCCCAGGAAGGTGAAGAAGCCCATGCTGTCGGTCACGAACGTGAGGAACACGCTCGACCCGACGGCCGGATCGCGACCGAAGCGCTCCGTCGAGAACGGGATGAAGATGCCGGCGAGCGCGGCCTTCACGGCAGCTCCGCCGCGGGCATGCGCGCGAGGATGGTCTGCGTCCTGCGCTCGAGCCAGCGCGTGCTCCGGTGGCGATCGTAGAAGCGGGGGTTGGGTACCATCGCCGCGAGGCGCGCGGAGTCCTCGGGGCCGAGCGCGGCCGCGCTGACGCCGAAGTAGTGGCGCGCGGCCGCCTCCGCGCCGAAGACGTCGTCGCCCCATTCGATCACGTTCAGGTAGATTTCCAGGATCCGCCGCTTGTCCATCACGTGCTCGATCATCACGGTGATCAGCGCCTCCTCGCCCTTGCGCCAGGGCGTGCGGCTCGCCGACAGGAAGAGGTTCTTCGCGAGCTGCTGCGAGATGGTCGAGCCGCCCGCCACCACGCGCCCCCTCCTCAGGTTCTTCTCCCGGGCCTGCTCGATCGCCTCCCAGTCGAAGCCCTCATGATCGACGAAGCGCGAGTCCTCCGCCACCACGACCGCGCGCTTGAGGCTCGCCGAGATGCGATCGTACGGGACCCATTGCTGGCGCAGCTTCGCCGCCGGGTCTTGCCGCCGCAGCTCGGCGAGCCGCTCGCCCATGAACGCCGTCATGCGCGGATCGTGGTCTTTCCACCACCAGACGCGCGCGAGGTACGACAGCTGCAGCGCGAGGAACGCGCCGGCCGCGGCGACCGCGAGCCATGCCGCGTAGCGCAGCGCTCGCTTCACGCGAGGCCCGGGCGCAGCGCGGCGAGCACCTCGGCGGTCGCCGGACGCCGGCCGCGCCACAGCAGGTAGGATTCGGCGGCCTGCTCGACGAGCATGCCGAGGCCGTCGCAGGCGTGCGCCGAGCGCGCGCGGGCGCGTGCGAGGAACGCTTCCGCCGCGTGCCCGTACGCCATGTCGTAGGCGAGCGCGCCCTCCCGGAACACCGCGTCGGGCACCTCGAGGGTCTCGCCGCGCGTGGACGTCGAGGTGGCGTTGAGGACGAGATCGTAGTCGCGCGCGGGGATCGCCCCGAGCGCGCACGCCTCGACCGGGCCCCGGTTCGCGAAGCGCGCGGCGAGCTCCCGGGCGCGATCCGGCGTGCGATTCGCGATCACCACGACCGAGGGCGCTTCGCCGAGCAGCGGGCCGAGTACGCCGCGCGCCGCGCCTCCCGCCCCGAGCACGAGAATGCGCGCGCCGCGCAGCGCGAAGCCGAGATTCGCGGTGAGGTCGATCACGAGCCCGGCTCCGTCGGTGTTGTCGGCCTCGATGCGCCCGTCGCGCCGCGCGAGGAAGTTGGCCGCGCCCGCCAACTCAGCGCGCGCGCTCGCCGCCGCGGCGAGCCGGAACGCTTCCACCTTGAAGGGCAGCGTCACGTTCGCGCCCAGGCCGCCCGATTCGAAGAACGCGGTCGCGGTGCCGCGGAAATCGTCGAGGGGCGCGAGCAGCGCCGAGTACTCGATGCGATCTCCGAGCTGCGCGGCGAAGCGCGCGTGGATCGCGGGCGAGAGGCTGTGCGCGACGGGATTGCCGATGACGACGTAGCGGTCCATCGGGATTCGGGACAATGGGGGCCGTGCGAAGATCCGGGAGCCGGCCATGATAACGGCGCTGCCTCCGGAATCGCCAATTTTAATAGTATGGCGGCCTGTAAGGCGGGCGGCTCGCGCAATGCGCTATCATGGTGCGCTCATTCGAACATCGGCACCGCGGTAGTGCGCGCCGGGCCTTCGGATGGCACGATGCCCCTATTAATCAAAACCTTGGGCTGCACCGTCCCGTGGCATGCTTCCTGCTGACCAAACGCCTCGACCAGACTTTCCAGCCGTTCTTCCACCCACCCCGGCAAATCCATTCCACAGGAGAGACCCATGGCAGTCGCCGACGTGTTCAAGACCATCAAGGAAAACGAGGTCCGCTTCGTGGACCTGCGCTTCACCGACACCAAGGGAAAGGAACAGCACGTCACCGTTCCGGTCAAGGCGTTCACCGACGACAAGTTCAAGGATGGCCACGCCTTCGACGGTTCGTCCATCGCCGGGTGGAAGGGCATCGAAGCCTCCGACATGCTGCTCATGCCTGATCCTGACAGCGCGCGCATGGATCCGTTCTTCGACGAGGCGACCCTCGCGCTCACCTGCGACGTGCTCGAGCCGACCACGGGCAAGGGCTACGAGCGCGACCCGCGCACGATCGCGAAGCGCGCGGAGGCGTACCTCAAGAGCAGCGGCCTCGGCGACGCCGCGTACTTCGGCCCCGAGCCGGAGTTCTTCGTGTTCGACGCCGTCGAGTGGAAGGTCGACATGTCGGGCAGCTTCGTGAAGATCTATTCCGAAGAGGCGCCCTGGTCGAGCGACGCGAAGATCGAGGGCGGGAACCTGGGCCACCGTCCGCCGGTGAAGGGCGGCTACTTCCCCGTGCCGCCGGTCGATTCGCTGCAGGACATCCGCTCCGCGATGGCCCTCGCGCTCGAGGAGCAGGGCGTGGAGGTCGAGGTGCACCACCACGAGGTCGCCGCGCCCGGGCAGAACGAGATCGGAACCAAGTTCAACACGCTCGTGAAGCGCGCCGACTGGCTGCAGATCCTCAAATACACCGTCTGGAACGTCGCGCGCTCGTACGGCAAGACCGCGACCTTCATGCCGAAGCCGGTGGTGGGCGACAACGGCTCGGGGATGCACGTGCACCAGTCGGTGTGGAAGGGCGGGCAGAACCTCTTCGCGGGCGACGGCTACGCGGGGCTGTCCGAGTTCGCGCTCTACTACATCGGCGGCATCATCAAGCACGCGAAGGCGCTCAACGCGATCACCAACCCGGGCACCAACTCGTACAAGCGCCTGGTGCCGCACTTCGAGGCGCCGATCAACCTCGCCTACTCCGCGCGCAACCGCTCGGCTTCGTGCCGCATCCCCTACGCCCCGAGCCCGAAGGGACGGCGCGTGGAGGTGCGCTTCCCCGATCCCACGGCCAACCCGTACCTCGCGTTCGCCTCGATGCTGATGGCGGGCCTGGACGGCGTGCAGAACAAGATCCATCCGGGCGACCCGCTCGACAAGAACCTCTACGACCTCGAGCCCGAGGAGGCCGCGAAGGTGCCGCACCCCTGCTCCTCGCTCGACGAGGCGCTCGAGAACCTCGACAAGGACCGCGCCTTCCTCACGCGCGGCGGCGTGTTCACCGACGACATGCTCGACGCGTACATCGGCCTCAAGTACGAGGAGGTCCAGCGCTTCCGCATGACCACGCATCCCGTGGAGTTCGACATGTACTTCTCGGCTTGAAAGCCGGGCCGCCGGCGCCGGGGGGGGCGCTCGCGCCCCCCGGCGCTCGCCGCGAGCGACGGCTCCACTTGTGGGCGAGATGCCCCCCAACCACAAGGTATTGCGCAATCCGACCGCATCCCCTTGATCTGATTGCTTTTTCCATGGGCCCTGCCTATCCTGTCCCTCCCGTTTCACGAAAGGGAGCGCGGCATGAAGACCGTATGGATCGCGGGCGTCGCACTGGCGTTCTCGGCGACGGCGCTCGCGCAGACGACGATCTACAAGCTCGTGGATCAGGAAGGGCGGGTGACGTATTCGAACCGGCCGATGAAGGGCGCGATGATCGTGGATCTCGATCCCCTCACGGTGATTCCGACCTCGCCCCAGGTTGTTTCGGAGAAGTCGAACATCGCGGTGTACCCGGAGCAGCCGACCGCCGCGCCGGCGCCGCGCGCCGACCCGAGCGCGCCCGTGGCGAAGGTGATGCCGATTCCCGCCGCCCTCGCCTCCATCGACGTCCAGACCCAGAAGCGGCGCGACGACGGACGCCGCCGCATCCTCGAGGACGAGCTGCAGAAGGAGCAGGAGTCGCTCGACGCGGTGCGCGCCTCGCTGCAGAAGGAGCAGCAGAACCCCGAGCTCGTCGCCGCGGTGCGCGTGGCGCAGAACACCCCGAACCCCACGCCCGCCCAGCTCAAGCAGTTCCACGAGAACATCGACAAGGCCTCCGGCCGCATCCGGGGGCTGCAAGCCACCGCCGCCGAGCACGAGAAGAACGTCGAGGCGCTCAAGAAAGAGCTCGGCGCGCTGAAGCCCTAGCCTCGAGAAGTTCCCCCTTCCGGCAATCCCGTTGTGCCGAAGCGCCCGCCCCCCGGGCTGGCGCTGCCTTTGCTTGTCCTCGTCGGGGCGGATGGTGAGCCGCGAGTACGCGGGCCTGGACCTGCTCTCCACCGCCGTGCTTCTGCTCGATGAGGACCTGCGCGTGACCCATGCCAATCCCGCCGCCGAAACGCTCCTCGCCCAGGCGCGCAAGCACCTCGTCGGTGCGCGCCTCGACCGCGCCCTGCCCGGAAACGAGGCGCTCCTGCAGCGGCTGCAGCAGTCGATCGCGGCCGAGGCCGGGTTCAGCGAGAACGACCTCACGGTGGACATCGCCGGCCAGTCGCTGCACCTCCAGTGCGTGATCACGCCCGTCGAGGCCGGCGAGTCGCGCCTCCTGCTCGAGCTGAGGCAGCTCGAGCAGCAGCTCAAGATCGCCCGGGAATCGAGGCTCCTCGAGCAGCAGGAAGCCAACCGCGAGCTCATCCGCAACCTCGCGCACGAGATCAAGAACCCGCTGGGCGGGATCCGCGGCGCCGCGCAGCTCCTCGAGGGCGAGCTGGAGGATCCCGGGCAGCGCGAGTTCACGCAGGTGATCGTGAAGGAGGCCGACCGCCTCCAGTCGCTCATGAACCGGCTGCTCACGCCGAACCGCCTTCCGCGCATGGAGCCGATCAACATCCACGAGGTGACGGAGCGCGTGCGCATGCTGCTGCTCGCGGAGTTCCCCGCGGGCCTCGAGATCCGGCGCGACTACGACGCGAGCCTGCCGGACCTGCACGGGGACAAGGAGCAGCTCATCCAGGCGCTGCTCAACGTGGCGCGCAACGCGGCCCAGGCCACCTCGGGGCGCGGCGACATCCTGATTTCCACGCGCATCGCCCGCCAGGTCACGATCGCCCGGTCGCGCTACCGCCACGCCATCGCCGTGAGCATCGAGGACAACGGCCCCGGCGTGCCGCCGGAGCTCGCCGAGCGGATCTTCTATCCGCTCGTGAGCGGGCGCGAGGGCGGGACGGGGCTGGGGCTTTCGCTCGCGCAGAGCTTCGTGAGCCAGCACCACGGCCTGATCGAGTTCGAGAGCGTGCCGGGGCGCACGCGCTTCACCGTCCTGCTTCCGCTGCACGCCCAGGAGGCGCTCGCCCCATGAACGCGCCCGAGGCCGCCCTGCATCCGGTGTGGATCATCGACGACGACCGCTCCATCCGCTGGGTGTTCGAGAAGGCGCTCGAGCGCGAGGGCATCGCGCACCGCACCTTCGGCGCCGCGCAGGAGGCGCTCGACCGCCTGCGCGACGAGACGCCCCGCGTGGTGGTGAGCGACATCCGCATGCCGGGGCTTTCGGGCCTGGACTTCATGCGGCAGCTGCGCGACCGGCTGCCGGCCACGCCCGTCATCATCATGACCGCCTACTCCGACCTGGAAAGCGCGGTGGCGGCGTTCCAGGGAGGCGCCTTCGAGTACCTCGCCAAGCCCTTCGACGTGGACCATGCGGTCGAGCTCGTGCGCCGGGCGATGGACGAGGCCGAGCGGCCCGCGACCCCGGCCGCGGGGGAGGAGCCGGCCCCGGAGATCCTCGGCCAGGCGAGCGCGATGCAGGAGGTCTTCCGCGCGATCGGACGGCTCGCGCAATCGCAGGCAACGGTGCTGATCACGGGGGAGTCGGGCACGGGCAAGGAGCTGGTCGCGCGCGCGCTGCACCGCCACAGCCCGCGCTCCGGCAAGGCCTTCATTGCGATCAACACCGCCGCCATCCCCAAGGACCTGCTGGAGAGCGAGCTTTTCGGCCACGAGCGCGGCGCCTTCACCGGCGCGCAGTCGATGCGGCGCGGCCGCTTCGAGCAGGCCGAGGGCGGGACGCTCTTCCTCGACGAGATCGGGGACATGCCCCCGGACCTGCAGACGCGCCTGCTGCGGGTGCTCTCCGACGGCCATTTCTACCGCGTCGGGGGCCACACGCCGCTTTCGGCGAACGTGCGCGTGATCGCCGCCACGCACCAGGACCTGGAGGCGCGCGTGAGGGAGCACTTGTTCCGCGAGGACCTCTACCACCGCCTGAACGTGATCCGGCTGCGCCTGCCGGCCCTGCGCGAGCGCCGCGAGGACATCCCGATGCTCGCGCGCCATTTCCTCGCGAAGAGCGCTCGCGACCTGGGCGTGGAAGGCAAGCGCCTCACGGAGGCGGCGCTGCAGTTCCTCGCCGCGCAGGAGTGGCCCGGCAACGTGCGCCAGCTCGAGAACGTCTGCCACTGGCTCACGGTCATGGCCCCCGGGCAGGTCGTCGACGTGAAGGACCTGCCGCCGGAAATCCGGGGCGGCGCAAGCCGGCCCGAGGGCGCCCCCGGCACGGTCGACTGGCGCCGCGCGCTGGAGCGCGAGGTGACCGGCCGCCTGGGACGCGGCGAATCGGGCATCGCCGATCCCCTCACGCGCGAGTTCGAGGCGATCCTCATCGCGAGGGCGCTGCAGCACACGGGGGGCCGGCGCATCGAGGCGGCGGGGCTCCTGGGCATCGGGCGCAACACCCTCACGCGCAAAGTGCAGGACCTCAAGATCGAGACGCCGGAGGACGACTAGGCGCGCTCGAAGCCGCATTCCTTCAGCGCGCGCGCCGCCCGTAGCGCGCCTCGAGTTCCGCGGGGGCGAGCGCCGGGCTCTCGTGGAATCCCTGGTACTCGTCGCACCCGAGGGCGCGCAGCGCCTCGAGCTGGGCCCGCGTCTCCACGCCCTCGGCGACGACCGAGAGCTTCAGCGAGTGCGCCATGGCGAGGATCGCCTTGATGATCGCCTCGTCGTTCGGGTCCTCGGCCATGTCGCGCACGAAGGAGCTGTCGATCTTGATCGAGTCGACCGGAAGCTTCTTCAGGTACGACAACGACGAGTAGCCGGTCCCGAAGTCGTCGATCGAGATCCCGACCCCCAGCGCACCCAGGCGGTTGAGGAGCTGCGCGTTCTCGGGGATGTTCTGCATGAGGTGGCTCTCGGTGAGCTCGAGCTCGAGCGCGGCCGGCTCGACGCCCGCCGAGGCGAGGGCGCGCTCGACGGCCGCGTAGAAACGCGCGCCGTCGCGGACCTGGCCGACGGAAAGGTTGACCGCCACCCGGAGCCCGGGTCGCACGCTCCTCCTCCACTCGCGCGCGCGCGCGCAAGCCTCCGCGAGCGCCCACTCGCCGATCGGCACGATGAGCCCCGAGTCCTCCGCGACGTCGATGAACTCGGCGGGCTCGAGCAGGCCCCGACGCGGGTGCTGCCAGCGGATCAGGGCCTCGACCGCGACCAGCTCGCCGGTGTCGATGCGCACCCGCGGCTGGTAGTGCAACGCGAGCTCGCCGCGCTTGAGGGCGAGCCTCAGGAAGCTCTCCAGCGACAGCCGCTCCTGGGCGCGCGCGTTCATGCCCGGCGAGAAGAACTGGTAGTTGTTGCGGCCCTTCTCCTTCGCGTAGTACATCGCGACGTCGGCGCTCTTCATGAGCGTCGCGCCGTCGCGCCCGTCGGCGGGGTACAGGCCGATGCCGATCGAGCACGAGGTGCTGAGCGGCTGGCTGCCCACCATCATCGGCGCGGCCATCGCGGCGATCATCTTCTCGGCCACGTGCTGCGCGCCCTCGTGGTGGCGATCGCGCAGGCCCTCGAGGATCACCGCGAACTCGTCGCCGCCCAGGCGCGCCACCGTGTCGTGGGCCCGCACGCAGGCGGTGAGGCGCGCGGCCACGCCCTTGAGCAGCTCGTCGCCGGCCTGGTGCCCCAGCGAGTCGTTGATGGTCTTGAAGCGGTCGAGGTCGATGAACATGAAGGCGAAACCCGCCTGGTTGCGCGCCGCGTTGAACACGGCCTGCTCCAGGCGGTCGTGGAGGACCGCGCGGTTGGGAAGCCCCGTGAGGGGATCGCGCGTGGCGAGGTACTCGGCGCGCTCCTCCGCGAGCTTGCGCTTGGTCACGTCCGTCGAGGTGCCCGTCATCCGCCGGGCCCGGCCGGAATCGTCGCGCTGCGTGACCTTGCCGCGCGAGTGAATCCACGTCCAGCCGCCCTCGGAATTCGCCACCCGGTACTCGCAGTCGATGCCCTCGCTCACGCCCTTCGCGGCGTTGCCCACGGCGGCGGCGAAGATCTCGCGGTCCTCGGCGTGGACCCACGAGGCGACCTCGCGCCCCGTGCAGGTGAGCTCGCGCGGCTCCTCGCCCAGCAGCGCCGACCAGCTCTCGTTGAAGTAGACCTTGTCGTTGCGCAGGTCCCAGTCCCAGAGGGCGAGCCGCGACCCCGAGAGCGCGAGGTCGAGCCGCTCCTTGGCGCGCGCCATCTGGCGCTCGGTGCGCTTGCGCAGCGTGATGTCGCCCGCCACGCCGATCATGAAGCGCTCGCCTCCGAGCACGAGGGGCCGGCCCGCGAACGCGTAGGGACGGACGTTCCCGGCGCGGTCCACGATCTCGATCTCGAGCGCGACCTCGCGGCCCGCCTCGAGCACCTCGCGCAGCGCCGCCTCGACTTGCGGGCGGTCGTGCACCGACACGAAGTCGCCCGGATGCATGCGCGCGATCTCCGCGTCGGCGTAGCCCACGGCGGCCGCGAGGCTCGCGTTCCAGCGCAGCATCGCGCCGTCCGAGGACACGAGGAAGAACGCGCTCGCGAGGCTGTCGAGGACCGCTTCGAGCAGCCCCCGCTCGCGCTCGAGCTCCTCTTCGACGGCGCGGCGCCTGCGGATCTCGCCTTCGAGGCGCTCCATCGCGGAACGCCCGCCCGGATCCCCGCGCGGCGGCTTGCCTTCGGTCCCCGGCGCGCCCAGTCCCGCCTCCAGCCGCGCCACGGCGAGCGCGGCGAGGTTCTCGAGCGCGGTGCGCTGCGCGGGCGTGAGCGCGCGCGGCTTGGAGTCGAGCACCGTGAGCGTCCCGACCACGAGCCCGTCGGGCGCCGCGAGCGGCACGATTCCGATGAACCGGGCGTGGGGGTCCTCGGCGACCAGCGGGTGAGCGCGCCAGCGCGAACGCAGCGCGTCCTCCACGAAGAGCGGCCCATGTCCCTGCGCGAGGGCGAGCGCGATGGAACCCTCCGCGCCGAGCTCGGCGAGCGCGGTGCCGCGACGGGCGTGCAGGCGCTCGCGCGCGCCATCGAGGAACGAGATCCACGCCACCGGGAAGCGCGCCACGTCCTGCGCGCGGCGCACCAGGTCCTCGAGGGCGGCGAGCGGCTCGGGAGCCTCGAGCACGCCGTAGGCGCGCAACCGCGCCGAGCGCTCGGCGTACGGTCCCGCGGGAGCCGGCACCGCGCTCATGCGAGAGCGAGCTCGCAGAGCACGGGCGCGTGGTCCGAGGGCCGCTCGAGCTTGCGCGGCGCCACATCGATCGAGCACGACCGGCAGGCGCGCGCGAGCTGCGGCGACAGCAGCACGTGGTCGATGCGCAGCCCCATGTTGCGGCGGAACGCGCCCATGCGGTAGTCCCACCACGTGTACGACTTCTCCGGCTGGTCGAAGAGGCGGAACGCGTCCGCGAACCCGACCTCCAGCACGCGCTTGAGCGCGGCGCGCTCCGGGGCGCTCACGTGGACGTGGCCCTCCCAGACCAGCGGATCGTGCACGTCGCGGTCCTCGGGCGCCACGTTGAAATCGCCCAGCACGGCGAGCCGCGGATGCGCGGCGAGCTCGTGCGCGAGCCATTGCGCGAGCGCATCGAGCCAGCGCAGCTTGTACGCGTACTTGTCCGAGGCCACGCTCTGCCCGTTGGGCACGTAGACGCTCACCACGCGCACGCCGTCCACGTCCGCGGCGATGACCCGGCTCTGCTCGTCGGCGAAGGCGGGAATGCCGCGGCTCACGCCGTCGCTCGACGAGCGCGAGAGGATCGCCACGCCGTTGTAGGCGCGCTGGCCGTGGTGGACGCTCCGGTAGCCCGCCGCCTCGAGCTCGGGCCCCGGGAAGCTCGCGTCCTCGCACTTGGTCTCCTGCAGGCAGATCGCGTCGGGCGAGCGCGCCGCGAGCCAGTCGAGGAGCTGCGGAAGTCGCACCCGGAGCGAGTTCACGTTCCAGGTGGCGATCTTCACGGAGATGGGGCTATTGCGCCGGCGCGGATCCGGCGGGCCCCGGCCCGCCCGGCGGCGGCTTCGGGGCGGCCTCGGGCGTGCCGCGCGTCGGGGGCTGGCTCGGCAAGCGCGTCCTCGGGTATCCGCCGGCGTCGAGCGCGGAATTCCAGCTGTCCTCGTCGAAGCCCTTGACCTTGTTCTCCCCCACCAGCAGCAGCGGCACCTCGAGGTCGCCGGCGAGCTTGCGCAGGGCGTCCATGTCGGCGGTGCTCGCCTGGGCGTTGCGCTCGCTGAAGGGGACGCCGCGATTGGAGAGCAGCTCGCGGCCGCGGTCGCACGGCGTGCCGCAGCCTTTGGCGGTGAACAGGACCACGGGATTGCTCTTCATCGCCATCTGGGTGGCGTAGGGCAGCTGCGATTCCTCGACGTAGCCGCCCATGCGCTTCTGGCTCACGTCCTTCGCCTCCTCCGGCGGGGGCGTGTCCGAGAAATGGACCTTGCCCTCCTTGTCGACCCAGCGATAGACGTTCGTCTGGGCGTGCGCGGCGAAGGCCGCGAGGAGCAGGGCACCGGCGATCAGGCGCGAGTGCATGGCGAACCTCCCTTGTCGCGAAGCGCCGTTGGACGGGAATGGGGGCTTCACGCCGCCTCTGTCATTCCATTATGACGCAGAAGCGCGTCGATCTGCGGCTTGCGGCCCCGGAAGGCGACGAAGGACTCGATCGCGGGGCGGCTTCCCCCCGCGGCGAGGACCTCGCGGCGGAATCGCGCCCCCACGTCGGGGTTGAGCACTCCCTCCTCCTCGAAGGCGCCGTAGGCGTCCGAGGAGAGCACCTCGGCCCACTTGTAGCTGTAGTAGCCTGCGGCGTACCCGCCCGCGAAGATGTGGGAGAACTGGCACGGGAAGCGGTTGTAGTCCGGCACCGGGTACACCGCGACGGACCGGCGCACCTCCTCGAGCAGCTCCATCGCGTCCCCGGAAGCCGGGTCGAAGCCGTGGTGCAGCCGCATGTCGAACAGCGCGAACTCGAGCTGGCGCACGAACTGCATGCCGCTCTGGAAGTTCTTGGCCGCGCGCATGCGCTCGAAGAGCGGGCGCGGGATGCGCGCGCCGCTCGCCACGTGGCGCGTCATCGGCTCCACCACCTCCCATTCCCAGCAGAAGTTCTCCATGAACTGGCTGGGCAGCTCCACCGCGTCCCATTCGACCCCGTTGATGCCCGAGACGCCCAGCTCGTCGACCTGGGTGAGGAGGTGGTGCAGGCCGTGGCCGAACTCGTGGAAGAGCGTGGTCACCTCGTCGTGCGTGAAGAGCGCGGGCTTGCCGCCCACCGGGCCCGAGAAGTTGCAGGTGAGGAAGGCGACGGGTGTCTGGACCCGGGCGCCGACGCGCCGTCGGTTGATCGCGTCGTCCATCCACGCGCCGCCGCGCTTGCCTTCGCGCGCGTACAGGTCGAGGTAGAAATGCCCGACGCGCTGGCCGGCCGCATCGGAGATCTCGTAGAACCGCGCGTCGGGATGCCACGTCTCGGCCGGAGCGGGGCGGATGCGCAGGCGGTAGAGGGCCTCGACCAGGCGGAACATCCCCGCGAGCACCTCGTCCTCCGGGAAGTACCGCTTCACCTCCTGGTCCGAGAAGGCGTAGCGGCTCTGGCGCAGCTTCTCGCTCGCGTACGGCACGTCCCAGGCGCGCAGCTCGGCGAGCTGGAGCTCCTCGCGCGCGAAGCGGGCGAGCTCGTCCCTGTCGCGCAGCGCGAAGGGGCGGGCGCGCCGCGCGAGATCCTCGAGGAACGCGAGCGCCTCGGCGGGAGAAGCGGCCATCTTGGTGGCGAGCGAGACCTCCGCGAACGACGAATAACCGAGGAGCGCCGCCTGCTCGCGGCGCAGGGCGAGGATGCGGCGGATGTTGCCGGCGTTGTCCCACTCCGGCGAGCCGAAGGAGGAGGCCCGCGTCACGTACGCGCGGTACATGCGCTCGCGGAGCCCCTGGTGGTCCGCGTACTTCATCACGGGCAGGTAGCAGGGCATGTGCAGGGTGAGCTTCGCGCCGGCGCGCCCCTCTTTCGCCGCCGCCTCCCGCGCGGCCTGCACCACGTCGGCCGGGATGCCCGAGAGCTCCGCCTGGTCGGTCACGTACAGGCCGAACGCGTTCGTCGCGTCCAGGAGATTGTCCTGGAAGCGCGATCCGAGCGTCGCGAGCTCCTCGTGCACCTCGCGGAAACGCGCCTTCTGCGGGGGCGGCAGCTCCGCGCCGCCGAGGCGGAAGTCGCGCAGCTGGTTCTCGACGTGGCGCCGGCGCGCCGGAGCGAGCGCCGCGAACGCGGGCGAGGCGGCGATCGTCTTGAACCCCGCGTACAGGCGCTCGTCCTGTCCCTGCTCCGCGAAGTACTGCGTCACGCGCGGGAGCGCCGCGTTGTACGCCTCGCGCAGCGCCGGCGTGTTCACCACGGCGTTCAGGTGGCTTACCTGCGCCCACGCGCGCGACAGGCGCTCGTTCGCGTCGTCGAGCGGCTGCACGAAGCCCTCCCAGGTGGGGACGGCGTCCCGGGCGCACAGCCGCTCGATGGCCGCGCGGCCGTCGGCGACGAGCCGCTCGATCGCGGGAACCACGTGCTCGGGCCCCGCCGCGGCAAAGCGCGGAAGCCCGGAGAAATCGAGGAGGGGATTTTCGATGTCCATGCTCGGCACGATGGGAACGATCACGCGGAATGGACGGTGCGCCCGCCGACCACGGTGCGCACCACGCGTCCGGTGAGCTCGAGCCCCAGGAACGGCGTGTTCTTGCCCTGGCTCGCGAGGGAGTCGGCCTTCACGACCCAGGAGCGCGAAGGATCGAACAGGCACACGTCGGCGGGTGCTCCCACCGCGAGCGAGCCCGCCGCCGCGCCCAGCACGCGCGCCGGATTGCACGTGACGGTCGCGAGCGTCGCGGCGAGCCCGAGCCCGCTCTCCCGTCCCCATTGCAACGTGAGCGGAAGGAGGAGCTCGAGGCCCGTGGCGCCCGGCTCGGCTTCCCCGAACGGAACGAGCTTGGCGTCGTCGTCGACGGGCGTGTGGTCCGAGCAGACCGCGTCGATCACGCCCTCGGCGAGCGCGCGGCGCAGGCGCTCGCGGTCCGACGGGTCGCGCAGCGGCGGCGACAGGTTCGCGTTCGCGTCGAAGCCCGCGACGTCGCGGTCGCAGAGGTGCAGGTGGTGCACGCCCACGTCGCAGCTGAGCGGGGCCCCGCGGGAGCGGGCCTGCGCCACGATGTCGAGGGCGGCGCCCGCCGAGAGCCGCGCGAGATGCACGCGCGCGCCCGTCGCCTCCATGAGCTCGACGATGGTGCGCACCGCCACCGTCTCGGCGATCACGGGGACCGGGGCCAGGCCGAGCCGCGTGGCGACCTCGCCGTCGTGCGCGACTCCGCCGCCCGCGAGCGCCGCATCCTGGGGCCGCAGCCACACGGTGAAGCCGAACGTCGCGGCGTAGCGCATCGCCTGCAGCAGGGTGCCGTTGTCGGGCAGCGGCGCGTTGCCCTGGAAGAATCCGATGCAGCCCGCCTCGGTGAGCTCGACCATCTCGGCGAGCCGCTCGCCCTTCAGGCCCGTCGTGAGCGCCCCGAGCGGATGGACGCGCGCCCCGTCGAGGCCCGCCGCGCGGCGCTTGAGCATCTCCACGAGGCCCGGCTCGTCGAGCGGGGGATCGGTGTCGGGAGGGCAGGCGAGCGTCGTGACCCCGCCCGCGAGCGCAGCCGCCATCTCCGACTCGAGCGTGGCCTTGTACTCGAACCCCGGCTCGCGCAGGCGCGCCGAGAGGTCGACGAGCCCGGGGCAGGCGACGAGCCCCGCCGCGTCGATCGTCTCGTCGGCGCGGAAACCCTCGAGCGCGCGCCCCACGCCCGCGATGCGCCCCTCCGCGATCCAGAGCGACGTCTTCTCGTCCCGGCCGCTCGCCGGGTCGACCACGCGGGCCCCGCGGATCTCGATCCTCATCTCGAACCCCGTTGACGAAGCTTCGCGATCACGTTGGATTCCCTCGACGACGCTTCGCGATCACGCCGGCGAGCCCAGCATCGACATCACCGCCATGCGCACCGCGATGCCGAAGGTGACTTGCGGAAGGATCACGCTCTGCCGGCCGTCGGCCACCGGGGAGTCGATCTCCACGCCGCGGTTCATGGGGCCGGGGTGCATCACGATGGCGTCGGGCTTCGCGCGGGAGAGCTTCTCGGCCGTGAGCCCGTAGCACTTGAAGAACTCGCCCGCCGAGGGCAGCAGCGCGCCGTTCATGCGCTCGCTCTGCAGGCGCAGCATGATGACCACGTCGCAGCCGCGCACGCCCTCGCCCATGTCCCTCACCACGCGCACCCCGAGGCGCTCGACCGCCGCGGGCAGGAGCGTGGCGGGCCCCACGACCCGCACCTCCGGCACGCCCAGCGTCTTCAGCGCGTGGATCTGCGAGCGCGCCACCCGCGAATGCATCACGTCGCCCACGATCGCCACGGTGAGCGCCGAGAAATCCTTCTTGTAGTGGCGGATCGTGTACATGTCGAGCAGACCCTGCGTGGGATGCGCGTGGCGCCCGTCGCCGGCGTTGATCACCGCCACGCCCGGCTTCACGTGGCGCGCGATGAGGTGCGCGGCGCCCGACTGCGCGTGGCGCACGACGAACATGTCCGCGTCCATCGCCTGCAGGTTGTAGACGGTGTCGAGGAGCGTCTCGCCCTTGGACGTGGAGGAGACCCCCACGTTGAGGTTGATGACGTCGGCCGAGAGGCGCTTCGCGGCGATTTCGAAGGTGGTGCGCGTGCGCGTGGAGCTCTCGAAGAAGACGTTGAAGACGGACTTGCCCCTCAGCAGGGGCACCTTCTTCACCTCCCGCTCGCTCACGGAGACGAACTGGTCGGCCGTGTCGAGGATGCGGCGGATCATCTCCGCGCTGAGGCCCTCGGTGGTGAGCAGGTGCCGCAGGCGCCCCTCGGCGTCCACCTGCAGACCGTCGGCGCGCATCATGCGGGCCTCTTGAGAGCCGCGAGGCGTAGCCGCCCGCTCTCGTTGGACAGCACGAGCTCCTCGTCGGC
>DASPRQ010000034.1:0-12521 GCA_035624355.1 Usitatibacter sp. | reverse complement strand
GGCGGCAACGCGGCCAATGCCGCGCGCATGAGCGGCATGGATGCCGAGGCCGATCGTGAGGGCTTCATCGCGGCCTACCCGAACGGGACGGGCCCGCTGCGCAACATCCTGCTCACCTGGAACACGTGGCAGTGCTGCGGGCGCGCGCTCGAGGAGAACGCGGACGACGTGGGATTCGTGCGCGCCCTGGTCGGGCAGGTCGAGCGCGACTATCCCGTCGACCGCAAGCGGATCTACGCGACCGGCATGTCCAACGGCGGCATGATGGCCTACCGCGTGGGCTGCGAGCTCGCCGACGTCTTCGCGGCGATCGCACCCGTGGCGGGCGCCCTCGACACCGACGACTGCCGCCCCGCCGCGCGCGTGTCCGTGATCGCCTTCCACGGCACGGCCGACCAGCACGTGCTCTTCGAGGGCGGGGCGCCGCGCCAATCGCTCGACCGCCACAAGCGGGTCGACAAGTCCGTCGCCTACGCGATCGACTTCTGGAAGCGCCGCGACGGGTGCGAGGGCGAGCCCGCGCGCCGGCGCGAGGGCAGCGTGACCCATGAGGCGTACTCCTGCGCCGACGGGACCGCCGTGGAGCTCTACGCGATCGAGGGACAGGGCCACGCGTGGCCCGGCGGCGAGAAGGGGCGGCCCACCGCGGACGCGCCCACCACCGAGATCTCCGCGACCGACCTCATGTGGAATTTCTTCGCGCGCCACCCGAAGAGGTAGCGGACCGGGAAGGGACTTCATGAACCGAAGAGAATGGTTGAAGATCGCGGGGGCGGTGCCGCTCGCCACGGTCGCATGCTCGCAGCCGGCGCCGCGCGAATCCGCCGCGGTCGAGCCCGCGCAGGGAATCGTCCGACGCGTGCGCCCGTCCGATCCGGAATGGCCGGGCGAAGCGCAGTGGCAGGCATTGGGCGAGCGCGTGGGCGGCCGGCTCGCGCGCGTTCGCAGCCCGCTGGCCGAATGCGCCGCGTCGGGCGCCTCCGCCGCGTGCGACGACGTCTTCCGCAAGCTCAGGAACCCCTACTACATCCGCGACGAGGCCGGGTTGACGCAGGCGCTCGGCTGGCTCGATGCATGGAGCTCGTCGCCGAGCGCTTACGTGGTCGCCGCGCGCACCGCGCAGGACGTGGCCGCGGCGGTCGAGTTCGCCCGCGAGCGCAATCTCCGGCTGGTGGTGAAGGGCGGCGGCCACAGCTACCAGGGGACCTCGAACGCCCCGGATTCGCTGCTCGTGTGGACGCGGTGGATGGACGAGGTCGCCCTCCACGACGCGTTCGTCCCCGCCGGTTGCGACGCGAGCCGTCCGCAGCCGGCTGTGAGCGTCGGCGCGGGCGCGATCTGGATGCACGTCTACGACGCGGTCACCGCGCGCGCGGGACGCTACGTCCAGGGCGGCGGATGCGCGACGGTGGGCGTGGCCGGGCTCGTGCAGAGCGGCGGGTTCGGAAGCCACTCGAAACGCTTCGGCACCGCCGCCGCTTCCCTCCTCGAAGCGGAGATCGTGACCGCCGACGGCCGCGTGCGCCTCGCGAACGCCTGCACGAATCCGGACCTCTACTGGGCGATCCGGGGCGGCGGCGGGGGAAGCTTCGGCGTCGTCACGCGGCTCACCCTGCGCACGCACGAGCTTCCGGCGCAGTTCGGCGTCGTCTTCGCCACGATCCGGGCCGCATCCGACGCCGCGTTCCGCCGCCTCGTCGAGCGCTTCCTGCGCTTCTGCTCGGAAGCCTTGCTCGATCCGCACTGGGGAGAGAAGGTCGACTTCGGCCCTCGGCGTCGCCTGGAGATCGGCATGGTGTTCCAGGGCCTCGACCGCGCCGGCGCTTCGGCGGCCTGGAAGCCGTTCTTCGACTGGGTCGCCTCGTCGCCGGGGGACTACGCGATGGCGGCTCCCCCGGCCATCGCGGCGTTTCCCGCGCGCGAGGCGTGGAACCCGGAGTTCCTGCGCGAGCATGCGGCCCCGTTCGTCCTTGCCGACGATCGGGCCGGCGCGCCGCGCGGCAACGTGTACTGGCGCGCCGATGCGGATCAGGCGGGGCAATATCTCTACGCCTATCGGTCGGCCTGGGTGCCGGCTGGCTTGCTGGGAGCGGGCGAGCGGAATGCGCTCGTCGAGGCGCTCGTGGCGGCGTCCCGGCGATGGCCGGTCAGCCTGCACTTCAACAAGGGCCTCGCCGGCGCTCCCGCGGAGGTCCTCGACGCGGTGAGGGACACGGCGATGAACCCGGCGGTCCTCGACGCCTTCGCGCTCGCGATCGTGGCCGCCGAGGGCGGGCCCGCGTACGACTCGATCCCGGGCCATGCCCCGAACTTGGCGCTGGGGCGGCGGCGTGCCGCCCAGGTCCGGGCCGCGATGGATGCCCTGCGGCGCGCCGTTCCCGACGCCGGCTCGTATGTGTCCGAGAGCGATTTCTTCGAGCCCGATTGGCAGCGCAGCTTCTGGGGCCCGCACTACGCGCGCCTGCTCGCGGTGAAGGAGAAATACGATCCCGCGGGCCTCTTCTTCGTGCACCACGGCGTCGGGAGCGAGGGTTGGAGCGCGGACGGCTTCACGCGCCCCGCCGCGGCGTGAGGCCGGCTAGCGGCACGCGCCCGTCGAGACCGCCTGCAGCACTTCGCCCGTCTTGCGGTCCTGGACGAAAGCCGCGAGCGACATGCTCCCCGCCGCCCAGTCCGCATGCGGCTTGAAGGCGAACTCGAGGCGGCCGGCCGATTGCGAGAGCGCCAGGGACGCCATGTCGCGGGCCACGAAATCGTGCTTCAGTCGCTCGCCGCTGTTCTCGCCGGCCGTGACGCGGCTCGCGAGCCCGTTCTGCAGCGCGACCACGAAGAGCGAGAGTTGGTCCGTCGGCGTGCCGGGCCCGAGCGTCGCCTCGACCGTGCCGCCGATCGAGGCGTCATCGGCGACGGTCGCGTCGATCGCGAGCGCCGCCCGAGCGGGCTGCGTGGTGATGTGCGCGACCGCGAGCGGGAAGCGCCATCCGCTGCGCCAGTCGGGCATGTCGCGCCCGCCCACCACCACCTGGGGCGTGTACACGAAGCGCGCGCCCGTCGCCTTCTGGAGCCGATCCTGGCGCAGCGTGTAGCGCGGGTCGGAGTAGGGATCCTTCCAGCCGTCGAGGTCCCAGTAATCGACGTGGAACTCGACGGGCACCACGCGCGAGTCGGGCCGGTCGTGGGCGAAGCGCGAGAGCCAGCGGTCCGCGGGCGGGCAGCTCGAGCAGCCTTCGGACGTGTAGAGCTCGACGAGCGCCCGGGTCTGCGGGCCGGACGCGGCCTTGCACTGCAAGGCGTGGGCGGGGATCGCCGCGCAGGCGAGCAGCGCGGGCAGGAATCGAGCCGTGAAGCGGGCGATCGCAAACGAGGGACGATGCATGCCGATGCCTCCGCCGTTGGAACCTGCGGATGAGTCGCGGCCCGGCGCGCTTCCTTTCGGCGGACCCGATCTGTCTAGATTACTTCAGGACCAGGCGGTCCTCCCGGATAAACCCCTCGAACCGCGTTCCGCCCCGCGATTTCGCGCGCCACCACACGCCCCCTGCGGGCTCCACGAGGACGAGCGCGCCCGGGTCGAGCCGGATGACGATGGCGGAATGCACGCTCGGCGCGGCGCGCACGTTGGTGTGGCCGCCCGCGACGGTCCTCGCGGTCCTCCACGCGGGAGCGGCGGCGGGCGGCGCCGCGGCGGCGGTCGCAGGCGCGGCCGGTCTCGCGGATGCGGAAGCCACGGCGCCGCTCGCGTACGCCGAGGCTGCGCCGCACGTGGCGAAGATGGAGTCCAGCGCCCGGGCGTAGGGCGTGATCTCGAACGCGATCGACGCGGTGGGCCGCGCCCAGCCCTTCGGCAGGACCACTTCCTCGACGATGCCGATCGACGAGCACGCGCGCAGCGTCGAGGGCCGGAGACCCCGTGCCAGCGCGTCGCCGAAATCGTTGTACTGCCAGCGCGCTTCGATGAGGTCCTGCGCCGTTCCCGCGCCGCTCCCGGCCGCCGGCCTCTTGCAAACGAGACGAGGCGGTGCCTTCGGAGGCAGCCCGCCGGGATCGTCGGGCGCGACCTGATTCGTGAGCTCGATGCCGATCGTCCGGTCGTTCAATGCGCACGAGACGTACGCGTTCGAATACACCCTCGTGTCTCCGACGGAGGTGGCGATGGGCAGCTTCAGGTGCGCGAACCGGACGGGGCCGAGCACCGGATGGCCCGCCTCGCGGATGTCCCACTCGAGGATCGAGGCGGCCGCGCGCTCCTTGCCGAGCGCCGCCACCCGGTCCTCCGGGCGGGCCGTCCCGCTCGCGAGGAGCAGGGCGATCGGCAAGGCGGCGGCGAGAGCGCGCATGGTCGATTGGAATGATACGCAACGTGCGCCCGGTACCGCCTCGCTTTCGGGCGGTCCCGCGCGGGCGTATCGTGGCCCCGTGAACCGCCCCGACCCGGGCCCCTGGCCCGCCCTCCCGCTCGCCGCCTGGCAGGAAACGTACGCCACGCTGCACATGTGGATGCAGGTCGTGGGCAAGCTCACGCTCACGACCACGCCGCTCGCGAATCACTGGTGGAACGTGACGTTCCACTTCACCGCGCGCGGCCTCGCCACGCAGCCGATGCGCTGCGGCGCTCGCACGCTCGTCGCGCAGTTCGACTTCCTCGCGCACGAGCTGCAGCTGCGCGCCTCCGACGGCGCCGGCGAGGCGATCGCCCTCGAGCCGATGACCGTCGCCGACTTCTACGCGAAGGTGATGGCGGCCCTCGAGCGCATGGGCTGCCCGATCCGCATCTGGACGATGCCGGTCGAGGTGGCGGACCCGATCCCCTTCGAGCGGGACACGAAGCGCCGCTCGTACGATCGCGAGCGGGCGGGCGCGTTCTGGCGCGCGCTCGAATCGATGCGCCCCGTCTTCGAGGGCTTCCGCTGCGGTTTCGTCGGCAAGTGCAGCCCCGTGCATTTCTTCTGGGGGAGCTTCGACCTCGCGGTCACCCGCTTCTCGGGGCGCCGCGCGCCCGAGCGGCCGGGGGCGGACGCCATGACTCGCGAGGCCTATTCGCACGAAGTCATCAGCCACGGCTTCTGGCCGGGCGGCGGCACCGTGGCCGAGCCCGTGTTCTACGCCTACGCGGCGCCCGAGCCCGAAGGGTTCCCCGCAGCGCGCGTATCGCCCGAGGCGGCTCGATACGATCCGGGGTTCCACGAGTTCTTCCTTCCCTACGAGGCGGTGCGGACCTCGGCCGACCCGGAGAAGGCGCTCGGGGCATTCCTCGCGAGCACCTACGATGCCGGGGCGCGCCTGGCGAATTGGCCGCGCGCCGAGCTCGAGCGGGCGTAGCTCCATGGCCTCTCCGCCCGTCCCCTACATGCAGCGCACGCGCGACTGGTACCTCGCGCTGGGCTACGGCAATCCCTACCGGTGGGCGCATTACGACGAGGTGCCGTTCCGGCCGCTGCCGAAGCCGCTCGCGCAGTGCACCGTGGGGCTCATCACCACCGCCGCGCCGTACCGGCCCGACAAGGGACCCCAGGGACCCGGCGCGCCGTACAATGCGGCGGCGAAATTCTTCCACGTCTATTCGGGCGACAGCGCGCTCGACCACGACGTCCGGATCGCGCACGTCGGGATCGACCGCAAGCACACGAGCATGGAGGACAGCGGCACGTGGTTCCCGTTGCCGCGGCTGCGCGAGGCGGCGAGGAGCGGGCGCATCGGAGAGCTCGCGCGGCGCTTCCACGGCATGCCCACCAACCGCAGCCAGCGCCATACGCTCGAGGTCGACTGCCCCGAGCTCGTCGCGCGCTGCCGGGAGGATGGCGCCGATGCGGCGGTGCTCGTCCCCAACTGCCCGGTCTGCCACCAGACGCTCTCGCTCGCCGCGCGCGCGCTCGAGTCCGCCGGGATCGCCACCGTCGTCATGGCCTGCGCGCGCGACATCGTCGAGCATTGCGGCGTGCCGCGTATGCTCTTCAGCGATTTCCCCCTCGGCAACGCCGCCGGCCGGCCCCACGATCGCGCCTCCCAGGAGCTCACGCTCGAGCTCGCGCTGCGCACGCTCGAATCGGCGGCCGGGCCGCGCACGACGGTGGACTCGCCGCTCGCCTGGAGCGACTCGGACGACTGGAAGCGCGACTACATGAACGCCGGGTTCCTCACGCCGGAGGAGATCCGCGGGCTCCGCGCGGAGTCCGATCGTGCGAAGGCGGTCGCGAAGGAGATTCGCGAGCTGGGGTAAGGGCCGGCCCGATGCGCGGCGGCGCGCGCCGGCGCCGAATCGGGGTCGGGAAGGCTCACCGCCGGTCGAAGACGAGGCAGGTCGTGGTCCCGTGGGCGTAGAGCTTGCCGTCGGGACCCACGAGCCTCGCCTCGGCGGTCGCGACTTGCCGGCCGGTGTGCAGGCTGCGGCCCTCGGCGCGCACGACCTCGACCGCGTCGGTGAGCGGGCGCACGAGGTTCACCTTGAACTCCATCGTCGTGTAGCCCTTGCCCGCGGCGAGCGTCGATTGCACCGCGCAGCCCATCGCGGAGTCGAGGAGGGTGGCGAACCATCCGCCGTGCACGGTGCCGAGCGGGTTGTAGTGCTCGAGGCGCGGCCGGCCCTGGAACACCGCGAAGCCGGGCTCGATGCGAATGAGCAGGAAGTCGAGGGTGAGGCTCATGGGCGCCCGGGGCAGCTCGCCCGCGAGCATTGCCGAGAGCATCTCGAGCCCCGTGCGGTCCTCGACCTCCTCCGGGTGCGAGACGCCCGTCCTCCCGTCGAGGCGCGCGCGCACGGCCTCCTCCTCGGCGAGCCAGCGCTCGATCGTTTCCTTCGCGTTCATGGGCGTCGTTCCTTTCGCGGGACCCGCCGCCGGACGATGACGAACGGGCGGGACTGCGGCAAGCTTGCGGGCATGAGCCTACCGCACATCGCCCTCGCGTTCCTCGTGGTCGCGGTCTGGGGCACGAACTTCGTGGTGATCAAGGCGGGGCTCGCGAGCTTCCCGCCGTTCCTCTTCGCGCTCCTGCGCTTCCTCTTCTCGGCGCTGCCCTTCGTCTTCCTCCTGCCGCGGCCGCGCACGCCGTGGCGCTGGCTCGCGCTCTACGGCACCTTCCTCGGCGCGGGCCAGTTCGGGCTGCTGTTCTACGCGATGCGCGCCGACATCTCGCCCGGCCTCGCCTCCCTCGTCGTGCAGGCGCAGGTGTTCTTCACGATTGCGCTTTCGGTCTGGATCTTCCGCGAGCGCCTCACCGCGCCGACGATCGTAGGCTCGCTCGTCGCCGCCTCGGGCCTCGCGCTCATCGCCTCCCGGCTCGACGCCTCGGCCACGCCCGCCGGGATCGTCGAGGTGCTGGGCGCGGCCTTCGGCTGGTCGTGCGCGAACATCGTGGTCAAGAAGGCGCACGCGCAGGCCCGCGGCGGCTTCGGGATGCTCGCGTTCGTCGCGTGGGCGAGCCTCTTCGCGGTCCCGCCGCTCGCCCTGATGAGCCTCGCCCTCGAGGGGCCGCACGCCATCGCGCGCTCGATCGGCGGGGCGGGCCTCGGCGCGTGGACGGCGCTCGCCTGGCAGGTCCTCGGCAACACGCTCTTCGGATTCGCGGCGTGGAGCTTCCTGCTCGCGCGCTACCACGCGGCGGCCGTGTCGCCGTACGCGCTCCTCGTCCCGGTCTTCGGCATGGGATCCTCGGCGCTGCTGCTGGGCGAGCCGCTTCCGGCGTGGAAGCTCGCGGGCGGCGCGCTCGTGCTGGGCGGCATCGCCATGATCGTCCTCCTCGGGACGCGGCGCCCGCCGCCCGGCGAGAGCGGCGGGGCTTCGAAGGCTTCGTGAGGCGGCCTCAGGCCGGCACGGCGGCCGGCTCGACGGGCGCTTCGCGGATCGGCAGGTTCACGATCGCCGCGGCCGCTGCGAGCGCCATGTCCGCGTACCACATCCACTCGTAGCTCCCGGTGCGGGCGAGCGCGATGCCGCCGAGGTAGGCGCCGAAGAACGCTCCCACCTGGTGCGAGAGGAGCGTGAGCCCGAAGAGGGTCGCGAGGTAGCGCACGCCGAAGAGCTTGCCGACGATCGCCGCCGTGGGCGGCACGGTCGCGAGCCACGTGAGGCCGAGCCCGAGGGCGAAGGCGTAGAAGGTCCACTGCGTCTTGGGCGCGGCCACGTAGGCGGCGATGAGCACCGCGCGCGAGGCGTACATGAGCGCGAGGATGTGCTTGCTGCGATAGCGCGCGGTGCCGGCCCCTGCGAGCAGGCTCCCCGCGATGTTCGAAAGGCCGATGATCGCGAGCGAGGTGCTCGCCACCGCGGGCGGCAGGCTGCACAGGCCCACCTCGCCCGGCAGATGCGTCACGAGGAACGCGATGTGGAAGCCGCAGGTGAAGAAGCCCGCGTGCAGCAGGATGTAGCTGCGGTCGCGCATCGCCTCGCGCACGGCCCGCCACGGCTGCGCCGACGGGTGCGCCGCGGTTCCGGGGGGCATCGCGTGGCCCGCGCCCACCGCGCGCACGATCGGCGCCGAGGCGAGGGCGATCGCGGCGAGCGACCACAGCGCCCCCGTCCACCCCACGACCTGGATCAGTGCCTGCGTGATCGGGGCGAAGACGAACTGGCCGAGCGAGCCCCCGGCGTTGATGATGCCCGCGGCCTTCCCGCGCTTCTGCGGCGTGAGGTCGCGCGAGGCCGCGCCGACCAGCACCGAGAAGCTGCTCGCGCCCGCGCCGATCGCGACGAGCAAGCCGAGCGAGACGACGAGGCCGAGGCCGGAGCCCATGAACGGCATGAGGGCGAGGCCCGCCGCGAGAACCGCGAGCCCCGCGACGAGCACCTTCCCGGGCCCGTAGCGGTCGGCCACGGCGCCCGCCACGGGCTGGGCCACTCCCCACATGAGCTGGGAGACCGCGTAGGCGAAGCTGATGGTGGTGATGCCGAGGCCGGTCGCGGTGTTGAGCGGCGAGACGAACAGGCCCAGCGACTGGCGGGCGCCCATCGTCACCATGAGGACCGCGGCGGCCGCGAGCGTCACGCGCATCATGGGCCGCATTATATGGTGCGCGGCCCGGCGGCCCGGAGCCGAGAGAGCCTAGCGCCCGCAGGTCGCGGCGAGGCCGCGCTCGCGGAAGAACTGCCGCGCCTCGGGATCGCGCCGGGTCGCGCTCGTCACGTTCTCGCCCGCCGCCGCGCCGCCGCAGGCGTAGTAGCCCACGGCCCCGCCCCCGATCGCGACTCCGCCGACCGCCCCGCCTCCCACGGCGACCGATCCGATCGCCCCGCCTCCCACCGCCGCGACGAGGCCGATCGACAGTCCCCCGAGCGTGAAGAGCCCGATCGAGAGCCCGCCGATCGCGACGGCCCCGCGCGCGAAGCCCCCCAGCGCGATCAGCCCGCTCGCGATGTCGCCGATGGCGAGGATGCCGCGCGCGTGGCCGCGGAATTCGCCGGTCGAGGGGTCGGGCCCCACGGCGATGTCGTAGAGCGGGAGGTTCGCGATCTCGAAGCTCGACCGCTTGCGGATGCCGCGCATCATCACGACGGGCACCGCCCCCTTGCCCATGGCGGAAACCTGCTTCTCCAGCTCCGCCACCCGCTTCTCGAGCTGCTCGCGCGTCTGCATGGCCGCCTCCCTCTCGAGAGAACCGACCGCAGATTACCCGGAGGCGGGCCCGAGCGCCAATTCCAGGTAGGCCGCCCCCGCGATGGGGTTGTGGCGGTAGGGCGGGATGGGCCGGAAGCCGAAGGCGAGATAGAGCTGCTGCGCCGCGCGCATCGGGGGCAGCGTGTCGAGGAGGAGGCGCGCGTAGCCGAGGTGCCGCGCGGCGGCGACGATCTCCGCGACGAGGGCGCGCCCGGTGCCGCGCCCGCGCTCGGCGTCCACGACGTAGAGCCGCTTCATCTCCGCGGCGCCCTCGGCGAAGCGCCGCAGGCCCACGCAGCCCACGGCCGCACTGCCGCGCAGCGCGAGAAGGAAGTGCCCGTGCGGCGGCCCGTACTGCTCCTCGAGATGCTCGAGCTCGCCCGCGAGGTCCTGGAAGCAGAGGTCCACGCCGAGGGACGCGGCGTATTCCTCGATGAGGCGGCGCGCCTCCGCCCACCCGGGCGGGGTCTTCGGGGTCACGAGCTCGAGCGGCATCGGCGGATGGCGACGATCGGTCCTTTCAGGATCGGTGGTAGCTCGCTGGCCGCGGGCTGTCAATCCCGCCTTTACCGCGCGAAGGAACCCTTGCGGCTTCCCGTCACGGCGCCCGCCGGAGTTTTCCGGGGCCGGCGTGTGAAGAATTCCATTTTCATCTTGCCGCCATCGCGCTACGCTGCAGTGGGGCGATGTTTCCCTTGCTCGGGGGATGCGCGCATGAAGAGGCTGCTCGCCGTGCTCGCGATGGCCGTTGCCGGTGCCGCCGGGGCCGAGCCGTTGCTCGAGTGCGGAACCGGCCTCGCGTTCCGTCCCGAGGCCGTGGCGAGCTTCGCCGCGCACGCCTACGACCGCACCCTCGCGGCGTACCGGGCCGACGGCCGCCTCGACCGCGACCCGGCGCTGCTCGGCCGCATCGAGCGCCTCGTGGAGCGGCTGAGCGCGGCGGCCGGTTCCGACAGCGCACGCGCCGCCGCGGTCCACTGGCAGGTGCACACGTGCCGCCGCTGCGGCGAGAACGCCTCGGCGATGGCGGGCGGGCGGCTCATGGTGGGCGAGGAGTTCATCGCGCGCCTCGCCCCGAGCGACGCCGAGCTGGGATACCTCCTCGCCCACGAGATGGCCCACGTGATGTGCGAGCACACGCGCGAGTTCGCCACCGTCGCGCGCTACTTCGAGGACAACGGCATGCACCGCGACTACGCCGACATCCAGCGGGAGCTCGACGGCAGCATCGGGCTGCAGTACCGCATGGAGTTCGTGGCCGAGGAGCAGGAGCTCGAGGCCGACCGCGTCGGGTTCTTCCTCGGGGCGCGCGCGGGCTTCGCGCCGGGCGCCATGATGAGCCTGCTCGCGAAGCTCGACCCGGCGCCCGCTTCCTCGGCGACCGCCGGCGGGCACCCGACCACCGGGCGGCGCCTCGCCCAGGCCGCCTCGATGCTCCAGGCCGCGCAGATCCTCTACGCGCGCGGCCGCGCGGCGCATCACATGTTGCGGAAGAGCGGCATGTAGCTCAGGCTCACCGCGAGCGTCTCCGGCCGGTGTCTCAGCCGGATCGTCCCGCGTCCCGACTCGTCCCGCGTCACCCCGGCGATCGCGTGCATGTTGACGAGGGTCGAGCGGTGGACCTGCTTGAAGACGGCGGGATCGAGCAAGTGCAGGAGCTCGCGGATCGGCTTGCGGATGAGCGCCTCGCCCTCCGCGGTGACCACGACGGTGTACTTGTCCTCGGCCTTGAGGTAGATCACGTCGTCCACCATGATGAGGCGCGTCTCCTTGCCGACGCTCGCGGTGATCCAGGCGAGCGGCGGCCCCTTCGCCTCGGCGGGCAGCGTCGAGCGCAGCTGCTCGACGATGGCGGCGAGCGCGCGCGTGCCGGTCTCGCCCGAGGCGAGGCGCGCCTTCAGGCGCTTCACCGTCGCGGCGAGCCGGTCGGGCGCGAGGGGCTTGAGGAGGTAGTCCACGGCGCCGCGCTCGAAGGCGTCGATCGCGTACTGGTCGTAGGCCGTCACGAAGACGATCTGGGTGGACGGGCTCGACTCGGCCGCCGCGGCCGCGACCTCGAGCCCGGTGAGCCCCGGCATGCGGATGTCGAGGAAGGCGACCTCGGGCCGGTGCTCCGCGATCGCCTCGACCGCTTCGGCGCCGTCCTCGCACGCGGCGGCCACCTCGAGCTCCGGCCACGCCTCGCGCAGCCGCGCCACCATCTCCTCGCGCAGCAGCGCCTCGTCCTCGGCGACCACGGCCCTAGGCACGCGCGGCTCCTCCGGCGGGCCCGGCGAGCGGCACGGTGATCGTCGCCGCCACGCCCTTGGGGAAGTTCGCCCCGATCGTGAACGAGGCGGCGTCGCCGTACGCGAGCCGCAGCCGCTCGCGCACGTTCTTCAGGCCGATGCCCGTGCCGCCGCCTTCCTCGCTGAAGCCGCGCCCGTCGTCGGCGACCGTGACCGCGGCCTTGCCGTCGGTCTCGCGCGCGAGCACCCAGATCGTCCCGCCGCCCGTCATCGGCTCGAGCCCGTGCTTGATCGCGTTCTCGACCAGGGTCTGCAGCATCATCGGGGGCACGGGCACGGGCTTCAGCGCCTCGGGCACCTGGATGTCGGTCGAGAGGCGCTCGCCCATGCGGATGCGCATGATCTCCAGGTAGGCCCGCGCCCGCTCGAGCTCCTCGCCCAGCGTGGACAGCGACTGCCCGGTGCGCGGGAGCGAGGTGCGCAGGTACGTGATGAGGTTGCCGAGCATGCGGTCGGCCTTGGCCGGGTCGCTGCGCGTGAGCAGCTGCGCCGAGGCGAGGGTGTTGTAGAGGAAGTGCGGCTCGACCTGCGCGTGCAGCAGCGACAGCTTCGCCTCCGCGAGCTCCTTGTCGGCGGCGGTATCCCGCGCGGCCTCCTCCTCCTCCTTGCGACGCTCGGCGATGCGCCGCGTGACGGCGCGCGTGA
>DASPRQ010000018.1:0-57038 GCA_035624355.1 Usitatibacter sp. | reverse complement strand
CGTGACGCGCACCGCCGCCCCCGAGGCCCTGCGTCCGCTCGCCGCGCTCGCCCTGGGCGCGCTGCTCTACCTCGCCGCCACGAGCCGCTCGCCGGTCGTGCTCGCCCTCCTCGGCCGCGGTCCCCTCGCGCACGCGGGCCGCGTGAGCTACAGCGCCTATCTCTATCACCTGCCGCTGCTCGCGCTCTCGAACGCGTTCGCGCGCGACTGGAGCGGCCCGCTCGCGCTGCCCGCGTTCGCAGCGCTGCTCTTCGCCGTGGCGTGGGTGTCGTGGCGCTACGTGGAGCAGCCTTTCCTCGCGCGCCCCGGCCCCGCCGCACGGCCGATTCCCGCGCGGGCGGCCGCTTCGCCCGATTGAGCGGCTCCGCAACGCCCGGTCAGCGCGCGTGCGAACGCGAGCGCGTGCCGACCGCGAGGGCCGCCACGATCGCGAGGCATTGCAGCGTCGCCACGCCCCACAGCACGGCGGCGTAGCGTCCCGCGTCCATGAAGAGCCCGAAGACGAGGGGGGCGATGGCGAGCCCCGAGTCGATGCCCGAGTAGACGAACCCGTAGATGCGGCCGTAGGCGCCGGAGCCGAACGTGCTCGTGGCGGCGCGGCGCACGAGGATGTCGCGCGAGGGTCCCGAGAATCCCACGCCGAAGCCCATCATTCCCATCAGCGCGACGAGGCTCCACTGCGGCGCGTCGCCCGAGGCGAGCCCCACCGAGCACACCGCCGCCCAGGCGAGGGCGACCGCAACCAGGCGGTCCTGGTGCTCGCCCCGCGAAGCGAAGAATCCGCCCGTGGCCACCCCGGCCGCGCTGCCGAGGAGGTACGCGGTGAGTCCCGAGGTGGCGAGCGCGATCGTGACGCCGTAGGTGCGCTGCAGCACCGGCGGGCCGAAGTTCTGCAGGCCGCCGAAGGCCATGACGGCGACCAGGAAGAACGCGAAGCACATCCAGACCACGCCCACGCCGAGGAAGGCGAACGAGCCGCCCTTGTGGCGCGGCGCTTCCGGGGCATGGATCTCGGCGTCGTCGAGCAGGCGCCGGTTCGCGAGCAGGAACGCGAGGGAGGCGAGGCCCACGCCCGCGGCGCCCACGGCGGCCGTCCGCCAGCCGAACGCCTGGGCGAGGGCGGTCACGAAGACGGGGGCGATCGCCCAGCCGAGGCTGCCGGTGAGGCCATGCACCGAGAAGGCATGCCCGAGGCGATGCGTCGACACGCGCCGGTTGAGGATCGTGAAGTCGGCCGGATGGAACACGCAGTTGCCCACGCCCGCGATCGCCGCCGCGCCGAGCAGCATCGGGAAACTGCGGGCCGCGGCGAGCGCAAGCCCGCCGGCGGCGAGCAACGCTACCCCGCCGCAGAGCACGCGCAGCGCCCCGAGCCGGTCGACCACGAAGCCCGCGAGCGCCTGCCCGATCCCGGAGACCACGAAGAACACCGTCATCGTCGCGCCGGCCTGCGTGAACGTGAGGCCGAAATCGCGCATGAGCCACGGGAAGAGCGGCGGCATCACGAAGTGGAAGAAATGGGACGTGCCGTGGGCGAAGCCCACCAGCGAGATGACCGTCGCGTCGCGGCGCAAGCTCGGGGCGGCAGCGGAGGCGGATGTGGCGGACAAAGGGCGACCCTGGCAAGGACGGGGAGACTATATTGCCCTAAACTAGGCCCGCCTCGGATCGAAGAGCGACTCCATGCCCCGCCCTGCCGAACCCTCGGTGCTCGCGGAATTGCGCGATGCGCTCGCGCGCCCGTTCGCCGACGAGGTGGTCGCGCACCTCCCGCAGGTGATCGAGCTCCTCGACCACCAGATGGCCGCGACCACGAAGCACGAGCAGTGGAAGCCGCTGCGCGCCGGCCTCGACCTGCTCGCCGCGGGCAAGGCCACGCTCGCCTCCCGCATCGCGAAGGAAGTCGCGCAGCGCTTCGACGCGAAGCTCCAGCCCGGCGACACCGTCTTCGGCAAGACCGCGCGCTTCTCCCTCGACTCGCTCTCCCTCGTGGCCGACGACCAGGTGCGCGAAGAGATCGCCATCGGCAACGCGGCCAAGCGCCTGCGCGACCAGCTCGGCGAGGAGCTCTTCGCCCTCACGCAGCGCCTCGAGACGCTGATGGCGGCCGGGAGCCTTTCCGACGAGACCAATCCCGCCTTCCCGCGCATCTTCGCCCGCGGGCTCTACGACGCCCTCGCCCAGCCGGGAGCCGACGCCGAGACGCGGCTCGCCGCCTTCGCCGCGTTCGGCCCCACGATGCTCGAGGTGGTCCGCGGCGTCTACCACGGCGCCAACAAGCTGCTCATCGAGCGCGGGGTGCTGCCCGACATCAAGCGCACCTACGGGGCACCGACGCAGCCGGCCACGCGCGCTCCCGCCCCCGCCACCCCGGGCGCCCCGGGCGCGACGTCCGGCGGGTATCCCCGGTATGCCGGCGAGGGGGCGGCAACGGGGGCCGGCGGACCGCCTGCGGCCGCGGGGGCCGCGGCGCCGCAGCAGCCCCTCGAGCGTCTGCTCGCCGCCGTCCACGAGCGCGAGCGCCGGGCGACGGCCGCGCCGCCCCGCGACGTCATGACGTCGACCTCGCCCGGCATGGTGACGATCCAGGTGCGGCCCGAGCTCGTCGCCGCGCTGCGCGCGCTGGAGACGCGGCTGCCCGCCGCCGAGGGCCTCGCGCCCGCCGCGGAGGACGACCCGGATTTCGCCCCGAACGTGCTGTCCGCGGACATCCGCCGCGCCAAGCGGGCCATGGCCGGCACGCTCACGCGCACCGATTCCCTCGTCGCGGACCTGCTCGCCGCGCTCTTCGAGCGCCTGCTCGCCGACCGGCGCCTGTCGGACGCGACGAAGGCGCAGGTCGGCCGCCTCCAGCTGCCGTTCTTCAAGGCGATCATGAAGGACCACTCGTTCTTCAACGACGCGGCGCATCCTATCCGGCAGCTCATCGACACGATCGCGGAGCTCGGCGCGTGCGATCCCGCCATCTCCATCGACGATTGCACGCCCGAGGAATGGATCGCCGCCTCGGTGCAGAACATCGTCGACGCCGGCGACGACGACGCGGCGATCTTCGCCGGCGAGCGCGACCGCCTCGCGGCGATCCTCGAGCGCCACCATGAAGCCACGCTCGAGCATGACGCCGAGGTGCTCGCCCTGCGCGAGCGCGAGCGGCACCTGGTCGCCATGCGCGAGGCCACCCTTACGATCGCGCACCAGGTCTCGGCCTCCAGCGCCTCCCACGAGGCCGCCTCGTTCCTCTACCGGTGCTGGCGCGAGGTGATGGTGAACGACTACCTCGAGGGCGGCGAGGCCGGCGCCGAATGGAAGCTCGACCTCGAAGTGCTCGAGGACGTCCTTTGGGTGCTCGTGCCGCGCGCTTCCTCCGACGAGCGCACGCGCCTCGCGGCGCTGCTGCCCTCGCTCATCTTCCGCCTGAAGCTCGGATTCGTGCGCGCCCGGATCGACCCGGACGAGGCCGCGCGGCGCCTGGAGGAGCTGCGCGTGCTGCTCGACGACGTCATGCGCTCGCCGATAGCCGCCGCCCACGGAATGCGCCGCAAGGTCGCGCCCGAGCCCGTGGTCGACGACTATACGGCGACCTTGCACGTGTCCGGCGCGGTCCGCGAGGAAGGCCTCGTGCGCGGCGCGTGGGTGGAGTTCCGCGACCCGGGCGGAGAGACGCGGCGCTGCCGCCTCACCTGGATAAGCCCGGTGCAAGGCGCGTGCGTGTTCAAGGACCTCGAGCGCAACCGCTCGTTCCCGATCGGGCTCGAGGAGCTGCGCGAGCGCCGCCGCGCGGGGACCGCGGTGCTGGTCGACGGCCCGGGTGTAGCGGCCTCCTCGGTGGACGGGGCGCTCGCCGACGTCGCGGGCGGGCTCGACGCGCAGCCGCCGGCCGCGCCGCGCGCGGCGAACTGACCGCGGTCAATCGACTCGGACACGCCGCCGTTCTAGACTAGCGGGCCAAGAAGACCAGAAACCCAGGAGGAGCCCGAGATGAACATCCGCAGCCTTTGGAAGGCCATCGCCGTCGCCTGCCTCGCGTTCGCGGGAGCGGCCTCGGCCCAGATCGAGATCAAGTTCGGCCACGTGGGTCACCCCGGCTCGCTCTTCGACAAGTCGGCCGAGGAATTCGCCCGGCGCGCGAACGCGAAGCTCGCCGGCAAGGCCAAGGTCGTGGTCTACGGATCGAGCCAGCTGGGCGGCGACAAGACGCTGCTCCAGAAGCTCAAGCTGGGCACCGTCGACATGGCCCTGCCCTCGACCGTCATGTCCTCCGAGTCCGACCTCTTCGGCATCTTCGAGATGCCGTACCTCGTGAAGGACCGCAGCCACATGAAGCGGATCGAGAAGGAGCTCTTCTGGTCGAAGATCGCCCCGAGCGTCGAGAAGAACGGCCTCAAGGTGATCGCCGTGTGGGAGAACGGCTACCGCCACATCACCAACAACAAGCACCCGATCAACGTGCCCAAGGACCTCGAGGGCATCAAGCTGCGGGTGCCGCAGGGCAAGTGGCGCGTGAAGATGTTCCAGGCCTGGGGCGCGAACCCCTCGCCGATGAAGTTCTCCGAGGTCTTCACGGCCCTCCAGACGGGCGTGATGGACGGGCAGGAGAACCCCTTCACCCAGATCTACAGCGCGAAGTTCCAGGAGGTGCAGAAGTACCTCTCGCTCACGGGCCACGTGTACACGCCGGCGTACGTGACCGTGGGAATCAAGAAGTGGGAGACGCTGCCCGCGGACGTGCGCAAGATCCTCGAGGACACGGCGAAGGAGACCCAGGCGTACGTCTACGAGCAGGCCGCGAAGGACGACGAGGAGCTGCTCGGCAAGCTCAAGGCCGCGGGGATGCAGGTGAACACGCCCGACAAGGACGCCTTCATCGCCGCCTCGAAGCCCGTGTACGACGAGTTCGCGAAGGAGGTTCCCGGCTCGCGGGAGATCATCGACCGCGCCATCGCGCTCGGAAAGTAGCTCCATGTCGCTCGAGCGGATCCGGGGCGCCTACGAAAGGCTCCTCGAGTGGGTCGTCGTGGTCCTGATGGCCGTGCTGTTCGTCGAAGTGACGCTCGGCATCCTGTACCGGACGCTCGGGGAGTCGCTCGTCTGGTACGACGAGGTGGCCTCGATCCTGCTCGCGTGGCTCACGTTCTACGGGTCGGCGCTCGCGGCCGTGAAGCGCGCGCACATCGGCTGCCCCGAGGTGATGGCGCTCATGCCCCCGCGCGTGAAGCTCGCCTTCCGGCTCGTGGCGGAGCTCCTCACGACCGCCTTCTTCCTGCTGCTCGGCTGGACCGGTTACCGGGTGCTCGGCGTGCTGGACACCGACCACCTGGTGAGCCTGCCCGACATCCCCGTGGCCTGGGTGCAGTCGGTCGTGCCCGTGAGCGCCGCGCTCTTCGTCGTGGCCGAGGTCCTCACGCTGCCGGGCGTCCTCGCCGGGGCCCTGCGCCCGCCGCCGGTCGCGGGAGGCGCCTCGCAATGACCATCCTGCTGCTGTTCGGCAGCGTGCTCGCGCTCGTCCTGATCGACGTGCCGATCGCGGTGGCGCTGGGCATTGTCGCCGTGGCCGCCATGCTCGCCTCCCACGGCGCCGAGTCCCTCCCCAACCTGCCCATCGTCATGTACAACGGGGCGACCAGCTTCCCGCTCATCGCGATCCCGCTCTTCATCCTCGCGGGCGCGATCATGAACGCCTCGGGCATCACGCGCCGCCTCATCGCCTTCGCGAGCGCCACGCTGGGGTTCATACGCGGCGGCCTCGCGATGGTGGCGATCGGCGCCTCGCTCTTCTTCGCGGAGATCTCCGGCTCCGCCGTGGCCGACATCTCCGCGCTCGGCTCGATCCTCATCCCGGCGATGAAGAGCAAGGACTATCCCGCGCCGCTCGCCGCGGCGATCCTGTCCTCGGCGGCCACGCTCGCCGTGATCATCCCGCCCTCGATCCCGATGATCCTCTACGCGGTCATGGCGGAGACCTCGGTGGTGCAGCTCTTCGTCGCCGGCATCGTGCCCGGCGTGATCGGCGGCCTCGGGCTCATGGGGATGGCCTACTGGTTCGCGCGCCGCTACAACCTGCCGATCGAGGAACGGTTCCAGTGGGCCCGGGTGCGCAGGACGTTCCGCGAGGCCTTCTGGGCCTTCACGTTGCCGGTCATCATCCTCGGGGCGATCTTCGGCGGCATCGTGACCGCCACCGAGGGCGCGGCCATGGCGGTGATCGCCGCGCTCTTCGTGGGGCTCGTCATCTACCGCGAGCTCGACCTCCGGCATCTCAAGACCGCGATGATCGAGGGCGCGGTGCAGACCTCGGTCGTGATGCTGCTCGTGGCCGCCTCGGCGCTCCTCGGCACCTACCTCACCGAGATCCAGGCGCCCCAGCACCTCGCGCAGGCCGTGGCGAGCATCACGCAGAACAAGTGGCTCGTGCTGGCGCTCCTCAACCTGCTCTTCCTGCTGCTGGGGATGTTCCTGCACTCGGCCGCGGCCATCATCCTCGTGGTTCCCGTGGTGATGCCTCTCGTGCGCGCCGTGGGCATCGACCCCATCCACTTCGGCCTCATCGTGACGGTGAACCTCGGCATCGGCCAGCAGACGCCGCCCGTGGCCTCCGTGCTGATGGTCGCCTGCTCCATCGCCAAGGCGACGGTCTGGGAAGTCACGCGCGTGAACATCTATTTCATCGGGGTGCTCCTCGCGGTCCTGCTCATGGTCACGTACATTCCCGAGAGCGGCCTCGGGCTCGTCCACCTCTTCTACAAGTAGCGCCATGGAAGACACGGTCCTCGTGCAGGATCGCGGCGGCCCCGTCGCCACCGTGGTCCTGAATCGCCCCGAGAAGCTCAACGCCCTCTCGCGCCCGATGTGGAGGCGGCTCGCCGACGTCTTCCTCGAGCTTTCCGCCGACGAGGGCCTGCGCTGCATCGTGATCCGCGGCGCCGGCACGAAGGCCTTCGCCCCGGGCAACGACATCTCGGAGTTCGCCACGGAGCGCTCGAACGTCGAGCAGGCGAAGGCCTACGGGGCGGACATGCGGCGCACGATCGAAGCGATCGGCGGCTGCCGCCACCCGGTCGTCGCGCAGATCCACGGCGTCTGCGTGGGCGGGGGCCTGGAGATCGCCGGGCTCGCCGACATCCGCATCTGCGGCGAGTCGAGCCGCTTCGGCGTTCCCATCAACCGCCTGGGGCTCACGATGGCCTACGCGGAGATCGGCTCGCTCATCGCGCTCGCGGGGGAGGCGGCCGCGCTCGAGATCCTGCTCGAGGGCCGCGTCTTCGATGCGCGCGAGGCGCTCGCCAAGGGACTCGTCACGCGGGTCGTGCCGGACGACCAGGTCGAGGATGAGGCGCGCGCGGCGGCACAGCGCATCGCCGAGGGCGCGCCCCTGGTGGCCCGCTGGCACAAGAAGTTCGCACGGCGCCTGCGCGACCCGGCGCCGCTCACGCAGGCCGAGTACGACGAGGGCTTCGCCTGCTTCGGCACCGAGGACTTCCAGGCGGGCTACAAGGCCTTCCTCGCGAAGGCGAAGCCCCTCTTCAAGGGCAAGTGATCCTGCGCCCCGAACCGCCGATGGAAGGGCCGCTCGCGGGGATCCGCGTGGTCGAACTCGCGCAGATCATGGCCGGCCCCACGTGCGGGATGCTGCTCGCCGACATGGGCGCGGACGTGGTCAAGGTGGAGAAGCTGCCGGGCGGCGACGACACGCGCGGCTACACGGAGCCCTCGATCGGCGGCGAGTCGGCGCCGTTCATGATGCTCAACCGCAACAAGCGCGGCGTCGCGGTGAATCTCAAGACCGCAGGCGGCCTCGAGGTGGTCAAGCGCCTCGTCGCCGGCGCCGACGTCGTGACGGAGAATTACCGCAAGGGCACGCTCGAGAAGCTGGGCCTGGGCTACGACGTGCTGCAGGCGCTCAACCCGCGGCTCGTCTACTGCGCGATCTCGGGCTACGGGCGCACCGGGCCGTACGCGGACAAGGGCGGGTTCGACCTCATCGCCCAGGGGTTCGCGGGCATCATGAGCGTCACCGGCGAGCCGGGCCGCCCGCCGGCGAAGGCGGGCACCTCGATCGCGGACATCAACGCCGGCATTCTCGCCGCGCTCGGCATCGTCTCCGCGCTCCTCGCGCGCAGCCGCACGGGCCGCGGTCAGCGCGTGGAGACCTCGCTCATGGAGGCGGCGGTCCAGCAGACCTACTGGCAGGCGGCGATCTGGTTCGCCACGGGCGTGAACCCCGGCCCCACGGGCTCGGCGCACATCCTCACGGCGCCGTACCAGGCGTTTCCCACGCAGGACGGCTGGATCAACGTCGGCGGGGCCAACCAGCCGAACTGGGAGCGCATCGCGCGCGCGATCGGGCGCCCGGAGCTCATCGACGACCCGCGCTTCCGCACCAACGCCGATCGCATGCGCAACCTCGAAGCCCTCACGCCGCTCGTCGCCGAGCGCCTGCGCACGCGCCCGTCAGCCGAATGGATCCGGGAGCTGGAGGCCGAAGGCGTGCCCGTCGGGCCGGTGAACCGCATCGGCGACATGCTGGCCGACCCGCAGGTGAAGGCGCGCGAGATGGTGGTCGAGGTGGATCATCCGAGCGCGGGCCGCGTGAGCGCCCTCGGCCTGCCGATCAAGTTCTCGGAGACGCCGGGCGCGGTGAGGCGTGCCGCGCCGCTGCTCGGCGAGCACACGCGCGAGGTGCTGCGAGGCCTCGGCTACGACGCCGCGCGGATCGAGGCCCTCGAGCGCGAGGGCGCGGTGCGATGCGCGTGAGCGCGTGACGGCGCCGCGCGCGGCGTCCCCGAGCCGCTAGAATCCGGCGTCCATGCCCGAAGCCCTGCTCTTCGCCGCCCTCGGCGCCGCCTCGCTCGTCACGTCGTTCATCTCGGGCATCCTCGGCATGGCCGGCGGGATGATCCTCATGGGCGTGTTGCTCGCGCTCCTGCCCCTGCCCGCCGCGATGATGCTGCACGGGGTGACCCAGCTCGCCGCCAACGGCTGGCGGGCGCTCCTCTGGCGCCGCGAGGTGGACTGGCGCGTGTTCCGCGGCTACGCGTACGGCGCGGCCGCCTCGCTCGCGTTCTTCGCCGCGGTGCGGCTCGTGGTGGGCAAGCCCGCCGCGCTCATCGCCCTGGGGATCACGCCCTTCGCGACGATGTGGCTGCCCGAAGGCCTGCACCTGAACGTGCAGCGGCGCGGGCACCCGCTCGCCTGCGGCCTCGCGTGCTCGGCGCTGTCGCTCACCGCGGGAGTCTCGGGGCCGCTCCTCGACGTCTTCTTCGTGCGCTCGATGATGCGCCGCCACGCCGTGGTCGCGACCAAGGCGATGACCCAGAGCTTCAGCCACCTCACGAAGATCTTCTACTTCGGCGCCGTGATCTCCCTCGAAGGCGGCCGCGTCGAGCCGCACCTCGCCGCCCTCATGGTCGTGCTCGCGGTGGCCGGCACGCTGCTCTCGCGCCGCGTCCTCGAGCGCATGAACGACGCCTCGTTTCGCCGCTGGACCCGCTGGACGGTTCTCGCGCTGGGCGCGGTCTACCTCGGCAAGGGGCTCGCGATGGTGCTGCGCTGAGGCGGTTTGCCGCCTCCGCTTCAGCCGAAATCCACGGCGGTGGTGTTCGCCCCGCACAGCAGCACGCCCACGGTCTCGCCGGCGCGCGGCCGGAACGCGCCCGAGGTGATCGCCGCCAGCGCCGCGCTTCCGCCGGGCTCGGCCACGATGCGCAGCGTCCTCCAGAGGGCGCGCTGCGCCTCGCGGATGGCCTCGTCGGCGACGAGCACCGTGCGCGACACGTAGCGCCGCGCGAGCGGGAACATGAGCGATCCCACGCGCTTCGGTGCCAGGGAATCGGCCGCGATGCCTCCCGCGGGCGCGTCGACGGGCTCGCCCGCCTCGAGCGCGCGCGTGAGGGTGGGCGCAGCTTCCGGCTCGACGCCCACGAGCGCCACGCGCCCCTCGTACCACGCCGCGATGCCGCCCAGGAGCCCGCCGCCGCCCACGGCGACGAGCAGCGCGTCGAGCCTGCCCGCCTGCCGCTCGAGCTCGAGCGCGACGGTGCCCTGCCCCTCGAGCGTCGGCACCTGGTCGTAGGCGTGGATCGACGCGGCGCCCGAGGACTGCACGAACCGCTCGGCCGCGGCAAGCGCGTCGGCGTAGCGCTCCCCGCCGACCACGAGGCGCGCGCCGTACTCGCGGATCTGCGCGATCTTCGCCGGGGAAGCGACCTCGGGAACGAAGATGGTGGCGGGAACGCCGAGCCGCATCGCCGCGTAGGCGACGGCCGCGCCGTGGTTGCCGCCCGATGCCGCCGCCACGCCCGCCGCGGGCAGCTCGCGCGAGAGCAGGCTGTTGAACGCTCCGCGCGTCTTGAACGACCCGGCGTGCTGCAGGAACTCGAGCTTGAAGACGAGGCGTACGCCCGGCGCTCCGAAGTCCGCGCCCTGCACCTCGATCACGGGCGTGCAGCGCACGTGGGGCGCGATGCGGGCGGCGGCGGCGCGGATGGCGTCGGGGCCGATCGTCACGGGTGCAGGTCCGGCTCGAAGAACATCCAGCGCACCTGGGGGAAGCGGCCCCTGAACGCCGCCTCGACGCGGTTGATCGCTTCCACGAGCTGCGCCTCGCCGCCCTGCTCGCGCATCCGCGCCTTGACGGCGACCATCACGTCGGGGCCCATGTGCAGCGTGCGCAGGTCCAGCACGCGTTCCACCTCGGGCTCGCCCTCGAGGAAGCCCACCATCTCGCCGCGCACGCGCGGCTCCACGCCCTGGCCCACCAGCAGGTCCTTCACCTCCACGGCGAGGAGGAACGCGACCGCCACGAGGAGCGCCCCGATCGCCATGCTGCCCGCCGCGTCGTAAAGCGGGTCGCCGGAGAGCGACGTCGCGAGCACCGCGCAGAAAGCGATCACGAGCCCCACGAGCGCGGCGAGGTCCTCGCCGAAGATCACGACGAGCTCGGCGTCGCGCGTGCCGCGGAACCACTGCCAGAGCGTCCGGCCGCGCAGCACCTTGCGCACCTCGCGCATCGCGCCGGCCATGGAAAAGGCTTCCATCACGATGGAGAAGCCGAGGACGGCGAGCGCGACCCCGGGCGAAACCACGGGCTCGGGCGCCGCGAGCTTGTGCCATCCCTCGTTGATCGAGAAGAGGCCCCCGAGGCTGAAGAGGATGATCGCCACGACGAAGGACCAGAAGTACGTCTCCTTCCCGTGGCCCAGCGGATGCTCGTCGCTCGGAGGCAGGCGCGAGCGGCGCATGCCGAGGAGCAGGAGGAGCTGGTTGCCGCAATCGGCGGTGGAATGCACCGCCTCGGCGAGCATCGCGCTCGAGCCCGTCAGCGCCGCCGCCGCGTACTTCGCCGCCGCGATGGCGCCGTTGGCCCCGAGGGCGATGAGGATCGCGCGCGTCGAGTCGGCGCCGCCCGCCATGCCTAGCGCGGCGCGCCGCTCACGCGGAAGCCGCGTTGCGCTCCACCCAGCGGGCGAAGGCGTCGAGAAACCTGCCGAAGAGCTGGCGTCCCGAATCGCTCGTCACGCTCCCGGACTCGTCCACCAGCTTGTCCACGCCGCCCAGGTACATCTCCGGCTGCTGCAGGACCGGCATGTCGAGGAAGACGAGGCTCTGGCGCAGATGGTGGTTCGCCCCGAATCCGCCCAACGCGCCGGGCGAGCCGCTCACGACCGCGCAGGGTTTCCCCGACCATACGCTCTTTCCGTACGGGCGCGATCCGACGTCGATCGCGTTCTTGAGCGCCGCGGGCACCGAGCGGTTGTGCTCGGGCGTGAGGAAGAGCACGGCGTCCGCGGCGCGCACGCGAGCGCGAAACTCCGTCCATGCAGCGGGAACGTTCTCCTCGAGGTCCTGGTCGTAGAGGGGCAGGTTCCGGATCTCCACGATCTCGAGGTCCAGCGTCGCGGGCTGGAGCGCGCGCAGCGCGTGCGCGACGCGGCGCGTGAACGAGCCCTTCCGGAGACTGCCTACCAGTACCGCCACCTTGCGTGCCGCCATGCCGTCGCCTTCCTTGCCGCGAGCTGTTCGTCATATTGACATCGGCCTTCGCGACCATGGCGATTGTGGAGCGGCACGATCGCGCTGGCAAGCGCGGGGGGAGGATGCGACCTCGCGTCCCGCCCGGAAATGTTTCCTTCCGGCGACGCCTGCACGGCGCTGCCGCAGGCCGAGTGCCTGACCCCATTGGGATTTCTCCGCGTTCCGCAGGCGGCACGAAGGTTGCGTCGGCTGCGGTGCGTTCCCTTCATCACCACGCAAGGAAAGCTTCCATGATCGTCGCCCAATCCCGCACGTTTCCTGCCCGCAACCTCTCCGACGAGCTGATCGCCCCTCCGCTCGCCTCGCACGCCCGTGTCGACGTCTGCGTCGTGGGCGCGGGGCTCGCCGGGATGATCGCCGCGTACCTCCTCGCGCGCGAGCGGCGCCGGGTGATGGTCATCGACGAGGGGCCGCTGGGGGGCGTGCAGGGCGGATTCGACTGCGCGCACCTCGCGAGCAACGTCGAGAAGCCGTACGCGGCGATCGAGGCGCGCTACGGCCCGGGAGGCGCGCGCATGGCCGCCCAGAGCTACGCGGCGGCGATCGACACGCTCGAGGCGATCGCGCAGCGCGAGCATATCGCGTGCGAGTTCGAGCGCCTCGACGGCTACCTCCTCGCCGCGCCCGGCGACGAGGATGCCATCGCCCGCGAGCTCGCGGCCGCACGCCGCGCGGGCGTGGACGGCGTCGAGCGCCTGGACGAAGCGCCCTTGCCGGCCGCGGTCCGCGGCCCGTGCGTGCGCTATCCCGGGCAGGCGCACTTCCATCCCACGCGCTTCATCGCGGGGCTCGCCCGCGCCATCCGGCGCGACGGCGGGCGCATCCACTGCGGCGTGCGCTGCGAGTCGCTGGAGGCCGGCAGGCCGGTGACGGTGACCACCCGGGACGGGCATCGCATCGAGGCCGACACCCTCGTCACCTCCCACCCGGTGCGCGGCGGGCGCCTCGGCGCGCGGCGCGTGCCGCGGATGGCGCACACGATCGGGGTGCGCGTGCCGCGCGGGTCGGTTCCGCACGCGCTCTACTGGGAGATCTCGGATCCGACGCGCTGGGCGATGCTGCGCTCCCAGGGGCCGGGCGCCGGCGAGGTGCTCCTCGTGGGCGGCGAGGATCCCCCGGGCGACGACGATCACACGGCGTTCCGCTATCTCGCCCTCGAGGAATGGGCACGCAGCCGCTTCCCCCGCGCCGGCGAGGTGGTGCAGCGCCTCACGTGCCAGGTCGTGCAGGCGCACGCCGTTTTCGCCCTCGCCTGCCGCGGCGCCTGCGACTCGGAGAGCGTCTACGTCGCCGCGGGCGACTGGGGCACGGCGATGACGCGCGGGACGATCGCGGCCCTCGTCGTCCGGGACTTCGCGAACGGCGCGGACATGTCGTGGACGGACCTCTACCTCCCGGCGGAGGCCTGCCACGTGCGCGCCGACTCCCGACCGGCCGATGGGGCCGCCGCAGCGAGGGCATTATAGAATCGGGGCTTGATCGCCACGCCGCCTTCGTTCGTTCCCCTCGCCGTCGCGCCCGAGACCGCGAGCGCGCGCACGTTCGCGTTCCGCGGCAACGAGATCCTCGTGCGCGAGCCCGAGCTCACGCTGCCCGACGGGTCGGCACCCCGCGCCCTCGGCGTCGAGGCCTCGCGGCTGCTGCCCGTGGGTGTGTACGAAGGCACTTATTGCCAGGCCACGTGGCTCGCCGAGGATGCGGCCCCGATCGAAGGCTTCGCCTTCCGCGGCCTGCGCTCGCTCTTCGGGCGCATGGACGAAGCGATGCTCGCCGTCGCGGGCCGCGCGTTCCAGATCGCCGACTGGGCGCGCACGAACCGCTACTGCGGCGCCTGCGGGCGTCCCATGGCGCTCGCGCCCGGCGAGCGCGCGATGAAGTGCGCGTGCGGGCACGCCGCCTATCCGCGCATCTCGCCGGCGATGATGGTCCTCGTGCGCCGTGGCGACGACCTGCTCCTCGCGCGCAACGTGGCGGCGCCGCCGGGGCGCTTCAGCGCGCTCGCCGGCTTCCTCGAGCCCGGGGAATCCGTCGAGGACGCCATCCATCGCGAGGTGCGCGAGGAGGTGGGCCTCGAAGTGAGGGACCTGCGCTACTTCGCGAGCCAGTCGTGGCCCTTCCCGGGCTCGATCATGCTCGCCTTCACCGCCGAGCACGCGGGAGGCGACATCGTGACCGATTCGCGCGAGATCGCCGAGGCGCGCTGGTTCCGCCCGGGCGATCCGCTGCCGGAGCTCTCCCCGCGGCAGTCGATCTCGCGCGCGCTCATCGACGCGAACCTGCCGCGGCGCCGAGGGGGCGCCTAGGGCGCCACGGTCGCGTCGGTGACCCCGCTCGCCGAGAGCGCCCGGGCGACGAAGCCCGAGCGCTTGGCCTCCTCGATGAACTCGCCCACGTAGCGGGCCGCCGCTTCGCGCGCGCGCGGCACGCCCGCGGCCTGGCCGATCACCATGAAGTTGCCCTCCATCACGCGCAGCTGCGGATCGCGCGCCGCGATGGCCACGAGCGGGTTCTTCACGCCCGCGGCCGCCTCAAGGTTCTCCGAGAGGAAGAGCGCGATCGACGCGTTCGGCGTCGGCGCCTTCACGAGCTTCGCGTGCTTGAGGCTCCGCGTGAGGAAGAGGTCGTAGGCGCTCTTGTCGGACACGGCCACGCGCACGCCTTCGCGGTCGACGTCGGCCACGGTGCGCAGGGGCGAGTCGCGCCGCACCATGTACGTTCCCTCGATTAGGACGTAGGGCGCCGAGAAGGCGATCTCGGCGGCGCGCGCCGGATCGCTCGCGAGGAAGGCCACGTCCCATGCACCCTCGCGCGCCGCATCGGCCATCTTCCCCGCCGTGTCGAAGGTGACGTAGGCCACCGGCAGGCCGATGCGCCGGGCGAGCTCGCGGCCGAGCTCGGGCCCGACGCCGCGCGGCTCGCCGCCCGCGGGGTCCTTCTGGGCGATCACCGGGTTGCCGAAGTTCACGCCGATGCGCAGCACGCCGCCGGGTGCGAATTCGCGGGCGAGGGAGGTCGCGGGAGAGGTCATGGCATGGACTCCGAGGGGAAGGGGGAAGACGCCGACGCGCGCATTCTATTCGAAGCGCTCACGGACGCGAGACGAAGGGATTGCCGCGGACGTAGAAGCGCAGCAGGCGGCGCGCCCAGGAACCCGCGTAGTCCACGCCGATGCGCGGGCGCCTCACGATGCGCACCGGCGCCGCGCGGGCGGGCCGCGCGATGTGCAGGTCCCCGCTCAGCATGTCGTGGCCGTTCAGCCGTCCGTCGATCCCCATCGCCTTGCACAGCAGCGCCGGCCCCGCGGTGCGGCCCTCGACGCCCTTCACCGGCTCGAGCGCCCGCAGCAGCACGGCGGAGGCGCGGCCCTCGGCCTGGGTGACCACGTTCATGCACCAGTGCATCCCGTAGACCATGTAGACGTAGGCGTGTCCCGGCGGCCCGAACATGACGCGCGTGCGCGGCGTGAGGCCGCGGGCCGAATGGGCCGCGAGGTCGTGGGGACCGAGGTAGGCCTCCACCTCGACGATGCGCCCGACCCGCTCCACGCCGGCGACCACGTGCACCAGGTGCATGCCGAGGAGCTCGCGCGCGACCGTGACGGTATCGCGGTCGTAGAAGGAGCGGGGAAGCGGGCGTTGCCTTCCCCGGGCCTCGGGGAAGGGCGACGTCGCCTCGGGCGGGCTCGCGCGGGGCATGCGCCATGATACGGGGCGCGAGAGAATCGGCCGGGCATTGACCTCGCGCAAGGGGCGCGGCGGCGCAGACGCTATGCTGGGATGCAATCTCGTTCCGGATGGCGGCATGGCCAATTTCGTGATCTCGTCGTTCGTCAAGCGCGTAGGCGAGGGGAAATTCATGGCCATCGCCTCCGCGATTCCTTACGGGGTGGGCCAGCGCAGCGGGCCGGACGAGCGCACGCTGCTGTGCGAGTCGCCCGCGGCTGCACGGCAGGCGGGGCTCGACCTCGCGAGCGCCCTTTCCTACGAGATCAACGCCCGCGGCGACCGGGTGGTCGACATCCACATCCACCCGTAGCTCGAGCTTCACCGGGCGGAGGGCTTGCGCCGCGGCGGGCCCGTGCGCCCGGCGCGCAGCAGCCCGAGGAGCTTCGCCCCGCCGGGCGAGCCCCAGCCCGTGCACGCATCCCAGCCGGCCTTCGCCTCGTAGGCTCCGTTTCCGCCCTTCGTCACGTCGTTGAACACGGCTCTCCCGCCGGGGCCGTAGATGAGCGGGTGGATCAGTCCGGCCGGGGCGCCGAGCTTCTGGTTGCATAGCGCGACGAGGCCCGCCCAGAGGGGTGCGACGGCGCTCGTGCCCCCGATCACCGCGTCCTCGCCGTCGACGCGCACGCGATAGCCCGTGGCCGGGTCGGCGTCGCCGGCGACGTCGGGGACGCCGCGGCCCTTGCGCGCGCCCGGATTGGCCGACGGCGGAACTCCCGCCGATCGCTGGTACGCCGGCAGCGCGAAGAAATCGCTCACGCCGCCGCCCGTGGCGCTGCGCCGCGGATCGTCGTTCCACACCGTCTCCGATCGAATGGCGTTGCCCGAAGCGACGAGTCGCGTCCCTCCGCAGCACAGCGCGAAAGGGCTCGATCCCGGGAAGTCGACGTGGGCGAGGCCGTCGGGCGCGATGCCCGCCTCGGCGAGCTGGTCGGGGTTCTCGTCGCCGGAGCCGGCGTCGCCCGCGGCGCAGCACACCGTAACGCCCAGCGCCGCGGCGGTCTGGAAGGCCGCGTCGAAGGAGGCCATCGCCTGGCGCGTCCAGTTCTTCTCCGGCCCGCCCCAGCTGATGGAGATCACCGTGGGACGGTTCTCGGTGTCGTGGATCGCGAGCGTGACGGCGTCGATGAAACCCTTGTCGGTGTTGGGCGCGAAGTACACCGCGATGCGCGCCCTGGGCGCCACCGCCGCGGCCACCTCGATGTCGAGCATCACCTCGGTGTCCGCGCTCTGCGCGTTGGTGGGCCGGTTGCCCGCCCCGTCCACGCGGACGGTCGTCACGCGCGGCGGGACGAGCCCCAGGCGGCGGAAGTAGGCGCGGATGTCGGCGTCGCGGTAGCCCCCGCCCAGCTCGATGATCGCGATGCACTGCCCCGTGCCGTCGGCGTCGCGCGGAAAATCGTAGAGCCGCGCAAGCTCCGAGGCGTCGAACGAGGCGCCCACGGCGCGGGCGCGCACGGCGCTGCCGGAAGCGACCGGCGCGCGCTGGAAATGGGGGATGGCGACGGGTCGATCGTCGATGCCGAACACGCCCTCGACGATATCCGCGAGCGCCGCCGGGACGGTGAGCGGGCCCGTGCGCCCGCGGTACGTGCAGCCCCGGCTCTCGTAGTGCTCGATCTTCGTGCCGAATGCGGCCTCGAACTGCGCCGCGGTGCCCGAGAGGAACACGCTGCGCCGCGGCGGGCTCGCCTCCACCACGACGAGCCCGTGCTCGCGCGCGAAGGCCTCGACCTTGCGCAGCTCCGCCGGGTCGGCCCCGTGCCGCGCGGCGTATTCCTCGCGCGTCACGTAGCGGCGCGCCCCCGGCGCCACGGCGCCGTGCAGGCCTCCGGCCGCGAGGCTGCGCACCGGCGTGCGCCGGCGCACGCGCACGGTCACCTCGAATCGCTCGTCCCTGCAGACGGCGCCTGCGGCTCTCGCGCCCGCAAGCGGCGTGCGCTCGCTGCCGGCGACGGGCTTGCGGCGGGAACTGGCGGCCATGGCATCTCTCCTCGTCATCGCGATCGCGAGGGAATCGGGCGCCCAGACTATGCCCGGGAACACGCGCGCGACATACCCCCTGCGCGGGGAGGATCGGACCACCGCGAGCGCTAGCGTCCCGGCGACAGGCGGTCGACGTCGAGGCGGTGCTCGAGCTTGAGGTGCGGCGGCGATTCGGCGGCCCCGGCCGGGATCCCGGCCGGCGGCGTGCGCGCGAGCATCCATCCGAGCGACACGACGGCCGCGGTGGCGAGGACGACCGCGCCGCTCCGTAGCACGGGACCGAGCCCGCCGCGCAGGCGCGCGAGGAAGAGGGATCGCCCCTCCCCCCGCGCCGCGGCCGCCTGGCGCGCGGCTTCGCGCGCCGCCGCCTCCGCTCTCGACCGCTCCTCGCCGGCGGCGAGGCTGCGCGCGTGCGCCTCGGCGCGCTCCCGCGCGAGGACGAGCGCCTGTTCCTCCGCGGCGAGGCGCGCCTGCGCCGCGACGGTCGCGGCACGCTCCTGCTCCTCGCGCTCCCGCGCCCGGCCGAGCGCATCGCGCTCGGCCGCGGCGCGGGTTTGCACGGTCCGCTCCGCATCCTGCTCGCGCTCGCGCCGCTCGCGCGCGCGCTTCGCCGCCTCGGCTTCCGCGGCGATGCGCTCGAATGCGAGGGCGGCGGCGCGCTCTTCCTCACGCGCCCGCTCCTCGAGGGCCTTGCGGGAAAGCGCCTCCGACTGCTCGAGCCGCTTCGCCTCCGCAAGCGCCGCCGCTTCCGCCGCAGCCCTTTCGCGGGCCGCCGCCCCCGCCAGCCTTTCGGACTCGGCGCGCGACTCGGCCCGCTCCCGCGCGGAGCGTTCCGCGCTCGCTCGCGCCACCGCTTCCTCCGCGGCCTTGCGCTCGGCGGCCGCGCGCTCCTCGGCCTGAGCGCCCAGCGCCCGCTCCGCCTCCTCGCGCTCCCGCGCCGAACGCGCGGCCAGGGCGTCGGCCTCGGCGCGCGAGGCCGACGCCTGCGCCGCCTCCGTCTCCGAGGCGCGCCGCCGCTCGAGCGCCTGCACCGCGCGCGCATCGGCCTGGGCGCGCGAGCGCGCCGCCTCGGTCGCCTCGCGCTCCGCCTGCGCCCGCAGCGCCGCTTCCTGCTCCGCGCGCTCCTCCGCTTGCGCGCGCACGCGGCCCGCCTCCGCGGCGCGCCGTTCCTCCTCGGCACGACGGACCGCGGCCCCGCGCAGCGCCTGCTCGCTCTCCTCGCGCCGGCGGGCGGCCTGCGCCGCCTCCTCCTCGGCGCTCGCAGCCGCGTGCGCCTGCTGGGCGGCCCGCTCCTCCGCGAGCGTGCGCTCCCGCGCTGCGGCCTCGGCCCGCTCCTCGGCCCGCGAGCGCTCGCGCTGGGCTTGCGCGGCATCCTCCCGGGCGCGCGCGGCCTGCGCCGCGACGCTGCGCGCGCGCTCCTCCTCGCCCGACCGTTCGAGCGCACGGTCCCGGGCTTCCTGCTCCTCGATCCTCGAGCGCTCCGCTTCCCGCGCCTCGCGTGCCGCCGCCTCCTGCGCCTCGCGCGCTTCGCGCAGCGCCGCCTCGTGCGCGTCGCGCGCCTCGCTCCGCGCGGCCTCCTCGGCCTCGGCCCGCGCGAGGGCCGCCTCGTCGACGACCGGCTCCTCGCCCGGCGGTGCGCCCCTCTGCGCCGCGAGGCTGCGCTGAAGCAGGCTCGGCGCTCCCTGCTCGCGCAGCCGCTTGTCGAGCAGCGCGCGCCGCTCGCGCGCCGCCTTCTTCAGCTGGTCGTAGAGCTTGCTCAACCGATCACCCTAGGGCCTCGCCTTCGCGACCCGGTCGCGGATCTCGCGCAGCTTCGCCTTCACCTTGGCGGCGTTCTCGCTGCCCATGCGGATCAGGAGCTTCTGGCCGGCCGAGCGCGACTGCAGGTCGGGGTCCGCGTACTCGTAGAGGACGTGGGGCACCACGAGGCGGATCGGGCCCTTCACGTCGGGCGTGGCGAGCAGGTGATCGATCACCTCGACGAGGCGGTCGTTGAAGTAGCCGTTCGGATAGCCCAGGTCCTCGTAGGCCTGCTGGAACAGCGGGTAGAGATGGACATAGGCGGCGACGAGCTTGCCGGTATCCACCGCCGTGAAGACGCGCACGTAGGGCGCATAGCGCTCGGCGTTCGCGGGCGCGATCGCGAGCGAATCGCCCTGGCCCGTGGTCGCGAGGAGGCCCCCGGGCCCTTTCACCGGATTCAGCCGCGCGGCGTAGCTCTTGCGCGGCAGGTTGTCGATCGTCGCGACGATGTGCCGCACGATCTCCTCGGGCACCAGGTAGAGACGCAAGGCCGACGAGCCGATGAGCGTCGAGAGCGCGTCGCGCAGCGCCGGGTCGCTGTCCTTGAGGCTGGGCAGGGGCGGCGCCTCGCTCGGCGCCGGAACCGGATTCTGCGGGCCCTGCGGCGCGGGCGGCGCAGCCGGAGGCGCCTCGACCCGCGGCGGAGCGGGCGGCGGAGGCGGCGGTGGCGAGGGCCAGAAGAAGTACGCCCCGACGGCCACGGCGAGGATGACGACGACCACGGCCGCGATGCGAGACGGAGTCATCCAGGCTTCCTTTCTTCTTCGGGATGGGCGGCCTCCAAGCTTACACGGTCGCAGGCGCCGCGCCCGGGCGAATCCGCGACATGCGCCGCCTCCAATGCCGTAAAGTGCCTCGATGCACCGGTCGATTCGCGCCCTCCTTCCGATCGGGGCTCTCGCCCTGGCAGCCTGCGCGGGACCGGCGGCGCTCCCACAGCACCCTCTCGCGGGGCGGATCTGGGACGTCGCGCAACATCGCTTCATCGAGCCCGGCGAGGCGGAACGGCGCATCGCCGCCGCCGACGTGGCGCTCCTCGGCGAGACGCACGACAACCCCATCCACCACGAGATCCAGCTCAGGCTGCTGCGCGCAGACGCCTCCGCGGGCCGGCGCCCCGCGCTCGCCATGGAGCAGCTCGACGCCGACCGGCAGGCCGACGTCGACGCCGCCATCGCGCGCGGAGTCACCGCCCACGGCGTCCTGGTGGCGGCCCGCGCGAGCTCGGGCTGGGACTGGACGCACTACGCTCCCCTCATTTCCTTCGCGCTCACCCTGCGGCTTCCCGTCGTCGGCCTCGGCGTCTCCCGGCACGGCGCGCAGCCCATCCTCGAGAAAGGACTTTCGGCGCTGGGGCCGGACGAGCGCGAGCGGCTCGCCCTCGCGCGCACGTGGAACCCGGAGCGAGAGCGCGCGATGCGCCACGCGATCGTCGAGGGCCATTGCGGCCAGACGAGCCCGCTCGACGACCGGCTGGTGGACGTCCAGCGCATGCGCGACGCGGTGATGGCCGATCGAATCCTCGCGCACGCGGGCGGCGGCGTGGTCGCGATCCTCGGACGCGGACATGCCCGCGCGGACCTCGGCGTGCCGCTCTATCTCGCCGCCCGGTCTCGGGGAGTGCGCGTGATCTCCGTCGGGCTCGTCGAGACCGACGCCGACATCGCCTTCCCCGCCCGCTACCCCGAGGCCGCTCCGGGGCGGTACGACCTTCTCTGGTTCACGCCCGAGGCGCGACGCGCCGACTCGGCCGATTCGTGCGCCGCGTTCAGGGGCGCGAAGCTTCCGGCGGGATGATCAGCGGTGCGGGGCCGCGAGCTGGGCGTGGAGATGGCGCAGCTCGGCCTCGAGGCGCTCGATGCGGTCGAGGAACGAGAGCACGAGGGCGAGCGCGGGCGTGTCGAGCTCGAGGTCGCCGCGCAGGCGCGCGGCCCGGCGCACGCGCGCGACGCACGCGGCGCTGAAGCACCATTCGGCCGCCCCCGGGTCGGCGGGCTCGAGCGCGCCGTAGCCCACCAGCTCGCGCAGCAGCTCCTCGGGCATCCCCGACGATCGCGCGAGCTCCACGATCGTGACCTGCGCCGCGGCGTGCAGCCACGCCCCTTCTTCGGGCTCAGCCATGGGACTCTCCGGTGAAGTGGCCGCGCGGGTTGAAGCGCGAGACCGTCCCGAGCTCCCTGAACAATTCGCGCTCGCGCTCGCCCAGCACGGTCGGGTTCACGATCTGCACGATCGCGTAGAGGTCGCCCTCGCCGCCCCCGGGCTTCGGCAGGCCCTTGCGCGCGAGCCGGAGCCTCCGCCCCGCCGCGGTGCCCGCCGGGACCTTGAGGTTCACCGCTCCGGCGAGCGTGGGCACCTCGATCGTCGCTCCGAGCGCCGCCTCCCAGGGAGCGAGCGGCAGGTCGAGGTAGAGGTCGTGCCCGTCCGGGCGGAACAGCGGATGCGGATGCAGCACGATGTTCAGGTAGAGATCGCCGTCGCGCCCGCCGTTCACGCCCTTGCCGCCCTGTCCCCGCAGGCGCAGGCGCTGGCCGTCGGTCGCGCCCTTCGGAATGCGCGCCTTGATCTTCTTCGGCACGTGGCGCACGCGGCCGCGCTCGTCCGCTTCCGGCATGCCGAGGTCGAGCTCGACCTGCGTGCCGCGCGCCGCGTCCTCGAGCGAGAGGTGCACGGTGACCTCGTAGTCCTCGCCCGGGAACGACGCGCCCGCGCCGCCGCGGCCGCCGCCGCGCGCGCGCGAGAACGCCTCGAAGAGGTCGGAGAGGTCCGCGTCCTCGAACGAGAAGGCGCCGCCGCGCGCTCCGAAGGGGCCCTCGCCCGCATAGCGCTCGCGGAACTGCTTCTCCCAGTCCGGCGGCGGGCGGAAATCCTCCCCGGGCCGGTAGCCGCTGCCGAGCTGGTCGTAGGCCGCGCGCTTCTCGGGATCCTTGAGCGTCTGGTACGCCTCGGTCACTTCCTTGAACTTCTCCTCGCCCGCGGGATCCTGCGTGACGTCGGGGTGGTACTTCTGAGCGAGCTTGCGATACGCCTTCTTCACCTCGTCGGCGCTCGCCGAGCGCTCGACGCCGAGGATCGCGTAGTAGTCCTTGTACTTCACGCGCCGTCTCAGATGTCGTCGGGAACCTTGAGCGCCTGAGCACGCCGGTGCGCTTCCTCGTCGATCGGATCGAGCTTCGGTTCCGGGGCCGGAGTCGGCTCCGCTATCGGGCGCTCCACGGGCTTGGGCCCGCGGATCTCGGCGATCCACTCGTGGGGCACCTGCAGGTAGCGGCCGGCGCCGGCGCAGACGCCCAGCACGCGGCCCTGCGCGTCGAGGAGCGGCGCACCGACGGGCTGGAGCGAGGCGGGCCCCGTGACCCCGATGACGGTCACGCCATCCTCGCCATGGACGCTGCGCACTGCTCCTTCGACGAGCGCGACCTCGCCCTTCGTCCCCACCTTCGCCGCATACACCTTCTGCCCCGAACGGGGCACGCCGGGCGCGATCGCCAGAGGCCAGCTGCCCATGCCGTGGGCCGAGAGGCGGCAGACGTCGGGGCCGAAGACGGTCGCCACGCGCGCGGGCACGGCGCGCTGCGCGAAGGTCACCACGATCTGCGAGGTCGGCGACAGTCCCTTGCAGCTCGCCGCGAGCGAGCCCTCGCCCAGCGCGAAGGCGAGGCCCAGGGTCGACCGCGTCCCGGAAAGGTCGATGCCCTCCACGCGCCCGACGGCGAGCGAGACCGCCTCGGCGATCTCCCGCGGATCGCGCTCCTTCTCGGCCGCGGCCTCGGGCCGCAGCGCGAAATAGCCGATCGCGGCGACGGCGGCGACCGCGAGCCCCGCCGCGGCGACCTTCCGGTTGCCCGCGGTGCGCGCCCGAGCGAGGAGCGCGGCGGCCGAACGCAGCGACTCGTCGTAGGCCTCGCGCCGCGCGGGATCCGAGAGGACCTCGTAGGCCTTCTGCATCAGCAACGCGCGGCGCGGATCGGGCGCCGCCGCCTCCTGCTGCATCTCGGAGCGGAACCGGCGCCAGGCGCGCTCGATGTCGGGAAGCTTCGCGTCGCGGTCGACGCCGAGGACCTGGTAGTGGGTGCGGGAATCTTGGGGCATGGAAGCGGGATGAAGGCGGGGATAAAGACGGGCGGCCCGCCACATTCTACCGGCATTCGGCGCCGCTCCCGTCCCACCCGGGAACGACTCGAAGCGCCGGGGGTCGAATTTAGTGCTTCCCATTCAGGTTCGCGAAGGCTCCTCGTGGGTAGATTCGGGCACTTCTCCCCGGCCCGTCCGGCAGGACCGGCCCCACCGCCCACAAGAAGCCAAATCCCAACAACAGGAGGACGCGCATGTCGAATTTCGATCCGCTTCAGCGCAAGATCAGTCGCCGCCGGCTCATCCAGGCCGCCGCCGCGACGGCGCTCACCGGCCCTTATGTCATCACCGCCCGCGGCGAGCAGCCCGTCAAGATGGGTCTCGACAATCCGCTCACGGGCACCTACGCCGCCCTCGGCAAGAACGAGCTCGCCGGCTGCGAGTACGGCGTCGAGCAGATCAACAAGGCGGGGGGCATCCTGGGCCGCCCGGTCCAGCTCATCGTCGAGGACTCCACGAGCGGCGATGCCGGTACGGCGGTGCAGAAGGCGCGCAAGCTCATCGACCGCGACGGCGTCGAGTTCCTCCTGGGCAACATCAACTCCGCGCTCGCGCTCGCCATCGCGGACGTCGCCAACGAGAAGGGCAAGATCCTCATGGTGACCGGCGGCCACACCGACGCCGTCACCGGTAAGACGTGCCACTGGGACGTGTTCCGCATCTGCAACACGACGCAGATGGAGGCGAACGCGGTGGCGCCGTCGCTCGTCAAGAACGCCGGCAAGAAGTGGTACTACATCACGCCGGACTACGCCTTCGGCCACACGCTGCAGGCGGGGCTCGAGAAGGCGGGCGCGAAGCTCGGCGTCACGAAGATCGGCGCGGACCTCACGCCGCTCGGGACGACGGATTACTCGTCGTACCTCATCAAGGCGCAGGCCGCGAACCCCGACGTGCTCATCCTGCTGGTCCAGGGCAACGACATGGTCAACTGCCTCAAGCAGGCGGTGCAGTTCGGCCTCGACAAGAAGCTGCACATCGCGGGCGCGCAGCAGGAGCTGGAGCCCCTCGAGGGCCTCCCGCCCGAGGCGCGCATCGGCACCTGGGTGGTCGAGTGGTACTGGAACCAGCCGGGCGTCGCGGGCGTAAAGGAGTTCGTGGAAGGCATCAAGAAGAAGACCGGCCGGGTGCCCACCGCGCGCACGTGGTTCGGCTTCGCCTCCGTGTGGGCCTGCGCGCTCGGCGCGAACAACGCGAAGTCCCTCGACGCGCTCAAGATCGCCAAGGCGCTGCAGAACTACAAGCTGCCGCCGCACGTCGCCTGCATGCCCGACGCGCCCTACTTCCGCGCCAACCAGAACCAGCTCATCCCGAACCTCTATGTCGGGCATGCGCAGGCGCACGGCCCGGCCGGCCCGGACGACCTCTTCCACGTCGACGAGGTAGTGAAGGGTGCCGACATCGCGGGCACGCTCGAGGAGAGCGAGTGCAAGATGACCTGGCCCACCGCCTGACGGCATAATCCAGGAAGCCCGCAGCACATGGCCGGCCGCCCAGGGGCGGCCGGTTTTGCGTCCGCCGTCCCGCAAGGAGTGCCCCGGATGTCGCAGCTCATCCTGTTCAACGTCTTCAACGGCCTCATCGTGGGCGCGTTCTATGCGCTCATGGCGCTCGGGCTCTCGCTCATCCTCAACCTGAGCGGGGTCATCAACTTCGCCCACGGCGGCTTCCTCGCGCTCGGCGCCTACATCGCCTACACTCTCATGCCGTTTACGGGGTTCTGGGGCGCGCTGGTGGTGGCCCCCGTGCTCACCGCCATCATCGGCCTCATCGTCGAGCGGATCCTCATCCGGCCGCTCTACGGGCGCGATCCGCTCTACAGCCTGCTCCTCACCTTCGGGCTCGCCTACGTGCTCGAGGATGTGGCGCGGGCGATCTGGGGCGCGCAGAGCGTTCCGTTCCCGATTCCGGAGATGCTCACCACGCCCCTCAGCAAGGAATTCTTCTTCCTCACCGGCTACCGCATCTTCATGGTGGTGCTCGTGGCGGGCGCCGTGGCGGCGCTGTTCCTGATCCTCAACCGCACGCGGCTCGGCATGCGCATCCGCGCGGGCACTTCGGACCTCGAGACGGTATCGACCCTCGGGGTGAACGTGCGCATCCTGCGCAACCTCAACTTCGGCCTGGGCATCTACCTCGCCGGGCTGGCGGGCGTGCTCGCGGCCGGCATGCTCGGGTTGGAGCCCACCATCGGGACCTCGCTCATCATGCCCAGCTTCGTGGCGATCATCGTGGGAGGGTTGGGAAGCCTTCCCGGAACGCTGCTCGGCGGGCTGCTCATCGGCGTCGCCTCCGGCGTGACGACGGTGTTCTTCCCCTCGGCGACGGAGGCCGTGATCTACGTGATGATGGGCCTCGTGCTTCTCATCCGCCCGCGGGGCCTCCTCGGCGAGGAAGGGAGGCTGACATGAACAGCACCCAGCACGACATGGCGTTCCCGCCTCCCGGCACCCCGACGGCCGTGCTGCGCCGCCACTTCCCCTCGCTGGTCGTGTGGGCGCTCCTGCTCGCGATGCCCTACTGGATGGGCGCCGTGGGCGGCTATACCGAGCTTGCGAGCCGGGTGGTGATCATGGGGCTCGCCGCGATGGCGCTCAACTTCCTGCTCGGCTTCACGGGCGTGCTCTCGTTCGGCCACGCGGCCTACTTCGGGCTCGGCGCCTACGGCGTGGCCATGACGATCAAGTACCTCGCGCCGAGCACGCCGCTCGGGCTGCTCGTGGGCCTCGCGACCGGCACGGCCGCGGCGATGGTGATCGGCGGGCTCATCCGCAAGCTGCGGGGCGTCTACTTCGCCATGGTGACGATCGCCTTCGGGCAGGTGTTCTACTTCGTCGTGTTCCGCTGGAACAACGTGACCGGCGGGGACGACGGCCTCACCGGGTGGCGGCGCGTGCCGCTGCACCTCGGATTCGCGAACGTCCCGCTCGAGGCGAGCGACAAGGCGTTCTACTACTTCGCGCTCGCGATCTTCGCCGCGTGCGTGGGAGCGATGGCCCTCATCCTGCGCTCGCCCTTCGGCCGCACGCTGGTGGCGATCCGCGAGAACGAGCGGCGCGCGCGTTTCCTCGGCATCCCGGTGGAGCAGCACATCTGGCTTTCCTTCGTGATCTCCGCCCTCTTCGCGTCCGTCGCCGGCGGGCTCTACGCGCTCCTCAACAACTTCGTCGACCCCCGAGCGCTGCGCTGGGACATGTCGGGCAACTTCGTGATCATGGCCGTGCTCGGCGGCATGCGCTCGTTCTGGGGACCGCTCATCGGGGCGGCGATCTTCGTCGTGCTGCAGGACTACGTCTCGAGCCAGACGGAGAACTGGATGTCGTTCGTTGGCGCCTTCTTCGTGCTCGTCGTGCTCTTCTTCCCGCGCGGCGTGATGGGCCTGCTCCGGCGGAGGGTCCCGCGATGAGCCTGCTGCAGGTGCGCGAGGTCTCCAAGCACTTCGGTCGGCTGGTCGCGGTGAACGGCGTCTCGCTCACGGTCGAGCCGGGCGAGCTGCGCGCGGTGATCGGCCCGAACGGCGCGGGCAAGACCACGTTCTTCAACCTCATCAGCGGGTTCTTCCCGCCCACCTCCGGCGCCATCGTCTTCGACGGGCAGGACATCACCGGGCTCTCGGAGCACGCCCGCGTGGAAATGGGCATGGCCCGCACCTTCCAGATCACCGAGATCTTCCCCGAGCTCACCGCTCGCGAGAACGTGCGCGTGGCCGTGGAAGTGGCCTCGGGCGCGCGCATGAGGCCCTGGCTCGGCCAGGCGACGAGGCGGCGCATCGCCGCGCGCGTGGACGAGCTCCTCGACATGGGTGGCATCGCGGAGATGGGCGACCGCCTGGTGGGCGAGCTCTCGCACGGCGACCAGCGCGCCACCGAGATCATGATGTCGCTCGCGCTGAACCCGCGCCTGCTGCTGCTGGACGAGCCCACCGCAGGGATGGGCGACCAGGAGACCTACCACGTGACGAAGCTCATCCGGCGCCTGCACAAGGACCAGAAGCTCTCCATCGTGCTGATCGAGCACGACATGCGCGTGATCTTCCACCTCGCCGAGCGCATCATGGTCCTCGCCGAGGGCGCGGTGCTCGCCGAGGGCGCGCCGGACGAGATCGCCGCCGACGAGCGCGTGCAGGCGGCCTACCTGGGGAAAGCGGCATGAGCGCGCTCGAGGTCGAGGGGCTGCACACCTTCTACGGGAAGAGTCACATCCTCCACGGCGTGAGCCTCAAGGTGGGGGAAGGCGAGCTGGTGACCCTGCTCGGGCGCAACGGCGCTGGGAAGACCACGACGATCCGCACGCTCATGGGCCTCGTGCGCCCGCGCGAGGGCTCGGTCCGCATGTTCGGGAAGACCGTGACGGGATGGCCCGCGTTCCGCATCGCCGGCCTCGGGGTGGGCTACGTCCCGGAGGGCCGGCGCATCTTCGCGGGCCTCACGGTGGACGAGAACCTGCGCGTGCCGCTCGAGCGCCCCGGGCCGTGGACGCCCGCCAAGGTCTACGACCTCTTCCCGAGGCTCAAGGAGCGACGCGGCAACAAGGGGCGGCAGCTGTCCGGCGGCGAGCAGGAAATGCTCGCGATCGGGCGCGCGCTGCTGCTCAACCCGAAGCTGCTCTGCCTCGACGAGCCCTCGCAGGGGCTCGCCCCGCTCATCGTGCAGGACGTCTTCCGGGTCGTGGTCGAGATGCGCAACGCGGGCATCTCCGTGCTGCTGGTCGAGCAGAACGTGCGCGCCGCGGTTGAGATCGCCGATCGCGCCTACGTACTCGACAACGGCGGGGTGGTGTACGAGGGCCCCGCGGCGGAGTTCGCGCGCGACGAGGAGCGGGTGCGGGCGCTGGCTGGTGCGAGCGCCGAGAAGTGGGAGGAGATGGAGTAGCGCCTCCGGACCCGCGCGCGGCTTCAGGCGGTGAGGGCCTCCTCGTCGGCCCGGAAGCGGTAGAAGTACCGTCCCTCGACGAAGCCGTGCTCGTCGACCACATGGTGGAAGACGCCCAGCTCGAGCAGGCGCTGCCCCACGGTCTCCGCGGCGCCCAGGCGCAGGCGGTAGCGGGCCATCAGCCAGTCGACCGCCTCGCTCCCCACGAAGCAGCGCGGATAGGACTTCGCGAGGTGGACGCGCTCCTGGATCGGCACGCCGCCCGCCGAGCGCATCGCCTCCTCGACCTGGCCGAGGTCGATCGCCTCGAGCTCGGCGCGCGCGCCGGAGAACCGGAAGAACAGGTACTCGTCGGCGAACGCCGAGTCGCGCAGCACGTGGTGGACGCGGCCGGTGCGCCACAGGAAGCGGCACACGCGCAGGGCGACCGCGCGCCGCACGCCGAAGCGCGCCACGAGCCAGTCGATCGCCTCGGATGCGACGAAGCAGTCGCGATAGGTGCGGCCCCGCCACGCGCGGTCGGCCACGGGCACGCCGCCGGCGCCCTGCATCGCCTCGCACAGGCGCGTGGCGTTGAGGCCCGCGCGCTCGAGCTGGTAGGCGTCGGCGTGGGCGTCCTTCACGGGGCCCGGCCGCGGCTCCTCGCCGCGCTTCATGAGGCCGTTCAGGAAGGGCTCGAGCCTCGCGAGGTCGGGCTCGCCCGCCCCGACCGCCGCGAGGAGGCGCGCGAGCACGGGCACCAGCGACTCGCGCCACGCGGCGACGGTGCTGCCCGGCAGGAGCGAGGCGATGCCGTGCCGGTGCGCCCAGGCCTGCTCCGGGCCGGAGATGCCGGTGCGCTCGGGGAAGCGCACGAAGATCGCGAGGCCCGGATAGCGGGGCGCGAGCGCCGCCGCGAGCGCCTCGGGCGTGACGCCGCGCAGGGCGAGAGCCGGCAGGTCGAACACCGCGGCTCGGGCGCCCGCGAGGCGCGGGTCGGAAACGATGGCCTCCAGGTCCTCGCTCACCGCGAGCGGCTCCGCAGCCGCTCCCTGCGAGCCGAAGATGCCGAGCCACAGCTTCTCCTCCTCGGGGCTCTCGAGGAGAAAGGCCACGCGGTTCCTGCGGGGATCGATCATCATCGCAAGCTACTCCCTGTCGAGGCCGCGAAAATGTGAATCGCTTCACACTTCGCGCGCCGATTCGCCATCCTTCGCTGCCGGAGTAGACAGCCGGGCCCGGCGCAATATTCCAGCCAATGGTGGCCGAGAAGCCCTGCCGCGTCGGGTAGCCTCAGGCCGCGAAGCGCGCGGCGAGCTCGCCGGCGAGCCTCGCGAGCGTCTCGCGCAGCGCCGCAGGCGCGCGCACCTCGAAGCGGAAGGGAAGCCGCATCAGCTCGCGCGCGCACCATTCGAGGTCGTCCGCAGAGCCGCGCAGGAGCACACCCTCGGCGCATGCCTCGGGGAGCCCCAGGCCCGCAAAGAGCTCGCGCTTCGCGCACGCGAGATCGGTATGCAGCAGCACCTCGATGGGGATCGCCCGCGGCAGGGTCGCCATCGCCCGGTCCAGGTATTCGGACGCATCGAAATCCGGGGGCCGCACGAAAGGACGCGGTGTCGGCTCGGCGTGCGCCACGCGATCGAGGCGCAGCGTCCGCAGGCCCTTGCGCAGGCCGCAGTAGCCCACGACGTACCAGCGGCCGTTGCGGAAGACCAGGCCGTAGACATCGAAGTCGCGCGAGGTGAGCGACCCGTCGGCCGCGCGGTAGCGCAGCGCCGCGGTGCGCCGCTCCCGGGCCGATTCGCTGAGCAGCCGCAGCAGCCGGGCGTCGGCGCTCGCGCGCGCGTCCCCCGTCTGCAGCGCCACGCTTTCGCGCAGCGCCGCGATCGTGCGCTTCGGCGCGCTCGGGAGCACCCGGTCGAGCTTCGCCTGCACGCTCTCGACGGCGGGCGCGGCGTCGGCGAGCCCCAGGCCGCGCGCGGCGATGAGGCCGAGCGAGAGCGCCTGCGCCTCCTCGTCGGTGAACATCATGGGCGGCAGCTTGTAGCCGGGCACGAGGCGGTAGCCGCCGTAGCGCCCCTGCTCCGTCGTGATGGGGATGCCCATCTCCTCGAGCATCGCGATGTAGCGGCGCAGGGTGCGGCGATCGACCTCGACGCGGCGCGCGAGCTCCGCCCCGCCCATCTGGCCGTGGGACTGGAGCAGCTCGAGCACCGCGAGCACGCGGGTGGTGGGATGGGGCATAGCGTGACCTTACCCTGGAACTAGGACGGGATTCGCCCTATTTCCGGCGTAGTGTACGCGCATGAGCTTCCCCGTCCGCCTCCTCGGCCTCGCGCTCCTGCTGCTGATGCTGATCGCCGCGACCTGCCGCAACCAGGCCATCGCCGCGGCGCCGGCCGCTCCCGGATCTGTGACAGAATCCCCGGCCATGCGCACGAGGCACTGGGAATTCCACACCACCCAGCGCATGGGCTGGCTGCGAGCCGCCGTGCTGGGCGCCAACGACGGCATCGTGTCCACGTCGAGCCTGCTGCTCGGCGTGGCGGCCGCGGGCGCGACCCACGCCGACGTGATGGTGGCGGGGACCGCCGCATTGGTCGCGGGGGCGATGTCGATGGCCGCGGGCGAATACGTCTCGGTGCACTCGCAGGCCGACAGCGAGAAGGCGGAGCTCGAGCGCGAGCGGGCCGAGCTGCACGCGGACCGCGAGGCCGAGCACCGCGAGCTCGCCGGGATCTACGAGAAGCGCGGGCTCGAGCCGGCGCTCGCGAAGGAAGTCGCCACGCAGCTCATGGCCCACGACGCGCTGGGAGCCCACGCGCGCGACGAGCTGGGGATCACGAAGACCCTGCGCGCCCGCCCGGCGCAGGCGGCGGTCGCCTCGGCCGCGAGCTTCGCTCTCGGCGCGGCGATGCCGCTTGCCGTGGCCACCTTCAGTCCGGCGTCCGTGCTGATCGCGCTGGTCGGAGGCGCCTCGCTCGCGTTCCTCGCGGCGCTGGGCGCGACTTCCGCGTGGCTCGGCGGCGCGCCGGTCGTTCCCGGCACCGCTCGCGTCGCCTTCTGGGGCGCCATCGCGATGGCGGTCACCGCGGGGGTTGGGACCTTCTTCGGAGCCCGCGGCTAGAGCGCGGCCAGGGCCGCGTGGTAGGCCTCCTGAGATTCGCCCGCGCCCGTGACGGTCGTCCCGAGGTCGCGCAGCAGCCCGTCCCGAAGACCGTAGACCCAGCCGTGCACCGCGAGCTTCTGGCCGCGGCTCCAGGCATCGCCCACGATCGTGGTCTGGCAGACGTTGGCCACCTGCTCGATCACGTTGAGCTCGCACAACCGGTCGATGCGCTGCGCGAGGCCCTCGACCGCGTCCACGCGCGCCCCGTGCTTCGCGTGCACGTCGTGGATGTGCCCCAGCCAGTTGTCGGCGAGGCCGACGCGCCGGCCTTCCAGCGCCGCCGAGACGCCGCTGCATCCGTAGTGCCCGCAGACGATGATGTGCTCGACCTTGAGCAGCTCCACCGCGAACTGCATCACCGAGAGGCAGTTGAGGTCGCTGTGCACCACGACGTTGGCGATGTTGCGGTGGACGAAGAGCTCCCCCGGGGCGAGGTCCACGATCTCGTTGGCGGGCACGCGGCTGTCGGCGCAGCCGATCCACAGGTACTGCGGGCGCTGCTGCCGCGAAAGCCGCGGGAAGAAGTCCGGGTCGGCGCGGCGGATGCGCTCGGACCAGGCGCGGTTCTTCTCGAAGAGGTGGGCGAGCGTGCGGATGGCGTCCCGCCTATCGCGTCGCGGGAACGAGCTTCCCGCCGGTGTCCTTCACGACGACGTCGGCCTGGTAGAACCGGCGGTCGACGCCGAACGTCACGTGGCGCTTCGGCGGAAAGCTCGTGAGCAGCTGGAGGTTGCACGCGGCTTCCGCAATGTCGTAGCGCGCCTCCAGCGAACTCACCTCGCGGGGCTTGCAGGGGATGCGCTCGAACAGGCGCAGCATTCCCATCACCTTCCCGTAATGCCGCGGGTCCTGCGCGCGCAGCTTCTCGAGCGCACCAGGTGCGTTCAGGTCGACGGGACGGGCTTCGGTGCCGAAGGAGGCCGCGTGGGCGCAAGCGGCGAAGGCGCAGGCAAGTGCGACGGCGGCGGCTCGCATGGTTCCTCCTCGTGTCCCGGATTATGACAGAAGGAGCTGCCCCGACGACTGTCATCGGAGCGGCGAGGCGTCGTTGCTACAATGCTGCCCCCTGAGTCCACAGCGGACCGTTGCCTTGTCGAGGCTCCCCCCAGCGGCAGATTCCCCGGTGCACGCGCACGGTCCCGAAGCCCGGCTCGCCGCCGGATGCCTCGCCTTCGCGGTGCTCTGCCTCGCATCGTCGCAACCGTGCCGGGCGGACGAGCCGCAGGAGGACCTGTCGCTGCACGCCCAGGCGACGTACGTTCCGCAGTACAAGCCCTCGTTCCCGGCGCTCTACACGGGACCACACAGCCTCGGGCCCGAGGCCGCGCACGCCTATTCCTTCAGCACGACCCTGTTCGCGGGAGCGCGCCTGGGTCCCGACCTCGAAGGCTATGCGGACCTCGAGGGAACCCAGGGATTCCCCTTCTCCAACCAGACAGGCCTGGGCGGCTTCAGCAACGGCGAGCTCGCCAAGACCGCGGGCACCGAGATCAAGTGGTATCGCGCCCGCCTCTTCGTGCGCGGGACCTTCGGCTACGGGGGCGGCGGCGAAACGATTCCCGCGGACCAGAACCAGCTCGCGGGCACTGTCGACCGCCGCCGTCTCGTCGTCACGGCCGGTAACCTGTCGATCGCCGATGTCTTCGACGACAACGCCTATGCGCACGATCCGCGCGAGGACTTCCTGAACTCCGCCGTCATCAGCTCGGGCGCCTACGACTACGCCGCCGACACGCGCGGATACACCTGGGGCATCGTCGCCGAGTGGCACGAGCCGGAATGGAGCTTGCGCGCCGCTCGCTTCGCCGAGCCCGAGGAACCCAACGGCCAGACGCTCGATTCGCGCATGTTCCAGCACTATGGGGACCAGGTAGAGCTCGAGCGCTCCCTCGCGATGCGGGGCCGTGAAGGCAAGCTTCGGGTCCTCGCATTCCGCAACGTTGCGGTCATGGGCCGCTACCGCGATGCGCTGCACCTCGGCGAGGACCAGGGGCAATCTCCGGACGTCTCGCTCGTGCGGCGCCGGAACGTCAAGTGGGGCCTGGCGCTCAACGTCGAGCAGGAGATCGCTCCCGAGCTCGGCTTCTTCGCCCGCGCGAGCTGGAGCGACGGGCAGACGGAGACGTACTCGTTCGCGGAGATCGATCGATCGATCGCGTTCGGCGCCTCTCTTGGGGGTGGCCGTTGGGGGCGCCCGGACGACCGCCTCGGCGTCGCTCTCGCCTGGAACGGGCTCTCGTGCGCGCACCGGGATTACCTCGCGGCGGGAGGGCTCGGATACTTCCTGGGCGACGGCCGCCTGAGCTACGGCCCCGAGCGGATCGTGGAGGCCTACTATCGGATCGTCGTCCTGAAGGGCATCGAGCTGAGCATCGACGCGCAGCGCATCGCCAATCCGGGCTACAACCGCGATCGCGGGCCGGCCCGCTTCTACGGGCTGAGGCTGCACGCGGAGCTCTGAGGCAATCCCGCGCGCGCATTTCCCCGGGCAAGCCGGGCGTTCAGGCCGCGAGCCGGTCCGAATGCACCACGAGCCCGCCATGCTCGCGCATCGCGTGAAACCCGATGTTCGGCCAGATCTCCATCGCGGCGGAAAGCTCCAGCCTGTGGTTGTACAGGACGGCCGGGGCGTCCACCACGTCGTAGGCGATGCGATAGGCGTTCGCCTCGACGAAGCGCTCGAGCTCCGCGGGCGTGGCCGCGGTCACCCAGCGGGCGAGCTTGTAGCCGCTCGGCACCATGCGCGCCCGCGCGGCGTATTCGTGCTCGAGGCGGTAGGCGACCACGTCGAGCTGCAGCGGACCCACGGCGCCCAGCAGCAGCGGCCCGCCCTGGTGCGGCCGGAACACCTGGATCGCGCCCTCCTCGCCGAGCTGCTGCAGCCCGGTGCGCAGCTGCTTGTTGCGGATCGGGTCCGCGACCTCGACGGTCACGAAGATCTCCGGGGCGAAGAACGGCAGGCCCGTGAACTGCAGCGTCTCGCCCTCGGTGAGCGTGTCGCCGAGCTGCAGGAGCCCGCGGTTGGGCAGGCCCACGATGTCGCCGGGGTACGCGTCCTCGAGCACCTCGCGCCGCTGCGACAGGAACGACATGGCGCTCGCCGTCTTCACCTCTTTGCCGGTTCGCGACAGCACGAGCTTCATGCCGCGCTCGAAGCGGCCCGAGCACACGCGCACGAAGGCGACGCGGTCGCGGTGCGCCGGGTCCATGTTCGCCTGGATCTTGAAGACCACGCCGGTGAATCTGTCCTCGGTGGGCCGCACCACGCGCTGGACCGCGGGCTTGGGCCCCGGCGGCGGGGCGAGCTCCACCAGGGCGTCAAGCACCTCGTGCACGCCGAAATTGTTGATCGCCGAGCCGAAGAACACCGGCGTCTGCCCGCCGGCGAGGAACGTCTCGCGGTCGAAATCGTGGGAGGCCGCCTGCAGCAGCTCGACCTCGCCGCGCGCCTGGAGGAACGCGTCGCCGAAGCGGGCCTCGCACTCGGGATTGCCGATGCCCTCGATCACCTCCTCCTCGCCGCCGCGCCGGTCCTCGCCCGCGCGGAAGACGCGCATGCGGTCGGCGCGGATGTCGAAGACGCCGCCGAAGCGCTTGCCCATGCCGACCGGCCAGGTGAAGGGCACGGTGGGCATCCCGAGCACGCGCTCGATCTCGTCGAGCAGCGCCAGGGGCTCGCGCGTCTCGCGGTCCATCTTGTTGATGAAGGTGATGACGGGGGTGTTGCGCGCGCGGCAGACCTCGAGCAGGCGGATGGTCTGCGCCTCCACTCCGTTCACCCCGTCGATCACCATGAGCGCCGCGTCCACCGCGGTGAGCACGCGGTAGGTGTCCTCGGAGAAGTCCTGGTGGCCGGGCGTGTCGAGCAGGTTGATGACGTGCCCGCGGAATTCCATCTGCATCACCGAGCTCGCCACCGAGATGCCGCGCTGCTTCTCGATCTCCATCCAGTCCGAGGTGGCGTGGCGCGCGGCCTTGCGCGCCTTGACGCTCCCCGCGATCTGGATGGCGCCCGCGAAGAGCAGCAGCTTCTCGGTGAGGGTGGTCTTGCCCGCGTCGGGGTGCGAAATGATCGCGAAGGTCCGGCGGCGGGCGACCTCGGCGGCGAGGGTGGGATTCGTTTGCATGCGCGATTCTACGACATGGGGGTTGACAAGCCGGACCGCAAGGGGTTTACCTTAGGGTTAAGTAACCCATAGGTTAAATCGAATACGGTCCGACCCGGGATGCCCGCCGACCACCTGAGCGCCACCTTCTCCGCCCTCGCCGATCCCACGCGGCGCGCGATCCTCGCGCGCCTGGCGGGCGGGGAGGCCTCCGTCACCGAGCTCGCCCGGCCGTTCGACATGACGCTGCCCGCCGTCACCAAGCACCTGAAGGTCCTCGAGCGCGCCGGGCTCATCGCCCGCGGGCGCCACGCTCAGTGGCGTCCGTGCCGCCTCGAGGCGGCGCGCCTCAAGGAGGTCGCCGACTGGGTGGAGCACTACCGCCGCTTCTGGGAGCAGAGCCTCGACCGGCTCGACGCCTATCTCAAGGAGCTCCAACGCAAGGAGAAAGCTCATGGACATGCCCGCAGGAAATAGCGAGCGCGAGATCACGGCCACGCGCATGCTCGACGCGCCGCGCGAGCTCGTCTTCCGGGCGTTCACCGAGCTCGGGCACCTCGAGAAGTGGTGGGGGCCCGACGGCTTCACCACGACCACCTTCGCGCACGACGTTCGTCCCGGCGGCGTATGGCGCTTCGTGATGCACGGCCCCGACGGCCGCGACTACCACAACAAGATCACGTTCGTCGAGGTGGTCCCGCTCGAGCGCCTCGTCTACCGCCACGGCGGCGACAAGGACGTCGAGCCCGTGAGCTTCGAGGTCACCGTGACCTTCGAGGACGTGGGCGGCCGGACGCGGCTCGACTGGCGCATGCTCTTCCCGTCGAAGAGCGCGAAGGACCACACCGTGAAGACCTACGGCGCCGAGGAGGGGCTGCGGCAGACGCTGGGACGCATGGAGGCGTACGTCGCGGCGCTGCGGCGCGCCTGAGGGCGAGCGCGGCGCGTTCCGTCGCATCCCGGCGGCCGGCCGGGGGCGTTGGCGCTAGACTTCGTCGATGCCCCCGGTCATCTCCATCTCAGGAATCACGAAGACCTACGCGTCGGGACTCCAGGCCCTGAAGGGCGTGGACCTCGAGATCGGCCGCGGCGAGATCTTCGCCCTCCTCGGCCCGAACGGCGCGGGGAAGACGACCCTCATCAACATCGTCTGCGGCATCGTGAACGCGAGCTCGGGGACCGTCGTCGTCGACGGGCACGACAACGTGCGCGACTACCGGGCCGCGCGCGCGAAGATCGGGCTCGTTCCGCAGGAGCTGCACACCGACATGTTCGAGAGCGTGTGGGCGACGGTGCGCTTCAGCCGGGGGCTCTTCGGGCGGCCGCCGGCACCCGCGCACCTCGAGAAGGTCCTGCGCGCCCTGTCGCTCTGGGACAGGCGCGACGACCGCATCATGACGCTCTCGGGCGGCATGAAGCGCCGCGTGCTCATCGCGAAGGCCCTCGCGCACGAGCCCGAGGTGCTCTTCCTCGACGAGCCCACCGCCGGGGTGGACGTGGAGCTGCGGCGCGAGATGTGGGCGCTGGTGCGCGGCCTGCGGGACGGCGGCGTGACCATCATCCTCACCACCCACTACATCGAGGAGGCCGAGGAGATGGCCGACCGCATCGGCGTCATCAACCGGGGCGAGCTCGTCGTCGTGGAGGAGAAGGCGCGCCTCATGAAGACGCTCGGCAAGAAGCAGCTCACGCTGCACCTCGCGAAGCCGCTCGCGGCGGTGCCCGCGGGCCTCGAGGGCTGGGCGCCCGTGCTCAAGAACGGCGGCTGCGACCTCGAGTACACGTTCGACGCGCACGAGGAGCACACGGGCATCCCGGCGCTCCTCAGGCGCCTGTCGGAGCTGGGGATCGAGTTCCGCGACCTGCAGACCCGGCAGAGCTCGCTCGAGGACATCTTCGTGAGCCTCGTGAGCGCCCACCCGGTCGCGCAGCACGCCCCGGGGAGCCCACGATGAACGCCCATGCGATCGCGGCCATCTTCCGGTTCGAGATGGCGCGCTTCAACCGCACCCTCTGGCAGAGCCTCGTCACGCCCGTGGTCACGACCTCGCTCTACTTCGTGGTGTTCGGCGCGGCGATCGGCAAGCGCATGAGCGAGGTGGGCGGCGTGCCTTACGGGGCGTTCATCGTGCCGGGCCTGGTCATGCTCTCGATCTTCACCGAGAGCCTGAACAACGCCTCCTTCGGCATCTACCTGCCGAAGTTCACCGGCACGATCTACGAGGTGCTCTCGGCGCCGGTGTCCGCGCTCGAGATCGTGCTCGCGTACGTGGGGGCGGCGGCGGCCAAGTCGGTGCTGCTCGCCGCGGTGATCCTCGCCACCGCGAACCTCTTCGTGCCGCTGCACGTCGAGCACCCGGTCGCGATGGCGCTCTTCCTGCTGCTCACGGCGCTCACCTTCTGCCTCTTCGGCTTCGTGATCGGCGTCTGGGCGAAGGGCTTCGAGCAGCTCGCCTTCATCCCGATGCTGGTGGTCACGCCCCTCACCTTCCTCGGCGGCGCGTTCTACTCGATCGACATGCTCCCGCCGGCGTGGCGCGCCTTCAGCCTCGCGAACCCCGTGGTCTACGTGATCAGCGGGTACCGCTGGACGTTCTACGGGATCTCGGACGTGTACGTCGCGGCGAGCTTCGGCGTCGTGCTCGGGCTCTTCCTCGTGTGCCTCGCGCTCGCCTCGTGGATCTTCCGCACGGGCTACCGGATCAAGAGCTGAGGCGCGCTACTTGACCACCTGGAACTTCACGTTCCCGGCCGGCTTGTCGTCGATGTAGAGGTCCACGCGGTAGTCGCCCTCGGGCCACCCGGCGCTCGGCTTGCCGAGGCTGTAGGTCACCTCGTTCATCAGGGCGCCGATCTTCAGCGCCTTCTCGTCGATCTTGTAGTTCGGCGGAGCCACCCGGGTCTTCTCGGCGATCCATGTCGCCTTCACGACGGAGCCCTGCGGGACGTCGACCAGCCCCGCGCGAAGGAAGATCTTCGCGGTCTGCGGCTTGAACGTCGCCATCGCCGCGCCGTCGCGCGCGTCGGAGAGCACCAGGTCCGAGTAGCGAGGAGCGCCGGCCCGCGTTTCCGCGGGGAGCCCGAGGAGGAGCAGCGCGGCGGCGAGCGCCGGGACCCAGCATTGCGCCCGAACGACGAGAGTCTGCGCCGCGATGTCCCCCAACCGCTGCCTCGTCTTCGTGGCCCACACCACGATCGCCCCCACGAGATAGAAGAAGAAGCCGTCGACGAGGCGCAGCACGTTGCGCACGACCGAGGCCTGCCAGTCGACCGGCGTCCCGTCCTGCTTCACGACCTTCAGCCGCATCGCCAGCTTGCCGAGCGTGGCGCCCTTCGTCGCCTCCATCACGATGTAGTAGGCCAGGCAGACGCCGACCCACGCGAAGAACGGCGCCCCGCGCATGTTGAAGCCCTCCGCCGAGGTCTGGCCGGTGACGGCCGCGACGGCGTAGCCGGCGATGAAGAGGAGGATGGAATCGATGAGGACCGCGACGGCACGGCGTCCTACTCCGACAGCTTCCATGGCCTGACCTCCCTGGGCGGACCCTACGCGCCCCGCCCCTACTGCGGCGCCATCACGAGGTCGCCGCGGGCGGGCTGGTTGCCGTCCTGCGTGGCGAAGGTGGCGAACGAGACCTTCTCCTCGACTCTCGTCACTTGCAGCGTGCCGAGCACGACCCGCCGCACCGAAAGGATCTCGCCGGTAGCCGGGTCCGTGAGCTTCTGCGCGATGCGCTCCACCGTGAAGTGGTCGCCCGGCTTGATCCCGGCGTTCATCCCGGCGTTGATCGCGGCCTCCTTGCCGTCGTAGTCGACGAGCAGGCCGTGCCAGGGCTCGCGCGCGGCCGTCGCGACGATCTCCGCCACCGCCCGGGCTATCACCTTGCGCGCGGCTTCCCCCAGGGGCGTGTTGTCGAACTCGTCGCCGCCCATGTTCATCGCCTTGTAGTCCACGGAGGCGTTGAAGGAGGTCTGGGAGATCGGCTCCTTCACGGTCACGGTCTGCACCACCTGCGTGGTCGAGGTGTCGACGATGCGCATGTCGATCGCGACCGATCCCTCGGTGTGCTTGGTGCCGAAGAGCGAGCTCAGGGGATTGCCCTTCACGTTCCCCCCGATGCCGATGTTGAAGCTCCCGCCCTTGTCCTGCACGCCGAACTCCGTGACGGCGCCGATGACCACGAACTGCGCGGCCGCGACCTGTCCGAGCGCGGGGCCCGTCTCGGGGTTGACGGCACCGCCCGCCTTCAGCTGCTGCTCGAAGAGGACGGCCGGCAGGCTCGCGCGCTCGAGCACCACGAACTGCCCGGACTGCTGGAGCGCCGTCGTGAGCATCGCGGCAAGCCCCCCGCCCACGTCCCAGTTGCCGTAGGCCGCGTCGAACTGGGACGTCGACTGGAACTTGTCCACGACGACCGTGCGCTTCGGGCCGGCCAGGGTGGGATCGGCGGCGAGCGCCCCGGCGCACGCGAGCGCGAATGCGGCCGCGGCGAGCGCCCTCGTGCATGCGCGCGTGTTCATCGGCAGATCACGTTCACGCGCCCGATGTCGCCCTGGCCCTTCCCGGCCGTGTCGTACGGCCAGACGTCCCAGCTGACGGTCCCGCCGACGCAGAGCTGCTTCGGCGCCGGGAAGTCGTAGTCGCTCCCCGCCGCGGCCTTGCCGCTCACTTTCACCATCACCTGCGCGGTCGTCCCGCTCGGCAGGCCGGTCTGCTGGGGCTTGAAGGTGATCGTGCCGAGCGGCGCCTTGAGCGTCCGCGTGAGCCGCACGGTCACGATGTCGCCGGGGTGCACCGTGCACGGCGAGACCTGCGCGACGCTGCCGGAATTCACGAAGCAGGGCTTGAAGGGTGCGGGACCCGGAGCCGGAGCCGGCGCCGCGATCGTCGGCGGCGGCGCACCACCTCCCCCGGCGACGGCGCCGGGACCGCAGATCAGCCCGAACCGCCCGATGTCGCCCTGCCCCGAGCCCGCCTGGTCGTAGAGATACAGGTCCCAGAATCCGTTGCCCCACGTGCAGAGCTGCTGCGGCACGTCGACCTCGTAGAAGCTGCCCGCCGCCGTGGAGTTGCCCTTCACCGCGGAGATGACCTGCGCCACCGACCCCGCGGGGATCCCGCGCACCTGGTACGGCTTGAAGGTGACCTTCGCGATCGGCGACTTGAGGGTGCGGCTCAACTGGAACGTGATCTTGGTGCCCGGCGCCCCCTGGCACGGCGACATGGCGGCCACGCTGCCCGCGTTCACCATGCAGGGCTTGAAGCTCGCGCCGCCGCCCGATCCCCCGCCCGCGGCGGGTGCCGGCGTCCCGGCGGGGGTCGGCGCCGTCGGCACGGTGCGCGTGCCCCGGATGATCGCGAACCCGACGCCGTGGGACTGCGCGTTCTGCGACCACGTCGCCGGATCGGAGTCGAGGAGCTGGTAGGTGCCGAGAGTGAGCGTGAGGTTCACGTCGGCCACCCAGTTCGCGTTCGGGACGTTGTTCGGACCCGGCACCCCCTTCGCGCGGAACGGCCCGTAGACCGGCCCGTTCATCGACTTGAGCGTGAGCGTGCCCGGCGCCGCGCCGCGCCCGTTGTTCCAGTGGTAGGTCTGGAGCTGCGTCACGTGCTCGGTGCCGGCCACGAGGAGCAGGACCAGGCCCGTCGGGCGGTTCTGCACGGTCGCGCTGTTGTAGTTGTTGAAGAGCTCGCCCGGGCCCGGCCCTGACGCGGGTGCCGGCGAGGGCGCAGGAGCCGGCGGCGCACGGGCCACCGGTACGCTGGGGCTGGGAGGCAGGCGGCTCGGCGCGGTGAGCGGGACGGCCTGCGGGGCCGACGCGGCCGCTACCCGGTCGCCGCGGATGATCGCGAACCCGATGCCGTGCGACTGCGCGTTCTGCGACCAGGTGACGGGATCCGAATCGATCACCTGGTAGGTCCCGGCGGGAAGCGTGAGGTTGACGTTGGCGATCCAGTTGACGTTGGGTGCGTTGCCCTGTCCCGCGGTGCCCGAGGCCTTGAAGGGCCCGTAGGTCTGGCCGCCCAGGGACTTGAGCTCCAGCGTCCCGGGCGGGGCGCCGCGGCCGTTGTTCCAGTGGTAGGTCACGATCTGGGTTACCTGCACCGGCGTGGTCGTGACGAAGGACGGGCCCTGGTGCGTCCCGTTCGCGACGGCGCCCGTATTCGTGTTGTTGAACAGATCTGCCGCCGCCGCCGGCAAGGCAGCCGCGAACGCCGCGCCCGCGATCGCGAGCAAGCGTGCTACGTAAACCATGGAACGCTCCCCTCCCTGGTGGAGATACCCGATGGCTTGCGCCTAGCTTACTCCACCCCCGGCCGGAGCACGGGACGCGGCCGGCGGCCCGAGGCGCCCGCGCATCTCGATGCGCAGCAGCCACAGGCTCGTGACCGCCTCCACGAGCACCGTGGCGACCGAGAGGTGCCAGACGTCCGCGAGCGCGAATCCCGGCTGCCGCGACAGCCAGATCGCGGGCACCGAGAAGATCGCGAATCGCAGCGTCTTGCTCAAGAGCGACGGCCACGTGTTGCCCAGGGCCTGGAAGAGGCTCGAGGCGGTGAACACGAGGCCCGTGCCGACGAAGTTCCACGAGATGATGCGCAGGTACTCGGTGCCGACGGCGATCACCCGCGCGTCCTTCGTGAAGATCCGCACGAGCGAGGAGCCTTTCCACTGGCACAGCAGCGTGAGCACGGCCATCACGACGCCGATCGACCACACCGCCGCGACGAAAGTCTCGCGCACGCGCCCGAAGCGGCGCGCGCCGAAGTTCTGGCCCGCGAGCGGCGCCGCGGCGAACGCGATCGCCATCGCGGGGAGAAAGATCGACTGGACCACGCGCGTGCCGACGCCGAAGCCGGCCTGCGCGGTGGCGCCGAAGTCGCGGATGATCCAGTAGCAGACGCCGGCGAACAGGGCGAGCAGCGCGAACTCGCCGCCCGCGGGAAGCCCGATGTTGAGCATGCGGCCCCACGTGACGAGGCGTGGGCGCCACTGGCGCGGCTCGAACCCGACGTACTTCTCGAGGCGGAGGAAATAGGCCGCGAGCAGAGCCACGCCGGCCGCGACCGAGACGGTGCTCGCGAGCCCGGCGCCCGCCACCCCGAGGGCGTAGCCCGTGCCCCAGCCCGCGATGAGCACCGGGGCGAGCGCGGCGTTGAGCAGCACGGTCGCCGCCTGCACCACCATGCCCGGCTTCACGAGGCCCGTCCCGCGCAGCGCCGAGCCCATCACCACGAGGGCGAACTGCAGCGCGAGCCCCGGCAGGTACCACGCGAGGTAGGTCGTCCCCGCGCGCGCCGTGGCCGGATCGGCGCCGAGCAGCGCCATGTAGCGGCCCGCCAGCGCGAAGCCGGCGCACCACGTGACCGCCGCGAGCAGCACCGCGAGCGACACCGACTGGTTGAACACATGGTTCGCGTCCGCCCGGTCCCGCCGCCCGACGGCGTGGGAGATGAGCGTGGCCGTGCCCACCGAAAGCGCCTGCGTGAGGGCGAACACGACGAAGGTCACGTTGCCCGCCGCGCTCACCCCGGCGAGCGCCGCCTCGCCCAGCGAAGCCACGAAATAGAGGTCGATGACGAAGTAGAGCGTCTGCAGCACCATGCCCGCGGCGATCGGCACCGAAAGTCCGATGAGCAGCCGGAAGACCGGGCCGTGGGTGAGATCCTTCACGGACGGTGGCGCCGGTCGCGCGAGGCCTCAGCGCGAGCGCAGCAGCTCGCGGTACACCGCCTGCGTCTCGGGCGAGGGCGCGACGCCGAGCTCGTCGGAGATGCGCTTGCGGCAGTCTTCGTACGCGCGTAGCGCCTCGGCCTTGTTGCCGGCGGCCGCGTGCGCGCGCATGAGCAGCTGATATCCCGTCTCCCGGAAGGGCTGCGTGGCGATCGCCTGGCGCGCGACGTCCACCGCCACGGCGGGCTCCCGGTTCCAGATGTAGACGTCGGCGAGGCACTCGCACGCCCTCACGAACGTGGTCGCCACCTGCTCGCGCGCGGCGGCGACCCAGGCGCCCTCCTCGCCCGCGAGGAAGGGCCTCCGGCATATGTGATAGGCCGCTTGCGCCGCGGACCAGGCTTCGCGCCGCCGGCCCGCCCGCAGGCATCCTTCGGCCTCGTGCAGCGAGTCGAATGCCGCCTCGGCGTCCACCCAGGCGTCGACCGGGAGGTTGAGCTGGTAGCAGCCGAGGGCGGACGCCAGCGCGTCCTTGCCGAGGCCGGCGCGCGCGAGCAGGGATCGGAGCTTGCTCGCGATGGCGCTGAGCGCGGCGTCCCAGGCCCTCGGCGGCTCGCCGGACCAGATGGCCTCGGCCAGCTCGCCGCGTCCGACCGCCACATGGCGGTCGAATGCGAGGCGCGCGAAAGCGATCACCCCCTGTCGCCCGGGAAATTCCTCCTGCTCGACCGCCTTCCCGCCGTGCTCGATGGCCACCCGCCCGACGATGTAGATTCTCACCGGCATGGGGCCGGGTTTTACAACGATTCGCCAAGATTTGTCCAAGGCCGCGCCAAGGCCCCGCGTGCACGATGGTTCCGCCAACGAGGAGGCCCCCATGGTGAAGAAGATCGTGAAGTGCGACTGCGGCTTCGTGGTGCGTTCCGACGAGGACGACCGTCTGGTATCGGAGCTGCAGCAGCACGCGAAGCAATTCCACAACATGAACCTCAGCCGCGAGCAGGTGCTCGCGATGGCGCAGCTCGAGCCCGGCCCCGGCCCGGAACGCAAGAGCTGAGACGAGCGCGCTCGCGCTCCCACACCCACAGGAGAGATCGCCATGATCGTGACGGAAGCCCCGCGGTTCGACGCCGCCCGCTACAAGGACACCACCCGCCAGCAATGGGACGCCGCCGCGGCGGCCTGGGACCGATGGGGCCCGTTCCTGAGGCGCTGGCTGGGGCCCGCGACCGAGCTCATGCTCGACTGGGCCGGGGTCCGGAGCGGCTGCCGCGTCCTCGACGTGGCTGCCGGCGCCGGCGACCAGACGTTGCAGGCCGCGGCACGCGTCGGGGCGAAGGGCCACATGCTGGCGACCGACATCTCGGAACGCATCCTAGAGCTCGCCGCCCGGAACGCACGCGCCGCGGGGTACGCGAACGTGGAAACCCGCGTGCTCGACGGCGAGTCCCTCGAAGTGCCGGAAGGGAGCTTCGACGCGGTCATCTCGCGTGTCGGCCTGATCTACTTTCCCGACCGGCAGCGGGCACTCGCGGGAATGCGCCGAGCCCTCAAGCCCGGCGGCCGGGTCGCGGCCATCGTCTACTCGACGCCGGAGCGCAATCCCTTCTTCTCGATCCCGGTGAGCGTCATCCGCGCACGCGCCACGCTGCCCCCGCCGCAACCCGGGCAGCCGGGCCCCTTCAGCCTCGGGGCGCCGGGCGTGCTCGAGGAAACCCTGCGCGAGGCCGGGTTCAAGGCGGTGAAGGCCGCGACCGTCGAAGCTCCGCTGCGGATGGCTTCGGCGGCCGAGTGCGTGCGCTTCGAGCAGGAATCGTTCGGCGCGCTGCACCAGATGCTCTCCGGTTTGGACCCCGCCGCGCAGGCTGCCGCCTGGCACGACATCGCGGGCCGCCTCGCCGCCTTCGAGAAGGACGGGCGCTTCGAGGGGCCGTGCGAGCTGGTGGTCGCCGTGGGAACGAAATAGCGGAAGCCCGGCAGGATGCCGAAGGCCCAAAGGAGCGCGGGCATCCTCCTCTATCGGCGCCGCGAGGGGCGCGTCGAGGTCCTCCTCGTGCATCCCGGCGGCCCGTACTGGAAGGACCGCGACGCGGGGGCCTGGAGCATCCCGAAGGGGGAGATCGCCGAGGGCGAGGATCCCCTCGCGGCGGCGCGGCGCGAGTTCGGCGAGGAGACTGGCCTGCCGGTCGAAGGCCGTTTCACCCCCCTCGCCCCGCGCCGGCAGCCGAGTGGCAAGACGGTGCTCGCGTGGGCGGTCGAGGGCGACTGCGACGCGCGAGCGGTCCGCAGCAATCTCTTCGCGATGGAATGGCCGCCGCGGTCCGGGAGGACCGCGCAGTTCCCCGAGGTGGATCGCGCGGCGTGGTTCGCGCTCGCCGAGGCGCGCGCGAAGCTCGTATCCGGGCAGCGCCCGTTCCTCGACGAGCTGGGGGCGATGCTGGAGTCCGCCCGCGGAACCCCCGACGAAGCGTCGCGTTCGTGACGCTTCGCGGTCCGGGGCGCCCCGGCCCCTCGCTCAGGCGGCCTTCTTCTGCTCCCGCGCCCGACCCTTGTCGAACACGAACCTCCCGCCCTTGAAGTCCACCACGATGGTGTCCTTCGGCGCGAAGCGGCCCTCGAGCAGCTCCTTCGAAAGCGGGTTCTCGAGGCTCTGCTGGATCGCGCGCTTGAGCGGCCGGGCGCCGTAGACCGGGTCGAAGCCCGCCTTCGCGAGCTCCGCCACCGCGGCGTCGGTCACCACGAGCTCCATCTCCATCGCGCGGATGCGCCGCTCGAGGGACTTGAGCTGCACGCGCGCGATGGCCGCGATGTTCGCCTCGTCGAGCGCGTGGAAGACCACGATCTCGTCGATGCGGTTCACGAACTCGGGCCGGAAATGGGTCTTCACCTCGCCCATCACCGCGAGCTTCACGACCTGGTAGTCCTGGCCCGCCATGGACTGGATCATCTGCGACCCGAGGTTGGAGGTCATGACGATCACCGTGTTCTTGAAGTTCACGGTGCGCCCCTGGCCGTCGGTCATCCGGCCGTCGTCCAGCACCTGGAGCAGCACGTTGAAGACGTCGGGATGCGCCTTCTCGACCTCGTCGAGCAGGATCACGCAGTAGGGCTTGCGGCGCACGATCTCCGTGAGATGCCCGCCCTCCTCGTAGCCCACGTAACCCGGGGGCGCGCCGATGAGGCGCGCGACCGAGTGCTTCTCCATGTACTCGGACATGTCGATGCGCACCAGCGCCTCCTCCGAATCGAACAGGAACTCGGCGAGCGCCTTGCAGAGCTCGGTCTTGCCCACGCCCGTGGGCCCGAGGAAGAGGAACGATCCGTAGGGCCGGTTGGGGTCCGCGAGTCCCGCGCGCGAGCGCCGGATCGCGTCGGAGACGAGGCGCACGGCCTCGTCCTGGCCCACGACGCGCTGGTGCAGCCGGTCCTCCATGAGCAGCAGCTTCTCGCGCTCGCCCTGCATCATCTTGGAAACCGGGATGCCCGTCGCCCGCGACACCACCTCGGCGATCTCCTCGACGCCGACCTGGGTGCGCAGCAGCCGCGGCTTCTCCGTCGACTCGGCGCCCTTCTCGGCCTCCTTCAGCTGCTTCTCGAGCTGCGGCACCTTGCCGTACTGCAGCTCGCTCATCTTCTGCCAGTCGCCCTTGCGCTTGGCCTCGTCCATCTCCACCTTGGCGCGCTCGAGCTCCTCCTTGATGTGGGTGGCGCCCTGCACGCGCGCCTTCTCCGCCTTCCACACCTCCTCGAGGTCGGAGTACTCCTTCTCGAGGCGGCGGATCTCCTCCTCGATGTGCTCGAGGCGCTTCAGCGACGCCTCGTCCTTCTCCTTGCGCACCGCCTCGCGCTCGATCTTGAGCTGGATGAGGCGCCGGTCGAGGCGGTCCATCACCTCGGGCTTGGAGTCGATCTCCATCTTGATGCGCGAGGCGGCCTCGTCGATGAGGTCGATCGCCTTGTCGGGCAGGAACCGGTCGGTGATGTAGCGGTGCGAGAGCTCCGCCGCGGCCACGATCGCCGGGTCGGTGATCTCCACCCCGTGGTGCACCTCGTACTTCTCCTGCAGCCCGCGCAGGATGGCGATGGTGTCCTCCACCGAGGGCTCGTCCACCATCACCTTCTGGAAGCGGCGCTCGAGGGCCGCGTCCTTCTCGACGTACTTGCGGTACTCGTCGAGCGTCGTGGCGCCCACGCAGTGCAGCTCGCCGCGCGCGAGCGCGGGCTTGAGCATGTTGCCCGCGTCCATGGCCCCCTCGGCCTTGCCGGCCCCCACCATGGTGTGCAGCTCGTCGATGAAGACGATGGTCTGGCCCTGGTCCTGGGCGAGCTCCTTCAGCACGCTCTTCAGGCGCTCCTCGAACTCCCCGCGGTACTTGGCCCCGGCGATGAGCAGCCCCATGTCCAGCGAGAGGACGCGCTTGCCGCGCAGCCCTTCGGGCACCTCGTCGTTCACGATGCGCTGCGCGAGGCCTTCGACGATGGCGGTCTTGCCCACGCCCGGCTCGCCGATGAGGACCGGATTGTTCTTGGTGCGGCGCTGGAGCACCTGGACCACGCGCCGGATCTCCTCGTCGCGGCCGATCACCGGGTCGAGCTTGCCCTCGCGGGCCCGCTCGGTGAGGTCGATGGTGTACTTCCTGAGCGCCTCGCGCTGCCCCTCCTGCTCGGCGCTGTGCACGGTCTCGTTGCCGCGCACCGCGGCCACCGCGTCCTCGAGCGCCTTGGGGTCGACGCCCGCCTGCTTGAGGAGGCGCCCCGTCTCGCCCTTGTCCTTCGCCGCGGCGAGAAGGAAGAGCTCCGAGGCGACGAACTGGTCGCCCCGCTGGGTGGCTTCCTTGTCGGTGAGGTTGAGCAGGTTGTTGAGGTCGCGCGAGATCGAGATCTCCCCGCCCTGGCCCTCGACCCTGGGCAGCCGCCGGATGGAGTCCTCGACCGCCTTGCGCAGCGGCCCCACGTTGACGCCGGCACGCTGCAGGAGCGAAACCGTCCCGCCGTCCTCCTGGTTGAGGAGCGCGAGCAGGAGATGCTGCGGCTCGATGAAGCCGTTGTCGCCGCCGAGCGCGAGGCTCTGGGCGTCCGCGAGGGCCTGCTGAAACTTGGTGGTGAGCTTGTCGATGCGCATTTCCTGTCCTCGGAACGGAGTCGGGATCCTCCCCTAATCTGGCCGCTCGCCTCGCTGCTTTCAAGCCCGCCGGGAAGGGTCTTCCATCGGCCCGGATCCTTTGATCTAGATCAAATCCGGCACCCTCGAGCCCCTCACCATCGCCCGATGGTTTCCAGGGATCGCCCAGGAATTATGCCCCTGCCTGCGTCCGGCCGAGCCGGCGCCGGATCGTCCCGTACCGGCCCGATGTTCGCCCCCGGCAAGCGTTCGCCGCACGTCGAAGCCCTGCACCGGGGCGTCCTCGGGCTCGCGGTCCTGGGCGTGCTTCTCACGATCGCGGTCGTGGTGCAAAGCTCGATCGGCGAGCGCGGAGATCGCCTCGAGCAGGCGGGGTCGCAAGCGGCCGCCGCCTCGAGGGCCGTGGAGCGCCACGTCGCGGGCCTCCTCGACAGCAACGGGCAATTTCTCGTCGACCTGCGCAGCCACCTCGAAGCCGAGGGCGGAATCGACGCGGTCCCGGCGACGCGGCTCGAGTTTCTCCTGGGCACGCCCAGGCTGCACGACCAGGCGACCCGGCGGGCCTTCCTCGTGGACGGGAAGGGCGAGCGGCGCGCGGTCGTGTCCGGGGCCGGAAGGGCCACGCCCTCCATGGGAAGCACGTCCCTCGCGCAACGCGACTTCTTCCTCCGGCACCGCGCCGATCCCGACCGGGGCGTGCACGTGAACCTGCCGTTGCGCTCGGACCTGGACCGCCGCTGGGTGATGCCGATCTCGGTGCGCATCGACGGGCGCCACGGGGACTTCGCCGGCGTCGCCGTGCTCGCGCTCGACGTCGAGCGCCTGGTGCGCTACTTCGCCACCCTGGACCTGCCGCACGACGCGTCGGTCGCGCTCGTGGGCTCCGACGGCCGGTTCTTCGTCCGTTACCCGGGCTTCGAAGAGGAGGTCGGACGGCCCGTCGCGAGCCGCGAGCCGACCTTCGCCGACGCGCAGGGCATCCTGGAGGGGCGCTCGCCCGTCGACGGCAGCCCCCGGATCGTCGCCTACCGGCGCGTGGCCGACTATCCGCTCTACGCGGTCGTCACCCTCTCCCGCGACGCGATCCTTCAGGGCTGGCTGCGCAGCAGCCTGCTGCGCGTCGTCGCGGGCGGCGCCGTGATCGGCATGATCGTGCTCTACACCGTGCTGCTGCTGGGCCGCATCGAGGCCCAGCGGGGCGCGGCCGCCGGATTCGACCTCTTCTGCCGCGCCCTGGATCGGTCGGGCGATCTCCTCTACTGGATCGCCGAGGACGGCCGCGTCCTCTACCTCAACGAGCGGGCCGCGCGGCGCTTCGCGCCCGACCCGCCGCGCCCCGCGGGCGGCGTCACGGTGACCGACATCGCGGGCCACACGCCCGATTCGTGGGCGCGCCTCTGCCGCACGCTCAGGCAGGACGGCACCGCGCGATTCGAGGCCGAGCACCTCACGCACGACGGCCGCGGCTATCCGGTGGACGTCACGGCGACCTTCCTCGAGGAAGGCGGCGCGGGTTACGTGTTCATGGTCGCCCGGGAGCCCGCGCGATCCTAGGGGCCCATGGTATCGTTCCACCCGGCGGGATGGAGCGCCCGCCGCAAGTCCGATGCCCGACCCCTTCCACCTGATCGAGGAAACCGTCACCCGGGATGTCACGCGCGCCCTCGAGGAGGACGTCGGGACCGGCGACCTCACCGCGCGCCTCGTCCCCGAGGGCGAGCCCGCCCGCGCGCGGCTGGTCACGCGACGCAGCGGCGTGCTGTGCGGCGTGGAATGGTTCCGGCGCACCTTCGAGGAGCTGGATCCCGACGTCGAGATCTTCTGGCACCACCGCGACGGAGACGACATCGTCGCCGGGAGCTCCCTGTGCGAGGTCGAGGGACGCGCGCGCCCCATGCTCACGGCCGAGCGCACCGCGCTCAACTTCGTGCAGCTGCTTTCGGCGGTCGCCACGCGTACCCGCCAGTTCGTGCGGGCCGTGGAAGGCACGCGCGCGAGGATCCTCGACACCCGCAAGACGCTCCCGGGCCTGCGCATCGCCGAGAAGTACGCGGTGCGCATCGGCGGCGGCAGCAACCACCGCATCGGCCTGTACGACGGCATCCTCCTCAAGGAGAACCACATCCACGCCTGCGGCGGCGTGGCCGAGGCCGTCCGCCAGGCGCTGCGCGAGGCCTCAGCCGACGTGATGCTGCAGGTGGAGGTCGAGGACCTCGGCCAGCTGCGGGAGGCGCTGCAAGCGGGGGCGCGGCTCATCCTCCTCGACAACTTCGATCTTGCGGCGATGCGCGAGGCCGTGAGGATCGCCGGCGACCGTGCCGAGCTCGAGGCCTCGGGGGGCGTCACCCTCGGCACCGTGCGCGCGATCGCCGAGACGGGCGTGCATCGCATCTCGGTAGGCTCGCTCACCAAGGACGTGGAGGCGCTCGACCTGTCCATGCGCTTCGTCAGCCCCTGAGGTCCCCATGCAATCGCACCGGAGCCCGCCTCGTGAAGTCGATCCCGAGAACGGGAGCGGCGAACCACCGCGATCGCTTCGAACCCGCGCCGGCGCGGCGCTCGCGGCCGCGGCGCTGATCCTGCTCGCCGGATGCGCCGCCGCGCCGGGGCGCGACCCGCACGACCCCTGGGAGGCCCTCAACCGCAAGACCATGGCGTTCAACGACGCGGTCGACCGCACCGGGGTGAAGCCGGTCGCCAAGGCCTACGTGAAGGTGGTGCCGCGCTTCGTGCGGGCCCGCGTGACGGATTTCTTCGGCAACGTCGCCGACATCAACACGGGCCTGAACGACATCCTGCAGGGGAAGCTCCCGCTCGCCATCAACGACTTCGGGCGGATCGTCGTGAACACGACCTTCGGCGTCGCGGGGCTGTGGGACGTCGCGAGCCGGCTCGGGGTGGACAAGCGCGACGAGGACTTCGGGCAGACCCTGGGCGTCTGGGGCGTGCCGTCCGGCCCGTACTTCGTCATCCCGTTCCTCGGGCCGAGCACCGCGCGCGACGCCCCCGCGCGCATCGTGGACCTGAGCTGGTACTACCCGCGCGTCCTGCACAACGACGCGGTCTACTGGACGCTCTGGGGCCTCGAGTCGATCGAGCAGCGCGCCCAGCTGCTCAAGGCCGAGAGCGTGATCGAGCAGGCCGCGATCGACCGCTACCTGTTCGTGCGCGACGCCTGGCTGGAGCGCCGGCGCAACCAGGTCTACGACGGCAACCCCCCGCCCGAGAAGGACGAGGAGTAGCGCCGGAATACGGGGGCGCGGGACGCTGTTGATGGGGGCGGAGGTGCCCCATGTTCATCGCACAGCGTATTGCTCGCGTCACGAAACGGCTCGCCCCGATCGCCGGCCTTTTCCTCGCGCTCGCGGCCGCGCCCGCTTGCGCCTCGTTCCACCTGTTCACGATCGACGAGCTGTATTCCAACGCCGACGGGTCGGTGCAGTTCATGGAGATGACGGCCCTCGCGGGAGGCCAGCAGTTCTTCACCGGCCACGTGCTCACCGCTCGCCAGGGCTCGACGAGCCACACGTTCAGCGTGCCCGCGAATCTTCCGGGCGACACGTCGGGCCACCGCATGATCTTCGCGACCCAGGGCTTCGCGGACCTGGGGATCCTCACGCCCGACTACATCGTCCCCAACGGCTTCTTCTTCACCGGAAGCGGCACGGTCAACTGGGCCGGCGCGGACGAGTGGACGTATTCCAACCTGCCCTCCGACGGCCGCCTGTCGCTCAACCGCGACGGCAGCACGTCGGTCAACTCGCCGCAGAACTTCGCCGGCCAGACGGCCACGGTGCAGCTCGCCGCCCTCAACTACGAGGGGCTGTGGTGGAACTCGCCGGCCGGGAGCGAATCGGGCTGGGGCGTGAACATCGCCCACCAGGGCGACATCCTGTTCGCCACCTGGTTCACCTACGACAGCGACGGCAGCGGCCTGTGGCTGGTGATGCCCGACGGGGTGAAGACCGGGTCCGCGACCTATTCGGGGACGCTCTACCGCACCACGGGACCCTCGTTCGACTCGGCGAGCTTCGATCCCTCGAAGGTGGTAGCCACCCAGGTCGGCAGCGCCACCTTCACGTTCAGCGACGTGAACAACGGGACGTTCTCCTACACCGTGAACGGCGTCTCGCAGGCCAAGGCGATCACGCGGCAGGTCTACGCGACCCCCGTGCCCACCTGCACGGCCGGCGGCACGCCGCCCGCGGTTCCCAACTACCAGGATCTCTGGTGGCACTCGCCCGCGGGAAGCGAGTCGGGCTGGGGCGTGAACATCACCCACCAGGGCGCCATCCTGTTCGCCACCTGGTTCACCTACGACGCGAGCGGCAAGGGCCTGTGGCTCGTCATGTCGAACGGCGCCCAGGCGGGCCCCGCCTCCTACTCGGGAACGCTCTACCGCACCACGGGCCCCGCCTTCAGCGCCTCGCCCTGGAACGGCTCGCAGGTAACCGCCACCGCCGTGGGCACGGCCACGTTCACGTTCACCGATGCGAACAACGGGATGTTCGCGTACACTGTGAACGGCGTTTCACAGAGCAAGCCGATCACGCGGCAGGTCTTCTCGACGCCCACGACGGTCTGCGTGACGCCCTCTCCCTTCTAGTCTTCCCACTTGAAGGAGGAACCATGAAGCGTCTCATGCTGCTCGCGCTCTGCGCGCTCGCTTCGCTCGGTGCTTCCGCCCAGTACTATCCCGCCGATCCCGGCTCCGTGAGCTACCAGGGCCTGTGGTGGAGCTCGCCCGCCGGCTCCCAGAGCGGCTGGGGCATCAACATCGCGCATCAGGGCAACGTCCTCTTCGCCACGTGGTTCACTTACGACCAGGACGGCCAGGGCCTCTGGTTCGTCATCCCCGACGCGCAGCTCGTCACCCCGGTCTCCGTCGACACGTACATGGGCGACATGATGGACATGGGCATGGACATGGGCATGGGCGGCATGTACGGGATGGGGGGCATGGAGGGCGCCGCCATGTACACGGGGACGATCTACCGCACCACCGGCCCCGCGTTCGACGCGGCGACCTTCGACTCGACCAAGGTCGCGGCCGTCCCGGTCGGCACGGCGACCTTGAGCTTTTTCGGCTCGTCGGAAGGGCAGTTCGACTACACCGTGAACGGCAATTCCGGGTCGCTGCCCATCACGCGGGAGGACTTTTCGACGCCGCCCGCCTGCGCCATGGGCGGAGCCGCCCCCGCCACGCCCAACTTCTCGGACCTGTGGTGGAACGCGCCCGCCGGATCGGAATCGGGCTGGGGCATGAACCTCATGCAGGAGGGCGACGTCCTGTTCGCCACCTGGTTCACCTACGATTCCACCGGGCGTGCGGCGTGGTTCGTCGTGCCGGACGCGACGCGCGCCGCCGGCACCCAGTCCTGGTCCGGGGCGATCTACCACACGACGGGTCCCGCCTACGACGCGAAATGGAGCAACGCCGACGTCCAGGTCACGCCGGTCGGCGCCGCGAGCTTCGTCTTCTCCGGCGCCTCCAGCGGAACCTTCACGGCGAACGTCGACGGCCACATGATCACGAAGGCCATCACCCGCCAGGTGTACGCGAACCCGGCGTCGGTCTGCCGCTGAGGACCGCGCCGGGGCGACTTCAGCGGCGCAGCGACTTCGCGAGCGCCACCGCGCCGGCGGCGATCGCCAGCACGACGACGAGGGCGAGCAGCGACATCGTCCGCCCGCTCATCGTCGCCAACAGCGAGGCGACGCCGGACGAGCGGCCGGATGCGAAGGCGAGCGCGTCGGTATCGTCGGGCAGCGAGCCGATCGCGCTCACCTGGCCGGTGGCGGTGTTGATGGTCACGAGCCGCACGTTCGCCGGCGAGCCGCCGTTGGAGTTGATCGCGAGCAGCAGTCCCGACGGGCTGAACGTCATCGCCGAGATGCCGGTGGGAAACGGGGCGCCGTGGAGCAGAGGGCCCCGGGTGATCGCGCCGGTCCGCGTGTCGACCTTGTCGAGGTGGCCGCTCGCGCCGCCGGGGGTGACGAAGGCCGTGCCGCTGCGGTCGATGGCGATGCCGCCCCCGTTGCCCGGGGGCCCGGGACTTCCCAGCGGCTCCACGGCGGCGGTGGCGAGGTCCACGAGGCCCACCTGGCTCGTGGCCGGCAGCCACACGTAGAGCTTGCCGTCCGGGTCGAACGCCGCGTCGGACCCGTCCGCTCCCATCGGCCCGATGAGCTCCGCGTGCCCGGTATTCACGTCGAGCGTGACGAGCGAGTGGGGGCTGACGGGCGACAGCGGCGAGGTGATCGCGTAGACCGTGCCGCTCCCCGGCTGCACGGCGAGCCCCGTGATGCCCACCGCCGATTCGCCCCTGAGCCGGATCGGGGCCACCAGCTTCGCCGTCGCGTCGCCGAGGTTGATCGCGTAGAGGCTTCCGACCACCTTGTCCCGGCCGCCGCTCGCGAACGTGCGCACGCTCGTCGCGAACAGGGTCTCCGCCGATACCCCTGCGCAGGCAAAAAGCAGGGCGGCAGCCGCGAGCGCGCGCCATCTCGTAGGCCGGATCATGGCCCGAAATTCTACTTCAGTCGCGGCGGCGCGCGGTACCTGCTCGCGCTCGGCTTCGCCCCTAGGCGGACAGGCGGCGGGCGATGTACTCCTTCAGCGCCTCGGGATCGGGCCCCAGCACGTCGAAGCGCTGGGGAAGGTCCTCGAGGCCCTCGAAAGCCCGTGGCCGGGGTGCGTGCTGCCCCAGCGCCTCCACGATGGTCGCGTCGAACTTGGCGGGCAGCGCCGTCTCCAGGCAGATCATCGGGTAGCGGGGCTCGCGCTGGACGAGCGCCACCTTCACGCCGTCGGCGGTGTGCGGGTCGATCACCACGCCGTAGCGCTCCTTCACGAGCCGGATCGTCTTCAGGCGGTCCTCGTGGGTGCTGCGCCCCGAGACGAAGCCCGAATCGTCCTCGATCCGCTCCCAGGCGCGGTCCGTGGACAGGTCGAAGCCCCCCTCCTCCTCCACCTTGCGCCAGAGCCACGCCACCTTGTCGCCGTCCTGGTCCACCGCGTCCCAGACGAAGCGCTCGAAGTTCGACGCCTTCGAGATGTCCATGGACGGGCTCGAGGTCGCGCGGGTCTCCGCGGCCCGGCGCGGCCGGTAGCGGCCGGTGCGGAAGAACTCGTCGAGCACGTCGTTCTCGTTGGTCGCCACCACGAGGCGCCGGATCGGCAGCCCCATGCGCTTGGCGACGTAGCCGGCGAGCACGTTGCCGAAATTGCCCGAGGGCACCGCGAAGGAGGCCTGCTCGTCGTTCGAGCGCGTGGCCGCGAAGTAGCCCTTGAAGTAATAGACCACCTGCGCCACCACGCGCGCCCAGTTGATCGAGTTCACCGCGCCGATCGAGTGGCGCTCCTTGAAGGCGGCGTCCAGGTTCACGGCCTTCACGACGTCCTGGCAATCGTCGAACGAGCCCTCGATCGCGACGTTGAAGACGTTCGGATCCTGCAGCGAGTACATCTGCGCGCTCTGGAAGGGGCTCATGCGCCCGCGGGGAGAGAGCATGAACACGTTCACGCGCGCCTTGCCCTTCAGCGCGTGCTCGGCCGCCCCGCCCGTGTCCCCGCTCGTCGCGCCCAGCACGTTGAGCCGCCGGTCGCGCGTCTCGAGCACGGATTCGAAGAGGTTGCCGAGCAGCTGCATCGCCACGTCCTTGAAGGCGAGGGTCGGCCCGTTCGATAGGCCCAGCAGGTGCAGGTTCGGCTCGAGCGTGGAAAGCGGCGCGATCTCCGGCGTCCCGAACACCTCGGCGGTGTAGGTGCGCTCGACGATCGCCTTGAGCTCCGCCCCCGGGAAGTCGTCGGCGAAGAAGCGCAGGATCTCGAAGGCGAGCCGCGGGTACGGGAGGTCGCGCAGCGCATCGAGCTTCGGGCGCGTCACGCGCGGCCACTGCTCGGGCACCATGAGCCCGCCGTCGGGCGCGAGGCCCTCGAGCAGGATGTCGGTGAAGGTCCGGGAGGCGGCGTGGCCCCGGGTGCTGACGTATTTCATGGAGCTCGATATGGGGACAGGGCCGAAATGTAACCCGACCCCGTCAAAGCAGCTCCTCGAGACGGATGCGCACCACGGGTGCGGGGATGGTCGGCAGCGCCTCGATGCGCCGCATCGCCTCGTTCACGTTGCGCTCGGGCGCCACGTGGGTGAGGATCACGACGTCCACCTGCTCCTCGCCCTCGCCCGCCTCCTTCTGGAAGATGGCGTCGATGGAGATCGAGAGGTCGGCGCAGATGCGCGTCACGTCGGCGAGCACGCCGGGACGATCGAGCGCCCGCAGCCTGAGGTAGTAGCCCGTCTCCACGTCGTCCATCGCGAGGATCGGGTCGGTCGACAGCCGGTCGGGCTGGAACGCGAGGTGCGGGACGCGCTGCTCCGGGTCGGCGGTGGACATGCGGGTCACGTCCACCAGGTCCGCGACGACGGCGCTCGCGGTG
>DASPRQ010000019.1:0-21463 GCA_035624355.1 Usitatibacter sp. | reverse complement strand
CGTCGACCGCATCGGCAAGGGCATCCGCGGCGCGCCGCGCGACGCGTTGATCGCGGACCTCACGCCGAAGGAGATCCGCGGCGCGGCCTTCGGCCTGCGCCAGACCCTCGACACCGTGGGCGCCTTCGCGGGCCCGCTGCTCGCCATCGCGCTCATGCTCGCGTGGCACGACGACTTCCGCGCGGTGTTCTGGGTGGCGACGGTCCCCGGCGTCGCCTCGTTCCTGCTCATCGCCTTCGGCGTGCGCGAGCCCGAGAATCCCCAGGGCGACGGGAAGGCTCCGCGGGCCGGGGAAATCCGGTTCGACCGCGCGACGCTGCGCGCGCTGGGCGCCGCCTTCTGGGGCGTCACCGCGATCGGAGCTGCGCTCGCGCTCGCGCGCTTCAGCGAGGCCTTCCTCGTGCTGCGCGCCGCGGACCTGCAACTCGGCGAAGCGTACGCGCCAGCGGTGCTGGTCGCGATGAACGTGGTCTACTCGGCGGCGGCCTACCCCGTGGGGCGGCTCGCCGACCGCGTCGCGCCGCGCGTGCTGCTCTTCTGGGGCGTGGCCTTCCTCGCGGCCTCGGACGCGGTGCTCGCGCTCGCGGGCCATCTCGCCTTCGCCTGGATCGGCATCGCGCTCTGGGGCCTGCACATGGGATTCACCCAGGGCGTGCTCGCCGCGATGGTCTCCCACGCCGCGCCCGCACCGCTTCGCGGCACCGCGTTCGGCGTCTTCAACCTGGCGGGCGGCCTCGCGATGCTCGCCTCGAGCGTCCTCGCCGGAGCGCTGTGGACCTGGGTCGGGCCCGCCGCGACCTTCTGGGCCGGCGCCTTCTTCGCGATCGCTGCCGCCGCGATCACCGCCCTCGCGGTGCGCTGAGCGGGCTTCAGCGCGCCCAGGGCGGCGCCGCTTTGCGGTCGATGCCGTAGCGCTCGATGGCGTCCTTCGCGCGGGCGTCCCCGAGCGCGCGAAGCGCGGCCACGGCGATCGAGTGCCGGTCCACCTCGAAGAATCGGCGAAGCGCGGCCCGCGTGTCGCTGCGCCCGAAGCCGTCGGTGCCGAGCGCGACGTACGGGTCGCGGATCCACGGGCGGATGAGGTCGGCCACGGCGCTCACGTAGTCGCTCGCGGCGACGATGGGCTCCCCGGTTTGGGAGAGCTGCCGCTCGAGCCAGGTGCTTGTCTCCTCCCGGTCCGCTCCCGAAGCGGAAGGAGGATCCAGCCGCCGGCGCCGCGACACCTCCATCGCCTCGCGGCGCAGCTCGGTGAAGCTCGTGACCGAATGGACCTCCGCGCCCACGCCCCAGTCGTTCTCCAGCAGCTCGGCGGCCGCGAGCGCCTCCTGCAGGATCGCGCCCGCGCCGAGGAGCCGCACCTTCTGCTTGCGCGCGAAGCCCGGCGGGGCGGAGAGCGCCTTGCCCGCCTCGCGGACGCGGTGCATGCCGCGCAGGATCCCTTCGCGGGCGCCTTCGGGAAGCGAGGGCTGCGGGTAGCTCTCGTTCATGAGCGTCACGTAGTAGAAGACGTCCTCCTGGGCGCCCAGCATCCGGCGCATGCCGTCCTCGAGGATCACGGCGAGCTCGCACGCGAGCCCCGGGTCGTAGGCGCGGCAATTGGGGATCGTCGAGGCGGCGAGGTGGCTCGTGCCGTCCTCGTGCTGCAGGCCCTCGCCGGAGAGGGTGGTGCGTCCCGCGGTCGCCCCGAAGAGGAAGCCCCGCGAGCGCGAATCGGCCGCCGCCCAGATCTCGTCGCCGACGCGCTGGAAGCCGAAGATCGAGTAGTAGATGTACATCGGCAGCATCGCCACGCCGTGCGCCGAGTGGCTCGTCGCCGCCGCGACCCAGGAGGCCATCGCGCCGGCCTCGTTGATGCCCTCCTCGAGGAGCTGGCCGTCGCGCGCCTCCTTGTAGTACGAGAGCTGGTGGCTGTCCTCCGGCTCGTAGAGCTGCCCGGTGGGCGAGTAGATGCCGATCTGGCGAAAGAGGTCCGCCATGCCGAAGGTGCGCGCCTCGTCCGCGATGATCGGGACGATGCGCTTGCCGACGCCCGCGTCGCGCAGCAGGGCGCCCGCCATGCGCACGAAGGCGACCGTGGTGGACATCTCCTTGCCGCCCGCCTCGAGGGCGAACTTCGCGAACGACTTCGCCTCCGGCGTGGCGAGCGGCGGCGCCTTCGTCGAGCGCGACGGGAGGTAGCCGCCGAGCTTCTGGCGCCGCGCGTGCAGGTAGGCCATCTCGGGCGACTCGCGCGGCGGGCGCACGAACTCGCACGCCTCGCACTGCGCGTCGGTGATGGGCAGCGCGAAGCGGTCGCGGAAGGCGTGGAGCTCGCCCGCGTCGAGCTTCTTCTGCTGGTGCGTGGTCATGCGGCCCTGGCCCGCGGTGCCCATCCCGTAGCCCTTCTTGGTCATCGCGAGGATCACCGTGGGCTGCCCTTCGTGGCGCGTGGCGTGCCAGTACGCCGAGAAGATCTTCACCGGGTCGTGGCCCCCGCGGCGCAGCCGGTCGATGTCGTCGTCGGAAAGGTGGGCGACGAGCTCGCGCAATTCCGGGTACTTGTTGAAGAAGTGCTCGCGGTTGAAGCGCCCGTCGGCCGCGGCGTAGGTCTGGAACTCGCCGTCCACGGTCTCGAGGAAGCGCTTCTCGAGCCACTGGTGCACGTCGCGCGCGAAGAGCGGGTCCCAGTCGCTCGACCAGAGCAGCTTGATCACGTTCCAGCCCGCACCCGCGAACAGGCCCTCCAGCTCCTGCACGATCGAGCCGTTGCCGCGCACCGGCCCGTCGAGGCGCTGCAGGTTGCAGTTGACGACGAGCACCAGGTTGTCGAGCTTCTCGCGCGCGGCGATCGACAGCCCCGCCAGCGACTCGGGCTCGTCCATCTCGCCGTCGCCCACGAAGCACCACACCTTCCGGGATGACCAATCGGCCGCCTGCGCGGAGTCCGCGAGCCCCCGATGCTCGAGGTAGCGCATGAAGCGCGCCTGGTAGATCGCGAAGAGCGGGCCGATTCCCATGGAGCCCGTCGGAAACTGCCAGAACCGCGGCATGAGCCACGGGTGGGGATAGGACGAGAGGCCCCGCCCCCCGGTCTCGCGCCGGTAACGGTCGAGCTGCTCCTCGGCGAGGCGCCCCTCGAGGTAGGCGCGCGCGTAGACGCCGGGCGCCGAATGGGGCTGGAAGTAGACGAGGTCGCCGCGCTCGCCGCCGCGGAAGAAGTGGTTGAAGCCCACCTCGAACAGGTCCGCCGCCGAGGCGTAGCTCGCGATGTGGCCGCCCAGCTCGCCGCTCGCGCGGTTGGCCCGCACCACCATGGCGAGCGCGTTCCAGCGCACGAGCGCCGAGATGCGCGCCTCGATCTCGAGGTTGCCCTGGTAGGGCGGCTGCTCCGCGAGCCCGATGGTGTTCACGTAGGGGGTGGCGAGCACCTGGGGCAGCGGCACGCGGCGCGCGCGGGCGTGCTGCAGCAGCCGGCGCAGGAGGAAGGTGGCGCGCTCGGGGCCCTCGGACTGGATCAGGGCGTCGAGCGCCTCGACCCACTCGCGGGTCTCGAGGGGGTCGGAATCGGGATCGTGGGGGTCGCCGACCTGCCGCGGGATGGAGGGATCCATGGCGACCCCATTCTCGCACGCTACTTGACGAGGCCCTCCGCCTTCATCGCCTCCCGGACGGCCGCACGCTGGGCGATGCGCGCACGGTAGGCCGCGAGCACGGGCCAGTCGTCGAGCTTCATGCCGACGTAGCCGGTCCAGCCGAGGATCACGAACAGGTACGCGTCGGCCACGGTGAAGCGCTCGCCCGTCAGGTACGGGCGGTTCGCGAGCTGCTTCGAGAGCCAGTCGAAGCGCATGGCGAGGCGTTTCCTCGCGACCGGCTTGTAGTCCTCGGGCGTCTCGGGCGAGAAAAGCGGCGAGAAGCCCTTGTGGAGCTCCGAGGTGATGAAGTTGAGCCACTCCTGGAGGCGCACGCGCTCGAGCGTCCCGGGGGGCGGGGCGAGGCCGGAGCCCGGGTGGCGATCGGCGACGTACTGGACGATCGCAGGGCCCTCGGTGAGGCGCTCGCCGCCGTCGAGCTCGAGCACCGGCACGTAGCCCTTGCCGTTCACGGCGAGGAAGTCGCCGCCGCCGTCGAACGTCTTCGACTTCGTGTCGACCTTCACCAGCTCGAAGGGCTCGGCGAGCTCGCGCAGCACGATGTGGGGGGAGAGCGAGCAGGCTCCGGGGGAGTAATAGAGCTTCATGGGTTTCTCCTTGGGGGAACGCGAAGAAGGAGCGCGCAGGATAGCGGGGTTCGGTATACTGTGGAAAGTAGGATATCGAACGATATTCAGGTTACCAGAATATACCACCATGAAGCGCTTCGACGCGTTTTCCGCCGCCTGCCCCGCCCGCGAGATCCTCGCGAGCGTCGCGAACAAGTGGACGGTGCTGGTGCTGGGCGTGCTCACCGAGCGCACGACCCGCTTCAACGAGCTGCGCCGGCGCGTGCAGGGAGTCACGCAGAAGGCCCTCACCCAGACGCTGCGCGACCTCGAGCGCCTGGGCCTGGTCTCCCGGCGCATCTACGCCGAGGTGCCCCCGCGGGTGGAGTATTCGCTCACTCCGCTCGGTCGGTCCCTGGTCATGGTGCTCGACGCGATGCGGGAATGGACGGAGCGGCACGCGTCCGAGGTCCTGCTCGCGCAGGAGCGCTTCGAGCGGGCTCGGAGCGCCCGTAGGTAGCCCGCTGTCACGAAACCGTCATCCGCCCTCCGTACAGTCGCGCAATCACCCCGACGACAAAACGGAGACAGCGAATGCGCGCAAAACGCATCCTCGCCGCGGCGACCCTCGCCGCGGCCGCCCTGGCGACCCAGGCCTTCGCAGCCGACATCACCGGCGCAGGTTCGACCTTCGCCTACCCCATCTATTCCAAGTGGGCCGAGGCCTACAAGGAGAAGACCGGAGTCGGCCTCAACTACCAGTCGATCGGCTCCGGCGGCGGCATCAAGCAGATCATCGCCAAGACCGTCGATTTCGGCGCCTCGGACATGCCGCTCACCGTCGAGGACCTGCAGAAGGACGGCCTGCAGCAGTTCCCGACCTGCATCGGCGGCGCCATCCCGGCCGTGAACCTCAAGGGCGTGAAACCGGGCGAGCTCAAGCTCACCGGCGCGGTGATCGCCGACATCTACCTCGGCAAGGTGAAGAAGTGGAACGACGCCGAGATCAGGAGCCTCAACCCCCACGTGAAGCTTCCCGACACGGCGATCACCCCGGTGCACCGCTCGGACGGGTCGGGCACGACCTACATCTGGTCCGACTACCTCTCGAAGGTGAGCGAAGAGTGGAAGTCGAAGGTCGGCAAGGGCACCTCGATCAACTGGCCGGCGGGCGTGGGCGGCAAGGGCAACGAGGGCGTGGCTTCGTACGTGCAGCGCATCAACGGCGCCATCGGCTACGTCGAGTACGCCTACGTGCTGCAGAACCACATGACCTACGCCCTGGTGAAGAACAGCGAGGGCGAGTACGTGTCGCCCAACGCCAAGTCCTTCCAGGCGGCGGCCGCCGGGGCGGACTGGGCCGCGGCTCCCGGGATGAACCTGATGCTCACGGATGCGCCGGGCAAGGGCGCCTGGCCGATCGCGGGGGCGACCTTCATCCTCGTGCACACGACCGCCGACAACCCCGCCAACGAGAAGCAGGTGCTCGACTTCTTCAAGTGGGCCTACGCCAACGGCAGCCGGATCGCAGAGTCCCTCGACTACGTCCCGATGCCGCCGAGCGTCGCGAAGCTGATCGAGACGAACTGGAAAGAGATCAAGGACGCGTCCGGCAAACCCATCATCTGAGGACCGGCGCTCACGCCCATGAGCGCAGTGCTGGATAATACGGGCCTGGCGACCGCGGAACCGTCCGCGGTCGTCGCTTTTACGCCCAGGCCCCCCGTGCTCCGAAACAACGCGCTCATGGACGCGGTGTTCCGCAACCTCACGCGGTTCTTCGCGTTCGCGGTCTTCAGCCTGCTCGCCGCGATCCTGGTATCCCTGGTCGTGGGCAGCATGCCCTCGATCCGCAAGTTCGGGCTCGGCTTCCTCGCGAGCGCCCAGTGGGACCCGGTGCAGGACAACTTCGGGGCGCTGGTCCCGATCTACGGCACCGTCCTCACCTCGGCCATCGCGCTCGCGATCGCCATCCCCGTGAGCCTCGGGATCTCGGTCTTCCTCACCGAGCTCTCGCCCGTGTGGCTGCGCCGGCCGCTCGGCACCGCGATCGAGATGCTCGCGGCGATCCCCAGCATCATCTACGGCATGTGGGGGCTCTTCGTCTTCGCTCCCGTGTTCCAGGACCACGTGCAGCCCTTCCTCGCCGACACCGTGGGCAAGGTGCCCGGGCTCGGCATCCTCTTCTCCGGCCCGCCCATGGGGATCGGCATGCTCGCGGCGGGCATCATCCTCGCGATCATGGTGATCCCGTTCATCACCGCCGTGATGCGCGACGTCTTCGAGCTGGTCCCCGCGATGCTCAAGGAATCGGCCTACGGCCTGGGCTCGACCACGTGGGAGGTCGTCCGCGGCGTCGTGCTTCCCTACACCAAGGTGGGCGTGATCGGCGGCGTCATGCTGGGCCTGGGCCGCGCGCTCGGGGAAACCATGGCGGTCACCTTCGTGATCGGCAACGCGCACGACTTCAGCGCCTCGCTCTTCATGCCCGGCAACTCGATCGCCTCGGCGCTCGCCAACGAGTTCAACGAGGCCGTCGGCGACGTGTACACTTCCGCGCTGATCGAGCTCGGCCTCATCCTCTTCCTCATCACGACCATCGTGCTCGCCGCCTCGAAGCTGCTGCTCCTGCGGCTCGCGCGCGGCGAGGGCACCCGGGCCTAGCGATGGCGACCGCGAGCCTCGACAATCCCACCTACCGGCGCCGCCGCCGCACGAACGCGGTCATGATGGCGCTCTCGGTGGTGGCGCTCGGGTTCGGCCTCTTCTGGCTCGCGTGGATCCTGGGCGAGCTGCTGTGGGAGGCGGCGGCGGCGTTCCGGCCCTCGATCTTCCTGCGCATGACGCCTCCCCCGGGCTCCGACGGGGGCCTCGCGAACGCCATCTTCGGCAGCGTCCTCATGTCGGGCGCGGGCACCCTCATCGGCACCCCGATCGGGATCCTCGCGGGCACCTACCTCGCCGAGTACGGCCAGCGAGGATGGCTCGCGCCCGCCACCCGCTTCATCAACGACGTGCTGCTCTCGGCCCCGTCGATCGTGATCGGGCTGTTCGTCTACTCGGTGTACGTGGCGCGCGTGCACCACTTCTCGGGATGGGCCGGAGCCTGCGCGCTGGCGATCATCGTGATCCCCGTGGTGGTGAGGACCACCGACGACATGCTCAAGCTCGTGCCCAACAGCCTGCGCGAGGCGGCGGTCGCCCTGGGATGTCCGCGCTGGAAGATGATCACGCGCGTCTCCTACCGCGCCGCGCGCGCGGGCATCGTGACCGGCGTGCTCCTCGCCGTGGCGCGCATCTCGGGCGAGACCGCCCCCCTGCTCTTCACGGGGCTCAACAACCAGTTCTGGTCCACGGACATGAACCGCCCGATGGCGAACCTCCCCGTCGTGATCTTCCAGTTCGCCATGAGCCCGTACGACGAGTGGCACCGCCTCGCCTGGGGCGGGGCCGCCCTCATCACGCTCCTCGTCCTGGGGCTCAACATCGCGGCGCGCTCGCTCTTCGCGCGCGGCCGGAACTGAACGACAATGAACGCCATCGTCCAGCCCTCGCCCGAGCCGATGCCCGAGTCCAAGATCACGGTCCGCAACCTGGACTTCTTCTACGGCGGCTTCCACGCCCTGAAGAACGTGAACCTCGAGGTGCCCGAGAACCGCGTGACGGCCTTCATCGGGCCGTCGGGATGCGGCAAGTCCACGCTCCTCAGGACCTTCAACCGCATGTTCGAGCTCTACCCCGAGCAGCGCGCGGCGGGCGAGATCATCCTCGACGGGGAGAACATCCTCGCCTCGAAGTCCGACGTCTCGCTCCTGCGCGCGCGCGTCGGGATGGTCTTCCAGAAGCCCACGCCCTTCCCGATGTCGATCTACGACAACATCGCCTTCGGCGTGCGCCTCTTCGAGGACCTGTCCAAGGCGCGCATGGACGAGCGGATCGAATGGGCGCTCACCAAGGCCGCGCTATGGAAGGAAGTGAACGACAAGCTCCACCAGAACGGCGACAGCCTCTCCGGCGGCCAGCAGCAGCGGCTGTGCATTGCCCGCGCCGTGGCCGTGCGGCCCGAAGTCCTGCTCCTCGACGAGCCCTGCAGCGCGCTCGACCCCATCTCCACGGCGAAGGTGGAGGAGCTCATCACCGAGCTCAAGGACGACTACACCGTGGTGATCGTGACGCACAACATGCAGCAGGCCGCCCGGGTCTCGGACTTCACCGCCTACATGTACCTCGGCGAGCTGATCGAGTTCGGCGCCACCGACCAGCTCTTCGTGAAGCCGACCCGGCAGGCCACGGAAGACTACATCACGGGCCGCTTCGGCTAGCTACGAGGTGCCGCTCCGCGGCCGGTGCGCGGACCGGTTCGGCCTGCGGCAAGGCCCCCTCCTAGGGCAGGTGCGGCACGAGGACGAAGGCCCACACGACGGCCATCAGCACGAGCGCCACGAACACGGCGGCGCTGCCGATGTCCTTCGCGCGGCGCGACAGGGAGTGGCGCTCGAACGAGATGCGGTCGATCGCCGCCTCCACGCTCGAGTTGAGCAGCTCCACGATGAGGACCAGCAGCACCGAGCCCACGAGGAGCGCGCGCTCGGCCGCCGACACGGGCGCGAGGCAGGCCGCGGGAACGAGCACCGCCGCCATCAGGATCTCCTGCCGGAAGGCGCTCTCGTGCTGCCACGCGTCGGCGAGACCCGCGAGCGAGTTGAAGAACGCCTGGACGATGCGGGCCGCCCCGCGCTTGCCCTTGAAGGGGCTCTCGACGGGCGCGGGGGTCAGCGGCTCGTCGGGAATCACGGAGGGCTCCTAGGCGGCCCGGGCCACCGTGGCCCCGCCGCGCGCCGGCACGAGGCTCGAGAGGAACTGGCGCGTGCAGTGCTCCCACGAGTGGCGCGCCCCGAAGCGATGCACCCGCTCGCGGTCGAGGGCGAGGGCCGCCATCGCCGCCGCCCCGAGGTCCTGGTCCAGCACGCCGGCGTGCTCGTCGTGCACGACGTCGATGGGGCCGCGCACCGGGAAGGCGGCTACCGGGGTGCCGCACGCCATCGCCTCAACCAGCACGAGCCCGAAGGTGTCCGTGCGGCTCGGGAAGACGAAGACGTCCGCGCGCTGGTAGTACGAGGCGAGCTCCCGGCCGTGCAGGGCGCCGGCGAAGACCGCCTCGGGGAAGCGGCGCTCGAGCTCCGCGCGCTGAGGGCCGTCGCCCACGACGACCTTCGTGCCCGGCAAGTCGAGGGAGAGGAAAGCGCCGATGTTCTTCTCCACGGCGACGCGGCCGACGAAGAGGAAGACCGGGCGGAGCAGGTCCGTGAACCGCTGGGCGGAAGGATGGAAGATCTCGGTGTCGACCCCGCGCGACCAGTGGACGATGCGCGCGAAGCCGCGCTCCTCGAGCATCCCGCGGATGGTGGGGGTGGCCACCAGCACGGCGGAGGAGCGCGAGTGGAAGCGCCGCAGCCACGCGTAGGTCCAGGCGAGCGGCACGCCGAAGCGCGGCTTCACGTACTCCGGAAAGCAGGTGTGGTACGCGGTCGTGAAGGCGAGGCCGTGCCGCACGCAATGGGCGCGCGCGGCGATGCCGAGCGGGCCTTCGGTGGCGATGTGGACCGCCTCGGGGTCGAACTCGAGGAAGCGCTGCGCGACCTTGCGCCCCGGCATGACCGCGAGCGGGATCTCGGGATAGGTGGGCATCGGGATCGTGCGGAAGCCCTCGGGCGAGAGCACGCTCACCGCGTTCCCCAGGCGCTCGAGCCAGCGCACGGTGTTCGCGAGCGTCACGACGACGCCGTTCACCTGCGGCGCCCAGGCGTCAGTGACCAGGAGAATTCGCAAGCTCGGCTCCCGGGGAAAGATGGCCCGGCGCGGGGAGGGCCTTCTGCGCCCTCGTCGCGCTCATCCGCAGCGCCTCGATCGCCTTCCAGTCGATGATGCGCAGCTCCCCGTCGTGCATCTCCACGAGCGCGGTGAGGCTCTCGACCCAGTCCCCGTCGTTGCAGTAGAGGATGCCGCCGATGTCGCGGATCTCGGCCTTGTGGATGTGCCCGCAGACCACGCCGTCGAAGCCGCGGCGGCGCGCCTCGTGGGCGAGCGCGTCCTCGAACTTCCCGATGTAGCTCACCGCGTTCTTCACGCGCTGCTTGAGGAACTGCGCGAGCGACCAGTACGGGAACCCCAGCTTCGCGCGCCAGTGGTTGAGCCAGCGGTTGAGCTTGAGCGCGGCCACGTAGAGCGAGTCGCCGGCGTGGGCGAGCCATTTCGCCTGCTGCACGACCGCGTCGAAGAGGTCGCCGTGGATCACGAGCAGGCGCCGCCCGTCGGCGGTCACGTGCTCGGCCTCGGCGCGGATCTCGATGCCGCCGAAGGCCACCCCGATCACGTGGCGCAGGGCCTCGTCGTGGTTGCCCGCGACGTAGGTGACGCGCGTTCCCTTGCGCGCCTTGCGCAGCACCTTCTGGATCACGTCGTTGTGGCTCTGGTGCCAGTACCAGCGGCGCTTGAGCTGCCAGCCGTCGATCACGTCGCCGACGAGGTAGAGGTCGTCGCTGTCGGTGTGGCGCAGGAAGTCGAGGAGGCGCTCGGCCTGGCAGGAGAGCGTTCCGAGGTGCACGTCGGAGATGAAGATCGCCCGGCAGCGCAGCGTCGCCGCCTCGCCCTCGTGTTGATCCTTGTTCGCAGCTTCCATGCGCAAGGGATTGTCGGCGCGCGACAAGTCAGGCTCGTGTCACGGGCGTGACGATTGCGTGACGCCGGGCCTCGACCCGCGGGGACGCTGCAAAAAAAATGCCCCGCGCGAGGCGGGGCAACTGCCCTGGGTGCGGGGCCACGAAGAGCCGTCGGCACCGCTTCCACCCTAGCCCTTCCACATGACCGGATTGCGACAGGCGGTGTCATTCCGGTGAAAGCCTCGGGTGCTAGCCTGGAAGCCTGAGGATTCCGGAGGTTTCACCATGCCCCCAGACCCGGCCACCCCGCCCCCCCACGAGGCCGAAGGGCGGCGCAGCGACTTCGAGGACGATGCGCCCGACGCGGTGCTCGACACCGAAACCCTGCGGCGCCTCATCGCGGCGCGCGATGCCGCGACCGTGCGCTACCGCCAGGCGAAGGAACGGCTGCTCCGGGGACGCTAGCGCGCCGGCGGGCTACGCCTGCGCGGCGGACGCGGCCTCGCGCACCCTCGGCCCGGTGAAGCGGGCGCTGAAGCGGCTGCCCTCCCCGGGCGTGCTCGCGATGTCGAGCGTGGCGCCGTGGCGCGCGAGCGCGTGCTTCACGATCGCGAGCCCGAGGCCCGTGCCGCCCGTCTCCCGGGAGCGCCCGCGGTCGACGCGGTAGAAGCGCTCCGTGAGCCGCGGGATGTGCTCGGCCGCGATGCCGATCCCCGTGTCCTCGACGTCGAAGGCCGCCCCGTCGGGCAAGCGGTGCCATTTGAGGCGCACGGTGCCGCCCTCGGGCGTGTAGCGGATGGCGTTGCTCACGAGGTTCCCGAACGCGCTCGAAAGCTCCTTCTCGCTGCCGCGCAGGTCGATCCCCGTCTCGCCCTCGACCTCGATGCGGTGGCGCCCGCCGGAAAGCGCCCGCGCTTCCGCCCCCAGCCGCTCGAGCAGGCCGCGCATCTCGATCGGCTCCTCCATGGGCGGGGGCGGCGACGACTCGAGCGCGGAGAGCGTGAGCAGGTCCTCGACCAGGCGCTGCATGCGCCTCGCCTGGTCGCTCATGAGCCCCAGGTAGCGGCGCGCGGCCTCGGGGTCCTTCTCCTCGCGCAGGGTCTCGAGGAAGCCGGCGACCACGGTGAGCGGCGTGCGCAGCTCGTGGGAGACGTTCGCCACGAACTCGCGGCGCATCTGCTCCACCTTGCGGAACTGGGTCACGTCGCGCGAGAGCACCAGCCGCTGGTCCTCCCCGTAGGCGATCGCCAGCAGCGACAGCACGCGGTCGGAGTGCGGATCCTGCACCTGGATCGGGCGGCCGTACTCGCCGGAGCCGAGGTACTCGAGGAACTCCGGGATGCGCACGAGGTGGGTGATCGAGGTGTCGAGGTCGCGCACCGGATCGATGCCCAGGTGCAGGCTCGCGGTGTCGTTGCACCAGGCGATGCGGTCGCCGTCGAGGAGCACCACGCCGTCGGGCAGCGCCCGCGCCGCCTGGCGCCAGCGGGTGACGGCGTGCACCAGCTCCGCCTCCCGGCGCGCGGCCTCGCGGCGCGAGCGGTGCAGCAGCGCGTGCAGCTCGTCCCAGACGCCGCGCGCGCGCGGGGGCTCGGGGCTGCCGCCGTGCTCGAGCCAGTCCATCAGCTGGGCGCGCTTGCGCAGGTGGTAGAGCAGCATGGCGAGGAGCGCCACGCTGAAGAGCATCCAGCCCCAGGCGGGCTCGAGCAGGTAGCCCACCACCGCGGCGACGAGGGCGCTCGCCCCGATCCCGATCATCGCCGCCTCAGCGCTTCGAGAGGAACCGGTATCCCGCCCCGCGGACCGTCTCGACGAGCGTCTCGTGTCCGCTCGGGGAGAGCGCGTCCCGCAGCCGCCGGATGTGCACGTCCACCGTGCGATCCTCGATGAAGACGTGATCGCCCCAGACCTGGTCGAGGATCTGCGCCCGGCTGTACACGCGGTCCGTGTGCGTCATGAAGAAATGCAGCAGCTCGAACTCCGTCGGCCCCATGCGCAGAGCCTTGCCGTGGCCGGTCACGGTGCGCGTCGCGGGATTGAGCTCGAGCCCCTCGATTCCGACCGCCTCCTTCGAGAGCTGCGGCGCGCGCCGGCGCAGGACCGCCTGGATGCGCGCCTCGAGCTCGCGGGGCGAGAAGGGCTTGGTGATGTAGTCGTCGGCGCCGCTCTCGAGACCCGCCACCTTGTCGTCCTCGCCGGCGCGCGCCGTGAGCATGATGATCGGGACCTCGCGCGTGCGCGCCTCGCCGCGCAGCCGCCGCGTGACCGCCGGGCCGGGGGCGTCGGGCAGCATCCAGTCGAGGAGGATCACGTCGGGGACGGCCTGGGCGATCGCGCCGTAGGCTTCCTCCGCGTTCGCGGCGCGCGTGACGGCGTGGCCGTGCCGGGAGAGGTTGACCGCGATGAGCTCCTGGATCGACGGCTCGTCCTCGACCACGAGGATCGACGCCGTCATCGGCCGAGGGCCTCGCGCTCCACCTCGGCGAGCGGCGTGTGGCGCACGTCCCGGCCCCGCACGACGTAGATCACCTGCTCGGCGATGTTCTTCGCGTGGTCTCCGATGCGCTCGAAGGCCTTCGCCACCCAGAGGATGTTGATGGAGGTCGAGATCGTGCGCGGATCCTCCATCATGAACGTGATGAGCTGGCGGATGATCGCCGTGAACTCCGAGTCGATCGCCACGTCCTCCCCGATCACCCGGGCGGCGGCCGCGGCGTCGAGGCGCGCGAAGGCGTCGAGGGCGCGGCGCAGGAGGCCGATCGCCGTGTCCGAGATGTGCGCGATCGTGGCGAGGCGCGTGTTGACCGCCGGCGGGGCCGCGTGCAGCTCGCGGGCCATGCGCGCGATCTTCGCCGCCTCGTCGCCGATGCGCTCGAGGTCGACCACCGCCTTGCTCATCGCCATGATGAGCCGCAGGTCCCCGGCGGCCGGCTGGCGGCGCACGATGAGGTGGCCCAGGCCGTCGTCGATCGCGAGCTCCAGCTCGTTCACCTTCGCGTCGGCCGCGACGACCTGGTCGATGGTCTCGAGGTTGCCGTCGAGGAACCCGTCCATGGCCGCACGGATCTGGGACTCGACGAGGCCCCCCATCTGCATCATGCGCGAGCGGACGGCTTCGAGATCCTGGTCGTACTGCTTGCTGCTGTGTTCGGTCATGGCGCCTCTCCCGCGCAGGGTATCGGCCCGGTGTGACAGTTCCGTGACGCCCCGGGGCCGGCACCCGCCCATTGTGACAGAGACCGCGCCCGCGCGTCCGGGCGCGGCGCCTTCAGGCCTTGCCTGCGGCGAGCGCCGCGGCCCGGATCCGGTCGAGGGTCGTGTTGGGGGTGATCGCCTGCGGATCGATGCGCACGTCGATCACGGCGGGCTTGCCCGAGGCGAGCGAGCGCTCCATGGCGGGCCCGAACTGCGCGGTCTCCTCGACGATCTCCCCGACCGCCCCGAACGAGCGGGCGAAGGCGGCGAAGTGCGGGTTCGCGAGCTCCGTGCCGATGACGCGACCCGGATAGTGCTTCTCCTGGTGCATGCGGATGGTGCCGTACATGCCGTTGTTCACCACGATCACGACCACCGCCGCGCCGTACTGCACGGCGGTGGCGAGCTCCTGGCCCGACATGAGGAAGTCGCCGTCGCCCGCGAAGCACACGACGGTGCGCCCGGGGTGGACCATCTTCGCCGCGATGGCGGCCGGCACGCCGTAGCCCATCGCGCCCGATGTCGGAGCCACCTGGGTGCGCATGCCGGTGTAGCGGTGGAAGCGGTGCAGCCACGCGGAGAAGTTGCCCGCCCCGTTGCAGTAGATCGCGTCCTCGGGCAGGTGCTGGTTGAGCCAGTCGACCACGTCCCACATCTGCACCCGCCCGGGCATCTCGCGGCGCGCGCTCCACGCGAGGTAGTCGGCGCGCGCCTCCGCGGCCGCCCCCTTCCACGCGGGATTGCCGACGGGCGTGAGCCCGGCCACGGCCCGGGCGAACGGGGCCATGCCCGAGACGATGCCGAGCTCCGGCTGGAACACGCGCCCGATCTCCTCGGCGCCCGCGTGCACGTGCACGAGCTTCTGGCGCGGCACGGGCGCCTCGAGCAGCGTATAGCCGCTCGTCGTCATCTCGCCCAGGCGCGGCCCGACCACGAGCAGCAGGTCGGCCATGCGCACGCGCTCGGCGAGCACCGGGTTGATCCCGATCCCCACGTCGCCCACGTAGTGGTCGTCGCGGTTGTCGAACAAGTCCTGGAAGCGGAAGGCGCAGGCGCAGGGCAGCTCGTTCGCGGCGACGAAGCGGCGTATCGCCTCGCACGCATCCGGGGTCCAGCCGCTTCCGCCGAGGATCACGAGCGGGCGCTGCGCGGCCGCCATCAGCCGCTGGAGCTGCAGCAGGTCCTCGGGGCCGGGGTGGGCCTCGACCGGGGCGTAGCGATGCGCATCGGCGACCGCGCACGCGGCGGCGAGCATGTCCTCGGGCAACGCGAGCACCACGGGACCGCGCCGCCCCGAGGTGGCGACCTGGAAGCCGCGCGCCACGAATTCCGGGATGCGGGCTGCGTCGTCGATGCGGGCCGCCCACTTGGCGAGCGGGGCGAACATCGCCGGGAAATCCACCTCCTGGAAGGCCTCGCGCCCGCGGAAGTCGCCTCCCACGTCGCCCACGAAGAGCAGCATGGGCGTGGAGTCCTGGAAGGCCGTGTGCACGCCGATCGCCGCGTGGGTCGCGCCGGGGCCGCGGGTCACGAACGCCACGCCGGGGCGGCCGGTGAGCTTGCCGTACGCCTCGGCCATGTTGGCCGCGGCGGCCTCGTGGCGGCACACGACGAGGGGGATCGTGTCGCGCACGTCGTGGAAGGCGTCGAGGACGGGCAGGAAGCTCTCGCCGGGGACGGTGAAGGCGCGGTCCACGCCGTGGATCGCGAGCTGGTCGACGAGGATCCGTCCGCCCGACCTATTTTCCCGGGACATTACCGCGCTCCGGCTCGGGGGCCACGAACAGCTGCTGCACGACGAAGCCGCGGCTGCGAAGCGCCTCCACGAGCCCGCGGGGCCCGACGAGGTGCAGCGCCCCCACGGCGATCAAGCGGGGATCCTTGGGCCCGTCGAGCCAGCCTGCGATTCTCTCGACCATCGCGGGGTTGCGCGACCAGATGAACTTCTCCTCGAGGGCGGTCGCTCCCGGCACCTTCTCGTCGTACTTGCGCACGACGTCGAGCATGGCGTTCGGATCGCCCACCTGCCATGCCTTCACCATGCCGCGGATCTGCTCGTCGGCGAGCCCCTTCTCGAGCGCGGTGAGCGTCCCGGCGAAGACCGTGCGGCTCTCCTCGTCGGTGAGCGAGTCGATGAGCTTCGACTGCGCCTCGACGCCTTCGAGCTCCACCACGGGCTTGAGCTCGGCCTTGGCCATGCGGATGAGGTAGGCGTCCACGCTGAGCTGCGGCACGTAGCCTTCGCGCGCCCATTCGGCGAACACGAGGACCGACACCGCCATGAAGGGCTTGAGCTGGACCACTTCCGACTCCGGCAGCTGGTAGGCGTGCAGCAGCTCCATGAAGCGGGCGAAGTCCTCCGCCGGCACGTGCTTGCTGAGCGTGTCGGGCAGCTTGTAGATCGAGCGGGCGCTCGATTCGACCATCGCGCGCTCGTCGGTCACGTCGGCCTCGACGACGAGCTCGCGGGAGTCCTTGAACGCCTGCTCGACTGCGCGCGGCAGCGGGTACCACTCGGGCCGGCCGGCGTGGATCGTGCCGAAGAGGTACACGTGGTTGGTGAGCGAGGAGACGCGCCAGAGGAAGTTCTGCGCGGACGCGCCGCCCGGGGCGAACGCGGCGAGCGCCGTGAACGCGAGGACGAGCAGGAGGCGCAGGGGCGCCGCGGCGCGCGGGCGGCGGCTCATCGCGCGTTCGGCGTCCAGCCGCTCTTCACCGGCTCGAACGGCGCCATCGGGATCTTCTCGTAGCGCACCTCCAGGATCTCGAGCTCCTCCTCGCCCCCCGGCGTGCGCAGCCGCACGGTGTCGCCCTCGCGCGCCTTGATGAGCGCGCGCGCGACGGGCGAGATCCAGCTCACGTAGTGGCGCGCGGAGTCGGTCTCGTCGATGCCCACGATGCGCACGGTGCGCTCCTCGCCCGAAGGCGTGGCGTAGGTGACGGTGGCGCCGAAGAACACCTGGTCGGTGTCCTCGCGGGTGGCCGGGTCCACCACCTCGGCGATCTCGAGGCGCTTGGTGAGGTAGCGGATGCGCCGGTCGATCTCGCGCAGCCGCCGCTTGCCGTACTGGTAGTCGGCGTTCTCCGATCGGTCGCCGAGCTTCGCGGCCCACGACACCACGTGGGTGACCTCGGGACGCTCGTGGTTCACGAGCCACTGCAGCTCGTCGCGCATCCGCCGCCAGCCTGCGGGCGTGAGGTAGTTCTTCGAGCCCGCCGGGATCGGGTTCTCCTCCTCGCCGTCGAGCTCGTCGGCGGGAAGGTCGGCGCCGTCCTCGCGCGTGAATGCCTTGCTCATCTCAGTCCCTCCACGAACGCGCGGATCCCCGCGAGCAGCATCTCCACCGCGATCGCCGTGAGGATGAGCCCCATCAGGCGCGCCATCGCCTGCATCGCCCGCTCGCCCATCCAGCGCTGCAGGTTCTCGCCGGCGAGCAGGATCGCGGTGGTGAGCGCCATGGCGGCCACGAGGGCGGCGGCGAGCAGGCCCATCGCGTGCGGCGGCCGCGAGGCGAGCAGCATCACCGTCGCGAGCGCCGAGGGGCCGGCGATGAGCGGGACGGCGAGCGGCACGACGAGCGGCTCGCCGTGGGGCTGCAGGCCGAAGGCGCCCTCGGAATGGCCGAAGACCATGCGGATCGCGATCATGAAGAGGATAACACCGCCCGCGATCGTGACGGAGGTCTCCGACAGGCGCATCAGCGAGAGGATCTGCGGGCCGAAGGCCATGAAGGCGGCGAGGATCGCGAAGGCGACCGCGCATTCGCGCAGCACCACGCGCCGGCGGCGCGCGAGCGGCACGTCGGCGAGCATGATGTTCACGAGCGGAACGTTCCCGAACGGATCGATCACGAGCAGCAGGACGATGACCGCGGAGAGGAATTGGGCCGCCATGGAGGCGATATGATATTCGCTTCCATGCGCCGGGTAGCCTTCCTCTGCCTCCTAGCCGGGGGCTGCGCGATCGCCTTTGCGCCCATCCTCGTGCGGCTCGCCGACACCGGGCCGGTGGCGAGCGCCTTCTGGCGCACGGCGCTCGCCGCGCCCCTGCTCTGGGCGTGGCTCGCCGCGGCGCCCGCCCGGGGCGCGCCCGCCGGCGCGGCGCCCGCGGGCGCGATCTCGCGCGGCCCGCTCGCGGCTGCCGGGCTCTTCTTCGCCGCCGACCTCGGCGTGTGGCACTGGTCGATCGTGTACACCTCGGTCGCCAACTCGACGCTGCTCGCCAACCTCGCCCCCATCTTCGTGACGCTCGCCGGCTGGCTCTTCTGGAACCGCTCGGTGACGCGCGTCTTCCTCGCCGGGATGGTGCTCGCGATCGGCGGCATGTTCATCCTCGTCGGGCCCAACTTCGCGGCCGGCGGCACGCGGCTACTCGGAGACGCGCTCGGCGCGCTCACGGGGGTCTTCTACGCGGGCTACATGCTCGCCATCAAGAGCGCCCGCGACGCCCGCGCCTCGACCGCGCGCCTGATGGCCTGGAGCACCACGATCACCGCCCTCGCGCTCCTGCCCGTCGCGTACCTCTCGCCGCAGCCGATGTGGCCCGCGAGCGCGGGCGGCTGGTGGGTGCTCGCGGGGCTCGCGGTCGTGAGCCAGATCCTGGGGCAGGGGCTCATCGCGTACGCGTTCGCGCACCTGCCCGCGTCGCTCTCCTCGGTGTCGCTCCTCATCCAGCCGGTGATGGCCACGCTCTTCGCCTGGGCGCTGTTCGGCGAGCGCGTGGGCGCGGCGCAGCTCCTGGGAGGGGGCGTGGTGCTCGCGGGGATCTGGCTCGCGCGGCGCGGCAGCCCGGCGGAGTGACTCAGCGCCCGGGCGTCACGACCTGGTAGAAGACCTCGTCGCCCTTGATCATGCCGAGCTCGAGGCGGGCGCGCTCCTCGATCGCCTCGGTGCCCTGCTTGAGGTCGCGCACCTCGGCATCCATCGCCTCGTTGCGCGCCTTGAGCCGCGCGGTGGTCTCGCGCTCCCGGGCGAGGGTGCGGTCGAGCTCGCTCACGCGCAGCCAGCTCCCCCGGCCGAGCCAGAGCGGGTACTGGAGGGCGACGAGGAGCGCCGCGAGCACCGCCGCGAGCGCCTTCATGGGCGCCTAGCGGATCTGGTAGTACGCATCGCGTCCGGCGTAGGTCGCGCCCTCGCCCAGCTCCTCCTCGATCCTCAGGAGCTGGTTGTACTTGGCGATGCGATCCGAGCGCGACAGCGACCCGGTCTTGATCTGCATCGCGTTGGCGCCCACGGCGAGGTCGGCGATGGTCGAGTCCTCGGTCTCGCCGGAGCGGTGGGAGATCACCACCGTGTAGCCCGCCTGCTTGGCCATCTCGATCGCCTCGAAGGTCTCGGAGAGCGTGCCGATCTGGTTGATCTTGATGAGGACGGAGTTGGCCACGCCGCGGCGGATCCCCTCGGCGATGATGCGCGTGTTGGTGACGAAGATGTCGTCGCCCACGAGCTGCACCTTGTCGCCGAGCCGGTCGGTGAGCAGCTCCCATCCCTCCCAGTCTCCCTCGGCCATGCCGTCCTCGACCGAAATGATCGGGTACTTGTCGCACCAGGTGGCGAGCAGGTCCACGAACTGCGCCGGCGTGTAGGCGAGCTTCTCCGACTCGAAGCGGTACTTGCCGTCGCGGAAGAACTCGCTCGCTGCGCAGTCGACGCCCACGAACACGTCGGCGCCGGCCTGGTACCCCGCCTCCTCGATGGCGCGCAGGATCCACTGGATCGCCGCCTCGTTGCTGGGAAGGCTGGGCGCGAAGCCGCCCTCGTCGCCCACGGTGGTGGACAGGCCCTCGCGGTCGAGCATCTTCTTGAGCGTCTGGAAGATCTCCGCGCCGCAGCGCAGCGCGTCGCGGAACGTGGGCAGGCCCGCGGGCACGATCATGAACTCCTGCACGTCGAGGGAGTTGTTGGCGTGCGCGCCGCCGTTCACCACGTTCATCATCGGCACCGGCATGCGCTTCGGGCCGCTGCCGCCCAGGTAGCGGTACAGCGACAGCCCCGATTCCTCGGCGGCGGCCTTGGCGCACGCGACGGAGACCGCGACGATCGCGTTGGCGCCGAGGCGCGACTTGTTCTCCGTGCCGTCGAGCTCCACGAGCACGCGGTCGAGGTGCGCCTGCTCGGTGACGTCGAGGCCCAGGATCGCCTCGCAGATCTCGGTGTTCACGTGCTCGACGGCCTTCTGCACGCCCTTGCCGAAGAAGCGCTGCGGGTCGCCGTCGCGCAGCTCGATCGCCTCGCGCGAGCCCGTGGAGGCGCCCGAGGGCACCGCCGCGCGGCCGAGCGCGCCGGACTCGACGAGCACGTCGGCTTCCACGGTGGGGTTGCCGCGCGAATCGAGGATCTCGCGGGCGAGCACTTCGACGATGGCGGTCATCCGGTTTCCCTTGTCGTTCGGGCCCGGGGCGCGCGGCCGCGCCCCGCTAGATCTTCGGAATGAGGATCTCGGTGAGCTTCCTCGCGTCGTCGACGAAGCGCAGGTCGGCCTTGGGGGCGCCGACGGTGACCGCGATCCACGTGCGTCCCTTGAGCAGATTCATCTGGCCGGTCTTCGCGCTCCAGAATGCCGGCAACCCCGCGATGAGCAGCGGCTTGGTCTGGAACTGGAGCCGCGCGTCCTCGAAGGCCTGCTGGGCCTCCGCGTCGGTCCGCCCGAACCGGAACTGCACGCTCGCCGCCACGGGCTTGCTGTCCTTGAAGCCGGTGTAGGTGCACTCCGTGATCACCTTGGGCCGGCGCACCTTCGGGTTGACGGGCTCGGGCGCGGCCGTCGTTCCCAGGGCCTGCTCGGCGTCCTGCTGCGTGAAGATATCGCACGCGTCGAAGGACTCCTCGGCCGCGCGGGCGGCGACGCCGGCGAGGAGGAGCGCGGCGAGCGCCGCGCATCGGATGGCATCCAGGTTCCGCATGGTCACCTCGCGAAGGGACGGCCCGCCGTGCGCGCACGGGCCGCCGTTGGGGCGAATGATACCCGAGGCGGGCGTCTCTCCGCGAGGTCGAGCGCGCACCGCCCGGGGCTATTGCACGTCCCGGGGCCCGCCGAAGTACCCGTCGTAGGTGCAGTACTGGTCGCTGCCGTGGAAGCGGCCCGTGAGGCCGTTCACGTTCGCCTGGATCGAGGTGAGGGTGAAGCTGCCCTGGTTGTTCGTCGTGCAGCCCCAGTTTCCGGTGATCGACCCGAGCTGGCCCGACTGCGTGTAGGGACCCGTGAACGTGCACTGCTGGTTCTGGTTGCTCGAGACGAACTGGACGTTCATCGTGACCTGGGTCGTGTCGGACTGTCCTCCGGTGTGCTGCACGACCATCGGGCCCACGATGAGGACGTTGCCGTTGGTCACGCCGTTGCCGCAATTGGTGCCCGACGCCGTGAGGCCGCCGAAGTAGTTGCCGGCGAGCTGGTTCACCTTCCACGTCTGGCGCACGATGCTCTTCGTGA
>DASPRQ010000059.1:0-8210 GCA_035624355.1 Usitatibacter sp. | reverse complement strand
GAGCAAGGGCGGTCCTTTCCGGCGCCGCGCCGTTCCAGGGATGGGCCGCATCGTGGAATCCGTGGCAGAGCAGGCAATTGGAGGTGATCTTGCGCGCCACCGGCACGGAGCCTCCGTGGCAGCGGCGGCACGTGTCGATCGTGGGCATCGCGACCTCGTTCGCGCTCTTCGAGCCCCGGACGTCGTGGCACTCGGCGCACCGCGACGAGGCGTGCGCGCGGTGATCGAACTTCGCCTCGGGCATCCAGCGCTGGGTCGTGCGCACCCGCTCGATGTCCCACGCCGGCGGCGTCCCCGCGCCGACGCGGCGCACCGCGTGGCACGTCTTGCAGACGCGCACCTCGAAGAGATCGCGCGCGACGCGATCGGCCTTGCGCCGCGCGAGCTCCAGGGCGCCTTGGCGCTGCGCGTCGTCGGGCGCGCCCACGCGCCGCAGCAGGCCCTCGCCCGGGACGCCGAAGGCTTTCTCGAAGCTGTCCCGCGTGCCGTTCAGCGCGAGGTTCGCGTAGAACTCCTCGACGACCGTGACGGCGTCGGCGGGCTTGCCGTGCGGAACCTCGCGCGTGGTGACCGCGGGCTCGAACTGCAGGCGATGGCAATCCTGGCAGTCGCGCGCCATGGAGATCGGCTCGAAGCCGCGCTTGGAGGCGTCGGGATGGTGGCATGCGCCGCAGTCGAGGCGCACGCGTCCCTTGCCCGGCGAGCGCACCCCGCGCGGGTCGAGGTGCTTGTCGTGGCGGAAGATCAGCGCCGAGCGCTGCATGATCGGCCCCTCCCCCTGGCGCACGCGCTTCGTCGCGCTCCCCTCGACGATCGTGATGCGGAACGCCGCATGGGCCGAGGCGAAGTCGGCGACGTTCTCGACGGTCGCCCCGGGGACGCGCGCGCGAAGGTCGCGGTGGCAGTCCACGCAGAAGCGGTCGTCGTCGCGCCAGGCGCCGGCCACGCCCTTGTGGTCGCGGTGGCAGCTCGCGCAGCGCGCGCCCTTGAAGAGGGCGGCCGGATGCAGCGCCGGACCGACGTGCTGGCCGATCGTGCGGTGGCAATGCAGGCACGCCGCGTCGCGCACGTGCCGGAACGCGATCTCGTGGCACGCGGCGCAGTTCGGCTCGATCACCTGGTGCGCGAGGATGAGCGGACCCGGATTCCACATGCGGTCGCCCACGGGGCTCGTGGCGACCAGGCTCCACGGCAGGTGCAGGACGCGCCCCGCGGGAACGGCGAAGCCGAGGACCAGGATCGTCACGGCAAGCGCCCAGGCGGCCCCGCGCTTCGGCAGCCCGAGCGAGGCGAGCGTGAGGTGCGAGGTGCGCGACCGCAGGTCGGGGGCGACCTCGGGAGGCCGCAGCCGCTCGACGCAGATCGCCGCGTCGTAGCCCTCGGGCGGCTCGAGCGCCACGATGCGGTACGGACCGACCTCGATCGGCTGGCCGGGCTTGAGGCGCGTGGAGCGCACGGCCTTGCGCGTGATGTTCTGGCTTCCCGACTCGCCCTCGATGTACACGAGGCCGTCGCGGTCGGCGATCATGCCCTGCTCGAGGGCGATGCGCGGGTCGGGAAGGTGCAGCTCGCAGCTCGCGTTGCGCCCGACGCGGACCCAGTGGGCGGTCACCGTCTTGCGCGCGATCGCCGGGCGTCCGCCCGAGGGCGACGGCGTGCGCGTCTCGATGAGGACCTTCACGCCGCGCTACCAGTAGATGAACACGGACACGATGTGCGCGGCGAGCGCCGCGAGCAGCGCAAACGCGAGCGGCACGTGCACGTACAGCCACAGGTCGAGCACCGCCTTGTAGTGCAGGTCGCGACGCGCGCGCCCGAGCAGCTCGTTCTTGCGCAGCAGGAGCGCGAAGACCTCCTTGTCGAGCTTGGCCACGTCGCCCTTGAGCTTGCGGGCGAACCCGGGCCACTCGCGCACCGCCGCGGCCGTGGCGCAGCCGGGATCGCGCCCGGACACGAGCCGCCGGAAGCTCCCGCCGAGGCGCGTGTCGCCGACCGAGCGCTCCACCAGGGCGAAGAGCTCGTCGGGCAGCGACAGCGCCCTTTCCGCCATCTCGCGATCGAGGTCGCCGATGCGCAGCACGATCGACTCGAGCGTCTCGTCGCCGAGGTTCTCGGTCATCGCCCCCGGAACGCGCAAATACACGAACACGCCGTAGAAGCCGCTCGCGACGACCAGGACCATCAGCACGTAGGCGAGCGTGTGGATGTTCCACCCGAGCTGGAACCCGGTGTGGAGCGTCGCCACGACGAGCAGCGCCGTTCCGAGGTAGACGTGCGCCGAAAGCCAGCCTTGCACGGTGCCCGAACCGGACCCGTAGCGGCGCTTGCGCACGCCGTACCAGAGGAGCCAGACGATGAGCAGCGCCCCGATCGTGCCGAGCGTGTAGCCGAGCCAGGTCCCGCCGTACGGCTTGATGGGGGGCCGGTACCAGAGATAGGCGACGGAAGCGAGCACCGCCAGGCCGACCGCCAGCTTGAACCAGCGGAACCCCGCATACTCGATGATCGAGTAATGCCTCACCTGGCGCTCCGTCTCCCTACGGAGTGACGCGACATTCTAGCGGAGAAAGCCGCGCCCGCGCGGGCGACCGATGCGGCGCCGGCCCTTCCCGCGAGGCGACTACCCGGTCCCCGAGCCCCTCGGTGGCCAGCCGCGAGCGCTCGCGAGGTCGGCGTCGTGCTCGCCGAGCCGCGGCGCGGCATGGCGGATCGCCCCGGGAGTGGCGCTCAGCTTCGGCACGATGCCCGGAACCCTGAGCGGGGTGCCGTCCGCGCAGGTCGCCTGCACGATCATCTCGCGCGCGAGGTACTGCGGGTCGCGCGCGATGTCGGCCACCGAATAGATCCGGCCGGCGGGAACATTCGCCGCCTCGAGCGCGGCGATCACCTCGTCGGGACCGCGCTGCGCGGTCCACGCTCCGATCGCGCCGTCGATGCGCTCGGTCTGCGCCACGCGCCCGTCGTTGTGGGCGAGCGCGGGGTCGCTGCCGAGCTCCGGGCGGCCGATCGCGGCCATGAGGCGCCGGAAGATGCTGTCGCCGTTGCCCGCCACGAGCACGTAGCTTCCGTCGCGGCAGCGGTATGCGTTCGACGGAACGATGCCCGGCAGCGCGCTGCCCGCCCGCTCGCGCACCGCGCCGAACGCGTCGTACTCGGGCAGCAGGCTCTCCATCACGTTGAAGACCGACTCGTACAGCGCCACGTCGACGTACTGGCCCTCGCCGCCGCGCGCATCGCGATGGTAGAGCGCCATGAGCACGCCGATCACGCCGTGCAGCGCCGCGAGCGTGTCGCCGATGGACACGCCCACCCGCACCGGCACGCGCCCGGGCTCGCCCGTGAGGTGGCGCAGCCCCCCCATCGATTCGCCGATCACCCCGAAGCCCGGCCGGTCCCGGTACGGGCCGGTCTGCCCGTACCCCGAGATGCGCAGCATGACGAGCCGCGGATTCCCGGCGCGCAGCCGCTCCCAGCCGAGGCCCCAGCCCTCGAGGGTCCCGGGCTTGAAGTTCTCGATCACGACGTCGGCCTCAAGGGCGAGCGCGCGGGCGATCTCCTGGTCGCGCGGCTCGCGCAGGTCGAGGCACACGGAGCGCTTGTTGCGCGACTGCACCTCCCACCACACCGAGGTGCCCTCGCGCAGCATCCGCCACTTGCGCAGCGGATCTCCCGTGCCGGGCGGCTCGACCTTGATGACGTCGGCCCCAAAATCCGCGAGTGTCTTGCCCGCGAACGGCCCCGCGATGAGCTGGCCCAGCTCGAGCACCCGGACGCCCTGGAGCGCTTGCATGGGCCGATTCTACTCCGCGCATAATGGGCGCCCCGCAACCGCCCCCGTCCCATGTTCCTCTCCGAGCGCACGGTCTGGCCCTACCGCTACCGGCGCGGCGCGAGCGCGCTCGTCGTGTCGATCCCGCACGCGGGCACCTTCGTGCCGTGGAGCGCGGGCGCCTCGCTCGCCGAGGCGGCCGCGGCGCGCCCCGATACCGACTGGCACCTGCCGCGGCTCTACGACTTCCTCGAGGCGCTCGACGCCACGGTGATCGAGGCGAACCTCTCGCGCTACGTGATCGACCTCAACCGCCCGCCCGACGGGTCGAACCTCTACCCGGGCGAGGACACGCCGCGCCTGTGCCCCGTCGAGACCTTCGCGGGAGCCGCGCTGTACCGCTCGGCCACCCCCGACGGCGCGGAGATCGCCCGCCGGCTGGAGGCCGTGTGGCAGCCGTACCATCGCCGCCTGCAGCGCGAGATCGAGCGGGTGCGCTCCGCGCACGGGGTGGCCGTGCTCTGGGACGCCCATTCCATCGCCTCGCGCATGCCGCGCCTGTTCGAGGGCCGCCTCGCCGACTTCAACCTGGGCACGGCGAAGGGCGCCTCGTGCCATCCCGCTCTCGAGAAGGCCCTCGCCGCCGCCCTCGGCCGTCGCGCCGGCTACACCTGCGCGGTGAACGGCCGCTTCATCGGCGGGTACATCACCCGCCGCTACGGGCGCCCGGCGGCGGGCGTGCACGCGGCCCAGCTCGAGATCGCCGAGGCGACCTACATGGACGAGCGAGCGCCCTGGTCCTTCCGCGAGGAGCGGGCGGCGCGCATCCGGCCGATCCTGCGCGAGCAGCTCGAGATCGCGCTCGAATGGGCGCGCGGGGCGGGAAGACCGTGAGGGCGTCCGCGCGCCGCACGATTGTTGATGTCAATCAAACGAATCGGAACAATCAATTGGACGGCCGCCGCCGCGGGCGGCACCATGGATTGCACCGAACGGATCGTCCGGCATTCCGAACATTGTCCACCAGGAGGCCCCCATGAAACCCCTCAAGGGAACCAAGACCCACGAAAACCTCAAGTACGCGTTCGCGGGCGAGTCCCAGGCGAACCGCCGCTACCTCTATTTCGCCACCAAGGCCGACGTCGAGGGCCAGAACGACGTGGCGGCGCTCTTCCGGTCCACCGCCGAGGGCGAGACCGGCCACGCGCACGGCCACCTCGACTACCTCGCGCAGGTGGGCGACCCGGCGACGGACCTGCCGATCGGCTCCTCGCGCCAGAACCTGAAGGCCGCGGTCGCGGGCGAGACGCACGAGTACACCGACATGTACCCGGGCATGGCCAAGGCCGCGCGCGCCGAGGGCTTCGAGGAGATCGCCGACTGGTTCGAGACGCTCGCGAAGGCCGAGCGTTCCCACGCCAACCGGTTCCAGAAGGCGCTCGACGCGCTCGCGGACTGAGCGGCGCGCCCGCGCGAGAATAAAGGGGGCCGCGCGCCCCCTTTGGTTCTTGGAGCCTTGACCATGACGACGAGAGAAGGCAGCCTCGAGGCGCCCACGCGCCACCCGATCGACTGGAAGAGCCCCGACTACCTCGACGAGGCGAAGATCGTCGCGGAGATGGAGCGCGTCTTCGACATCTGCCACGGGTGCCGGCGCTGCGTGAGCCTGTGCAACGCCTTTCCGACCCTCTTCGACCTGATCGACGAGGGGCCCACGGGCGAGCTCGACGGCGTGCCTCACGAGAAGTTCCAGGCGGTGGTCGACCACTGCTACCTGTGCGACCTGTGCTACATGGTCAAGTGCCCCTACGTTCCGCCGCACCCGTGGAACGTGGACTTCCCGCACCTCATGCTGCGTGCGAAGGCGCACGAGTTCCGCTCCGGCAAGCTCAGGCACCCGGTGCGCGACCGGATGCTCTCCTCGACGGACCGCAACGGGAAGCTCGCCACCATCCCGGTCGTGGTGCAAGCGGTGAACGGCGCGGCGCGCTCGAAGCCCCTGCGCGCGCTCGGCGAGAAGGCGATGGCGATCGACAAGGACGCCTGGCTCCCCTCCTTCGCGGCGAAGCCCTTCCGCTCCCACGCCGCGGCGAGCCCGTCGCTGCCCGTGAGGGACGGCGAGCGCACCCCCGGCAAGGCGGCGATCTTCTCCACCTGCTACGTGAACTACAACGAGCCGGCGATCGGGCACGACCTCGCGAAGATCCTCGCCCACAACGCGATCCCCTACGTGCTGGTCGCCGGCGAGGCGTGCTGCGGCATGCCCAAGCTCGAGCAGGGCGACCTCGAGTCGGTGGCGAAGCTCAAGGAGCGCAACATCCCGCCGATGGCCGCCCTCGCGCGCGAGGGCTACGCGATCCTCGCCCCGGTGCCCTCCTGCGCCCTCATGTTCAAGCAGGAGCTGCCGCTCATGTTCCCCGACGACGAGGACGTGCGCGCCGTGCGCGACGCGATGTTCGACCCGTTCGAGTACCTCATGGCGCGCAAGCGCGACGGCCTGCTGCGCGAGGATTTCCCGCGCCCGCTCGGCAAGGTCGCCTACCACGTGCCCTGCCACACCCGGGTGCAGAAGATGGGGCCGCGCACGAAGGAGGCGCTCGAGGCGATCCCGGGCACCGAGGTGCGGGTGATCGAGCGCTGCTCGGGGCACGCGGGCACCTACGGCGTGAAGGCCGAGTTCCACGCCACGGCGATGAAGATCGGCCGGCCCGTCTTCGGTCAGGTCGCCGACTTCGCGCCCGACTTCTTCGCCTCCGACTGCGCGCTCGCCGGCCACCACATCGAGGAGGGGCTCGCCGCGGGGAAGGGCAAGGCCGAGCTCAAGCACCCCCTCACCCTGCTCAGGATGGCCTACGGGCTCCCGGATTGAGCGCCCGTCCCCCGGCGCTCATCGGCCTTCATCGGCGGACTCGAAGCTCTCCAAAGGAAACGAAGCGATGGAAAAGATCTCCCCCAAATCCCTCATGACCCTCGAGGCGTACGCGAAGGCCCGCAAGGACTTCCGCGCGAAGGTCCTCGCCCACAAGAGGAACCGCATCGTGCACCTGGGCGGGCACGTGACGCTCATCTTCGAGGACGAGCTCACCATCCGCTACCAGGTGCAGGAGATGCTGCGCATCGAGCGCATCTTCGAGGAGGAAGGCATCCGGGGCGAGCTCGACGCCTACAACCCCCTCATCCCCGACGGGCGCAACTTCAAGGCGACGATGATGATCGAGTACGAGGACGCGGACGAGCGGCGCGCGGCGCTCGCGCGCCTGAAGGGCGTCGAGAGCCGCACCTGGGTCCGCGTCGAGGGCTGCGCGCCGGTGTACGCCATCGCCGACGAGGACCTGGAGCGCGAGACCGAGGAGAAGACCTCTTCGGTGCACTTCCTGCGCTTCGAGCTCACCGCCGAGATGGTCTCGGCGCTCAAGTACGGCGTGGGCCTCGCCGTGGGCATCGACCACCCGCACTACGAGGCGAAGGTCGATCCCCTCCCGCCGGAAGCCCGCGCCGCGCTGGTGCGCGACCTCGCCTGAGCGCTAGGCCGCGCGGGCCATCCGCAGGCAAGGCATCCTCACCGAGGCGATCGCCTCGGCGAGCGTCTCGACGGCGAGCGGCCGGTCGAAGCTCGAGCGCCACGCGAGCGCCACCTTGCGCGAGGGCGCGGGGCTCGCGAACGGCACGGCGTGCAGCAGCCGCGAGGCGTAGCGGGCGGTGAGCGCGCTCGCCGGCATCACGCTCACCCCCAGACCCGAGGCGACCATGTTGCGGATCGTCTCGAGGGAGCTGCCGGCCCGCCCGTCGGGCAGCGCCGTGTTCGACTGCCCGGGGCAGGCCTCCAGCACCTGGTCGCGGAAGCAGTGGCCCGCGTTCAGCACGAGCAGGTTCTCCCCCGAGAGCTCCGCGGGCCTGACCGTCTTGCGCGACTCCCACGGGTGCCCCTCGGGCACCACCACGCTGAACGGCTCCTCGTAGACCACGCGGGTCTTCACCCCGGGCAGCGCGAACGGCAGCGCGACGATGAGCACGTCGAGCTCGCCCTCGCGCAGCATGGGGGCGAGGTTCCCGGTGAGGTTCTCCTCGATCGCGAGCGGCATCGCCGGGGCGCGCTTGCGCAGGATCGGCACCAGGTCGGGCAGCAGGTACGGCCCGATCGTGGGGATCACCCCGAGGCGCAGCGCCCCCTCGAGCTCGTCGCGCGCCCCGCGCGCGATGTGGGGGATCTTCGCCACCTCGTCGAGCACGCGCCCGGCCTGCTCGACGATGGCCTGGCCGCGCGGGGTGACCAGCACCTCGTTCTTGTTGCGCTCGAAGAGCTTCACGCCGAGCTCGTCCTCGAGCTTGGCGAGCGCGAGCGAGAGGGTGGGCTGGGTCACGAAGCACTTCGCGGCCGCGCGCCCGAAATGGCGCTCGCGGGCGAGGGCGACGACGTAGCGCAGCTCGGTGAGGGTCACGG
>DASPRQ010000030.1:0-25197 GCA_035624355.1 Usitatibacter sp. | reverse complement strand
GTGTAGTGCTCGAGGATCGGGAGCGCCTGGCGCGTGTAGCGCTCGGCGAAGTCGCGCATCTTCGCGAAGGTCTCGCGGGAGTCCACGATGATGCGCTCGGTGGAGTCGGTGACCAGGTCGCGCAGCACGCGCGTGGCGAGCGACAGGTCCTGGTAGAGCAGCTCCTGGGGCGCGGCGCCCTGCGCGGCGAGCCGGATCTGCTTCCAGAGCGTCACCAGGTACTCGATGTCGGCGGCGAGCTCGGCCTCGGTCGCGGCCTCCGCGACGGTGCGCACGATGAAGCCGCCGGGCTCGCCCGGGGGGATCAGCGCGTGCACCTTCTCGCGCAGCTGCTCGCGCTCGTTCTCGTCCTCGATGCGCTGCGAGATGCCGATGTGCGGGTCCTGCGGCAGGTAGACGAGCAGGCGCCCCGCGATCGAGACCTGGGTGGACAGCCGCGCGCCCTTGCTGCCGATGGGGTCCTTCACCACCTGGACGAGCAGCGCCTGCCCTTCGGAGAGGATCCTCTCGATGGGCCGGTCCGGGGAGCCCCCGCCGCCGTTGCCGTTGCGGCCGGACCAGATGTCGGCCACGTGCAGGAAGGCGGCGCGCGGCAGGCCGATCTCCACGAACGCCGACTGCATGCCCGGCAGCACGCGGCAGACCCGCCCGAGGTAGACGTTGCCCACCAGCCCGCGGCTGGAGACCCGCTCGACGTGCAGCTCCTGCACGGAGCCCTGCTCGGTGACCGCCACCCGCGTCTCCTGCGGCGTGACGTTGATGAGAATTTGCTCGTTCATCGGGGCTCGCTTTCGCTGAAAAGCGGGATCCGCCGATGAACGCCGATAAACGCGGATTGTTCCTGGATCGGGGAACGGAATCTCGAGGGCCGGACGCGCTAGGTGTCTTCCTCCATGCAATCCCGGATCATCTGCGTGTATCTGCGTTCATCTGCGGATTCGAAGCTTTTTGCCCCGACTCAGGGGACGGTTACCCCGAATAGTCGCAGGAGGTTGGCGGTCTCGTAAAGCGGCAGTCCCATGACCCCGGAGTAGCTGCCCTCCAGCCGCTCGACGAAGGCGGCGGCGCGGCCCTGGATCCCGTACGCCCCGGCCTTGTCGAACGGCTCGCCCGACTGCACGTAGGCCGTGATGCGCCCGTCGTCGAGGGCGGCGAACGTGACGAGCGACTCGCTCACGGCGAGCTCGAAGCGCTGCTCGAATCCCACGGCGACGGCCGTGAGGACGCGGTGGCGGCTGCCCGAGAGGGCCCGCAGCATCCGCTCGGCGTCGGCGCGGTCGGCGGGCTTGGCGAGGATCTCGCCGTCGAGCGAGACCGTGGTGTCGGCGGCGAGCACCGGCATGCGCCTGAGGCCCCGGCGCATGACGATCCGCTGCCACGCGGCCTGCGCCTTGGCGAGGCTCACGCGGCGCACGTAGGCGTCGGCCGATTCCCCGGCGTGGACCGACTCGTCGGTGTCCGCGTCATGGCGCGAGCCCTCGCGGAAGAGCAGCGGCTCGAACTTCACGCCGATCTGCGCGAGGAGCTCGCGGCGGCGGGGGCTTCGGGAGGCGAGGTAGATCATCGGCGGCGCGGGCCCGGCGGCTCACTCGCGATGGTAGGGATGGTGCGCGAGGATCGTCCAGGCCCGGTAGAGCTGCTCGGCGAGCAGCACGCGCACGAGCCCGTGCGGCAGCGTGAGCGGCGAGAGCGACACGAGCTTCGCGGCCCGCTCCTTCACCGCCTCGGCGAGCCCGTCCGCGCCGCCGATGGCGAGCACGGGGTGGGCGGCCTCGCGCATCCACCCCGAGAGCATCACCGCGAGCCCCTGGGTGGTCACGGCGCGCCCCTTCTCGTCGAGGGCGACGAGGGTGGCGCCTTCCGGCACCGCCGCGAGCATCCGCTCGCCCTCGGCCTCGCGCGCGCGCCCGACGCTCTTCCCGGCGCCGCGCTCCTCGGGCTTGAGCTCCACGAGCTCCACGCGCACCTCGGGAGGCATCCGGCGGGCGTACTCGTGGAAGCCCTCCTGGATCCAGGCGGGCATGCGGTGGCCCACGCAGAGGATCGTGACGCGCACGGGCGGCGCCTCATCGCGCCTTCGGCGCGCGCGCGGCCGGCTTGCGCGGCCGGCGGCGCGGGGCCGCGGCCGGCCGCGCCGGGGCCGAGGGGTTCACGGGCGCGTCGAAGCGGCCCTCGCCCCACAGCTCCTCGAGGTTGTAGTACTGGCGGACCGCCGGCTGCATCACGTGGGCCACGACGTCGCCCGCGTCCACCAGGATCCACTCGGCCGAATCCTCGCCCTCGGTGCCCACGATCGCCGCGCCCGACTCCTTCAGGCGCTCGCGCACGTGGCGCGCGAGGGCCTTGGTCTGGCGCGCGGAGTCCGCGCTCGCCACGATGATCCAGTCGAAGATCGAGGTGAGGCGGCGCACGTCGATCGCCTGGATGTCGTGCGCCTTGATGTCTTCCAGCGCCGAGACGACGAGCTTCTTCTTGGCGGGCGTCGTGAGCTTCCTCATCGCGCGGCCTCGGGGGCGACCTCGCGCCGCTCGCCGCCCTCGGCGTAGAGGCGGTGCGAGCGCACGAACTCCACGACGGGCTCGGGCGTGAGGTAGCGGATCGACGAGCCCCGGGCCGCGAGCTCGCGCAGCGCCGTCGAGGAGATGGCGAGGGGGGTCATCGCGAAGGTCATGATCCGCCCGGCGGGCGCGGCGAGCATCTCGCGCAGGTTGAGCGTGATGCGCGGCCAGGCCTCGCGCGGGAAGGCGCCGGGACCCTTCGTCGCCCACGCAGGGTCGTCGCCGCGGATCGCCACCGCGAAATGGGCGAGCTCGAAGAGCTCCGTCCAGCGGTGCCACGTGTCGATCTTCGCGAAGGCGTCGCTGCCCACGAGGAAGACGAGGGGCGCGTCCGGGCCGCGCTCGCGGCGGATCTCGAGGAGGGTGTCGTAGCTGTACGTGGGCCCCTCGCGCCGGAGCTCCCGGTCGTCCACGTCGAGCAGCGGGTCGCGGGCGATCGCGAGCTTGAGCATCGTGAGGCGCTGCTCGTTCGTGGCGTGCGCGCTGCGGCCGCGATGGTAGGGAAGGCCCGCGGGAAGGAACACGACGCGCTCCAGGCGGAACGCCTCCGCGAGCTCGGTGGCGAGTCGCAGGTGCCCGAAGTGGATCGGGTCGAACGTCCCGCCGAAGAGGCCGATCGCCGCCAAGCCCGTCAGTCGCGCACCTGACCGTCGCCAAGCACGATCCACTTCTGCGACGTGAGGCCTTCGAGGCCGACCGGTCCGCGGGCGTGCAGCTTGTTGGTGGAGATCCCGATCTCGGCGCCCAGTCCGTACTCGAAGCCGTCGGCGAAGCGCGTCGAGGCGTTCACCATCACCGAGGCGGAGTCGACCTCGCGCAGGAACCGCTGGGCGTGGGACCAGTCCTCGGTCACGATGGCGTCGGTGTGCTGCGAGCCGTAGCGGGCGATGTGGTCGATGGCCGCGTCCAGGCCCGCGACGACGGCGATCGAGACCTTCGGCGCCAGGTACTCGGTGCGGAAGTCCTCGGGCGTCGCGTCCTTCAGCCCCGCGATGCCCGCCTTCTCGAGGATCGCCTTCGACTCGGCGTCGCAGCGCATCTCCACGCCCTTCTTCGCGTAGATGCGGCCGATCTTCGGCAGCACCTTCGCGGCGATCGCCTGCGCGACGAGCAGCGCCTCCATCGTGTTGCACGTCCCGTAGCGCTGGGTCTTGGCGTTGTCGGCGATGGCCACCGCCTTCGCGACGTCGGCGCGCTCGTCCACGTACACGTGGCAGACGCCGTCGAGGTGCTTGATCACCGGGACCTTCGCCTCGCGCGCGACCCGCTCGATGAGGCCCTTGCCCCCGCGCGGCACGATCGCGTCGATGTAGCGCTCCATCGCGACCATCTCGCCCACCGCGGCGCGGTCGGCGGTGGCCACCAGCTGGATCGAGGCCTCGGGCAGGCCCGCCTGCTTGAGGCCGTGGGCGAGGCAGGCGGCGATCGCCTGGTTCGACTGCAGCGCTTCGGCCCCCCCGCGCAGGATGCACGCGTTGCCGGACTTGAGGCACAGGGCCCCGGCGTCGGCCGTCACGTTGGGGCGCGACTCGTAGATGATGCCGATCACGCCGAGCGGCACGCGCATGCGCCCGACGCGGATGCCCGAGGGGCGGTACGCGAGGTCCGTCACCGCGCCCACGGGATCGGCGAGGCGCGCCACCTGGCGCAGGCCCTCGGCCATGCCCTCGATCGCCTTGGCGGTGAGGGCGAGCCGGTCGATGAAGGCGTCGTCGCGGCCCTCGGCGCGGGCGGCCTTCACGTCCTCGGCGTTCGCGGCGAGGATGCCGCGCTCGCGCTGCAGGAGCGTCTCGGCGGCGGCCTCGAGCGCGTGGTTCTTGGACGCCGTGGAGGCACGCGCGAGCGCGCGGCTCGCCTCCCGGGCGGCCTCGCCCATGGCGGTCATCACGGCGTGCAGGTCGGCGGAAGCGGTGAGGTCGTTGGGCATCGGGTTCGGCTCATGCGGCGGCTTGGTCGAGGACCGGCCTTCCGGCCAGCCCCAGCGCGAGCTCGACGACGCTCTCCCACGGGTCGCCCGGCTCCACGCCTTTAATCATGCGGTCGATCCGGTGGGCTCGCAAGAGCTCCCGGTCGAAGGAAGCTGCGTCGTGGCGCTTCGCCGCCGCCGCGAGGGCCTGCATGCGCTCCGGCGGCATGAAGCGGCGCGGGCGGGCGCCCGCGGCGAGCGCCATCATCGCGCGCAGCTCCTCGGCGAGCGCCCACAGCAGCAGGGGCAGCGGCTCGTCCCCGGCCCGAAGCGACTCCACCGCGCGCACGATGCGCGGCCGGTCGCCGGCGAGGATCGCCTCGACGAGGGCGTCGCGGTCGAAGCGCGAGACGTCGGTCACCGCCTCGCGGATCGCCTCGAGGGTCACCTCGCCGCGCGCGAGCAGCAGCGCGAGCTTGTCCACCTCCTGCTTCGCGGCGAGGAGATTTCCCTCGACGCGCTCGGCGAGCCACTCGAGGGTCTCGAGCGACGCGCTCTGTCCCTGCCGGCCCAGGCGGTCGGCGAGCCACTCGGGAAGCTCCTCGCGCGAGACCGCCTGCGCCTCGACGAGCACCCCGGCCGCGTCCAGCGCCTCGAGCCAGCGCGACTTGAGCTGCTGCCAGTCGAGCTCGGGCAGCGCGACGAGGGCGACGGTGTCGTCGGGGATCGAGGCCGCCCACGCCTCGATCGCGCGCGCGCCCTCCACGCCCGGCTTGCCCGTGGGGATGCGCAGCTCGAAGAGCCGCTTCGAGGCGAAGAGCGAGAGGTTCGCCGCCGAAGCGGCGAGGCGCCCCCAGTCCGCGCCCGGCTCGGCGAAGAAGATCTCGCGCTCGGAGCAGCCCGCGCGGCGCGCCGCCTCGCGGATGCGGTCGGCGGACTCGAGCGCGACCAGCGTCTCGGGACCGTGGACGGCGTACAGGCGCGCGAGCCCCTTGCGCAGGTGCCCCTCGAGCTGCCGGGCGCGGATCCTCATCGGGCGGGGGCGAAAACCGCGGGCGACTCGAGGCGCGCGACCGCCACGCGGCGCAGGATGCGGCTCGCCACGTCGGACTGCATGTCCTTGTAGAGCAGCTGCTCCTCGGCTTCCTTCGCCGTGGGCGCCGCCTCGTTGTACGTGATGAGCCGCGTGGTCACGATCTCGGTGGGCGCGATCACCGGCTCCTCGCGGCCGGGCACCGTGAGCTGGAAGCTCACCCCGAGGCGCAGCTGGAACTCGTACACGCGGCCGCTGCCCGTCACCGTGTGGACGGTCTTCTCGCGCGACTCGCCCAGGATGCGCAGCTCCGCTTCCGCGCCCTTGTCGGTCGCGACGACCTGGGTGGGGCCCGTGGCGAGGATGCGGCGTACCTCGCCGGCCACGAGCGAGGGCACCGCGGAGGACACGTAGAGCGTGTGCAGCCCCACGGAAGGCTCCCCGCGCAGCTCGAAGCCGCACGCGGCGAGCGCGAGGCACAGGGCGGCGGCGGCCGCCCGCGGCGCGACGCCCGTGCGAGAGGCCTCAGACAACGACGTTCACCAGCCGGCCGGGGACCACGACCACCTTCTTTGGCGTCCGGCCTTCGGCGAAGCGCGCCACCGCCTCGTGGCGCAGGGCGGCCGCCTCGATCTGCTCGCGGCTCGCGGCCGCCGGCACCTGCAGGTGTCCCCGCAGCTTGCCGTTCACCTGCACGACGAGCTCGATCGAATTCTGCACCAGGGCCGCAGGATCGACCGCCGGCCAGGGCTGGTCGAGGAGCCGCGTGCCGGGGCGCAGCTCGCGCCACAGGACGGTGGCGATGTGCGGCACCACCGGCGCGAGCAGGAGCACCGAGCCCTCGAGCACCTCCTGCGCGACCGCGCGCCCCGCGGGGCCGCGGTCCTTCACCGTCTCTTGCAGATTCAGCAGCTCGCGCACGGCGGCGATGGCGGTGTTGAACTGGAGCCTGCGGCCGTAGTCGTCCCCGACCTTCTCGATCGTGCGGTGGAGCTTGAGGCGCAGGGCCCTCAGCTCGGAGGAGAGCTCGCCCTCCCGGAAGGGCGCGACCACGCCCGCCGAGACCTGCTCGTGGACGAGCGCCCAGAGCCGGTTCAGGAACTTGAACGCGCCGTTGACGCCCTCGTCGGACCAGATCATGGTGTCGGTGGGCGCGTTCGCCTGCATCACGTAGAAGCGCGCGGTGTCGGCGCCGTAGCGGTCGATCATGTCCTGGGGATCGACGCCGTTGCGCTTCGACTTGGACATCGTGCCGATGCCCTCGTAGTCCACGGCGCTGCCGTCGGCCATGAGGCGGGCGCCCGTGATGCGTCCCTCGGCGTCGGTCGCGATCTCGAGCTCGTCGGGCGCGAAGTACTCGATGCCGCCCTTGTTCGTGCGGCGCGAGAAGATGTGGTTCAGCACCATGCCCTGCGTGAGCAGGTTGGTGAACGGCTCGTCGATGCGGATCAGGCCCATGTCCCGCATCGCCTTGGTCCAGAAGCGGGCGTAGAGCAGGTGCAGGATCGCGTGCTCGATGCCGCCGATGTACTGGTCCATCGGCATCCAGTACTGCGCGCGCTCGTCGACCATCGTCGGCGCGTCTGGCGAGCAATAGCGCATGTAGTACCAGGACGAGTCGACGAAGACGTCCATCGTTTCGGTTTCGCGCTTCGCGGCGCCGCCGCACTTCGGGCACTTCGTCTCGTAGAACGACGGCGTCTTCGCGAGGGGGCTGCCACTTCCGTCGGGCACGAGATCCTCGGGCAGCACGACGGGCAGCTCGCCGGCGGGAACGCCCACGTCGCCGCACTTCGGGCATTGGACGATCGGGATCGGCGTGCCCCAATAGCGCTGGCGCGAGATGCCCCAGTCGCGCAGGCGGTACTGCACGCGCTTCGCGGCGGGAACGGCGAGCGACGCGAGCTTCGCGACCACCGCGTCGATCGCCGCCGGGTAATCCTTGCCGTCGAGCTCCGGGAAGCGCGCTCCGGAATTCACGTTGCGGCCGTAGTCGGAGTACCAGGGCTGCCACGCGTCCGTTGAATACGGCTTGCCGTCCACGTCGATCACCGGAACGATCGCGAGGCCGTATTTCTTCGCGAACGCGAAGTCGCGCTCGTCGTGGCCGGGCACCGCCATCACCGCGCCCTCGCCGTAGGCCATGAGCACGTAGTTGCCGACCCACACCTCGACTTTCTCGCCGGTGACCGGGTGGAGCACGAAGAGGCCCGTCGGCACGCCCTTCTTCTCCATCGTCGCCAGCTCGGCCTCCTGCACGCCACCGCGCTTGCACTCCTCGATGAACGCCTCCAGCGCCGGATTGCCCTTCGCCGCCTCGGTCGCGAGCGGGTGCTCGGCCGCCACCGCGGCGAACGTGATGCCCATGATCGTGTCGGCGCGCGTGGTGAAGACCTTCAACCCTCGCTTGCCGTCGGCCATGCGCTTCGCGGTCTCGGGCGCGTAGGGCAGCACGAACTCCACGCCGTAGCTGCGCCCGATCCAGTTCCTCTGCATCTGCTTCACCTGCTCGGGCCAGCCGAGGCCGTCGAGGGAATCCAGCAGCTCGTCGGCGTATTGCGTGATGCGCATGTACCACATCGGGATCTCACGCTTCTCCACCACCGCGCCGGTGCGCCAGCCGCGGCCGTCGATCACCTGCTCGTTGGCGAGCACGGTCATGTCGACCGGATCCCAGTTCACCATCCCCGACTTCTTGTAGACGAGGCCCTTCTCCCACAGGCGCAGGAAGAACCACTGGTTCCACCGGTAGTAGGAGGGATCGCAGGTCGCGATCTCGCGCGACCAGTCGATCGCCCAGCCCATCGCCTGGCATTGCTTCTTCATGTAGGCGATGTTCTCGCGCGTCCATTTCGCCGGCGCGACGCCGTTCGCCATCGCCGCGTTCTCGGCGGGCAGGCCGAAGGCGTCCCAGCCCATGGGCATGAGGACGTTCATGCCCTTCATGCGCAGGTAGTGGTAGAGGGCGTCGTTGATCGTGTAGTTGCGCACGTGCCCCATGTGGAGCTTGCCCGAAGGATAGGGCAGCATGGAGACGCAGTAGTACTTGGGCTTCGGTGAGGCGTCGGGCGCGGCGAAGGCGCGCGTCCTCTCCCACTCGCGCTGGACTTCGGGCTCGATCGCCTTCGGGTGGTATTGCGGATCCATGGAACGGGGCTCGGCGCGATGGGAAGGGCTCGCGCACGCGCGCGGCCCCATCATTATATCAGCGCGAAGGCCAAGCCCTTGATTTGTCGCGCAGTCTCGGGCATTTTGCGCGCACGGGAGGTGCATGCCATGAACAGGCTCGCATGGGGGTTCGCGCTGTTCCTGCTGGCGGCGGGGCCGGCGCTCGGCCAGGCCGTGAAGGTCGAGGCGGTGCAATACCCGGCCTGGCTCGACCGGGGCAGCTACACCGTGCCGCTCTCGCCGGGCATCGCGCTCGAGGCGCGCGACCGCGTGCGCACCGGGGCCAATGCCCGCGTGCTGCTGCGCCTCGGCGAGGGCAGCAGCGTGAAGCTCGGCGAGAACGCGCGCTTCGAGGTGGAGCACGTCGAGCCGCGTGGCATCTTCCACGCGGCGCTGCAGGTGATCGCGGGCGCGTTCCGGCTCACGACGGAAGCGCTCGCGAAGCGCCAGCGGCGCGACATCACGATCCGGGTCGCCACCATCACCACGGGGATCCGCGGCACCGACGTGTGGGGCAAGTCCGCGGCCGAGCGCGACCTCGTGTGCCTGCTCGAGGGCAAGGTGACGGTGAGCGCCGAGGGGCACGAGGCCGTGACGCTCGACAGCCGCGGCGCTTTCTACCAGAAGCCCCGTGGCGGCGAGCCCCAGGTCGCCCGCGTCGACGAGAAGCAGATCGGGATCTGGTCGCTCGAGACCGAGATCGCGCCCGACGGGGCCGCGGGGCGCGTGGGAGGCGGCTGGCGCGTGGTCGCGGGCCGGTTCCCGGACCGCGACCGGGCGCTCGCCCTGAGGCGCACGCTGCGCGAGGCGGGCTATCCGGCCCAGGTCGCCCCGGAGGAAGGGCTCTTCGCCGTGCAGGTCACGGGGCTCGAAGGCGAGGCGCAGGCGCGCTCCCTCATGGGGAACCTGAGGACGGTGCCGGGCGTGGGCATTCCTTCCGTGGGGCCGATGACCGGGCGGGCGCGCTGACGGGCCCCGCGCCCGCTCGATTTTTTCCCCGTTTTCGGCGGCGCGCTCGCGGGCCCGGCGTGCGAAAATCGGGACGGCGTCCCGTCCGTCCCGCGCATGCGCGATTTCCTCTCGAACCTCAATCCCGAGCAGCTCAAGGCCGTCACCCTGCCGCGCGAGTCGGCGCTCATCCTCGCTGGCGCCGGCAGCGGCAAGACGCGCGTGCTCACCACGCGCATCGCGCACCTGATCCAGTCGGGCGAGGCGACCCCCGCGGGCATCCTCGCGGTCACCTTCACCAACAAGGCCGCGCGCGAGATGCTCACGCGGCTCTCGGCGATGCTGCCGATCAACACGCGGGGCATGTGGGTGGGGACCTTCCACGGCCTGTGCAACCGGCTGCTGCGCGCGCACCACCGGGAGGCGGGCCTGCCGCAGCTCTTCCAGATCCTCGACTCCGCCGACCAGCTCTCCCTGGTGAAGCGGCTGGCGAAGGCGCAGGCGCTCGACGACGAGAAGTATCCCCCGCGGCAACTGCAGGGCTTCATCAACGCCAGCAAGGAAGCGGGCCTGCGGGCCAACGCCGTGGAGGCCGGCGACGACTTCACGCGCCGCATGGTGGCGTTCTACGCGGACTACGACGCCCAGTGCGACCGCGAGGGCGTGGTGGATTTCGCGGAGCTGCTGCTGCGCACGTTCGAGATGCTCGCGCGCAACCCCGACGTCCTGCGCCACTACCAGAGCCGCTTCCGCTACATCCTCGTCGACGAGTTCCAGGACACGAACCGGCTGCAGTACAAGTGGGTGAAGCTCCTCGCGGGATCGAACGGGTGCGTCTTCGCGGTGGGGGACGACGACCAGTCGGTGTATCGCTTCCGGGGAGCGGAAGTCGGCAACATGAACGAGCTCGTGCGCGACTTCGGGATCCGGGAGGTCGTGAAGCTCGAGCAGAACTACCGCTCCCACGGCAACATCCTCGATGCCGCCAACGCGGTGATCGCGCGCAACAAGGCGCGCCTCGGCAAGAACCTCTGGACCTCCGAAGGCAAGGGCGAGCCGCTGCGCGTCTACGCGGCCGCCAACGACGAGGACGAGGCGCGCTTCATCGTCGAGGAGGCGCGGAGCCTCCACCGCGAGGGCGTGGCGCTCTCGGACATGGCGCTGCTCTACCGCTCGAACGCGCAGTCGCGGGTGCTCGAGCACGCGCTCTTCCGCGCGGGCGTCGCCTACCGGGTGTACGGGGGGCTGCGCTTCTTCGAGCGCCAGGAGGTGAAGCACGCGCTCGCGTATTTGCGGCTCGCGGCGAACCCGGACGACGACACGGCGTTCACGCGGGTGGCGAACTTCCCGCCGCGGGGCATCGGCGCGCGCTCCGTCGAGCAGCTCCAGGAGGCCTCCGAGCGGGGCATCGGCAGCCTCGTGCACGCCGCGCGCTCGGGCATCGTGGGCGGGCGAAGCGGCGCGGCGCTCGCGCAGTTCGTCGCGATCCTCGACGCCCTCGCGCGATCCGCCGACACGCTCGCGCTGCCGGAGCTCGTCGAGGAGGCGATCGAGAGGAGCCGCCTCAAGGAGCACTACGCCGCGGAGAAGGACGGGCAGGACCGCCTCGAGAACCTCCAGGAGCTCTACAACGCCGCCGCCCTCTTCGCGGAGGATTTCGAGCACGGCCTGGAGCCCGCGGGCGAGGCCGAGGAGGACGTCGCGGGCGCGGGCTCGCCGGAGCGCCAGGTGCTCTCCGCCTTCCTCACCCACGCGAGCCTCGAGGCGGGCGAGCGCGAGGCGGCCGCCGGCGAGGACGCGCTGCAGCTCATGACGGTGCATTCGGCGAAGGGGCTGGAGTTCTCGGCGGTGTTCATCTCGGGCCTCGAGGAGGGGCTCTTCCCCCACGAGAACAGCCTCTCCGAGGACGGCGGCCTCGAGGAGGAGCGGCGCCTCATGTACGTGGCGATCACGCGGGCGCGCAGGCGCCTGTACCTCTCCTACGCGGGAAGCCGCATGCTGCACGGCCAGCCGCGCTACGGCATCGTGTCGCGCTTCGTCGAGGAGGTCCCGCCGCAGCTGTGCAAGTGGATCGTGCTCCCGGACCGGCCCTTCGAGCGCCGCGGCGCGGGGGCCTCGTACGCGGCCGGCACCGGCGCCTGGAGCTCGGGCGGCGGACGCGCCCCGATGGCCGACCGCAGCCGCTATCCGGCGCCGGTGCGGCGCGCGCCCTTCGAGATGCCGCGCCCCGACGAGCAGCCCTTCGCCATCGGGCAGAGCGTGCGCCACGCGAAGTTCGGCGAAGGCGTGGTGCTCAACTTCGAGGGCCGGGGCCTGGACGCGCGCGTGCAGGTGCGCTTCGCGGGCGAGGGGACGAAGTGGCTCGCGCTGCAGTACGCCAAGCTCACGGCGGTGTAGCGTCGGGCGCGGGGGTGGCCTCGAACACCTCGTGGTACCCCACGTAGGTGCTGATCGCCGCGAGCGGCAGCACGACGACGAGGCCCAGGGCCCAGGGAAGCATCCCCGCCACGAAGAGGACGAGCAGCACCGCGCCGTAGGCGAGCATCGCGCCGAGGTTCGCGAACGCCGCGTAGACGCTCCAGCGGACCGCGTGGGTCGTGCTCATGCCGTGGAAGGCGATGAGGGGCGGGGCGAACCACAGCGCCCCCTTCACGAGCACGGTGAGCCCCAAGCCGATCCCGAGGATCCACTCCTTGCCCTGGAGCAGCTCCACGTATTCCTCGACCGTGAGGATGTGGTCGCCCTCCTCGACCATGGGCATGCCGAGCGCGGCCATGAGCATCAGGATCACGAGCTGCGCGAGCAGCAGCAGCGCTCCGAGGTTCACCAGCGCGCGCATGTTGCGCCGGAAGCCGCGGAAGAGGTCCCTCATCACGAGGCGCTCGCCCGAGGCCTGGCGGTAGGCGGCGATCGCGAAGCTCGCGAAGAACACGGGCTGCAGGAGGTTGGAGACCACGAGCCCGAGGAAGGGCACGAGCAGCAGCCCGAGCGAGATCGCGAGCCAGCCCGCGCACAGCGCGATCCACTGCAGGGGCGCGCCGCGGAACAGGCGGAAGGATTCGGCGAGCCAGGCCGGGCCCCGCCCCGCGCCGAGCTCCGCGACCCGGATGGTGGGGTCCATCAGGCGAGCGCCCTCGCGTGCGCGAGGTGGTGCTCGAGGAGCCGGCGCGAGAACCCGTGGTCCTTCGGGATGGTCATCTCGGAGGCGCGCGGGAAGTGGTTGTAGCCCAGGCGGCCGAGCCACGTGCGCAGCGCCGCGCGCCGCAGCATCACCGGCCACATCGCGCGCTCGAGCTCCTCCAGGGGGCGCTCCGATTCGTAGCCCTCGATGAACGCGGCGACGCGGGGTGCGTCGAGCCGGGCCTCGGGCGTGGCGCACCAGTCGTTCACGGCGATGGCCACGTCGTAGGCGAGCGCGTCGTCGCAGGCGAAGTAGAAGTCGATCACGCCGCCGCGGCCGTCCTCGTCCCAGAGCACGTTGTCGTGGAAGAAGTCGCCGTGGATCACGCCCTGCGGGAGCACCGTGTCGTCGTGCATGGCCTGGTAGCGGTTCTCGGAGGCGATGAGCTCGTTCTCCGCGGCCGAGAGCTTCGGCGCGAGGATCCCGGCGAAGCGCTCGCGCCACTCGCGGCCCCGCCAGTTCGCGAGCCCGGCGTCGTAGTCGACGGCGGCCACGTGCACGCGCGCGAGGATTGCGCCGGCGGCGCGGCAGTCCCCGACGCCGGGATGCGCGCGCGGCGCCCCGGCGAGCTTCGTCACGATGCACGCGGGCTTGCCGTTCACCTCGGAGATCATCCCGCCGTTCTCGCGGCGCATCGGGACCGGGCAGGCCACGCCGCGACGGGCGAGGTGGTCCATGAGGCCCACGTAGAACGGCAGGTCCGAGCGCGGGATGTGCTCGAAGAGCGTGAGGACGTACTCGCCCGTCGTGGTGGTGAGGAAGTAGTTGGTGTTCTCCACGCCCTGCGCGATGCCCTCGAGCCGCTCGAGCTCGCCCAGGGCGTAATGCTCGAGCAGGGCGCGCGCGTCGGCGTCCGAGACGGGGGTGAAAACCGACATCGCGCGGTGGGCTCGCTCAGAACTCCATCAGGACCCACTGGGGCACGCGCAGGCCGCTGTCGAGCGAGTTGTCCAGGCGCGTGAACGTGCCGTCTCCCTTGACGTCCATCAGAACGTACGGGACGCCGTGCTTCGGCGTCACCCGCATCATGTAGAGCTTGCCGTGGATGCGGTACTCCTGCACGGTCTCCCCGCCCTGCACGCGCGTGGTGATCTCCGGCTTCGGCTCGGGCTCGGTGGTGAGCGAGGCGGGCGGGGGCGGTGGAACCTGCTCGAGGGGCACGGTGCCGGGAGGCTTGGCGCGCTCGGGCGATTGGGCCGCGGCGGGAAGCGCGGCGGCCGCGGCGAGGAGGGCGGCGGCCGCGAGCGCCGCGCCGATGCGCCGGTCGAAATCGATGTCTTGCATGGGGGCCTCGATTCGCACGCGAAGTGTATCAGTTTAGAGCGCGAGCTCCGCCTCGCGTTCCGACGGGCTCGGCTCGAACCCGCGCGACTGGTAGTGCGCGAAGATCGCCTCGACCACCGACTGCGGGTCGTCGATCACCTGCAGCAGGTCGGGATCCTCCACGCCGATCATCCCCTCTTCGCGCAGCGTCCCCTTGATCCACTGCAAGAGTCCGCTCCAGAAGGCGCTCCCCACGAGGATGACGGGCACCTTGCGGATCTTGCCGGTCTGCACGAGGGTGAGCACCTCCATCAGCTCGTCGAGCGTGCCGAAGCCGCCCGGCATCATCACGAAGGCGCACGAGAGCTTCACGAACATCACCTTGCGGGCGAAGAAGTGCTGGAAGGTGTGCGAGACGTCCTGGTAGGCGTTCGCGACCTGCTCGTGGGGAAGCTGGATGTTGAGGCCCACGCTGGGGCTGCGGCCCTCGTAGGCGCCGCGGTTGGCCGCCTCCATGATCCCGGGGCCGCCGCCGGAGATCACCGAGAATCCCGCCTCCGAGAGGCGCCGCGCGATGTCCTCGGCGAGCTCGTAGTAGCGGTGCCCGGGCGTCGCGCGCGCGCTGCCGAACACCGCCACCGCGGGCTGGATCGTCTGCAGCCGCTCGGTCGCGGTGACGAACTCTGCGATAATCTCGAACATGCGCCACGCCTCGCGCGCCGAGTTCTGCGAGCGGCGGACGAGCTGCGGGTCCGAGGGCTTGGGGACCTTGGGGGGGTTGGCGGCCATGGCGCTCTCCAGATCGCGAATCGAGGGTTTCGGACTCCGATGACGGAACCGAGGAAACGCCTGCTGCTCGTCGACGCCTCGAGCTATCTCTACCGCGCCTTCCACGCGCTGCCCGAGTTCCGCTCGCCTTCGGGCGAGCCCACGGGCGCGATCCTCGGCGTGATCAACATGCTGAGGAAGCTCAAGCAGGATTTCCCCTCCGATTATATCGCCTGCGTGTTCGACCCCAAGGGCAAGACCTTCCGCGACGAGATCTACCCCGAGTACAAGGCCACGCGCCAGGCGATGCCCGAGGACCTCGCGCGCCAGATCGCGCCGCTGCACGAGGTGATCCGCGCGCTCGGCTGGCCGCTCGTGATCGTCGAGGGCGTGGAAGCCGACGACGTGATCGGCACGCTCGTCACCCACGCCGAGGGCGAGCACGGCTGGGACTCGGTGATCTCCACGGGCGACAAGGACCTCACGCAGCTCGTGACCGACCGCGTGCTGTGGGTGAACACCATGGCCGTGCCCATGGAGAAGCTCGATCCCGCGGGCGTGAAGGCGAAGTTCGGGGTGCCGCCGGAGAAGATCGTCGACTACCTCGCGCTCATGGGGGACGCCGTGGACAACGTCCCCGGCGTGGAGAAGGTGGGGCCGAAGACCGCCTCGAAGCTCGTCGAGCAGTACGGCTCGCTCGAGGAAGTGGTCGCGCACGCGGGCGAGGTGAAGGGGGTGGTGGGCGAGAACCTGCGCAAGGCCGCCGCGTGGCTGCCCACGGGGCGGCGCCTGCTCACCGTGAAGACCGACGTCGAGCTCCCCTTCGAGGTGGAGTCGCTCGTGGACCGCGGCTCCGACGATGCGGCGCTCGCCGCGCTCTACGAGCGCTTCGGCTTCCGAACGCTCCGCGAGGCGCTCGGCAAGGGCGGCGAGGCGGGCGCCGGGGCCGGCCCGCGGCGCGGCGGGCCGCCGGCGGGCGAGGCGGCGGGCAAGGGCGGGCGCAACTTCGCGCTCCTCACCGCGACCCTCGAGCCCAAGGCCGACGCGACGCCCTTCGTCGCCACGCGCCGCTACGAGACGGTGCTCGACGCGGAGGGCCTCGAGCGCTGGGCCGCGAAGCTCGCCGCGGCCCCGCTCGCCTGCCTCGACACGGAGACCACGAGCCTCGATCCGATGAGCGCGCAGCTCGTGGGGCTCGCCTTCGCCGTCACGCCGGGCGAGGGCGCCTACGTCCCGGTCGGGCACCGCTACGCGGGGGCGCCGGCGCAGCTTCCCCTCGCGCAGGTCCTCGAGCGCCTGCGGCCGTGGCTCGAGGACGTCTCGCGGCCGAAGGTCGGGCAGAACGCGAAGTACGACCGCCACGTGCTCGCCAACCACGGCGTGACGGTGCGCGGCGTCGAGCACGACACGCTCCTCGAGTCGTACGTGCTCGAGAGCCACCAGCGCCACGACATGGACGCGCTCGCCACCCGCTACCTCGGCGCCACGGGCCTCATCCAGTACGCCGACGTGGCGGGCAAGGGCGCCTCGCAGATCCCCTTCGAGCAGGTGGACGTGCAGCGCGCGACGGACTACTCGGCCGAGGACGCGGACGTGACGCTCCAGCTGCACCGGGCGATGTGGCCGCGGATCGAGCGCGACGCGAAGCTTCGGCGCATCTACCGCGAGATCGAGATCCCCGTGGCGGGCGTGCTGCTCACCATGGAGCGGAACGGCGTGCTGATCGACGCGGGGCGGCTCGCGGCCCAGGGGCAGGAGCTGGGGCAGAAGATGCTCGGGCTCGAGCGCCGCGCCCACGAGCTCGCCGGCGGCCCGTTCAACCTCGGCTCGCCCAAGCAGCTCGCCGAGGTGCTCTTCGAGCGGCTGAAGCTGCGCGTGGTGAAGAAGACGCCCTCGGGGGCGCCGTCCACGGACGAGGAGGTGCTCGAGAAGCTCGCGGAGGATCATCCGATCTGCGCGACGCTGCTCGAGCACCGGGCGCTCGCGAAGCTGAAGAGCACCTACACCGACAAGCTGCCGCGCATGGTGAACCCGAGGACGGGGCGCGTGCACACCAACTACGCGCAGACCGTGGCCGTGACCGGGCGCCTCGCCTCCACCGACCCGAACCTGCAGAACATCCCGGTGCGCACCGCCGAGGGGCGGCGCATCCGCGAGGCGTTCGTCGCCCCGCCCGGCTCGAAGATCGTCTCGGCCGACTACTCGCAGATCGAGCTGCGCATCATGGCGCACCTGTCGGGCGACAAGAGCCTGCTCGAGGCCTTCGCCAAGGGCGAGGACGTGCACCGCCACACGGCCGCCGAAGTCTTCGACACGCCTCCCGAGGCGGTCACGAGCGAGCAGCGCCGCTACGCCAAGGTGATCAACTTCGGGCTCATCTACGGCATGAGCGCCTTCGGGCTCGCCTCCAACCTCGACATCGAGCGCTCCGCCGCGCAGAGCTACATGGAGAAGTACTTCGCGCGCTACCCCGGGGTGGCGGCGTACATGGAGCGCACGCGCAACGAGGCGCGCGAGCGCGGCTACGTGGAAACGGTGTTCGGGCGGCGCCTGTGGCTGCCCGACATCGGCTCGTCCAACGTGGCGCGCCGCCAGGCCGCCGAGCGCCAGGCGATCAACGCGCCGATGCAGGGCACGGCCGCCGACCTCATCAAGATGGCGATGATCGCGGTGCAGGGCTGGATCGAGCGCGAGGCGCTCGCGGCGAAGCTCGTGATGCAGGTGCACGACGAGCTCGTGCTCGAGGTGCCCGGGGGCGAGCTCGAGCGCGTGAAGCCCGGCGTCGAGAAGCTCATGGCCGGGGTCGCGACCCTCGACGTCCCGCTCGTCGTGGAGGCGGGCGTGGGCGACGACTGGGAGAAGGCGCACTGATGGCGACGGTCGCGGAGGCCGCGCGCCGCCTCGTCGAGGGCGAGCTCGTCGCCTTTCCCACCGAGACCGTGTATGGCCTCGGCGCCGACGCGACGAACCCGCGGGCGGTAGCGAAGATCTTCGCTTTGAAGGGCCGCCCCGAGAGCCATCCGCTCATCGTGCACTTCGCCGATCCGCTCGCGATCGCGCAGTGGGCGCGCGAGGTGCCGGCGAGCGCGATGACGCTCGCCGCCCGCTTCTGGCCGGGCCCGCTCACGATGATCCTCCCGAAGGCGGCGCGCGTGCCCGCGGCCGTGACCGGCGGGCAGGACGGCGTGGGCCTGCGCTGCCCCTCGCACCCGGTCGCGCAGGAGCTGCTGCGGGAATTCGCGCGGATCGGCAGCGGCGCGGTCGCCGCCCCCTCGGCCAACCGCTTCGGCCACGTGAGCCCGACCACGGCGCAGCACGTGCGCGACGAATTCGGCCCGGAGCTCGCCGTGCTCGACGGCGGCGCGTGCGGGGTGGGGCTGGAATCGACCATCGTCGACCTCACGCGCGGGGCGCCGGTGCTGCTGCGGCCCGGCGCGATCACGCGCCGCGACATCGAGGGCGTGCTCGGCGTGGCGCCCGCCGAGCGCGATGCGGCTGCGCCCCGCGCCTCGGGCACGCTCGCCGCGCACTACGCGCCCCATACGGCGCTCGCGCTCGTGGAGGCGCGCTCGCTCGGCGCCGAGGTGGCGAGGTCGCGCGACGTGGCGGTGCTCGCGATGCGCGCGAAGCCCGCGGGGATCGACGTCGCCGCCTGGGTGGCCGCGCCCGACGATCCGCTGCGCTACGGGCACGACCTCTACGGGAACCTCCGCGCGCTGGACCGCAGCGGCGCGCTGCGCATCCTCGTCGAGGCGCCGCCGCCGCTCGCGGCGTGGGAGGCGGTGAACGACCGGCTCCGCCGCGCGGCGGCCGGGGGCGGCGGCACCTTGGACGACGAGCCGTAGGGCGGCGGGTTGCGTGCGATCGGGAATTTCCCTGGGGCCCGCCTGTTCCAAGGGAATGCACGCGCCGCATAAGAAACGATCCGGCGCATCGACGAAGGAAGGACTCCCATGCAAGCCCACGTGAAACTCCTCGCCGCCTGCGCGGCCTTCGTGGTCGCCGGCTGCGCCCCGCTCGTGACCGAGAGCCCCGGCGAGGGCCTCTCGCCGGTGAACGCGATCTCCGACGGCCCCGACAAGCACCTCATCCTCTTCGGGCACGACGTCGTGAGCTACTTCACGGACCATCGCGACGAGGCCGGCTCGCCCGCGATCGAATCGGTGTACGAGGGCGTGACCTTCCGCTTCGCCACCGCCGAGCACAAGGCGCTGTTCGACGCCGCGCCGGAGAAGTACATCCCGCAGTTCGGGGGCTTCTGCGCCAACGGCATGGTGTACGCCATTCCCTGGGGCGGCGACACCGACGTCTGGGAGATCTTCGACGGCAAGCTCTACATCTTCGGCGGCAAGGGCTCCCACGACGCCTTCATGCTCGACGCCCCGCGCAACCTCGCGCTCGCGCACCACTACTGGGACACCGAGGTGAACGGCTCCAACGCGCTCTTCCAGCGCGTGAAGCGCCTCGTCTTCCGCGTGCCCCACTACAAGACGGGCAAGGAGCTCGCCGACGAGGTGGCGCGCGCGAAGCCCGCGCCGCCGCACTGCCCCGGCTTCAAATGCCCGTCGCCTCCTTCATGAGCGCGCGCCAGCGGGCGTAGCGCGCGCGCAGCGCGGGATCGTTCCGCGGCTCGAAGAGCGACTCCCCGGAGGAGTCCTCGTTCCAGGGCGAAGGACGGCCGGCAGCGAGGTAGCCGATGCCGCGCGCGGTGGCCTCCGGATCGTGGCGGCGATGCACCGGGAGGCCGCTCACCGAGGCGAGCCTCGCGCACAGTCCGTCGAGGCGCGAGACGCCCCCGCTCACGCGAATGCGCCGCGCCGGCGCCACGTACCTGTCGATCTCGTCGAAGTTCGCCTGGAGGAGGAACGCCATGCTCTCGACGACCGCCACCGCCTTCCGCCACGACTCGCCCTCGCCCACGAAGTGCGATTCGAAATCCGGCTTCCAGAACGGGCCGCCGAGCCCCGCGATGCCGTTGAGGAAGAGCGGCGGGTCGCCCGGGCGATCGAGCCATTCGGGAAGCCGCGCCTCGGCGTCCGCGATCCCGAGCGCGGTGCCGAGCCACTCGAGCGCCGTGCCCGCCCCGTTCACGTTGCCCTCGACGGAGTACACCGTCGTCGCGCCGTCGTCGAGGATGATGCCGGTGAGGCTACGGGGGAGGTACGGCGGCGCTTTCGTCACGGCGCGCTGCACGAAGGCGCTCGTGCCGATGTTCACGTACGCGGAATCCTCCTCGGGCCAGCCGAAGGCGAACACGGCCGCGGACTGGTCGCCGTTCACCGCGACGAGGGGAACGGCCGCCTCGCCGATGCGCAGCGTCCCGAACGGGTGGCGCGTGGGCGCGGTCTTCGGGAGGAACCCGGCGGGCAGGCCGAAGAGCGCGAGCAGCTCCGGGTCCCAGTCGCGCGTGGCGAGGTTCCAGAGCTGGGTCCGCGCCGCGCACTGCGGATCGGCGAAGAGCGAACGCTCCTCGGTGAGGCGGAAGACGAGGAAGCTCGCCTGCGGTCCCCAGGCGAGGGTGCCGTCCTCGCGGGCCGCGCGTACTGCGGGCAGGTTGTCGAGCGCCCAGCGCAGCTTGCTTGCCCCGTAGTGCGCCGAGAGGAAGAGGCCCGTCTTGCGGTGCACGGATTCGCCGTGCGGCTCGAATTGGCGGAGCCACTCGTGCGCCCGGCGGTCCTGCCAGCTGAAGAGCGGGGCGAGCGCGCGGCCGTGGCGCCGGTCCCAGCACGCGCAGCTCGCGCGCTGGCTCGCGAGGCCCGCGGCGGCGACCTCGCGCGCACGCCCTCCCAGGGCGGCGAGCGCCTCGCGCGCCGCCTCGACGATCGAGGCGACCATCTCCTCGCCGTCCTGCTCGGCCCAGTCGGGACGGGGCCGCGCGAGCGAGATCGCGCGCTCGGCCTGCGAGACCACGCGCCCACGGCGGTCCAGCACGACCGCGCGGCTCGCGTGCGTGCCCTGGTCGATGGCGAGATAGAGAGGCCCGGGTTCCATGCGGAAGGCGGAAGCTTAGCGCGCCGGCGCGGCCCCCCGCGCGCCTACATCATCTTCATCGCGCGCGGCAGGAAGAGCGAGAGCTCCGGCCAGTACGTCACGATCACGAGGAACACCAGCATCGTGACGAGCCACGGCAGCACGGCCTTGGTGAGCTCCGTGATCCCCAATCGCGAGATGCCGGAGGCGACGTAGAGGTTGAGCCCCACGGGCGGGTGGCACAGGCCCACTTCCATGTTGACGTCGATGAGGATCCCGAGGTGCACGGGGTTGATGCCGAGGCCCACCGCCGTGGGATAGAGGATCGGCGCCATGATCAGGATGCACGACGACGGCTCCATGAAGTTGCCGGCGATGAGCAGCATCAGGTTCGCGATCAGCAGGAACTCGACCCAGTTGAGGTTCTTCGAGAGGAACCACTGCGCGAGCGCGTTCGGGATGTTCTCGTTGGTGAGGATGAACGAGAAGAGCACCGCGTTCGTGATGATGTAGAGCAGCATCGCGGACGTGTTCGCCGAATTGAGCAGCACCTTCGGCACGTCGCGCATCTTCAGGTCCTTGTACACGAAGACGGAGACGAAGAACGAGTACACCGCCGCCATCGCCGCCGCTTCGGTCGCGGTGAAGATGCCCGAATAGATGCCGCCGATGATGATCACGACGAGCATCAGGCCCCAGACGCTGCGGCGGAACGCGATCCAGCGCTGCGCCCAGGTCTGGCGCTCCATCCGCGCGTAGTCGTTCTTCTTCGCGATCCACCACGTGACGGTGCACAGCATCAGCGTGAGGAGGATCCCGGGCAGCAGCCCGGCCACGAAGAGGGCGCCGATGGAGGTGTTCGTCGCCACCGCGTAGATCACCTTCGGGATCGACGGGAGCATGAGGATCCCGAGCGATCCCGCGACGGTGATCACCCCGGCGCCGAAGCGCATCGGGTAGCCCTTGCGCACCATCTCGGGGAGCACGATCGAGCCGATCGCGACGACGGTCGCGACGCTCGACCCGCAGACGAGCGCGAACATGGCGCAGGCGACGATGCCCGCGAGCGCGAGCCCGCCCGAGAGGTGCCCGACGAGCGAGGTGGCGAAGTCGATCATGCGGCGCGCCACCCCGCCGTGCGTGAGGAAGGTGCCCGCGAGGATGAAGAACGGCACCGCCATGATCTCGAACTTCTCGATGCCGGTGAAGAGCTTGAGGCCCACCGACTGGATCGAGACGTCGGTCATCGTGAAGAGGAACACGAGGACCGTGAGCCCGAGCGCGATCGAGATCGGCATGCCCGTGAGCATCAGCGCCACGAGGAGCGCGAAGATGATGCCGGCGTTGCTCGTGAAGGCGATCGCGAGGAGGAGCGCGAGGATCACCGCGACGGTCGCGGTCGCCGCGCGCGGCGTCATGACCGCGGGCCGCATCACCGCGCTCATCGCGCCGCTCCCTGGGGCTGCGGGGCGAGGGCGGGGGAGGCGGCGGGATCGACGCCCTCGACGTGCGCCGCGTCGTGGTGCGGCAGCTCGCCGCTCCGCCAGAAGCGCCAGGCGACCTGCAGGAAGCGGAAGCACATGAGGCCGGAGCCCAGCGGGATCGCGAGGTAGACGATCCACATCGGGACCTCCATGTCGGGCGAGGTCTGGTCGGTGTGCGCGAGGTTCCACACGAACGAGGCGCCGAAGTACGCGACGATGCCGGTGAAGAAAGCGCCGGCGAGGAGGCCGAAGAGGATCGACGCGGAGCGTCCCTTCGGCGGGAGCTTGTTCACCAGCACGTCGACGCCCACGTGGATGCCGGTGCGCACGCCGTAGGCCGCGCCGAACTTCGCCATCCACACGAACATGTAGATGCACAGCTCCTGCGCCCAGGCGAGGTTCACCTGGAAGAGCGTGTCGTACACCCGGTCGAAGTGGTACTTGGCGCTCAGGTCGAGCGCGTAGCGGTGGGCGACGGCGACGAAGATGAGGAGCGTCGCGCCCGCGATGAGCGAGGCGATCAGCCACTCCTCCAGCCGGTCGAGCACCTTCAGCAACACTCGCACGCCGCCTCCCCCGAAGCGAAACGGGCCGGGGGAACCCCCGGCCCGCGAGCCTTGCGACTTACAGCTTGCCGGGGTCGAACCCCGTTTCCTTGTAGATCGACTCGATCAGGTCCTTGCCGATGCGCGACTCGTTCTCCTTGTGGACCTTGACGAGGGCCTTCATCCATTCGCGCTTCTGCTCGGGGGTGAGCGTGATGATCTCGGTCTTGCCGCTCTTGCGGACCGCCTCGAGCGCGTCGTCGTTCTCCTTCTGGGCGATCTGGTTCACGTACTTGGTCGTGTCGACCATCGCCTGGTCCAGCGTCTGGCGGATGTCGGGCGGCAGCCCGTCCCAGAACTTCCTGTTCACGATCACCGCGTAGCCGAGGTAGTGGTGGTCGGAGAGCGTGAGGTACTTCTGCACCTCGTGCATCTTCTGCGTGTAGAGGTTGGAGGGCGGGTTCTCGGTGCCGTCCACGACGCCCGTCTGCAGCGCCTGGTACACCTCGGAGAAGGCCATCACCTGCGGGATCGCGCCCAGAGCGCGCATCTGGCTGTCGATCACCTTCGAGGACTGGATGCGCATCTTGAGGCCGCGGAAGTCGGCCGGGGTCCGCAGGGGCTTGTTGGCGCTCATGTCCATGAAGCCGTTGTCCCAGTACGCGAGGCCGATGATGCCCTTGGGCTCGAGCTTCTTGAAGAGGTCCTGGCCGATCTTGCCGTAGGTGACCTTGTGCAGCTCGTCGTAGTTGTCGAAGAGGTAGGGCAGGTCGAACACCTCGAAGTCGCGCACGCCCAGGGGGCCGAATTTCGCGAGCGACGGGGCGAGCATCTGCACCGCGCCCAACTGCAGCGCGTCGACTTCCTCGGCGTCCTTGTAGAGCGTGCTGTTGGGGTACACCTCGACCTTCACGCGGCCGTGGGTGCGCTCCTCGGCGAGCTTCTTGAAGTACTCGGCGCCCTTGCCCTTCGGCGTGTTGGGGGCGACGACGTGGCTGAACTTGATGACGATGGGCGCCTGCGCGAGCGCCCCGGCGACCGGGAGCGCGGCGAGCAGGAGGGCGGCGGCGATGCGGCGGATCATGGCTTGCTCCTGGGGGTGGGGGGACGCGCGATTCTATCCACGCCGGCTCCCCCGTCAACTTGACGAAACGCATGGTTCGTGCGGGAAACCACCCGGCCGTCGGCGTCCAGCGCGCGCTCCTCGAAGGCGACCTCCCCGGCGGCGGAGAACGCGACCACCGTCGAGGCGCGCGTCCCGTAGTCGGCCCCGGTGATGAGCGGGGAGGCGAGGCGCCGCTCCCACTCGAGGCCCACTCCGGTGTCGGGAAGCTCCGCGTCCGGCACCCCCTGCCGGTCGGCGAGCAGCGCGAAGAGCGCGGGGGCGGGGTCGGCGTCCGCGAGCGCCCGCTCCATCGCCCGCCGCCCCCGGGTCACCTTGGGCCAGGGCTCGTCGAGGAGGTGGTTGGACAGGCCGTGCACCCCCGGCTCGATGGCACGCGCGCCGCCCTCGCGGCTGCCGAAGTACCACAGGCTCGTCCCGTCGCCCACGATGAGGTTGAAGCCGTTGTACTCGCCCGCGCGGGTGGCGAGGGCCGCGAGGAAGGCCGGGGGCGAATCGGCGCCGGCGAGGAAGCCCGTGACCAGCTCGCCGCGCGAGCGGGCGGTGGAGCGGCGGTCCGAGGGGTCGCGGAAGTTGGTCACCGCCGCGAAGCGCCCGCCGCGCGTGACGCCCATCCACGTGCCGCCGGCCTTCAGGTCGCGGCCGGCGAGGAGCTCGGGCTCACCGGGCCACCAGCGCGCGGGCTCGGCGGGGCGGTCGCGCCACTCGTCGCGGTTGGCGGCGACGACGAGGGGAAGGTCGGCGCGGGCGCGCCACGCGACCACGATGAGGCACAAGGGCTCAGCCCTCGGGGGCGATCTTCGCGAGCAGCTCCGCGTAGCGCTGGTTGTCGAAGGGCTTGGCGTCGGCGAGCATCCGGTCCATCTCGCTGCGCAGGGCGGCGGCGATGAGGTGCAGGGCCTGCGTGTGCGATTGCCCCGCCGCGATGAGGCGCTCGTAGGTGGCCTTGGCCACGGGCGGCTCCCCCGACTCGATCTGGCGCACGACGGTGTCGAGGAAGGCGTTCCTGACGGTCTTGTCGCTGTCCATGGGGCCTCCGGGGCGGGCAGGGAAGCCCATTGTGACACGGGGCTAGCGCATGCGCCCCGGAAGCCAGGTGACGAACCCGGGGAAGAAGAAGATGAGGCCCACCGCTGCCACCATGAGCAGGAAGAGCGGGAACGACACGCGCGCGATCCAGGTGATCTCGCGCCGGGTCATCCCCTGCAGCACGAAGAGGTTGAAGCCCACGGGCGGCGTGATCTGCGCCA
>DASPRQ010000027.1:0-81844 GCA_035624355.1 Usitatibacter sp. | reverse complement strand
CTCGAGGACGGCGTGGGCGCCGTCGCCACGGCGAGCGTATCGGGGTGGGGGGGCTTGGGGCCGGAATGGGCCATCAGAATCAGTGGGTTGGGGGGTAAACCTGAGAATTCTTCTAAATGTTGTCACGAACCCGTTTTGTTTGCTATGGTTTCGCCAGCCCCAAGAAGGAGCCCGACTCCCGTGCAGCGTCTCCTCGCCATTCTGGTCCTCGCCGCGCTTTCCGTCGCCGCCGACGCCGCGGACACGGCCGCCCATCGCACCGCGGTGGTCGAGCTTTCCGGCGACCCGTTCGTGCGCTCCTCCGGCGCGCTGGTGCTCGATCCGGCCACGGGCCAGACGCTCTTCGCGAAGAACGCGGACCAGCAGGCGCCCATCGCCTCGATCACCAAGCTCATGACCGCGATGGTGGTCCTCGACTCGAAGCTTCCGCTCGACGAGCCGATCGAGATCACGACCGACGACATCGACCTCGTCAAGAACACCCACTCGAGGCTTCCCATCGGCAGCCGCTTCCGGCGCGACGACCTGCTGCGCCTCGCGCTCATGGCGAGCGACAACCGCGCGGCCTCGGCGCTCGGGCGCAGCTACCCGGGAGGGCTCCCGGCCTTCGTCGCGGCGATGAACGCGAAGGCGGCTTCCCTCGGCCTCACGCAGACCCGGTACGTGGATTCCTCGGGGCTGTCGCCCGGGAACGTGTCGAGCCCCGCGGACCTGGGCAAGCTTGTGGCCGCCGCCTCGGGCTACGAGCTGATCCGGGAGTACACCACCACGAGCGCGGCGACGGTCCAGCTGCCGGACTCGAAGCGGAAGTTGAGCTTCGTGAACACCAACTCGCTCGTGCGCCACTCCGACTGGAAGATCGCCCTGTCGAAGACGGGCTACATCAACGAGGCGGGGAAGTGCCTGGTGATGCAGGCGATGATCGCCGACCAGCCCATCGTGATCGTGCTCCTCGACTCGTGGGGCCGCCTCACGCGCGTGGCCGACGCCAACCGCATCCGCCGCTGGCTGGAGAGGAATTCCGCCCGCCTGCTCGCCACGACCCAGGCCGCCGCGGCGGCGGCCGAATAGCGCGCCTCAGACGAGCTCGTCGCGGACCAGCGCGGCGCCGGCCCCCAGCGCGGCGAGCTTGCCCGCGGCCACCTCGCGCGCGAGCGGCACCATGCCGCAGTTGGTGCAGGGATACAGGCGCTCGCGGGGGACGTGCTTCAACGCCTCGCGGATCACCTTCGCCACCTGCTCGGGCGTCTCCACGCGGGGGGTCGCCACGTCGATCGCCCCCACCAGCACGTCCTTGCCCTCAAGCAGCGCGATGAGGTCGATGGGCACCCGCGAGTTCGCGCACTCGAGCGAGACCTGGTCGATGGTGGATTTCGCCAGCAGCGGGAAGGTCTGCTCGTACTGGCGCCACTCGCTGCCCAGGGATTTCTTCCACGTGATGTTCGCCTCGATGCCGTAGCCGTAGCAGATGTGCACCGCGCACTTGCACGGAACGTCCCGGCGCGCCCGCTCGAGCGTGGCGATGCCCCAGTCGCGCACCTCGTCGAAGTACACGTTGAACGCGGGCTCGTCGAACTGGATCACGTCCACGCCGAGCGCGGCGAGCTCGCGCGCCTCCTGGTTGAGGATCTCGGCGAAGGCCATGGCGAGCTTCTCGCGGCTGCGGTAGTGCTCGTCGTAGAGCGTGTCCACCATGGTCATGGGGCCCGGCAGCGTGAACTTGATCGCGTGCGTCGTCACCGAGCGCAGGAACCTCACGTCCTCGGAATGCACCGGGGAGGGACGGCGCACGGGGCCCACCACCCGCGGGACGTTGGCGTCGTAGCGGTCGCGGATGCGCACGGTCCGGAGGTTCGCGAAGTCGATCCCCTCGAGCTTCTCCATGTAGCCGTTCACGAAGTGGCGCCGCGTCTGCTCGCCGTCGGTCACGATGTCGATGCCGCTCTTCTCCTGGAGGGCGACCGCGAGGCGCACCGCGTCGCGCTTGCCCTCGGCGAGCGCCTCGCCCCCGAGCTTCCACGGGGCCCAGAGCTTGTTGGGCTCGGCGAGCCAGGCGGGCTTCGGGAGGCTCCCGGCGATGGTGGTGGGCAGGAGCGGAAGGGCCATGACGGGTTCCTCACTCGTAGCGGTTGGAGAGCGTGCCGATGCCTTCGATGGCGACCGACACCTCGCTGCCGGGCTTCATCGAGCCCACGCCGATCGAGGTCCCGCAGCAGATCACGTCGCCGGGCTCGAGGGTCGCGTCGCGCGAGAGGAGGCTCACCAGGCGCGCGGGCGGGAAGATCATGTCGGAGCACGGGTAGTTCTGGCGCTCCTGGCCGTTCAGCACGAGCCTCACGGAGAGCGCGGCCGGGTCGAGGCCCGTGGCGACGACCGGGCCGAACACCCCGAAGGTGTCGAAGCTCTTCGCGCGCACCCACTGCGCGTAGCTCGCGTCCCGGTTGATGATCTCGGCGGCGGTCACGTCGTTCACGCACGTGTAGCCGAAGATCGCCTGCGCGGCCTCGGCCTCGGAGACCGCCCGGCAGTGCCGCCCGATCACTACGCCCAGCTCGCCCTCGTACACCACCTTCCCGTCGTAGGAGGCGGGCCTGCGGATGGTCTCGCCGTGGGCGAGGAAGGAATTGGGCGCCTTGAGGAACCAGAGCGGCTCGGGGGGGATCGCCTGGCCGAGCTTCTCGGCGAGCGCGCGGTAGTTGTTCCAGAGCGCGATCATCTTGGTGGGCACGGTGGGCGTGAGCACGCGCACGGAGCCGATCGCCAGGGTCTCGCCCGTGGGACGCGGCGAGGCGAAGAGGTCGCCTTCGTGCACCGCGACGCGATCGCCCTCCACGCGGCCGAAGCCCGTGCGTCCTCCCGACTCGAACCGCATCCACGACGCCATCTGCGCTGCCTCCCTGCGCGAGTGTAACGCGCCGGGACCCTCAGGCGGGCGCCCGGGCCTCCTCCTCGAGCAGGCCGAGGCGGCCGGCGAGCCAGCGGGTGGTCGTCGCCTGGACCAGGATGGTGGCGAGGATGGCGACAAAGGTGACGGAGGCGATCAGCTTCGCGTGAGGCGCCTGCATGCCCACGAGCAGCCCCGCCAGCGCGCCGGGGATCACGCCCGTCTCCCGCGTCCAGCACATGAACAGCAGCTCCTTCATCGACCAGCGGGCGCGGCGATCCGGCAGCGCGCAGAGGAAGACCGTCGCGGGCCGGGCCGCGAGCATGAACACGGCGACCACCCCGATCGCGCCGGCCAGGTGGCGCCCCATGAGCCCGAAATCGACCTGGGTCCCCAGCAGGACGAAGATGAACATGCGCATGACGAGCGCGGTCGTCGCCACGAAGTCCGCGAGCTTCTCCTCCTCCCGGTCCTCCATCGCGAAGCCGAACGCGTCCTTGTTGCCGAGGACGATCCCGAACACGAACACCGCCATGAACCCGCTCGAGCGCGCGCCGTCGGCCGCGAGGTAGGCGCCGATCACCGCCATCAGCGTGACCACCGGAGCGTACTCCTGGAGAAAGCCGAACCTCTCGTGGGCGATCAGCCACGCTGCGGCCCAGCCCAGCGCGCCGCCGACCAGCACGCCGATGCCCGCCTGCTTGACGAGCTCCGCGAGCGAGCCCGCGATCGAGAGCTCGCCCCGGCCCGTGGCGATGCCGAGCGCGGCGAACGTGGCGATCGCGCCGGTCGCGTCGTTGAATGCGGATTCCGCCATGACGGTCTGCGCCACGCGCTCCCGGATGCGGACCTGGCGGAACACCGGAACGAGCGTGGCCGGGTCGGTGGACGCGATGGTCGAGCCCAGCAGCAGCGCGGCCGCGAGCGGGATTCCGAGCAGGTAGCTCGCGGCGAGGCCCGTGATCGCCGCGGTGGCCAGCACCCCGAGGGTCGCGAGGATGACGATCGTGATCCACACCTCCTTCAGCACCTTCAGCCGCAGCGACGCGCCCCCGTCGAACAGGACGTAGGACGCGCCGAAGATCAGCACGAGCTGGTTGAGCGCGGAATCGGCCCGAACCTCGATCGCGCCGGCTACGCCCGGCCCGAGCAGCATGCCGGCCACGAGGAAGAGCGCGACGTCGGGCACCCTGAGCCTCCCGGCGAGCGCGCCGACGGCGGCTCCGACGAAGAGGATCACGGCGAGCACGTGCAGCACGTGCTTCGCGGTCTCGACCGCAACTGGCGCTTCCATAGGGGCCTCCGGGGGCTCGCCGGAGTCTAGGGCGGTGCCCCTCGCGCCGCAAGGCAGCGCGGTAAGGACGCGCTCAGCGGTCCAGGCCCGAACAGCCGGTATCCACGGCTTTTACCCTCAGTAGGAAGTCTTCGAGGGCACCCGATCCAGCCTTCGGGCACCTTGCCTTCCCCTTGCATGCAGACTACGATGCCTCGGTTGCCGCGGGGGGCGCGGCCTTCCGCCCACGAAAAAGTGCGTCACCAAGCGCAAGAAGCCCCACAACCCTAGGAGGACCCCATGAAGGAAGCCAAAAAGGCGTCCGCGTCCGCGGCGCCGAGCCCGACCCGTCGCAAGTTCATAGCCGGCGCTGCCGCCGCTTCGACCCTCGCCTTCCCGATGATCTCGAAGGGCCAGACGGGGCCGATCACCTGGCGCTGGCAATCGACCTGGCCCACCAAGGACATCTTCCACGAGTACGCGCTCGACTACGCGAAGAAGGTGAACGACATGACGGGCGGGGACCTCAAGATCGAGGTCCTCCCCGCCGGGGCGGTCGTGAAGGCCTTCGACCTGCTCGACGCGGTGTCGAAGGGCACGCTCGACGGCGGACACGGCGTGCTCGTGTACTGGTACGGCAAGCAGGCCGCGCTCGCGCTCTGGGGCTCCGGCCCGGCGTTCGGCATGGACTCGAACATGCTGCTCGGGTGGCACAAGTACGGCGGCGGCAAGGAGATCCTCGCCGACATCTACAAGTCGATCGGCATGGACGTGGTCTCCTTCCCCTACGGCCCGATGGCGACCGAGCCGCTCGGCTGGTACAACAAGCCCATCCGCAGCGTCGCCGACTTCAAGGGCCTCAAGTTCCGCACGGTGGGCCTCGGCATCGAGATGTTCACCGCGATGGGCGCGGCCGTGAACGCGCTCGCGGGCCCGGACATCGTGCCCGCGCTCGACCGCGGCCTCATCGACGCGGCCGAGTTCAACAACCCCTCCTCGGACAAGGCGCTGGGCTTCCCCGACGTGCGCAAGGTCTACATGATGCAGAGCTTCCACCAGTCCGCGGAGACGCTCGAGATCCTCTTCAACAAGAAGAAGTACGACGCGCTGCCCGACAAGCTCAAGAACATCATCGCGAACGCCGTCGAGGCCGCCTCCGCCGACATGGCGTGGAAGGCGATGGACCGCTACTCGCAGGACTACATCGAGATCCAGGCCAAGGACAAGGTCAAGGTCTACAAGACGCCGAACTCGGTCCTGCAGGCCCAGCTCAAGGTCTGGGACGAGACCATCGCGAAGAAGTCCGCGGACAACCCCTGGTTCAAGAAGGTGCTCGACTCGCAGAAGGCGTTCGCCCAGCGGGTCGGGGGCTGGCAGTACGACCAGAACGTCGACTACCGCATCGCCTTCAACCACTACTTCGGCGGCAAGAAGGCCTAGACCCCGCCGTCGCCGTGCGCCCGAGCCACCCCGTGCCCACGCGGGGTGGCTTTTTTGCGCGATGCGGCGGGCAAAAGGGGCAAGTTTCGCGAAAGGGAAATGGGCGATGGCAACGATGGGAATCCAGAAATACCTGATCACGATCGACCACATCAGCACGTGGACCGGCAAGGCCGCATCCTGGCTGATCCTGGTGCTCACGGGCGCCGTGTGCGTCGAGGTGCTGAAGCGCTACGCGCTCAACGCGCCGACCGCGTGGGCATTCGACGCGGACTACATGCTGTACGGGGTGCTCTTCATGATGTGCGGCGCCTACACGCTCTCGCAGGACGGGCACGTGCGCGGCGACTTCCTCTACAGCTCCATGAAGCCGAGGCTGCAGGCGAGCCTCGACCTCGTGCTCTACGTCGTCTTCTTCCTGCCGGGCATCGCGGCGCTCTCGTACGCGGGCTGGGACTTCGCGCACGCCTCCTGGGTCATCGACGAGCACGTGAACGACACCGCCAACGGCCCGCCGCTCTACCACTTCAAGGCGATCATCCCGATCGCGGGGACCCTGGTGCTGATCCAGGGCATCGCCGAGATCATCCGCTGCGTCATTTGCCTCAGGACCGGGCGCTGGCCCGACCGCCTCAAGGACGCCGAGGAGATCGACGTGGTCGAGGAGCAGCTCGCCAACAGCCAGTACGTGGACGAGGAATCGCGCAAGCGCGCGATCGAGAGCGTGCACGAGATCGACGAGGCGGCGCGCCAGCGCCAGTCCGGCGCGAAGGGCGCGGAAAGGAGCGAGCAATGAGCGATCCGGCACTCGGGCTCACGATGCTCGCGCTCATCGTGGTGGTGATCATGATGGGCTTTCCGACGGCCTTCACCCTGATGGGCCTGGGCATGTTCTTCGGGTTCTTCGCGCTGCACGACCCGACGCAGCCCTGGACGCAGAACCACATCTTCGACCTCTTCGTCCAGCGCACCTACGGCGCGATGACGAACGACACGCTGATCTCCATCCCGCTCTTCGTGCTGATGGGCTACGTGATGGAGCGCGGCGCGCTCGTCGACAAGATGTTCTACAGCGTGCAGCTCGCCTTCCGGAGGCTTCCCGCCTCGCTCGCCGTCGCGACCCTCGTGATCTGCACGTTCTGGGGCATCGCGAGCGGGCTCGTGGGCGCGGTGGTGGTGCTCATGGGCGTGATCGCGTTCAACCCGATGCTGCGCGCGGGCTACGACACGCGCCTCGCCTCGGGCGTCATCACCGCCGGGGGCACGCTGGGGATCCTCATCCCGCCCTCGGTGATGATCATCGTGTACGCGGCGGTCGCCGGCCAGTCCGTGGTCAAGCTCTACGCCTCCGCGATGTTCCCGGGCTTCTTCCTCGCGTTCCTCTACCTCGTCTACATCGTGGGCTGGGCGCTGATGAATCCGAAGATCGCGCCGAGGCTCCCCGAGAGCGAAACGAAGGTGCCGGTCCCGGAGTGGGTGCCGAGGATGCAGCAGGCCTACTCGCCCAACATGCTCGCAACGCTCGTGCGCGCGGTCGTCGCGCCGGCCCGGGCGCTGGCGATCGAGGCGGGCGGGGTGCGCGTCACCTACGGGATGCTGGCGAAGAACCTCGCCGCCGCGTTCTTCCCGCTGGTGATGACCGCCGCCACGTTCTGGCTGATCTGGTGGTACGTCGTGATCCACCAGCAGGAAGGCGTGGACGTGGCCGCGCACAAGCCGGCCGCGACGCAGGTCGCGAAGCAGGCGGCCGCCGGGGCGAGCGCCGCGGCGCCGGGTGCGGCCGAGGAGGCGCCCCAGGAGCTCGGTCGGGGCGCGAGCGGCGGCGCCGCGCCCGCGGGCGACCAGCCCGAAGCGCTGGGGCAGGGCGAGCCCGCGCCCGACGAGGCGCACAAGGGCGACGAGCTGCAGGAGATCGGCACGCCATCCCTCGCCGAGGGCCCGCTCACGGCCGCCGAGATGGGGCCCGACCCGCAATTCTACTGGTGGTTCTGGGGCTGCGCGGCGCTCGCCGCGGCTCTCCTCGCCTGGTACTACTGGACCCTGCACGCCGACCAGTTCGAGATCCTGAAGCTGCTCACCTCGTCGGTGATGCCGCTCGGCATCCTCACGGTCGTCGTGCTCGCGGTGATCCTGTTCGGCATCACGACGGCGACCGAATCGGCGGCCGTGGGCGCGGCCGGAGCGTTCCTCCTCGCGATCCAGGCGAAGACGCTCAACTGGCAGCGGGTGAAGGAGTCGGTGTTCCTCACGGCGAAGACGACCGCCATGGTGTGCTGGCTCTTCGTCGGCTCGGCGCTCTTCTCGGCGGTATTCGCGATCCTGGGCGGCCAGCAGCTGGTGGAGGAGTGGGTGCTGTCGCTCAACATGTCGCCCATCCAGTTCATGCTGCTGTCCCAGGCGATCATCTTCGTCCTGGGCTGGCCGCTCGAGTGGACCGAGATCATCGTGATCTTCGTGCCGATCTTCCTGCCCCTGCTCAAGCACTTCAACATCGACCCGATCCTCTGGGGGACGCTGGTGTTCGTGAACCTGCAGGCGGCCTTCCTCTCGCCGCCGGTCGCCATGTCCGCGTTCTACCTGAAGGGCGTGTCGCCGCCGCACGTGACCCTGAACCAGATCTTCGCGGGCATGATGCCGTACATGCTGATCGTGATCGTGTGCATGGTTATCATGTACATCTGGCCGGGGATGAGCCTGTGGCTTCCCAACTACCTCTACGGCGGATGAAGGATTGAGACAGAAGGTCCTGGTGACGCGCGGCGTCTTCCCCGAAATCGTGGGAGCGCTCTCGCAGCGCTTCGAAGTGGAGCACAACCCGGAGGACCGCCCCTGGCCGCCGGAGGAGCTGGTGCGCCGGCTCCAGGGCAAGAGAGGCGCCATGGCGACCGTCATGGACCGCTTCGACGAGCCGGTCCTCGCGCAGTGCCCGGACCTCAGGGTGATCTCCAACATCGCGGTGGGCTACAACAACATCGACGTGCCGGCGTGCACGAAGCGCGGCATCCGCGTGACCAACACGCCCGGGGTCCTCGACGACACCACCGCCGACCTCACCTGGGCGCTCCTCATGGCGGCCGCGCGCCGCATCGCCGAGGGCGACGCCTACGTGCGGGCGGGCCGGTGGAAGATCGCTTTCGGCGTGCAGTACTTCCTGGGCCAGGACGTGCACCACGCCACCCTCGGCATCATCGGCATGGGGCGCATCGGCCAGGCGATCGCCCGGCGCGCGCGCGGCTTCGACATGCGCGTGCTCTACCACAACCGCAACCGCCTCCCGATCGAGGACGAGCGGCGCCTCGAGGCGACCTGGGTCGAGCGCGAGCGGCTGCTCGCCGAGAGCGACTTCGTGGTCGTGATGGCGCCGTACTCGCCGGCCACGCACCACCTGATCGGCGCGGCCGAGATCGCGAAGATGAAGCCCACCGCGATCCTCGTGAATACCGCCCGCGGCGGCGTCGTGGACGACGAGGCGCTCGTGGAGGCCCTCGCGCACGAGCGCATCGCGGGAGCGGGCCTCGACGTCTTCGAGGGCGAGCCGAACGTGCACCCGGGCTACCTGGAGCTCAGGAACGTCGTCATGACGCCGCACGTCGGCAGTGCCTCGCGCGCCACCCGCATGACCATGTGCCGCACCGCGATGGAGAACTTGATCGCGGTTCTTCAGGGCGGCGTGCCCCCGAATCCCGTCAACTAAGCTCGGGGCGCTGGAGCGGACGAGGGGTCGCCGCTCAACGCCTCGACAGTTCAATGGAGCCGGAACGATGTCCACGAAAGCCGCATTCATCGGCCTGGGCGTGATGGGCTTCCCCATGGCCGGCCATCTCAAGGCCCGGGGCTACGACGTGACGGTGTACAACCGCACCGCCGCCAAGGCCGAGGCGTGGGTGCAGAAGCACGGCGGGCGCTTGGCCGCCACACCCGCCGCTGCCGCGAAGGACTGCGATTTCGTGATGGTGTGCGTGGGCAACGACAACGACCTCGCGCAGGTCGTCCTCGGGCCCGAGGGCGCGCTCGCGGGCATGCGGAAGGGCGCGGTGCTCGTGGACCACACCACGGCCTCGGCCGACATCGCCCGGCGCATCTTCGCCGCGGCGAGGCAGAAAGGCGTGGACTTCATCGACGCGCCGGTGTCGGGCGGCCAGGCGGGCGCGGAGAACGGCAAGCTCACGGTGATGTGCGGCGGCGAGGCCGCACCCTTCGAGCGCGCGAAGCCCGCCATGGATTCCTACGGGCGCGCGGTGACCCTGATGGGCCCGAGCGGCGCGGGGCAGCTTTCCAAGATGGTGAACCAGATCTGCATCGCGGGCCTCGTGCAGGGGCTTTCCGAGGGCATCGCCTTCGCGGAGAAGGCGGGCCTCGACGTGAACCTGCTCCTCGACGTGATCTCGAAGGGCGCGGCGCAGTCCTGGCAGATGGAGAACCGCGGGCGGACGATGCACCAGCGCAAGTTCGACTTCGGCTTCGCGGTAGACTGGATGCGCAAGGACCTCGGCATCTGCTTCGACGAGGCGAAGCGCAACGGCGCGAAGCTCCCGGTCACGCAGGTCGTCGACGGCTACTACGCCGAGATCCAGAAGTCCGGCGGCAACCGCTGGGACACCTCCTCGCTCATCACGAGGCTCTAAGCCATGGACATCAAGCTCTACTACGCGCCCGGCGCCTGCTCGTTCGCTTCCCACATCGCGATCGAGGAGCTGGGCATTCCCTACACGACCGTGCGGCTCGACCTCGCGGCGGGCGACCAGCGCAAGCCCGAGTACCTCGCGCTCAACCCGCGCGGGCGGGTGCCCACCCTCGTCGCCGACGGGAAGGTCCTCACGGAGAACGTGGGCATCATGGCCTACTTCGCCGGCGGCTACGGCCACGGGAAGATCTGGCCGAAGGACACGTGGCACCAGGCGGTGGCGCTGTCCACCATGGCGTGGCTGTCGAACACGGTGCACACCACCTACGGCCACCTCTTCCGTCCCGAGCGCTACGCCGACGACGAGGCCGCGCGCGCGGCGGTGAAGGCGAAGGCGCGCGTCACGTACGGCGACTGCCTCAGGGAGATCGACCGCCTGCTCGCGGGCCGCCGGTGGGCGATCGGCAACCACTACACCGTGGTCGACGGCTACCTCCTCGTGTTCTACCGCTGGGGCAACCGGCAGGGCTTCCCGGTGAAGGAGATGCCGAACTACGCGCGCCTCATGGAGCGCGTGCTGGCCCGGCCGGCCGTGAGGAAGGTCATGGCCGACGAGGGCATCACGCTCGACTGAGCCGCCCCTGGGCCGCGTCCCCCCGGACCTCGACCACCTGGTGGTCGCCGCGCGTACCCTCGAGGAAGGCGCGGCGTGGGTCGCCTCGCGGCTGGGGGCGGCGACCGTGCCGGGCGGGAAGCACGCGCTCATGGGCACCCACAACCGCCTCCTCGGGCTCGGGGGACGGCGCTACCTGGAGGTGATCGCGATCGATCCCGAGGCGCCGCCGCCGGGGCGCCCCCGCTGGTACGCGCTCGACGGGCCCGCGATGCGCGCGCGCCTCGAGCGCGGCCCCGCCCTCATCCACTGGGTCGTCCGCGTGCCGGACATCGAGCGGGCCCTCCAGGGCTATCCCGAGCGGGTCGAGGTGCTCGAGGCGGCGCGGGGCGATCTCGCCTGGCGGATCGGCGTGCCCGCCGACGGGCGCCTGCCCTGCGGCGGCGCCTGCCCGACGCTCATCCAGTGGAAGGGCGATGCCCACCCGGGCGACCGCCTCCCGCCCTCGGGCTGCGAGCTCCTCGACCTGCGCACGGACGGCGTCCTGGCGGCCACCTTCTCGACGCCCGCCGGAACGGGCACACTCTCGGGCGGGGAATAGTCCCGTAATGCCGGGTGTTGACGCTCCGGGGGCCCGGATCCGGGCGGGGGGACCATGGATTTCGAGCTGATCGTGCCGTACATACCGAACCTGCGCCGCTACGCACGGGCCCTGGTGGGCGGCCGCGACGGCGCCGACGACCTCGTGCAGGACACGCTTGAGCGCGCCGTGCGCAAGTTCCACCTGTGGAAGCCCGGGGACCTGCGGGCGTGGCTCTTTTCGATCATGCACAACGTCTTCGTGAACCAGCTCAAGTCGCGCAGGATCGTCGCCTCCGTCGAGATCGACGAGGAGACGATCGCCGCGCACGTGCCCACGGTGACCGGCACCGACGTGATGGACCTCGAGCGCGCCCTCGGCAAGCTCGCCCCCGAGCAGCGCGAGGTGGTGCTGCTCGTGGCCCTCGAGGACATGAGTTATGCCGACGTGAGCCGCGCGCTCGGCATTCCCATCGGCACCGTGATGTCGCGGCTTTCCCGCGGCCGCGAGCGCCTGAAACGGGTGATGGACGGAGAGCAACCGCGTGCCGAACTGAGGGTAGTGCAATGAGCGCCGAAGACGATCTCCAGTACGCCGAGCAGACGGCCATGATCAAGCGCCGCTTCGACCCGGTGATGACCGAGCCGATCCCGGCGCGCCTCTACATGAAGAGCCCGCCGTGGATCGATTACGCGCGCGCCGCGGCCGTGCTCGCCGTGGGCATCGCCATCGGGCTCGCCATCCCCGAGCTCAGGCCCGCGCCCGGCCCCGCCGCCGTCGCCATGGCGCAGCTTCCGATCCGCGCCGCGCGGGCGCACCTCGTGTACTCGCCCGAGGTGCGCCACCCCGTGGAAGTGGACGCGAAGCAGCAGGACCACCTCGTGAAGTGGCTCTCGAAGCGGCTCGACGTTTCGCTCAAGGTGCCGGTGCTCACGCAGGAGGGCTTCGAGCTCCTCGGGGGGCGCCTGCTGCCCGGCAACGACGGGCCCGTGGCGCAGTTCATGTACCAGGACGCCGCCGGCAAGCGCCTCACGCTCTACGTGACGCGCACGAAGAAATCCGAGGAGAAGCTCACCTCGTTCCGCTTCGCCAAGGAGGGCAGCGTCTCGGTGTTCTACTGGATCGACGAGGAGTGCGGCTACGCGCTCTCGGGCGAGGTCGACAAGACCACGCTCGCGAAGGTCGCGTCCCTCGTCTACAAGCAACTCGAGTCGTAGCGCCCACGTAGAATGGGGCCCGCGGGAAACCTCCCGCGAGCCCCATGAATTCTCCGCCGCGCACCTCCCGACTTCCGCCGCCGCCGCCGGCGCTGAGCTTCCCCGAGGAGCTGCCGATCGCGCAGCACCGCGGCCGCATCGCCGAGCTCGTGCGCGCGCATCCCGTGACCATCGTGTGCGGCGAGACGGGCTCGGGGAAGACCACGCAGATCCCCAAGATCTGCCTCGCGAGCGGGCGGGGCGCGACCGGCATGATCGGCTGCACGCAGCCGCGGCGCATCGCCGCGCGCAGCCTCGCGCACCGCCTCGCCCAGGAGCTGCCCGGCGCGCCGCGCGGCTTCGTCGGCCACAAGGTGCGCTTCCAGGACGCGACGCGCCCCGGGACCGTGATCAAGGTGATGACCGACGGCGTGCTGCTCGCCGAGACCCATTCCGACCGGCGCCTGGCCGCCTACGACACGATCGTCGTGGACGAGGCCCACGAGAGGAGCCTCAACGTCGACTTCCTCCTCGGCTACCTCAAGCGCCTGCTCGCCGCGCGCGAGGACCTGCGGGTCGTGGTGACCTCGGCCACCATCGACACGGAGCGCTTCTCGCGCTTCTTCGACGGGGCGCCCGTGATCGAAGTCTCGGGCCGCACGTATCCGGTCGAGGTCCGCTACCGTCCCGAGCTCTTCGAGAGCGAGGAGGAGGACGACGAGCCCGTCGACATGAACGAGGCGATCGTGAAGGCGGTGGACGAGATCGGCCGCGAGAGCCGCTCGGGCGACATCCTCGTGTTCCTTCCGGGCGAGCGCGAGATCCGCGAGACGGCCGAGGCGCTGCGCAAGCACCATCCGGAGCACGTGGAGATCCTGCCGCTCTTCGCGCGCCTCTCGGCCGAGGAGCAGGACCGCGTGTTCGAGCGCTCTTCGCAGCGGCGCATCGTGCTCGCCACCAACGTCGCGGAGACCTCCCTCACGGTGCCCGGCATCCGTTACGTGATCGACACGGGGCTCGCGCGCGTGAAGCGCTACTCGCCGCGCCAGAAGATCGACCAGCTGAGGATCGAGCCGGTGTCGCAGGCGGCGGCGCGGCAGCGCGCGGGACGCTGCGGGCGCGTGGCGAGCGGGGTCGCGATCCGCCTCTACGCCGAGGCGGACTTCCTCGGGCGCCCCGAGTACACCACGCCCGAGATCCTGCGCACCTCGCTCGCCTCGGCGATCCTGCGCATGGCCGCGCTCGACCTGGGCCCCGTCGCCGAGTTTCCCTTCCTCGATCCGCCCACGCCGCGGCAGGTATCCGACGGTTACCAGCAGCTGTTCGAGCTGGGCGCGATCGATCTCGGGGCGGTCCCCCCGGGGGCAGGATCCGACATTCGCCGCCTCACCCGCCTCGGCCGCGAGCTCGCGCGCATCCCGGTGGACCCGCGGATCGGCCGCATGCTCGTGGCCGCGCGCGAGTTCGAGTGCCTCACCGAGATGGTGATCCTCGCCGCGGCGCTCTCGATCCAGGACCCGCGCGACCGGCCCCAGGCGAAGCGCGAGGCCTCCGACCGCGCCCACGAGGAGTTCCGCGACGAGTCGTCGGATTTCCTCCAGCTCCTCAACCTCTGGAAGTTCTTCGAGGGCGAGTTCCTGCACAAGAAGTCGAACCGCAAGCTCCAGGAGGCCTGCCGCGAGCATTTCCTCTCCTACGTGCGCATGCGCGAGTGGCGCGACCTCGCGGGGCAGCTGCGCGAGATGGCCGCCGAGCTCGCCATCCGCGAGAACGAGTCGCCCGCCACCTACGAGCAGGTGCACCGGGCGCTCCTCACGGGACTCCTCGGCAACGTCGGCATGAAGGCCCTCGACGGCGACCACTACAACGGGCCGCGGGGCCTGCAGTTCCACGTGTGGCCGGGATCGGGGCTGAAGAAGGGCCGCCCGCGCTGGATCATGGCCGGGGAGCTCCAGGAGACCACTCGCGTGTTCGCGCGCAACGTCGCCCGGGTGGAGCCCGAGTGGATCGAGCACGCCGCCGCGCACCTCGTCGACCGCGCCTACGTCGAGCCGCACTGGGACCGCAAGCGCGGCGAGGTGGCCGCCTACGAGAGCGTGACGCTGCACGGCCTCGTGCTCGCGGCACGGCGCAAGGTGAGCTACGGCCGGATCGACCCGGCGCGCGCCCGCGAGGTCTTCATCGAGGGAGCGCTCGTCGCGGGCGAGCTCGACACCCCGCACCCCTTCCGCGCGCACAACCTCGCCCTCATCCGCGAGATCGAGGAGCTCGAGCACCGCGCGCGGCGCCCCGACGTGCTGGTGGACGAGCGCGCGCTCTACGCCTACTACGACGCGCGCATCCCGAAGGACGTGCGCGACGCGCGCTCCTTCGACGCCTGGTACCGCGAGGCGAGCCGCAAGGAAGCGCGCCTGCTCTTCCTCGCTCGCGAGGACCTCATGCGCCACGGGGCGGAAGCCGTGACGGAGGAGCTCTTTCCCCGGGAGATCCGGATCGGCGAGGCCGCGTTCCCGCTCGCCTACCGCTTCGAGCCGGGGCATCCCCTCGACGGCGTGACGATCGACGTCCCGCTCGCGCTGCTCAACCAGGTCGACGAGGCCGCGCTCGACTGGCTCGTGCCGGGCATGGTGCGCGAGAAGGTGGCGTGGACGATGAAGGCGCTGCCCAAGCGCATCCGCGCGCAGCTCGTCCCCGTCCCCGAGCACGTGACGCGATTCCTGGAAGGCGTCTCGATCGCGCCGCCGCGGCCCGGCGAGGAGCGCGGTCCCGTTCCGACCGTGAGGCAGGCGGTCCTCCAGTACGCCTCGCGCCTCGCAGGCGAGCGGCTCGACGACTCGATCTGGTCGAAGGAAGAGGCGCCCGCGCACCTGCGCATGAACGTCCGCGTGCTCGACGAGGCGAAGCGCGAGCTCGCCATGGGCCGGGACCTCGGGGAGCTGCGCCGGCGCCTCGGCGAGGCCGCGAGCCTCACGCTCGCGAAGGCGAAGCCGGGCCTCGAGCGCGAGGGCCTCGTGGCGTGGGACTTCGGCGAGCTTCCGCCCCAGGTCTCGTTCCGGCGCGGAATCCAGACGCTCACGGGCTATCCGGGGCTCGCGGACGAAGGCGCGAGCGTGGCGATCCGCCTCTTCGACACGCGGGAGAAGGCGGACGAGGCGCATCGCGAGGGCGTGAAGCGGCTCCTCGCGTTGGAGCTCAAGGAGCAGGTGAAGGCGCTCGAGCGCGGGCTTCCCGGCTTCAACGCGCTCGCCCTGCGCTTCACGGGGGCGATCCCTCCGGAGCGGCTGCGTGCCGACCTCGTCGAGGCGATCCTCGACCGCGCGTTCATCGGGGAGGACGATCCGCCGCGCGACCGCCGGGCGTTCGAGGAGCAGAAGAAGCGCGCGAAGGCGCGGCTCGCCGCCGTGACCGAGGGTGCCCTGCGCCACGCGGCGGCGATCGGGGAAGCGAGCCAGCAGCTCACTCAGGCGATCGCCGAGTCGGCGGGCCTCGGTCGCGTCGCTCAGGAGGTGAAGGCCCAGCGCGACCGCCTCGTCCATCCCGGGTTCCTCGCGGGGACGCCCTGGGATCGCCTCGAGCACCTGCCGCGCTACCTCAAGGGCTACGCGCTGCGCCTGCGGAAATACCGCGCCAACGCCGAGCGCGATGGGAAGCACGCCGCCACGGTGCAGACGCTCTGGGCCGATTACGAGGCGCGCGCGAAGGCAGCCGCGGAAGCGCGCGGCTCGCCCGGGGCCGAGCCCGCCCGCGGCTCGCGCCTCGAGGAATACCGCTGGCTCCTCGAGGAGCTGCGCGTCTCGCTCTTCGCGCAGGAGCTGCGCACGCCGCTCCCCGTGTCGGCCAAGCGCCTGCAGAAATTCCGCGACGAGCACCTTCGCTGAAAAGAGGGACGCATTCCGTACAATGGGCGGATGAACGAGGTCGCCGAGCGCCTGCGCGTGGCCGCGCGCATGGCCGACATCGAGCCCTTCGAGGTGATGGAGATCCAGACGCTCGCGCGCGAGGTCGAGGCGCGCGGGCGCGACGTGATCCACCTCGAGATCGGGGAGCCCGATTTCCGCACGCCCGCGCCGGTGGTGGAGGCGGCCAAGCGCGCGCTCGACACGCAGCCGATGTTCTACACCTCGGCGCTGGGGCTCGCGCCCCTGCGCGAGGCGATCGCGGGCTTCTACCGCGATCGCTACGGCATCGACGTGCCGGCGAGCCGCGTGGTCGTCACGGCCGGATCGAGCGCCGCGCTGCTGCTCGCCTTCGGGGTCCTCCTCGATCCCGGCGACGAGGTGCTGCTCGCCGACCCGGGCTATCCGTGCAACCGCAACTTCGTGCGCGCCCTGGACGCGGTGCCGCGCGGCGTGCCCGTGGGCGCGGCGACGCGCTACCAGCTCACGGCGGAGCTCGCGCGCCGCCACTGGACCGGGGGCACGCGGATGGCGATGGTCGCGAGCCCTTCCAACCCCACGGGAACGCTCGTCGCGCCCGCGGAGGTCGCGAAGCTCGCAGCCCTCGCGCGCGAGAAGGGCGCCACGCTCCTGTCCGACGAGATCTACCACGGCCTCACCTACGGCACGCAGGCGCGCACGGCCGCGGAAGTCGGCGAGGACGTGGTGGTGATCAACAGCTTCTCGAAGTACTTCCAGATGACCGGATGGCGGCTCGGATGGATGCTCGCCCCGCCCGGCCTCGTGCGCCACGTCGAGATCCTCGCGCAGAACCTCTTCATCTCGCCGTCCACCCTCGCGCAGCACGCCGCGCTCGCGTGCTTCCGGCCCGAGACGGTCGCGATCCTCGAGGAGCGCCGGGCCGAGCTCGACGCGCGCCGGCGCTTCCTCGTGCCGGGCCTCGAGTCCGTGGGGCTCGCGGTGCCCGTGGTGCCCGAGGGCGCCTTCTACGTGTACGCCGACTGCTCGAAGGTGACCGCCGACAGCTTCGCCTTCGCGCGGGAGCTCCTCGCCGAGGCGGGCGTGGCCCTCACGCCGGGCAAGGACTTCGGCGAGAACGAGCCCGCGCGCCACGTGCGCATCGCCTACACGCAGCCCATCGCGCGCCTCGAGGAAGCGCTCGAGCGCATCCGCCGCTTCGTATCCCGGAGGACCTGACCGTGTGGCTGGACGCGATCCTCGCCTACCTGCATTTCATCGCCGTCTTCATGCTCTTCTCGTTCCTCGTCGTCGAGACCATGATGATGCGCGGCGCGCTCGACCTGGCCGCCGTGCGGCTCCTGGGGCGCGTGGACATCTGGTACTTCGCCTCGGCCATCGCGGTGCTGGCGACGGGGTTCCTGCGCCTCGTCTTCGGCATCCAGGGCCCGGAGTTCTACCTCTCGGCCTGGCCGATCTACGTGAAGCTCGCGCTCTTCTTCGCCGTGGGCATCATCTCGGTGGGCCCGACGCTGCGCTTCATCCGCTGGCGGCGCCTGTTCGAGCGCGACGCGGGGTGGAGCGTGCCCGACGAGGAGCGCCGCCGGGTGAGGCGCCTCGTCATGATCGAGGTCCACATCGCGGCCGTGATCCCGCTCGTCGCGGTCATCATGAGCCGGGGGCTCGCGCGCTAGGCGGCCTCACTCCTTCGCCCGCGCGATGAGCGCCGCGGGATCGGTCCGCTCGGCCGCGCGCCGCAGCCACGCGTCGTTGCGCTCGAGCGCCTGCCTCGTGAGGCGGTGGCTTCCCGCGGCGATGGCTTCCATCAGCCCTTTCGCGACCGCCGGAGAGAAGTGGTAGATGTCGGTGTAGAGGCCCAGGTCCTCGGTGAGCACCGGGTCGGCCTGGAAGTCGAAGAGCTCCACGTTCGGACGGCCCGCCATGCGATCGAAGAGCCACTCGCGGAAGGCGAGGGTCACCCCGACCTGGCGGCGCTGCTCGAAGTCCGCCCACGCGAGGATCGAGTAGGGCGCGTAGAGGAACGTGAAGCGCACGCCCGGATAGCGCTCGATGACGGGGGCGAGGTTCGCCTCGAAGCTCGCCTGCATGCCTTCGAGCGTGCGCGGCGGCTGCGAGAACCGCGCGTTGAGGTTCGCCGGATCGAGGCCGTGCACGACGTGGGCCGCGGAGAAGGTCGCGCCGTCGGCCCAGTACCACATGCGGTCGGGGTCGGTGTTGAAGCGCGACCAGTGCAGCCCCAGCAGCGTCTCGACCGACTTGCGCGTGGTCCCGATGCCGAGGAGGTAGGGCAGGTCGTTCCAGGGATCGTCGTCGTAGAGATAGGCGGGGAACGCCTCGGCGAAGCCGCTGCGCCCCGGCGCGCCCGAGAACATGTTGTAGTCGAGGTTCATGATGACCTGGCGGGGCTTGCCGGTGGCGAGCGCCGCCTCGAGCAGCCGCCCTGCGTCGAACGCGCTCATCGCCGAGACGGAAAGGTTCACCGTCCTGCCGCCCATCGCGCGGTCCACGTCGCTCGGCAACACGCATTCCATGAGCGAGGAGCCCGTCACGACGCGGTCGTAGTCGTAGTGCTTGGCGATCCCCGGGTTCTCGTAGCGCTGCCACTCCGGGTAGAAGCGCGCCGGGAAATGGATCGGCCGGTGATAGTGCGCGAAGGGGTCCACCCATGCGTTGAGCGCCCCTGCCGAGGCCGCGAGGGCGAGGGCGACCGCGACCACCGCGAGGACGAAGCCGCGCGCCACGTCAGAAGATGAAGTAGATGAAGGGGCTCGCGTTCTCGATGAACACGAGCCCGCACGCGAGGAGCCCCCCGAACGCGTAGCGCGGCCAGCCCCGCAGCGACACCGTCGCGGCGAGCTCGGTCGAGGTGCGCGGCATGAAGGCGATCGCGAGGGCCGCGGCGAGCACCGCGAGCGTGCCGAGCTCGGGCGCGCGCTCGCCGATCGAGGCGGGACGGGCGAGGCCGGCCCATTGCGCGACCGCGAGGTGCAGGTCGAAGCCGTTGAGCCCCGCCACCGAGGCGAGCACCGATCCCGCGTCCGCGAGCGTGGGCGCGCGGAACACCACGAACGCCGCGGCCACGAAGAGGGCGGTCACGCCGATGGCGACGGGCCGGGGGAGCGGACGCCCCAGCTTCCTCCAGAAGTGCACGACCACGAGCGCGGTGCCGTGGATCGCGCCCCACGCGACGAAGGTCCACGCCGCGCCGTGCCACAGCCCGCCGAGGGTGAAGGTGACGAGGAAGGCCGCCAGCATGCGCGCCTCGCCCCGGCGGTTGCCGCCGAGCGGGATGTACACGTAGTCGCGCAGGAACCGCGAAAGGGTGATGTGCCAGCGCCGCCAGAACTCCCGGATGTCCGCCGAGCGGTACGGCGAATCGAAGTTGATCGGCAGCCGGATGTTCGCCATGAGCGCGGCGCCGAGCGCCATGTCGGTGTAGCCGCTGAAGTCGTACACGAGCTGCATGGCATAGGCGAGCATCGTGATCCAGCCGTCGGCGAGCGTGAGCGCGTGCGCGCTCGCGAACCCGGCGTCGGCCCACGGCGCCAGGGTGTCGGCGACGAGCACCTTCTTCGCGAGCCCGAGCGTGAAGAGCACGAGGCCGCGGGCGACGTTCTCCCAGTCGAGGCGCTTGAGCCGCGGGTCGGCGAACTGCGGCATCATCTCGCGGTGGTGGATGATGGGGCCGGCGAGGAGGTGCGGGAAGTACGTGACGAAGAGCAGGTAGTTCACGGGACTGTATTCGGCGGCCTTGCCCTTCCACGCGTCCACGAGGTAGGCGACCTGCGTGAACGTGAAGAAGCTGATGCCGAGCGGCAGCGCCACCTCGAGCAGGGGCAGGTGCGCCCCCGAGAGCGTGTTCCAGTTCGCGATGAAGAAGTCCGCGTACTTGAAGTAGCCGAGGAGCCCGAGGTCGAAGGCGACGCCGAGGAAGAGCATCGCCCGTGCGTCCCTTCCGGCCGCCGCGGCGCGCGAGAGCCTTCGGCCCACGGCGAAATTGACCGCGGCCGAGGCGAGGAGCAGCGCGACGAGCTCGACCCGCCACCAGGCGTAGAAGACGAGGGAAGCGGCGGCGAGGAAGGCGTTCGCCCCGAGGTGCGAGCGGCGGGCGACGAGGAAGTAGCCGGCGACGGCCGCGGGCAGGAAGGCGAGGACGAACGCGTACGAGTTGAACAGCACGCGCGCGATTATACGGGGCGGCTCAGTCCCGGAACACGAAGAGCGCCGCGGTGAGCGCGATCCCGATCGTGTAGAGCAGCCATGTCGGGTCCACGAAATACGGATACACCATGAGCCCCACGCCGAGGACCATGGCGCGAATCCCGCCCGTCTTCTTGCCGTACATGAAGGCGCCCGCGCCGACGACGCCGAAGGCGAGCGAGGCGAAGAGGTTGGCGGGCGAGGGCAGCGTCACGCGAGGGCCTGCTCGATGTCGGCGACGAGGTCGGCCGCGTCCTCCACGCCGACCGACAGGCGCACGAGGTCCGCGGGGCACGTCGTCCCGGGCCCTTCGACGCTCGCCCGGTGCTCGGCGAGGCTCTCGACCGATCCCAGGGACGTCGCGCGCCGGAAGACCCGGAGGCGCGCGGTGAAATCGCGCGCGGCCGCTTCCCCTTCGCGCAGCCGCAGCGACAGCATCGCACCGAAGCCGCCCTTCATCTGGCGCGCCGCCACGGCATGGCCCGGATGCGAGGCGAGGCCCGGGTAGAGCAGGTGGGAGAGCCGCGGATGGCGCTCGAAGCGCTGCGCGATCGCGAGCGCGTTGGCGCACGCGCGCTCCACGCGCAGGAAGAGCGTGCGTAGCCCCCGCGCGAGGAGCCACGCCTCGAACGGCCCGGGGATCGCGCCGCCCGCCGAGCGCACGTAGCGGATGCGCGCCCAGAGCTCGTCCTCGCGTGCGGTGGCGAGCGCCCCGGCGACGACGTCGGAATGGCCGTTCAGGTACTTGGTCGCCGAGTGCATCACGAGGTGCGCGCCGAGGGTGAGCGGCTGCGTGAGCACCGGGGTCGCGCAGGTGGAATCGACCGCGAGGATCGCGCCCGTCCGCCGGGCGACCTCGGCGGCGGCGGCGACGTCGGTCACGTCCCACGTGGGATTGGCGGGCGTCTCGACCCAGATCGCCCGCGGGGCCGCCTCGCGCGCCTTCGCCGCGAGGTCGTCGATGGAGGCGTTGTCGTAGAAGGCGACCGGCGCGCCCCAGGGGGCGACGAAGCCCGTGAGCCAGTTGCGAAGCCCCCAGTACATGTTGCGCGGGGCGAGGATGCGCGCGCCCGGGCCGAGGGCGGCGAAGAGCGCGCCCGCGGCCGCCTGCCCCGAGGCGAAGAGCAGGCACGCGGCCGCGCCCTCGAGCGAGGCGATCACCGCCTCGGGCTCGTCGTAGCTCGGGTTGTCGGCCCGCGAGTAGGTGCGCCCGCCGGGATAGGCGCCGTCGGCGCCGCGCTCGTAGGTCGTGGCGACGTGGATCGGGGCCACCACGTCGCGATAGGGGTCCGCGACCCGGCCCAGGCCCTGGGCCGCGCGGGTACGCGGAGCGACGGGAGGCGTTTCGGCGCCCATCCGGAATTGTCGCGGCGCCGGGGCGTGGAGGTCAACCGCGTGTGACGTGCGCCCTTGGAGGTCCGCCGCCCGCGGCTTATCATGGGGGCCGTCCCAGGAACCGGAGGCGCGTTCATGGAGCAGGGCGCGATGCGCAACGCGATCGTGAGCTTCTTCGCCGGCCTCGTCGTCGCCCAGGGCGTGTGGTGGATCGCGGCGGGCGAGATGCTGGTGGGGAAAGGGGTGGAGCCCATGCGCTTCTTCCTCCTCGACGGGGTCGAGGTGGTCGGGGCGGCCGCGTGCTTCGCGCTCGCGCTGGCCGCGGCGGGACGGGTGCGCCGGCTGCGGCGCGCGCCCGGCGCGGTGCTCCTGTCGCTCATGGCCGGGGCGACCACGAGCACGTTCGTGGGTCCCCCTTCGGCGCTGGTGCCGCAGGTTCTCCCGGGCGATGCGCAGTTCGTGATCGACATCGTCGCGGCGGTGATCGCGAGCGCGGTGTTCGGCTGGCTCGTGGCGAGCGCCTACGCGGCCCCGGCCGCGCCCGCCGAAACGAGCCCCTAGGCCCGGGCGCCCGGGTCGCGCCTCACGCGGCCCGCGCCGCGGTCTGCTCGCGAACGCGCCGCTCGAAGACGTCGGCGGGCAGCGCCGGGGCGATCACGAAGCCCTGCACGTATTCGCACCCCATGCGCGTGAGGAGCGCCAGCTGCTCGCGGGTCTCCACGCCCTCGGCGACGACGATCTTTCCGAGGGCGTGGGACATGGCGACGATCGCCGCCACGATGGCCTCGGAGTCGGCGTTGCTCTCGAGCCCGTCGACGAAGGCGCGGTCGATCTTGATCTCGCGCACCGGAAAGCGCTTGAGGTAGGACATCGACGAGAAGCCGGTGCCGAAGTCGTCGAGCGCGATGCCGTGGCCCATCGCGTGGAGGCGGTCGAGGAGCTCTTCCGCCGCCGAGTCGCGCTCCATCAGCACGCCTTCGGTGATCTCGATCGTGAGGCATTCCGGGGGCAGGCCCGCCTCCTGCACGCATTCCTGGATGAACTCGACGAGCCCCCGGCGGCGGAACTGGCGCGGCGAGACGTTCACGGCGACGCTCTCGACCGGCAGCCCCCACGCGCGCCATTGCTTCATCCGTGAGCACGCCTCGCGCAGCGTCCAGTTGCCGAGCTGCTCGATGAACCCCGACTCCTCCGCGAGCGGGATGAAGCGGCCCGGGCTGATGAGCCCGTGCACCGGGTGGCGCCAGCGGATGAGCGCCTCGGCGCTGCGGATCATGCCGGTGCGCAGGTCCACCTTGGGCTGGTAGTGCAGCTCGAGCTCGCGCCGCTCGATGGCCACGCGCAGGTCTCGGTCGAGCGTGAGGCGCGCGACGGCTTCCGCGTTCATGCGCTCCTCGAAGAATACCGCCTGCGAGCGCCCGGCCGCCTTGGCACGGTACATGGCCGTGTCGGCGCACTTGAGGAGGTCCTCGGCCGAAGCACCGTCGTCGGGGAAGGTCGCGATGCCCACGCTCGCGCTGAGGAAGCATTGCTGGCCGCCGACGCCGAACTCGCGGGAGAGCGCCTCCACCACGTTCTCGGCGATGTGCCACGCCTCCTGCGCGTGGTGCAAGTTCGTGGCCATCACGGTGAACTCGTCGCCGCCCAGCCGCGACACGGTGTCGGAAGCCCGGGTGCACTTCGCGATGCGGAGGGCCGTCTCGCGCAGCACCGCGTCCCCCGTCGTGTGCCCGAAGCTGTCGTTCACCGTCTTGAATCGGTCGAGGTCCACGAAGAGCACCGCGAAGCGCAGGCCCTCGCGCTGGCTGCGGGCGATCTCCTGGCCGAGGCGGTCCTTGAAGAGCAGCCGGTTGGGCAGGCCCGTGAGCGGGTCGAAGTGCGCCTGCACGTAGAGCTGTTCGTCGCGCCACGCCGAGGACACCGCCACCGCCACGCGGTCGGCGAGCTCGCGGGCATGGCGGCTTTCCTCGGCGTCGAGCGAGGAGGCCGTCCGGTAGCCGAGGGCGAGCGCCCCGCAGAGCTCGCCGCGCCACATCACGGGCTGCACGTACGCGTTGCCGGCGCCGTCCCGGGCGAGGCCTTCGAGGTAGGGGCTCGGGTGCCCCGCGAGCGCGACCCACTGGCCCCCCGGAGCCCCCTCGAGGTTGCTGCGGTCCCACGAGCTCATCTCGTGCCGCGTCATGTCCAGCGCCCCGTCGGCGTCCGAAGACCGGAAGTACGTCCGCGCGCGGTCCGGATCGTCGTGGTCGATCAGGGTCACCGAAACCGCGTCGGCGTGCACCGCGCTCGCGAGCTGCTCCATCACCGTGCGCACGACCCGGCCCGTCTCGACCGAGGAGAGGATCAGGCGGTCGATCTCCGAGAGGGCGTTGAGCGAGGCGAACTGCCGGCCGAGCTTCTCGGACATGTTGTTGAGCGCGACGGCGAGCTCGCCGAACTCGTCCGCGGCGGCAAGCTCGAGGCGCGACTTGAAGTCGTTCTGCGAGATCCCCCGCGCCCGCTCGGCGAGCCGCGCGAGGGGCCGCACGATCCGGCTCGCCTGGCGGATGGTGAGCCAGCTCACCATCAGCAGCGCCAGGACCACCACGGGGATGTAGAGGCGCCCGAAGGCGATCGCGCCCGCGATCTGGTAGCGCTCCGGCTGGCTCGCGATCACCACCCAGTCGGGCGTGCCGAAGCCCGCGCGCATGAACTGCGCCCACGCCACGCCCCGGTACGGCTCCCCGTTGCGCCGCCACGAGGCGGTTCCGAGGGAGGAACGGTTCTTCTCGAGCATCTCGTGCTCCGGGCCCGCCTCGAGCTCCGAGGTGCAGTGCAGCGTGATGCCGCTCACGTCCTCGACGATGCAGTAGTCGGTGAAGGCCGGGACGTCGTCGCGCGATCCCCACAGGTAGTCCGGGTCCACCTCGGCCACGACCGTCGCCTCTCCCTGGGGGCCGGGCACGGCGGCTGCGAGGAGCACGTGGGGCGCCCCGCCCGCCGAGGAGACGATGACGACGGGCTTGCGCTCGGCGAGCCGGTCGCGCGCCACGTCGGTGAGCGTTGCCGGCCCCGGCGTGCCCGTGAGAGGGACCGTCTGGCCGGACGGCTCCAGCCGCGCGATCCAGCGGAACGTGCGATGCGTGATGTCGTCGCGCGCGAGGCTTCCGGGGTTGCGCATCGCGCTCGAGACGACGAGCTCGTTCGCCACCAGCAGCCGCTCGTAGAGCGTCATGCCGTAGGCCTTGGCCACGGCCGCGAGGCGCTGCTCGCCCTCCTGGAGCAGGAGGCTGCGCACCTCGCCGAGCGAAAGGGCCGCGATGAGGGCGAGCGGCACGAAGGCCGAGAGCACGAACAGCATGAAGAGCTGGCGTGCGACGCTGCCCGATTGCGCGCGGCGAGCGTTCACGGGTCGAAGTCCGAGGCGAGGCCGATGAAGCCGCCGTCGCGCGCGCGCACGACGTCGTCGCGGCTCACGCTGTTCACGAGGGAAGCGGCGGTCTGCCCGTCGGCGCCCACGCTGTAGAGGTCGAAGTCGGTGTTGAGCGGATGCAGCTTCTTGTCCTTGCGCGCCTGCCCGTTGCCCTTGAGCGTGACCAGGTTGAGGTACTGGTACGCGTTCCCCCAGGGATCGGTTTTCCCGCCGAACCCCGCGTCGTCGAGCGAGTCGGGGAGCGTCCCCGCGCGCTTGTACTGGAGCCGGATCTGCGTGGACATGTCGTTGATCTCGACGATCGCCTGGGAGACGCGGCTCCTGTCCATGTAGGCCTGCACGGTCGGCACGGCGATCGCGAGCACGACCCCGGCGATCGCGAGGACGAACACCATTTCGACGAGCGAGAATCCGCGTTGGGCCATGGGTGCCGGATGCCGGCGCAGTCGGGCTATCCGAGGCTAACCAGCGGCGCCGCGCGAGTCAATGTCGCAGGCGCGATTTCGCTACGCTTGTCATGGGCCCCGGGGGCGCTTCCCCCACGCCCGCGCGGGGGCAGTTACAGGCGTAATTCGCCGCTCGGCCCCGGGGGGCGGCGCCTAGGCGGCCGCCGCGAGCCGCAGCGGGATCCATCCCTCGCGGATGCCGTGGCAGGCGACGCGCGCGCCGTCGCGCTCGAGGAGCTCCGGGCGCTCGGCGCGGCAGACCTCGCGCGCGTGCGGGCAGCGCGGATGGAATGCGCAGCCGCGGGGCGGATCGAGGGGATTGGGCACCTCGCCCGCCACGGGCGTGCGCGCCTTGCCCGACATCTCGATGTCGGGAATCGCGCTCTCGAGCATGCGCGTGTACGGATGCAGCGGCCGCTCGAAGAGCAGGCGCGTGGGCGCCATCTCGACGATGCGGCCGAGGTACATCACGCCCACCGCGTTCGAGATGTGCGAGACCACGGCGAGGTTGTGCGAGATGAAGAGGTAGGTGAGCCCGTGCTCGCGCTGCAGGTCCGTCATGAGGTTGAGGATCTGGGCCTGCACCGACACGTCGAGCGCGCTCGTGGGCTCGTCGCAGACGAGGAACTCGGGGTTCGAGGAGAGCGCGCGGGCGATGGAGATGCGCTGGCGCTGGCCGCCGGAGAACTCGTGCGGATAGCGCTCGCCGTCGCGCTCCGCGAGGCCCACGTCGACGAGGAGCCGCCCCACGTGCTCGCGAAGGGCGCGCGCGCCGCGCACGAGGCCGTGGGAGCGGATCGGCTCGGCCACGATGTCGCGCACGCGCCAGCGCGGGTTGAGGCTCGCGTAGGGGTCCTGGAAGATCATCTGGAAGCGCCGCCGCATCGCGAGCATGTCCGCGCGGCGCGTGAGCGTGGCGAGGTCGACCCCGTCGAACGCGATCGACCCGCTCGTGGGCGCGTACAGGCCGCAGATGAGGCGCGCCACCGTGGACTTGCCGCACCCGGACTCGCCCACGAGCGAGAGCGTCTCCCCGCGCGGGATCTCGAGCGAGACGCCGTCGACCGCGCGCAGGAGCTGGCGTGGCGCGCCCTCGACCACGCGGTTGAGCCACGGGCGCGAGACGTCGAAATCGCGCACGAGGTCCCTCACCTCGAGGAGCGGTCGGGCGGCGGCGCCCGGGCGCTCAGCCATGCACCGCTCCCTCGCTCCACGCGGGGCCCGCGCCCGGCGCCGCGCGCTCCGGCGAGTTGAGCCAGCACGCCGCGCGGGTGCGGTTCGCGGGCATCAGCTCGGGACGTGCCGCCCGGCAGCGCTCGAAGGCGCGCGGACAGCGCGGATGGAAGGGACATCCCGCGGGGATGGCGTCCAGGCGCGGCATGGAGCCCTCGATCTGGGGCAGGCGCCCGAGCGCGGCGCCCACGGTGGGGATCGAGCCCATGAGGCCCGCGGTGTACGGGTGCTGCGGGTCGTGGATCACCGCCTGCACCGGGCCGATCTCCACGATGCGGCCGGCGTACATCACGGCCACGCGGTCGGCGGTCTCCGCGATCACGCCCATGTCGTGGGTGACGAGCATCACCGCCGTGCCGTGTTCCCGGCACAGGCGCTTGATGAGCGTGATGATCTGCGCCTGGATCGAGACGTCGAGCGCGGTGGTGGGCTCGTCGGCGATCACGAGGCGCGGGTTCGCGCACAGCGCGAGGGCGATCACCACGCGCTGGCGCATGCCGCCGGAGAACTGGTGGGGGTAGTGGTCGACGCGCCGCTCCGGGGCCGGGATGCCCACCTCCGCGAGCAGCTCGGTCGCGCGGCGGCGGGCGGCGGCCTCGTCGAGCGGCAGGTGCGTGCGGATCGTCTCCACGAGCTGGCGCCCGACGGTGAAGAGCGGGTTGAGCGAGGTGAGCGGGTCCTGGAAGATCGCGCCGATGCGCCGGCCGCGGACGCGGCGCATCGCCTCCGCCGGCAGGCGGTCGATGCGGCTGCCCTCGAGCAGGATCTCGCCGGCGGCGATGCGCCCCGGCGGCTCGAGCAGCCCGATGATCGCCGAGCCGGTGAGCGACTTGCCGGCGCCCGATTCGCCCACCACGCCCAGCACCTCGCCGGGCGCGATGTCGAAGCTCACGCCGTCGACCGCCACCAGGGTCCCGCGCCGCGTGTTGAACTCGACCCGCAGGTCGCGCACCGCAAGCAGGGCTTTCCCCTCCCTGCTTGCGGAGACGGACCCCGGCTCTCCCGGCTTGGGGTCCGTCCCCGGTTCCTTCGTCGTCATCGGGCCAGGGCGAACTTCTTCTCGCACTCGCCGATGCGCTCGTGGCTGCGCACGATCGGCTCCCAGCGCTGGCCCACGGGATTGTCGAGCTTCGCGGCGATGTAGTAGCGCGTGCACGGCTCGGTCGTGAGCTCGAAGGTGTGCTGGCTGGCGGGGAAGCCCTTGCGCGCCGGCACGTCCACGGTGACCTGGTGGCGGCCCGGGGGGACGACCGCGCGGGCGAGGTTGAGCGCGTTGCGGTCGTCGACGCGGTTGATGACGAGCGGGATCACGTTCGGGTCGGCCGAGCGGATCGGGTCCTTCTCGATGATCGAGTAGGGCTGGTCGTAGGGCCCGGAGGCCGCGGCGGCGGCGAGCGGGACGAGCAGGAGGAAGTACGGGCGTTTCATGGCACGGCCTTTCACGCGACGCTAGCGAAGCCTGGGGTTGAGGGCGTCGCGAAGCCAGTCCCCCAGGACGTTGATGGCGAGCACCAGCAGGACCAGGGCCGCGGCGGGGAACACGGTGATCCACCATTCCCCCGAAAGCAGGAAGTCGTTGCCGTTGCGGATCAGCGTGCCGAGCGAGGGCTGCGTCGGCGGCACGCCCACCCCCAGGTACGACAGCGTCGCCTCGGTGATGATCGCTTCCCCGATGTGCAGCGTGCCGAGCACGAGCACGGGTCCCAGCGTGTTGGGCAGCACGTGGGAGAACATGATGGCGGCCGGATGCCTTCCGATCACGCGCGCGGCCTGGACGTACTCCTTGTTGCGCTCGACGAGGGTGGTGCCGCGCACGGTCCGGGCGTAGCGCACCCAGCCCGAGGCCGCGATCGCGACCACGAGGACGTAGAGCGCCAGCTGGTCCTGCATCTCGCGCGGCAGGGCCGCGCGCGCGAGCCCGTCCACGAGGAGCGCGATGAGGATCGCGGGGAAGGACAGCTGCACGTCGGCCACCCGCATGATGAACGCGTCCACCGCGCCGCCCGCGTAGCCGCTCACGAGCCCGAGGGCGACCCCGAGGACGAGCGCGGCCAGCGTGGAGACCAGGCCCACGAGCAGCGACATCCGCGAGCCGAAGATGATCGCCGAGAGCATGTCGCGCCCCTGGTCGTCGGTGCCGAAGAGGTAGCCGGCGTGGCCGTGGCCGCTCCACGCGGGGGGCGTGAAGGCGTCGCCGAGGTTGAGCGTGGCGAGGTCGAACGGGTCGTGGGGCGCGACCCACGGCGCGAAGAGCGCGCCCACGACGAAGGCGGCCACGACGACGGCCGAGACGATCACCTCGGGCCGGCGCCGGAAGCTGTAGAAGACGTCGCTGTCGAGCAGGGCGGCGAGCGAGGGCATCAGCGGGCCTCGGCGCCCTTCTCGACCCGCAGCCGCGGATCGACGAGGTAGTAGAGCAGGTCCACCACGAGGTTGATCACCACGAAGACGAGCCCGATGAGGCACAGGTACGCCGCCATCACCGGGACGTCGGCGAACTGCACCGCCTGGACGAAGAGCAGCCCCATCCCGGGCCACTGGAACACCTGCTCGGTGATGATCGCGAAGGCGATGATGCCGCCGAGCTGCAGGCCCGTGATCGTGATCACCGGCACGAGCGTGTTGCGGAGCGCGTGGCCGAAGTTCACGGCGCGGTCGGTGAGGCCGCGCGCGCGGGCGAACTTGATGTAGTCCGACCTCAGCACCTCGAGCATCTCCGAGCGCACGAGCCGCATGACGAGCGTGAGCGGAAAGAAGCCGAGCGTGATGGCCGGAAGGATCAGCGCCTTGAGGCCCGAGGCCGTGAGCAGCCCCGTGGACCAGAACCCCAGCTGCACCGTATCTCCACGGCCGAAGGAGGGCAGCACGCCCAGCCACACGGCGAACACGAGGATGAGGAAGATGCCGATGATGAAGTTGGGCAGCGACACGCCGACGAGCGAGATGGTGAGCGTCGCGCGCGAAAGCCACGAGTCGCGCTTGAGCGCCGTATAGACGCCGGCGGGGATCCCCACCGCGAGCCCGATGAGCGCCGCCGTGAAGGAGAGCTCCAGCGTGGCCGGGAGCCGCTCGGCGATGAGCGCGGACACGGGGCGCCCCAGCCGCAGCGACAGGCCGAAGTCGCCGTGCAGCGCGTTGGCGAGGAAGGTGCCGAACTGGACGTAGAAGGGGCGGTCGAGCCCGAGGGCGTGGCGCATGGCGTCGCGGTCCGCCTGGGTGGCTTCGGGGGGCACCATCTGGGACACCGGATCGCCCACGAAGTTGAACAGCCCGAACGAGATGAATCCCACCACCAGCATCACGAGGATGGCCTGGAGCGCTCGGCGCAGGAGGAAGGCGATCACGGGAAGGGGCGGCGCGGGCGGTGCCGCATCGACGTCTCGGCGCCGCGGGCGGACGGGCCCATCATGCCGGAACGCCGCGCGGCAAGTCAATTTGGCCGCGGGCGCCCGCGCGACTCATGCGGCGAGGTGCGCGAGCGGCAGCGCGGTCGTCTCCTTCACCTCCTCGAGCACGAAGCTCGACTTCACGTCGAGCACGCCGGGGTGCTTGAGGAGGGACTCCATCACGAAGCGCGAGAAGTGGTCGAGGTCCTCCACCTGCACGCGCAGGACGTAGTCCATGTCGCCCGTGAGCGCGTGGCAGGCGAGCACCTCGGGCCAGTCCTTCACCGCCCGGGCGAAGGCGTCGGTCGGCATGCGCCCCCGCTTCTCGAGCTTCACCGTGACGAAGCCCACGAGGCCGAGCCCGACCTTGCGCGCGTCGAGCAGGGCCACGTAGCGGCGGATCACGCCCGCGCGCTCGAGGGCGCGCACCCGGCGCAGGCACGCGCTCGGCGACAGGCTCACGCGCGCGGCGAGCTCCTGGTTGGTGAGGCTCGCGTCGCGCTGCAGGAGGTCGAGGAGGCGGCGGTCGGTGCGGGAGAGGCGAAGGGGCGTCATGTCGGTCGCGCGGGATGGGAATGGCGCAATATTATTGCGCGAAGCGCGCCAAAGGCGCTCGACTTTGCAATCCTATTGCGGCGGGTGCGTTATACACTGGCGCATTCCCGCCACGCCGAGCCGAGGAGGCCGCCATGAGCCCCGCCGAGCCGATCCGCGACAACCCCATGGGCACCGACGGCTTCGAGTTCGTCGAATACACCGCGCCCGATCCGGGGCTGCTGGGCGAGCTCTTCGAGCAGATGGGCTTCGTCGCCGTCGCGCGCCACCGCTCGAAGGACGTGCTCCTCTACCGCCAGGGCGCGATCAACTTCGTCGTGAACCGCGAGCCCGACAGCTTCGCCCAATCGTTCGCGCGCGTGCACGGGCCGTCGGCGTGCGCCTTCGCGATCCGGGTGAAGGACGCGGCGCGCGCCTACACCCGGGCGCTCGGCCTGGGGGCGAAGCCCTTCCACGGCAAGGTGGGGCCCATGGAGCTCAGCATCCCGGCGATCCAGGGCATCGGCGGGAGCCTCATCTACCTCGTCGACCGCTACCCGAGGAATTCCTCATCGGGAGGCTACGCGGGCGGGAGCCTCTCGATCTACGACGTGGACTTCGTGCCGATCGAGGGCGCTCCGCAGCATCCCGGCGGCGCGGGGCTCGGCGAGATCGACCACCTCACGCACAACGTCTACCCCGGGCGCATGGACGTGTGGGCGGAGTTCTACGAGCGGCTCTTCGGCTTCCGCGAGATCCGCTACTTCGACATCCAGGGGCGCAGGACCGGGCTCACCTCGCGCGCGCTGACGAGCCCCTGCGGCAAGATCCGCATCCCGATCAACGAGCCCTCGGACCGCAAGTCGCAGATCCAGGAGTACCTCGACGCGTACAAGGGCGAGGGCATCCAGCACATCGCGCTCTCGACCGCGGACATCTACGGGACCGTGGAGGCGCTGCGCGCGCGCGGCGTGCGCTTCCTCGATACCCCCGACGCCTACTACGAGCGGGTGCGCGCGCGCATGCCCGACCACGGCGAGGACCTCGAGCGCCTGAGGCGCGACCGCATCCTCATCGACGGCGAGGGGCTCGACAAGGACCGGCGCGAGGACAAGCTCCTGCAGATCTTCACCGAGACCGTGATCGGGCCGATCTTCTTCGAGATCATCCAGCGCAAGGGCAACGAAGGCTTCGGGGAGGGCAATTTCCGGGCGCTCTTCGAGTCGATCGAGGCGGACCAGATCGCGCGGGGCGTGGTCTGAACGGGCGGGACGCGATGAACGATCGGGCGACGCAGGCGGTGCTGCGCTATCTCCACGGGCTCGGCGGGCCGCACGAGACCGAGGCGGTCGAGGGGGCGCTGCCGCGCGGGCGCAACTCGCCGCAGCGCGTCCCTTTCGGCCTCTACGCCGAGCAGCTCTCGGGCACGGCGTTCACCGCGCCGCGCGCGCAGAACCTGCGCTCGTGGCTCTACCGCCTGCGCCCCTCGGCGATGCACGGTCCGTTCCGGCGCATCGACGACGGGCGGCTGCGCGCCGCGCCGTGCGGCGAGGCGGAGTGCCCGCCCAACCGCCTGCGCTGGGGGCCGCCGCAGCTTCCCGAGGGCCCGACGGATTTCCTCGCGGGACTGGCCACCCTCGCCGCCGCCGGCGACGCACGCGCGCAGCGCGGGGCGAGCGTGCACATTTACGCGGCGAACCGCTCCATGGAGCGGGTGATGTACGACGCCGACGGCGAGCTCCTCCTCGTCCCGCAGGAGGGCGCCCTGGACGTCGCGACCGAGATGGGGCGCCTCGTGGTCGCGCCCGGCGAGGTCGCCGTCATCCCCCGGGGCGTGCGCTTCCGCGTCGGGCTCGCGGGCGGGGCTGCGCGCGGCTACGTGTGCGAGAACCACGGCGCGCCGTTCCGGCTGCCGGAGCTGGGCCCCATCGGCGCGAACGGGCTCGCCAACGCGCGCGACTTCGAGGTGCCCGTCGCGGCGTACGAGGATCGCGCGGGGCCGACGGAGATCGTCGCGCGCTCCGGCGGCCACCTATGGGCGGCGAGCTGCGGCCATTCGCCCCTCGACGTGGTCGCGTGGCACGGCAACTACCATCCGTACCGCTACGACCTCGCGCGCTTCAACGCGATGAACACGGTCACCTTCGACCATCCCGATCCGTCGATCTTCACGGTGCTCACGTCGCCTTCCGACACGCCCGGCACCGCGAACGTGGACTTCGTGATCTTCCCACCGCGCTGGAGCGTGGCCGAGGACACCTTTCGCCCGCCTTACTTCCACCGCAACGCGATGAGCGAATTCATGGGGCTCGTGCGCGGCGAGTACGAGGCGAAGCGCGGCGGCTTCGTGCCCGGCGGGGCGAGCCTGCACAATGCGATGACCGCCCACGGCCCGGACCGCGCGTCGTACGAGGCGGCCGTGGGCGCGGAGCTCGTTCCCCGCCGCATCGACGACGCGCTCGCGTTCATGTTCGAGTGCCGCTATCCATTCGAGCCCACCGCGCACGCGCTGCGGTCGCCGTCGATGGACCGCGAGTACGACCGCGCGTGGGACGGGTTCGCGGCGGCCGTCCTCCCCCCGGGCAAGGGCGCGCGATGAAGCTCGCGTCGCTGAAGGGGCCGGGGCGCGACGGCACGCTCGCGGTCGTGAGCCGCGACCTCGCGCGCGCGGTTCCCGCGCGGGGCATCGCCGCCTCGATGCAGGAGGCGCTCGAGCGCTGGGAGGCGGTGGCGCCGCGGCTGGCCGAGCTCGCCGCGGCGATCGAGCGCGGACCGGTCGCGGGCTCGGTGGACTTCGCCGCGCGGCTCGCGGAAGGCGGCGTGGACGCGCCGCTCCCCCGCGCCTACGAATGGCTCGACGGCTCCGCGTACCTCCCGCACGTGGAGCGCGTGAGGCGCGCGCGCGGCGACACGGTGCCCGAGAGCTTCCACCGCGATCCGCTCATGTACCAGGGCGGCGCGGGCCGCATGATGGGGCCGCGCGATCCCATCCGCGCGCTTTCGGAGGACTGGGGCGTGGACCTCGAGGGCGAAGTGGCGGCCCTCGTGGGCGACGTCGCGATGGGCGCCACGCCCGCGCAAGCCGCGCTTGCCGTGCGCCTCCTAACCCTCGTGAACGACGTGTCGTTCCGGCGCCTCATCCCGGCCGAGCTCGCCAAGGGCTTCGGCTTCGTGAACGGCAAGGGCGCCAACGCGCTCGCCCCGGTGGCCGCCACGCCCGACGAGCTGGGCGAGGCGTGGAAGGACGGCCGCGTGCACCTCGCGCTCGAATGCCGCGTGAACGGTGCGGTGCTCGGGCACCCGGACGCAGGCGTGGACGCCGCCTTCGGCCTGCCCGAGCTCATCGCCCACGCCGCGAGGACGCGCGAGCTTCCCGCGGGCACGCTGGTCGGCACCGGCACGGTCTCCAACCGCGATCCGGCCGCGGGCTACGCGTGCCTGATGGAGGCGCGCCTGGTCGAGCAGGTGGAGCGCGGCGCGGCGAAGACGCCCTTCCTGCGCTTCGGCGACATGGTTTCGATCGAGATGCGCGATCGCGCGGGGGCGAGCGTCTTCGGCGCGATCGAGCAGCGGGTGGAGCGTTACGTTCCCCCGGGGCCGGCGCGATGACGGGCCAGACCGACCACGCGCTGCGCGGCGACTACAGCCGCATCCGTGCCGACTACACGGTGGAGCAGGACTGGGGCGCCTACACGCGCGAGGAGCACGAGCTGTGGCGGCGGCTGTGCGCACGGCAGGCGGCGCTCGTCCCGCGCTACGCCTGCGAGGAGTTCCGCGCCACGCTCGCCACCCTCGACTACGAGGCGGGCATCCCGCGCTTCGAGGCGATCAACCGCAGGCTCGCCGCGGCCACGCGCTGGGAGCTCGCCGCGGTCCCGGGGCTCGTGCCCGACCTCGTCTTCTTCGAGCACCTCGCGAACCGCCGCTTCCCCGTGACGGTGTGGCTGCGCGAGCCGGGCGAGTTCGATTACATCGTCGAGCCCGACGTGTTCCACGACTTCTTCGGGCACGTGCCGATGCTCTTCAATCCCGTCTTCGCCGACTACATGCAGGCCTACGGGCGCGGCGGCATCAAGGCCCACGCGCTGGGCGCGATCGAGATGCTCGCGCGGCTGTACTGGTACACCGTCGAGTTCGGGCTCATCGACACGCGCGAAGGGCTGCGCGCCTACGGGGCCGGCATCCTCTCCTCGGGCGGCGAGATCCGCCACTGCGTCGAGAGCCCCGAGCCCAACCGCGTCGGCTTCGACCTCCTGCGCATCATGCGCACGCGCTACAAGATCGACACCTTCCAGGAGACGTACTTCGTGATCCGCGGCTTCGACGAGCTCTTCGAGGCCACGGCGCCGGATTTCGCCCCGCATTACGAAGCGCTGCGCGCAGAGGGGCTGCTCGCTCCCTCGGAGCTCCTGCCGGCCGATCGCGTCTACCATCGCGGCAACGCGCCGCAACGGGCCGCCTGAGGCGCTAGCGTCCGAGCTCGTCGGCGAAGCGCACGGTCCGGCGGCCCGCACGCACGTCCGCGGTGACGTCGGCGAAGGCTCCGTCGCGATAGGCGAGAAAGGTGGCGTTCGGATCGCCGGTCGCGCGGGAAGCGTCGGGCAGGCGCAGGTAGTAGTACGTGAGGTTGCCTACCCGCAGGGGAGGAAACGGCCTGCCTTCGAAGACGAGCGGGACGAGGGGCCGCTCGGCCGCCGGCGGCAGCCCGCGCGAGCGCACGAGGTTGTACCACGGCGCGCGCTCGCCCTCGATGAAGCAGCCCATGAGGGGATGTCCCCGCGGCAGCGCCTGCTTGACCGCGACGTCGATGACGAGCGCGAGGCCCGGCTCTTCCGGCATCGACAGGAGGTAGACCTTGCATCCGGGTTGCACGGCGGTGCGCGGCGCGAGCGCGGCTACGGCGGCCTCGAGGACCGGGGCGACGCGGGCCTGCGTGTACGCCGCCCACTCGCGGCCGATGGCGCGCGAGGTGGCGAGCAATCCGGCGACGGCCGCGACGCAAGCGAGCGCGAAGGCGAGATCGCCCCGCCGCGACCGGGCTCCGGCGGCGGCGTGCTGCGCGAGGCCGGCGACGACCATCGCGAAGCCCGCGAGCGGGACGTAGTACAGCCGCGAGGCCGCGAGGGACTCGAACGCGAACGGCGCGTCGCCGAACGGCCGGAACACCATCGATCCCAGCACGGGCGACTGCGCGACCGCCGCCACCGCCATGATCGCGATCCCCACCCCGGCCATGCGCAAGCCCTCGCGGCCCGGCGCCCGCCGACCCCGCAAAGCCCCGACGAGTAGCAGCAGGAGGAGCAGGCACCACGCGACGATCGCCAGCCGTCCGCCGTGGGTCACCACGAGGAATCTCGGAAGCGGCTCGACCCAGCGGGCCGTGCCTTCGAGCGCCGTCGCCAGCCAGCCGTGGGCAGCGAACAGGGGCTTCGCGACGTCCCTCACCGCGATGGCGCGCGCGCCGAGGGCGAGGCCGCTCGTCGCGGCGATCGTCCCGAGAATCGCGAGCCGGTCCCGCGGCGAGGCCGCGTGGCGGTCGCGAACGACCCACGCGGCCATGAGCGCGCCCGCCGCCGCGAAGACATAGCCGATCTCCTTGCTGAGGAGCGACGCGAGCAGGGCGGCGGCGGCCGCGACGAGCGTCCGGGGGCGCGGGGCGACGAGGAACGACTCCGTGGCGACGAGAGCGCCGAGCCCGAACCCGGTCGAGAAGAGGTCGAAGCGATCCGAGAGCCAGGCCGTGGCGGCGAAGGCCGTGGGATGGCACACGAAGACGAGGCTCGCGAGCGCCGCGGGCCCGGGGCCGGCGCGCAGGCGCCTGAGGAACGCGTACAGGATCCCGCCGTTCAGCACGTGCAGCGCCACGCTCACGCAGAGCTGCGCGGGGGCGCCGGTGCCCAGCAGCCGCACGCTGGCCCACCAGCCCGCGAGCGGCAGGGGCCGGAAGAAGTACCCGCCCACCGCGTCGCGGGTGACGAGCGCGAGGAGATCGTCCTCGTGCCGGCCGAGCGCGAGGAAGAGGAAATCGTCGAGGAACGCGCCGCCGTGGCGCAGCGGCCACGCGAGCAGCGCGCCGGCCGCGAGGAAAGCGACCACGAGCCCCACGGTCGGAAGCGATCGGCGCAAGGCTCAGGTCGCGAGGTACACGGCCAGCACGGCGAGGGCCGCCACGGCGTAGCTCGGGGGATCGCGCAGCGCGAAGGAGAGCGGATCCTCGTCGACTTCGCCCCGCGCCACGAGAAGCCACGCGCGCCCGATCCAATAGAGGAAGAGCACCGCGATGGACCACAGCACCGCGGGATGGCGGTAGAGGACCAGCACGTCGCGGCTCGTGATGTACAGCGCGAGCACCAGGACCGACAGGAAGCCGCTCGTGACGCCCATCATCGCGATCGCCGGAAGGTCGGCGCGCCGGTAGCCCCGCCGCGGCAGGCGGCGCCCGGCCTGCGCCGCATCGCCGGCGAAGCGCGCGAGCTCGCCATGGCGCTTGGCGAAGGCGAGCGAGAGGAAGATGAACATCGAAAAGGCCAGCAGCCAGTCCGAGACCGGCACGTCGATCGCGAGCGCGCCGGCGAGGATGCGGAACGCATAGAGCGCGGCCACCACCATCACGTCGAGGACCGCCACGCGCTTGAGGGCGAGGGAGTAGAGCACCGCGACCGCGAGGTAGAGCGCGAGCGTGGCGGCGAAGCCCGGGCCGAGGGGCACGGCGAGCGCGAAGGCCGCAGCGGCGGCGAGCGGCGCGAGCCCGAGCCCCCATCCGATGCCCAGCTCGCCCGAGGCGAATACGCGGCGGCGCTTCACCTCGTGAGCGCGGTCGGCCGACAGGTCCGCGAGGTCGTTCACGACGTAGATGGCGGAGGCCATGAGGCAGAAGGACGCGAGGGCCGCCACCGAACGCAGCGCCGACGCGGGATCGCCCACGTGGTGCGAGGTGAGGAGGGGCACCAGCACGAGGAAATTCTTCGGCCACTGCCGCACGCGCAGCGCCCGCGCGAGCGCGGAGACGCGAACCGGCGGCGATTCCACCACCACGGCGCGGCGCGCGGCCGAGCGCACGCCGCCATCGGCCACGCCGTCCCCCACGTAATCGAATCCTCGCTCGCCGAAGCGCTCCACGAGAGCGAACGCCTTGGCGTCGCCCTTGAGGTTGCGCCGCCCATCGCTCGCCATCACTTCGTCGAACGCGCCCAGGTGCTCGGCGATGCGCTGCGCGATGCCCTCGTCGGCGGCGGTCGCGAGCACGACCCGCCGCCCGCGCGCGCGCTCGGCGGCGATCCAGTCGAGGAGCTCGGCCCGGTACGGCAGCTCGGCGGGCTCGATCGGCGCACGCAGCGCGAGCTCCCGCTTCAGCCGGGCGCGGCCCCCGAGCAGCCAGACCGGCACGAGCAGCAGGACCCAGGGCGCGCGGCGGAGCGCAGCCGCGAGCGTCTCCAGCAGCGTGTCCGACTTGATGAGCGTGCCGTCGAGGTCGACGACCAGCGGCAGGTCCGCGTCCATGGCGCGAATTATAGGCGGCCGCCGGACTTCCTCCGGCGCGGCCCCCCGCCCCGGAACTCTTGGCCGGTGGCGTTGAGCGGCAGCTTCGCTGTCAGGGTCATCGTTCGCCCCAACGAGTTGGGGACCCCCGCGCCGTTCCCTGCCGGTGGCGTTGAGCGGTCAGCTTTGCTGTCCGGATCGTGGGTCGCCCCAACAAGTTGGGGACCCCCGCGCCGTTCCCTGCCCGGTGGCGTTGAGCGGCAGCTTTGCTGTCCGCAGTACGAGGCCCCGACGAGTCGGGGACCCCCGCGCCGTTCCCGCTGTTCGCTACGTCGTCTCTCTATCTAATCTTGACCCACGTCGCCTGCAGCCAGTTGTCCGCCCGGTGGATCACCTCGACGTTCCTGCGCGAGGCCCACGGGATCACCTGCAGGTGCAGCGGGATCGTGTACACGTGGTCGCGGAAGTACTCCATCGCCTTGTTGATCGTCTCCTGGCGGTGCTTCGGATCCGTGTCGCCTGCGGCGCTTTCGACCATGGCGTCGAACTCGGGATCCTTGTAGGCGCCCCAGTTGAAGTCGCCCTCGCCCTTCTCGTCGCGGCTGTGGAGCACCGGGACCATCGTGAAGATCGCGTCCGTCGTCGCGCCCCCCCAGCCGAGCATGGAGAAGCTCATCTCCAGGCGCTGCATCTTCGGGAAGTACTGGGCGCGCGGCATCGCGTTCACCTTCACCTTGACGTTGATCCTGGCGAGCATGCCGGCCACCGCCACGCAGATCTTCTCGTCGTTGATGTAGCGGTTGTTCGGGCAGTCGAGCTGCACCTCGAAGCCTTCGGGATAGCCCGCCTCGGCCATGAGCTTCTTGGCGGCCGCGACGTCGTAGGGCAGGCGCTTGTCGAGGGCCTTGGGAATGCCCGCCTTCTCCGGGTTGGGCAGGTTGATCGCCGTGGGCACCGAGAGCCCCCGCATCACCGCGCGGTGGATCGCCTCGATGTCGATCGCCTGGAGGAAGGCCTTGCGCACGCGGATGTCCTTGAAGGGGTTCTTGCCCTTCACGTTCGAGTAGAGGAGCTCGTCGCGGTTCTGGTCCATCTCGAAGAAGATCACGCGGTTCTCGCGCCCCTCGTAGACGCGCACGCTCTTGTCGTGCTTGAGCTTGTCGATGTCCTGCACGTCGGGGTCGAGCACGAAGTCGAGGTCGCCGGAAAGCAGCGCCGCGATGCGCGTCGCCCCGGACTTGATCGGCTGGTAGACGATCTCGTCGACGTCGCCGTCCCAGTAGTCCTTGCCCGCCTTGAGCCCCCACCAGTCCGGGTTCTTCTTGAAGACGCTCTTCACGTCGGGCTCGCGCGACACCAGGATGTAGGGGCCCGTGCCCATGGCGTGCCGCGAGGTGTAGCTCTCCTCCTGCTTGGCGAAGTTCTGGGTCTCGACGGCGTTGTGCTCCTCGCACCACTTCTTGCTCATGATGAAGAGGCTGTTGGCGAGCATCTCGAGCATCACGGGGTTGGGCACCGGGGTGGTGAACTCGACGGTGTGGTCGTCGATCTTCTTCACGTCCGCGCCGCCGACCTGGTTGCCGTACACCCGGAAGTTGGACGTCGGGCCCACCAGCCGCTTCATGGAGAACACCACGTCGTCGGCGGTGAAGTCGGCTCCGTCCTGCCATTTCACGCCCTTGCGCAGGTGGAAGATCCAGGTCGTGGGGCTGGTCTGCTTCCAGCTCTCCGCGAGGCCGGGAAGGAGCTCCAGCTTCTTCCCGCGCATGACGAGCGACTCGTACACCTGGCCGTTCACCGAGTTGGTGAGCAGCTCGTTCTGGGCCATCGGGTCGGCGGTGAGGTAGTCGCCCTGGCTCGACCAGCGCAGGGTCTTGGCCTGGGACAGGGGGGCGGCGAAGAGCAGGGCGGCGAGCGCCGCCGCGAAGAAGCGTGACATGGACACCTCCTCTGGTTCGGAGGCGCCATGATAGCCCTCCCGCACCGCGGCGTATAATTTTCGTCATCCCCGGAGGTGAATGCCATGAACGCCATCGTCAAGGACCGCGGCGCCGTTCCCGCCCTCAAGGATCCCGAGCTCTTCCGCGACCGCGCCTACGTGGACGGGGTCTGGGTGGAGGCCGACGGACGCCGGCGCATGGACGTGGACAACCCCGCGACCGGGCGCCCCCTCGGATCCGTGCCGGACATGGGGGCGGCCGAGACCCGGCGGGCCATCGAGGCCGCGAATGCGGCGCTCCCGGCCTGGCGGGCACTCCCCGCGAAGGAGCGCTCGAAGATCCTGCGCCGGTGGTACGACCTCATCATGGCGAGCGCCGACGACCTGGCGCTCCTGCTCACCGCGGAGCAGGGCAAGCCGCTCGCCGAGGCGAAGGGCGAGATCACCTACGGCGCGTCCTTCGTCGAATGGTTCGCCGAGGAGGCGAAGCGCGTCTACGGCGACGTGATTCCCAGCCCCACGAACGACCGGCGGCTCATCGTGCTCAAGCAGGCGATCGGCGTGTGCGCCGCGATCACGCCGTGGAACTTCCCCAACGCGATGATCACGCGCAAGGTCGCCCCGGGGCTCGCCGCCGGCTGCACCTTCGTGCTCAAGCCCGCCGAGCAGACGCCGTTTTCCGCGCTCGCGCTCGCCGAGCTCGCCGCGCGGGCCGGGGTGCCGAAGGGCGTGCTCAACGTCGTGACCGGCGAGCCCGTGGCGATCGGCCAGGCGCTGTGCGCGAGCCCCGTCGTGCGCAAGGTGACCTTCACCGGCTCCACGGAAGTCGGCCGCATCCTCATGCGCCAGAGCGCCGACACCATCAAGAAGCTCTCGCTCGAGCTGGGCGGCAACGCTCCCTTCATCGTGTTCGACGACGCCGACCTCGACGCGGCCGCCGACGGGGCCCTCGCCTCGAAGTACCGCAACGCCGGACAGACCTGCGTGTGCGCCAACCGCATCTACGTGCAGGACGCCGTGTACGACGCGTTCGCCGCGAAGCTCGCCGAGCGCGTGAAGGCGTTCAAGGTGGGGCCGGGCACCGAGGCGGGCGTCAACATCGGTCCGCTGATCGACGAGCACGGCCTGAAGAAGGTGGAGGACCACGTGGCCGACGCCCTCGCGCAGGGCGCGAAGGTGATCCTCGGCGGCCACCGCCACGCGCTCGGCGGGCGCTTCTTCGAGCCCACGCTCATCACCGAGATGAAGACCACGATGAAGGTCGCGCGGGAGGAGACCTTCGGTCCCGTGGCGCCGCTCTTCCGCTTCAAGGACGACGCCGAGGCGATCCGCCTCGCGAACGACACGGAGTTCGGGCTCTGCGCCTATTTCTACTCCCGCGACGTGGGCCGCATCTTCCGCGCCGCCGAGGCGCTCGAGGCGGGCATCGTGGGCGTGAACGTGGGCATCATCTCGAACGAGGTCGCGCCCTTCGGGGGCGTGAAGCAGTCGGGCCTCGGCCGCGAGGGCTCGAAATACGGCATCGACGAGTTCCTCGAGATCAAGTACGTCTGCCTCGGCGGCATCCAGTAGCGCCCGGCGCACGATCGAAGCGAACGACTTCCCCGCAACGAACGACAAGGAAACCGCTTGAAATCCATCCTCGCCCTCGCCCTCGTCGCGCTCGCCATGGCCGGCTGCGCCACCGAAGAGAAGAAGCCCGCCCCGGCCCCGGTCGCCTGCAAGCCCGCGCCGACCGAGCTTCTCACGCAGGACCTCCAGCCCGGCACGGGCGATGCCGTGCGCTTCCGCAGCGCGATCCTCGTGAGCTACACCGGGTGGCTCTACGACGGCTGTGCCAAGGACCTCAAGGGCGCGAAGTTCGACAGCTCCGAGGGCCGGGTCACGCCGTTCGGGTTCATCGTGGGCGCGGGCCGCGTGATCCGCGGCTGGGACGAGGGCGTGATCGGGATGAAGGAGGGCGGCAAGCGCCTGCTCGTGATCCCTTCCGACAAGGCCTACGGGGTGGCGGGAACGCCCCCGCGCATCCCGCCCAACGCGGCCCTCGTGTTCGAGATCTCCCTCATCAGGATCGTGGCCCAGCCGCAATGAAGGTCACCAGCTCGAGTTTCGCCGACGGCGGCGCGATTCCCGCGGAGCACGCGTTCTGCGCGCCCGACCCGAAGTCCCACGTGACGCTCTCGAAGAACCGCAACCCGCACCTCGCGTGGAGCGACGTGCCCGCGGGCACGAGGTCCTTCGCGATCGTCTGCCACGATCCCGACGTTCCCAGCCGGGCGGACGACGTGAACCAGGAGGGGCGCGTCGTGCGCGCCTCGCTCCCGCGCGTCGACTTCTTCCACTGGCTGCTGGTCGACCTTCCCGCCTCCGTCACGCAGGTGGCCGCCGGCGAGTTCGCCTCGGGCGTCACGCCGCGCGGCAAGCCCGGGCCCGCGGCCGCGCGCGGCGCGCGCCAGGGCATCAACGACTACACGAGCTGGTTCGCCTCCGACAAGGACATGGCGGGCGACTACTACGGCTACGACGGCCCGTGCCCGCCGTGGAACGACGAGCTGCCCCATCGCTACGTCTTCACGGTGTTCGCGCTCGACGTGGCGCGCCTGCCGCTCGAGGGCGCCTTCAAGGGGGCCGACGTGCGCCGCGCGATCCAGGGCCACGTCCTCGCCCAGGCCTCGATCACCGGGCGCTACGCGCTGAACCCGGGCGTGAAGCTCTGAAATCGGGGTCCGACCCCGATTCTCGACCCCGGCGAGTCGGGGACCCCCGCGCCGTTTCCTGCTCGAAGACGTTGAGCGGCAGCTTCGCTGTCCGCTCCAACGTCGATCCCGCTTTCATTCGTCATCTCCACTGTGCAACCACTTCTCGTAGTCCCTCCGCGTCTTCTTCGTGGGCCGGCCCTTGAAGCGCGGGGCGGGGAGCGCCTTCATCTCGGCGGCGAGCGCGGCCGCGCGCGCGAGGCTCTCCGGCGACTCCTCGTAGAGGCGCGCCGCCTCCGGGGCCGGGCCGCGCCGCTCGGCGAGGGAGCGCACGACGACCGTCCGCTCGAAGGGCGGCCGGCGCACGACCACGCGGTCGCCTTCGCGCAGGGCCTTCGCCGCTTTGGCGCGTTCGCCGTTCACCGAGACATGCCCCGCGGCGATGGCCTCGGCGGCGAGCGTGCGCGTCCTGAAGAAGCGTGCGGCCCAGAGCCACTTGTCGAGGCGCATCAGCGCGTGATCCGCACCTCGTGCAGCGCGATGGGCTCGCAGGTTCCGGTGTCGAACTCCGCCCCCGCCAGCACGCCCGCCCGCGCCACCGCCTCGGCGCTCTTCGCCCGGTCGTACACGGTGAACATGGCGCCCAGCGCGAAGTCGCGTCCCGAGCCGATCGCCCAGAAGCGCTCGAACTCGAACACCTCGCGCATCGAGTACACCGCGAAGATGCCCCAGGGGTTCGCCACCAGCACCGTCATCTGGCTCGACTCGTAGGGATCGTCCTCCTCCTCCTTCGGGTTGAGGAACGCCTCGTCCTTGAGCACGGGGTGCAGGCGCCGGAACGTCTCGTAGATCGCCGCCTTCCCGTGGAAATCCAGGTTCGGGGTGCGCTCGAGCACGTTCTCGAGCACCAGCTGGTGCGCCGCGCTCCCGGCCACGCCGATGAAGGAGTCGCCGTAGGCGGTGACCTTCTGGGGATGGCGGTCGTAGGCCGGGGCGAGGCGGGTAGTGCCGAAGGTCGTGAGCGAGTCGGCCGCTATCGCGGCGACATCGCCCTTTCGCACGACGACGATCGTGGTCATGGCGCGGCTGGGGCGGGAGCGAAAAAGCGCATTCTACGGCCACGGCGCGCATGAGGCAGAATCGCTCCATGAACGTCGCGGCCTGGCTCGAGCGCGCCGCCCGCTCCGATCCGTCGGGGGCGGCGATCCTGCTCGGGCGCTCCGAATGGGCCCGCTACGGCGAGCTCGCGGGACGCGTGGCGCGGCTCGCCGCGGGGCTGCGCGTGCGGGCGGGCCTCGCCCCGGGCGAGCGCGTGGCGATCGCGATGCGCAACGCCCCCGAGTACCTCGAGGCGCTGTACGCCATCTGGTGGGCGGGGCTCGCCGCCGTGCCCGTGAACGCGAAGCTGCACCCGAAGGAGGTCGCCTACATCGTCGAGGACTCCGGCGCCCGCCTCGTGATCGAGGATCCGGCGCAGCTCGCCGAGATCGCCGCGGCCGAGCCCATGGAGCGCGCCGAGACGGACCCCGCCTCGCTCGCCTGGCTCTTCTATACGAGCGGCACGACGGGGCGGCCCAAGGGCGCGATGCTCTCGCACCGCAACCTCGCGCAGATGACGCTCGGCTACTTCTGCGACGTGGACGAAGTGGCGCGCGAGGGGCGCCTCCTGCACGCCGCTCCCATGTCCCACGGCTCGGGGCTCTACACGTTCACGCACCTCGTGAAGGTCGCCGCGCAGGTCGTTCCGGAATCGGGCGGCTTCGACGCGCGCGAGGTGCTGGAGCTGCTCGACGCCCACGCGCGCGTCTCGCTCTTCGCCGCGCCCACGATGGTCAAGCGCCTCGCGGAGGCCGCGGCGGCCTCAGGGGCGCGCGCCGCCGGATTGCAGACGCTCGTCTACGGCGGCGGCCCGATGTACCTCTCCGACCTCGAGCTCGCCACGCGCGCCCTGGGCGAGCGCCTCGCGCAGATCTACGGCCAGGGCGAGAGCCCCATGACGATCACGGCGCTCACGAAGCGCCACCATGCCGACCGCGCGCATCCGCGCCATCGCGAGCGCCTCGCCTCGGTGGGGCTTCCGCAGGCGGTGGTGGAGGTCACGGTGCGCGATCCCGGGGGGCGCGCCCTTCCCGCCGGCGAGGTCGGCGAGGTGTGCGTGCGCGGCGACGTCGTCATGTCGGGCTACTGGCGCAACCCCGCCGCCACCGCGGCCGCGCTGCGGGACGGCTGGTTGTGGACCGGCGACCTGGGCGCCTTCGACGAGGACGGCTTCCTCACCCTGCGGGACCGCAGCAAGGACCTCATCGTGAGCGGCGGCTCGAACATCTATCCGCGCGAGGTGGAGGAGGTGCTGCTGCGCCACGCGGCCGTGGCGGAAGCGGCGGTGGTGGGTCGCCCCGATCCCGAGTGGGGCGAATCGGTCGTCGCGTTCGTCGTGGCCCGTGGCGCTGCCCCCGATCCGGCCGAGCTCGACCGCCTCTGCCTCGAGCACATCGCGCGCTTCAAGCGCCCCCGCGAGTACCGGTTCGTGGCGAGCCTGCCCAAGAACAACTACGGCAAGGTGGTGAAAGGCGAGTTGCGCGCGGCGCTCGCCGCGGACCCCGCCGGCGCACTACGATGACGGCCATGCTCTTTCCCGGATTCACCTCGCATCTCGTGCGCACCTCCGGCGCCGACATCCACGCCGTGGTGGGGCCGCGGCGCGACGCGCCGGCCCTCCTGCTGCTGCATGGCTACCCGCAGACGCACGCCATCTGGCACAAGATCGCGCCCCGCCTCGCGCAGCGCTTCAACCTGGTCGCCTCCGACCTGCGCGGCTACGGCGACTCGGGCAAGCCCGCGGCCACCCCGGACCACGCGACGTATTCCAAGCGCGCGATGGCTGCCGACCAGGTGGAGCTGATGGCGTCCCTCGGCCATGGGCGCTTCTTCCTCGCCGGCCACGACCGCGGGGGGCGCGTCGCGCATCGCCTCTGCGTCGACCATCCCGATCGCGTGGAGAAGGTCGCGGTGCTCGACATCGCGCCCACGCTCGCGATGTACGAGCAGACCGACGAGGCGTTCGCGCGCGCCTACTGGCACTGGTTCTTCCTCATCCTGCCCGCGCCCGTTCCCGAGCGGATGATCGGCAACGCCATCGACTGCATCCTGCCCGCGAAGATGGGATCGGGCAGCGCGGGGCTCGCTCCCTTCGCGCCCGAGGCGTGGGCGGAGTACGTGCGCTGCTTCACGCCCGGCATGGTGCACGCGAGCTGCGAGGACTACCGCGCGGCCGCCTCCATCGACCTCGAGCACGACCGCGCGGATCGCGACGCGGGGCGCCGCGTGCGCTGCCCGCTGCTCGCGCTCTGGGGCGCGAAGGGCGTGGTCGAGCGCTGCTTCGAGCCCCTCGACGAATGGCGCCGCGTCGCCGACGACGTGCGCGGCCGGGCCCTGCCCGCGGGGCATTATCTTCCCGAGGAGGTCCCCGACCTCGTGGCCGGGGAGCTGGAGGAATTCTTCCGATGACGAACCCCACCCATCGCATCGCGGTGATCGCCGGCGACGGCATCGGCAAGGAGGTCGTGCCCGAGGGGCAGCGCGTGCTCGAGGCGGCCGCGCGCAAGTTCGGCTTCGCGCTCGCCTGGGACGAGAAGCCGTGGAGTTGCGAGTACTACCGGAGGCACGGGCGGATGATGCCCGAGGACGGCCTCGCGCAGATCCGCGCCCACGACGCGATCTTCCTCGGCGCCGTGGGATTTCCGGGCGTGCCGGACCACGTGTCGCTCTGGGGGCTGCTCATCCCGATCCGGAGGGAGTTCCAGCTCTACGTGAACCTGCGGCCCGTGCGCCTCATGCCGGGTGTCGCGAGCCCGCTCGCCGGCCGCAAGCCCGGCGACATCGACTTCTGGGTGGTGCGCGAGAACAACGAGGGCGAGTACTCGAACGCGGGCGGCCGCATGTACTCGGGCACGGAGAACGAGCTCGCCACCCAGCTTTCGATCTTCTCGAAGCGCGGGACCGACCGCATCATGCGCTACGCCTTCGAGCTCGCGAGGACGCGCGCGAGGAAGCACGTGACCTCGGCCACCAAGTCGAACGGCATCTCCATCACGATGCCGTTCTGGGACGAGCGCTTCCGCGCGATCTCCGCGGAATACCCGGACGTGAAGACTTCCCAGTACCACATCGACATCCTCACCGCGCACTTCGTGCAGCACCCCGACTGGTTCGACGTCGTCGTGGGCTCGAACCTCTTCGGCGACATCCTCTCCGACCTGGGCCCCGCGTGCACCGGCACCATCGGCATCGCGCCCTCGGCGAACCTCAATCCGGAGCGCGAGTTCCCGTCGTGCTTCGAGCCCGTGCACGGAAGCGCCCCGGACATCTACGGGAAGAAGATCGCCAATCCCATCGGGCAGATCTGGTCGGGGGCGATGATGCTCGAGCACCTGGGCCACGAGGACGCGGCGCAGGCGATCGTGCGCGCGATCGAGACGGTGCTCAGGGAAGGCCCGCGCACGCGCGACCTCGGCGGGGCCGCCGGAACGCAGGAAGTGGGCCGGGCGATCGCCGAAGCGCTGTGAACGCGCGCCGCCGCGCCCTCAGGAGAGCGCGGCCTCGAGCTCGGTCAAGTCCCGGATCACCGCGTCGGGGCGCACGCCGAGCCTTTCGACCGGCGCCCCCGCGCGGTTCACCCAGTAGGCGCGGAACCCGAAGGAGCGCGCCCCCGCCGCGTCCCAGCCGTTCGACGACACGAAGCCCATGAGCGCGCGCGGGACGCCGAGCGCTTCCTCGGCGATGCGGTAGACCGACGGATCGGGCTTGAAGCGCCGCGCGGGATGCACGCTCAGCACGCCGCCGCGGAAGTGCCCGCGCAGGCCGTTGTGGTCCACCACGGCGTCGAGCATCTCCGGGTGCCCGTTGGACAGGATGGCGAGCGGGCGCGTGCGGGCGAGCGACTCGAGCACTCCGGCCACCTCGGGAAACGGGGCGAGCCGCCGGTATTCCGCGAGCAGGTCGCGCCGCGCCGCATCGTCGGCCTCGACGCCCGCGGATTCGAGCGCCCAGTCGAGGGCGGCGCGCGTCACGCGGCTGAAGTCCTCGTAGCGCTCCATCAGCGTGCGCAGCCACGAGTATTCGAGCTGCTTCGTCCGCCACGCCGCGGAGATCGTCGCGCCCTTGCCGGGGAAGAGCGTTTCGGCCAGGCGCGCCACCGAATGCACGTCGAAGAGCGTGCCGTACGCGTCGAAGACGAGCGCCGAAACCCCCGTGCCCATTGAGCCTCCCCCTTTTCGGCGATGCTACCATTGGACCTTTCGCCCCGCTTTCATCCGTCGCCCGATGTTCTCCTGGGATTTCCCGTATCGGTCGCAGCGCATGCCCGTTCTCGCGAAGAACGCGGTCGCGACCTCGCAGCCGCTCGCCGCGCAAGCGGGACTCTCGATGCTCGCGCGCGGCGGCAACGCCGTGGACGCGGGGCTCGCCGCCGCCATCACGCTCACCGTCGTGGAGCCGACCTCCAACGGCATCGGCTCCGACGCCTTCGCGATCCTCTGGGACGGCCAGCGCCTCGTGGGACTCAACGCCTCGGGACGGGCGCCCGCGGGCTGGACGCCCGAGCGGTTCGCCGCGCGCAAGTCGATGCCCGTGGCGGGCTGGGACTCGGTCACCGTGCCCGGATGCGTTTCCGCGTGGGCGGCGCTCTCGCGCCGCTACGGGAAGCTCCCCTTCGAGGCCCTCTTCGAGCCGGCGATCCGCTATGCGCGCGAGAGCTTCATGGTCTCGCCGATCACCGCGATGAGCTGGGCGAGCCAGGCCCCGACCTACAAGGGCTTCTCGGAGTTCTGCTGGACGTTCCTCCCCAAGGACCGCGCGCCCTACGCGGGAGAGCGCTTCTATTGCCCGCAGCAGGCCGAGACGCTCGAGGACATCGCGGCGACCCGCGGGGACAGCTTCTACCGCGGCGCGCTCGCGGAGCGCATCGCGCTCGCGAGCCGCGCCGACGACGGCGCGATGACGCAGGAGGACCTCGCCGCGCACAAGTGCGACTGGACCGACCCGGTCTCGGTCGACTACCGCGGCTGGCGGCTGCACGAGATGCCGCCCAACGGCCAGGGCATCGCCGCGCTGATCGCGCTGGGCATCCTCCGGCACCACGACGTGGCCTCGCTTCCGCCCGACTCGGCCGACAGCCTCCACCTGCAGATCGAGGCCATGAAGCTCGCCTTCGCCGACGTGTGGCGCGAGGTCGCCGATCCCGAGTCGATGCGCACGACGCCCGCGGAGATGCTCGACGATGCGCGCCTCGCCGAGGCCGCGAAGAGGATCGACATGAAGCGCGCGTCCGCCCCGGGCGCCGCGATCCCCCGCGACGGCGGGACCGTCTACCTCACGGCCGCCGACGAGCGCGGCATGATGCTCTCGTTCATCCAGTCGAACTACATGGGCTTCGGCTCGGGCGTCGTGGTGCCGGGCACCGGCATCAGCCTGCAGAACCGCGGCGCGAGCTTCACGCTCGAGGCCGGCCACGTGAACCGCGTCGCGCCGCGCCGACGGCCGTACCAGACCATCATCCCGGGCTTCCTCACGCGCGACGGCCAGCCGGTGATGAGCTTCGGCGTGATGGGCGGCGTGATGCAGCCCCAGGGCCACGTGCAGATGGTCGTGCGCCTCGTGGACTACAACCAGAACCCGCAGGCCTGCTCGGACGCCCCGCGCTGGATCGTGAACTGGGACTGCACCGTGAGCGTGGAGGACTCGGTGGGAGCGACCGTGAAGGAGGAGCTCCTGCGCCGCGGCCACCGCATCGTTCCGCCCGACCGCCCGCAGTTCGGGTTCGGCGGCGCGCAGCTCATCTACCGCCTCGACGACGGCTACTGCGCCGCCTCCGACCACCGCAAGGACGGCTGCGCGATCGGGTTCTGAGCGGCCGTGCCGCGCCTCAGCGCCTCTGCAGGCTGATCGCGCACAGCGTCGCCTCGGGGCTTTCCTGGTAGCTGCAGCCGAGGGGCGCTTCGGGAAGGAGCGGCTCGACCAGGGCCATCGCCTCGGCCTTCGTGCGGTAGGTCATGTGCCAGTCCATGTAGACCTCGAGGAAGGCGGCCTCGGCGAGGCCCGCGAGGAACTGCGTGACGACGAGCGTCCCGCCGGGGCGCAGCGCCGAGAAGAGCGATCGCGCGAGCGCCGCGGCGGCCTCCTGCGGCAGCGATTCCATGAGGCCGGAGCAGTACACGAGATCCATGTCCGCGAAGCCGTCCGCGCCGCGCACGAGGTCGCGCACCGAGCCCACGTGCGCGACCACGGGCAGGCTCGCGTAGTCGCGTCGCACGCGCTCGAGGGCGTCGGGGTCGGCATCGAGCGCGATGATGCGCCCGATGCGCCTCGTCCCGAACGCGAGGACGCCGTCGCATTCGCGCAGGTGGCCGCATCCGGCCGCGAGGATGCGGGGCGGGCGATCGCATTTCTCGGCCGCCTCCTCGATCGCGCGCGCGAGGCAGTCGCGGCGATAGCGCAGCGCGCGCGCCGTCTGGCCGCGGATCATGCACTGGTGCAGCGCCGCGACCGGATCGGAAAGGGGCATCGAGAGCTCGCGGGGGCGCAGGGCGTAGTCGAGCGCCGCCGCGTCGCCCGCCTGCCCGCCGGGGCGCGCGTAGCAGCGCAGCGTGAAGGGGTCGAGGTGGAGGAACCCGCGCAGGGGATGGGCCCGCGCCGCCGCGAGCACCCGCGACCACGTCCGCGGGCCGACGCTCGCCTTTACCCCGGCGAGCGACCGGACGAGGCGCGCGAGGGCCGCGTCGAGGCCGCCCGCACGGGCGGCCTCGAGGACGTCGTCCATGCCGAGCCGTGCGATGGTCCGCGTCGCTTCGTCGTCCTCCGGCGGGGCGACGCGACCGGCGCCGGGGTCACGCTCGGTGAATCGCAACGGGCCCGCCTCGGGGCTCGCGCGCCGGGGCAGCGGAACGCCCTGCTTCGAAGGCCACCTCGCCGCGGGCGGCGTAGCGGCGCTCGTCGCGCTCGGTGAACGAGAGCAGCGGGATGCGCTTCGCGAGATCGGGCGCGCGCTCCCGGAAGCGAAGTCCCATGAGCACCCGCGGCACCGCAAGGCCGGGGACCTTCTCGGCGCCGCCCAGGATCTCCATGCCGAGGACCCGCCGGTAGAAGCCGATCCGGGTCTCGCGCACGGCGGCGACGAGCCAGGCGGCCTCGCACGAGGCGCATGCGAGCATGTGGGCCTTGAAGAGATGGAAGGCCGCCGCCATCGGATCGGGCGCGTCCGGATCGACCACCGTGAGGCCTGCCTCCACCACCGCACCGGCTTCCGCCATGGGGGCGAGATCCCGCTCGAAGGCGTCCATCGCCGGCAGCCGCTGCGGCGCGGCGGGCGTCGTGCAGCTCGCGCGGGTGGAGCCGACCGGGCGCCCGTCCTTGAGGAGCAGGAAGGTGCGCGTCCCGGGCGCCGCATCGTGGCGATCGCCCTCCCAATCGCCGGCCGCCGGCGCGATGTCTCCGTGGCTCGCGAGGGCCGCCCGGCGCAGGGCCCTCACGGCCGCCCAGTCCTCGCTCGAGGCGGCGCGGCGCATGAGGTAGCCCGCGCGGGCGCCGCGGCCGAGGGTGGCGGCGCAGGCGAGCAGGCGCTCGGCGAAGGGCGGCATCTCCATGCCTCGCAGGATAGGTGGCGGGAGTCCCCCCGTCCCCACCCGCGGGGGTAGGAATCGCGGGTGCGCCGGACGCGGGGCCGTGACAAACTTAGCGCGTGCCCGACACATCGACCTCGATCCTGCCGACGACCCGCGCCGAGGGCGCCGCGCGGCCGCGCTATGGGCTCTTCCGCCGCTACGCCACGGTCCTCATGGGGCTCGTGGGCGGCGCGCTCGTGATCGAAGGGCTCATCGAGGTCGCCTTCGCCTACCGCGAGAGCCTGGATGCGGCCGCGCAGGTGCAGCGCGCCGAGGTGCGCGCGGCCGCCGACCGCATCGAGCAGTACCTCAGGCTCGCGGCGCGCGACGCAAGCCCGGGCGGAGCCGTGACGCTCGCCGAGCCCAACCTCGAGTTCGCGCGCGACGTGGTGAGCCAGATCACGATCGGGCGCCGCGGGCACGTCTACGCGGTCGACCGCGCCAACCACCTCGTCGCCCATCCCGACGCCGCCCTCGTGCTGCGCCGCCCGGACCTCTCGTCGTACGACGTGCTCGGGCGCGCGCGCGCCGAGCTCGCGGCGAGCGGCGAGCCGGTGGCGGGCATGTTCGCGGGCCGCGGCCTCGAGGGCGCGGACATGATGATGTCGGCGGCGCTCATCCCGACCACGCAATGGCTCGTGGTGGCCGAGCAGCCGCGCGCGGAGGTGCTCGAGCCGCTCTACCAGTCGCTCGAGCGCACGCTCTGGGTGATGGGCGCGGGCCTGCTCGCCGCGCTCACGGCGAGCTACGTGCTCGCGCGCCGCCTGGTGCGCCCGATCCTCGAGCTGCGCGGCGGGGCGCAGAAGATCGCCGACGGGGACTTCTCCACGCGCATCGCGATCACGACCGGCGACGAGGTGGAGGGGCTCGCGCACGAGTTCAACCGCATGGCCGACCAGCTCCACGACTACACCACGGGCCTCGAGCGCAAGGTCGCCGAGAAGACCGCGGACCTCGAGATCGCGAACCGCCACAAGAGCGAGTTCCTCGCCAACATGTCCCACGAGCTGCGCACGCCGCTCAACGCCATCATCGGCTTCTCCGAGGTGCTCAAGGAGCGCATGTTCGGCGAGCTCAACGCGAAGCAGCTCGAGTACGTGCGCGACATCTACGGCTCGGGGCAGCACCTGCTCTCGCTCATCAACGACATCCTCGACCTGTCCAAGGTCGAGGCCGGGCGCATGGAGCTCAACGCGCACGAGTTCTCCGTGCGCTCGGCGATCCACAACTGCTGCACGCTGATCCGCGAGCGGGCGCTGCGCAAGCGCCTGCGCCTCGAGTCCCACGTCTTCGAGGACGTGGCCACGTGGACCGCCGACGAGCGCAAGTTCAAGCAGGTCGTCCTGAACCTGCTCTCCAACGCCGTGAAGTTCACGCCCTCGGGCGGCGAGGTGCGCATCGTGGCCCGCGTCGAGGGCGACACGCTGGTGGTCGCGGTCTCCGACACGGGCGTGGGCGTGGCCCCGGAGGACCAGGAGAAGATCTTCCATTCGTTCCACCAGCTTCCCGGGTCCGACGACGAGATCCGCCAGGAGGGCTCCGGGCTGGGGCTCGCCCTGTCGCGCCGCCTGGTGGAGCGCCACGGCGGAACGCTCACGGTGCAGAGCACGCCGGGGCGCGGCGCCACGTTCGTCGCGCGCTTCCCGCGCCTTCCCGCGGAGGCGGCCGGTGGCTAGGCGCATCCTCGTGGTCGAGGACGACGAGAAGAGCCGGCGCCTGCTCACCGACGTGCTCGGCTGGCACGGCTACGAGGTGGCGGCCGTGGAAAGCGGCGAGCTGGGCATCCTCGAGGCGAGCGCGAAGCGTCCCGACGCGGCGCTGCTCGACATCCAGCTGCCGGGCATCAACGGCTTCGACCTGCTCGCGGCGCTGCGCGCCGACGGCCGCGCGCCCTTCCCCGCGGTGGCCGTCACCGCCTCCGTGATGGATCCCGATCGCCGGCGCATCCTCGCGGCCGGATTCGACGCGTACGTGGGCAAACCCGTTAACATACGCGAGCTGCTTGACACCCTCGAGAGGCTCCTTGCCGGGGACCGCCCGTGAACGACCAGGCCGATCCGCAGACCGCCGACGACGCGAGCCTCGAATCCCCCGGGCGCGTCCTCGTGGCCGACGACAACCCGGCGAACGTGAAGCTGCTCGAGGACCTGCTCGCCTTCCACGGCTACGAGGTCGAGGCCGCCACCGACGGCGCGGGCGCGCTCGAGATGCTGCGCAAGCGGGCTCCCGACCTGCTGCTCCTCGACGTGCTCATGCCCGTCATGGACGGCTACGAGGTGTGCCGCGCCGTGCGCGCCGACCCGGCGCTCGCGATGCTCCCCGTCGTCATGGTCACCGCGCTCGAGGACCGCGAGGAGCGCGTGCGGGGGCTGGAGGCGGGCGCCGACGATTTCCTCTCCAAGCCCCTCAACCCGCCGGAGCTGCTTGCGCGCGTGCGCTCGCTGCTGCGCATCCGGCGCCTGTACGAGACGGTGCAGCGCCAGGCCGCCCAGCTCGTGGCGTGGAACCGAACGCTCGAGGCGCGCGTGGCCGAGCAGGTGGCGCACGTCGCGAAGCTGCAGCGCCTGAAGCGCTTCTTCTCGCCCCAGCTCGCCGAGCTGATCCTCGCCGGCGGCGCCGACGATCCGCTCGAGAGCCACCGGCGCGAGATCACCGTGGTCTTCCTCGACCTGCGCGGCTTCACGGCCTTCGCCGAGAGCGCCGAGCCCGAGGAGGTGATGGCGGCGCTCTCCGAGTTCCACGGCGCGATGGGCGCGCGGGTGCTCGAGTACCAGGGCACGCTCGAGCGCTTCACCGGCGACGGGCTCATGGTCTTCTTCAACGACCCGCTGCCGATCCAGATGCCGGCGCGCCGCGCCGTGGAGATGGCCTTCGCGATGCAGGAGGACGCGCTCAAGCTCGCCGCGCAGTGGAAGCGCCGCGGCTACGACCTGGGCCTGGGCATCGGCATCGCGCAGGGCTACGCCACGGTGGGCGCCATCGGCTTCGAGGGCCGCATCGATTACGGCGCCATCGGCAACGTGACCAACCTCGCCAACCGCCTGTGCGACCTCGCCGAGGCCGGCAACATCCTCGTGTCGCGCCGGGTGTACACGGAGGTCGAGGGCCTCGCGCTCGCCGACGATCTGGGGGAGGTGGCGCTGCACGGCTTCAAGCGGCCGGTGCACGCCTTCCGCCTGCTCGACCTGCGCGGGGGACGGGGCGGCCCGTGAAGCAGTCGAACGTCCGCGCGCGCATCCGCCAGCTCTGCTGCCTGGGGCTGCCCGGCGAGCTGCTCGTGGGGTCGCTCCTGGCGGCGCTGCGCGAGCTCGTGCCGAGCGAGTCGGCCGCCTTCTTCTGGGTGGACGCGCGCGGCGAGATGCGCAACCTCTACGCCGAGCGGCTCCTGCCGCCGGAGGTGATGTCGCTCTACTTCGAGCGCTACTACGACGGCCGCGAATCGTCCTTCCGGCGCGCCTTCCTCGAGCGCGCGGCCGCCCCCGACGGCGTGTCGGCGACGAGCCCCGACGCGGACCTGCGCAAGACCGGCTACTACAACGAGATCATGCGCCGGCTCGACGCCCACCACGTGCTCTACGGCGTCGTGCGCGAGCAGGGCGCGGCGCTCGGCCAGGTCTCGCTCTACCGGCCGCCCGACGCGCCGGCGTTCGGCCCGCGCGAGAGGAGCGACCTCGCGAGCGTGATGCGCTACGTCTCCCACGGCATCGCGCTGGGCGACGAGGCGCGGCCCGGCCCCGAGGTGGCGCTGCGCGACTCCGACGACGAGGCGATCCTGGTGATCGACCGCGCCGGCCGCATCCTGCACGGCTCGGAGAAGGGGCGGCGGCTGCTCCTCCTCGCGACGACCTCGGAGATCAACGCCGCGAGCCTCGCCTCGCCGGCGAACGACCGTCCCGCGCAGGCGCTGCGCACGCTCTGCGCCCGCCTCGAGGCGGTGGCGCGTGGCGAGGAAGGCGCCCCGCCCGCGATGACGCTCGACTCCAAGTGGGGCCGGCACGTGCTGCGCGCCTACTGGCTGGACGACGACCGGGGCGCGGCCGAGGCGCTCATCGGCGTGCGCATCCAGCGCCAGGAGCCGATGATCCTGCGCTTCGTCGAGGCGATGGGGCGGCTGCCGCTCTCGCCCCAGCAGCGCGAGATCGCGCTCATGATCGCGCAGGGCCGCGCGAACCAGGAGATCGCCGAGGCCCTCGGCGTCTCGGCGAACACCGTGGCCTACCACATCAAGCAGCTCTTCCTGAAGCTCGACGTGCACGACCGCGCCGGCGCGATCGAGCGCATCGCGGCCGGCGGCGCGCAGCTCGCGCGCTAGGCGCCTTCGCCCGCGGGACGCGACGGCCCCCGCGGGATGCGCGCCGGGTCCCAGCGCCTGGCCGCCTCGGCGAGCAGCTCGCGCGGCTCGCGCGTTTCGGGAACCGGCTGCCCCAGGAAAGCGAGCGCCCCACCCAGGCGCGCCGCCGCCTCGCGTCCTTCCAGGGGCCTCGCCCGGGTCTGCTTAGAGAGCTTCGCGCCGCCCGCGTCGGTGGCCACGGGAAAGTGGAGGTAGCGCGGCGTGGGAAGCCCGAGCGCGCGCTGCAGCACGATCTGGCGCGACGTGGAGGCGAGGAGGTCGGCCCCGCGCACGACGTCGGTCACGCCCTGCTCGCCGTCGTCCACGACGACCGCGAGCTGGTAGGCGTGCAGGCCGTCCCGGCGGCGCAGCACGAAGTCGCCGACCTCGCGCGCGACGTCCTGCGCGACCCGCCCCTGCACGCGATCGTCGAAGGCGACCACGCCCGGCGGAACCCGCAGCCGCAGGGCGCACGGCACGTCGGCAGGCAGCTCGAGCTCGCGGCACGTTCCGGGATAGACCGCGCCCTCGATCCCGGCGAGCGCCGAGTCGGCGACCTCGCGGCGCGAGCAGCGGCAGCGATAGACCCGGCGCTCGGCCCGCAGGCGGTCGAGGGCGGCCTCGTAGAGCGCGGTGCGCCGGCCCTGCCACGCGATCTCGCCGTCCCATTCGAGGCCGCAAGCCTCGAGCGCGCGCACGATCGCTTCGGCTGCGCCCGGCACCGTGCGCGGCGCGTCCACGTCCTCGATGCGCAGGCTCCAGCGGCCGCCCGCCGCGCGCGCGTCGAGCCAGCTCGCGAGCGCCGCCACCAGCGATCCGAAGTGCAGCGGCCCGGTGGGCGAGGGCGCGAAGCGGCCGTGGTAGCTCACGAGAGGAGCTCCGCCGCGACGAGCGGGTCCTCGAGGCGCTTCACCATCCAGCGCAGCGCCTTGCCTTCCTGGCCCGGCCGCCACGCCACCACCAGCTCGCCGGGGCGGCGCGCCGCCGCGACCTGCAGGATGCGAAGCCTCCCCGCGAGCGCCTCGCGCTCGGCGATCCAGCGCGGCAGGAACCCCACGCCCAGGCCCGCCACGTGCGCGGCGGCCTTCGCTTCCATCGACGGCACCGTGAGCGTGTCCTGTCCCGAGAGCAGGCCCACGGTGCGCGGCGCCAGCAGGCGCGAGGTGTCCGCGACGCTCACGGCGCGGTGGGCCTGGATCACCTCGTCGGTGAGCGGCTCCGGCTCGCGGCAGACCGGGTGGAAGGGAGCGGCGACGAACACCATCTCCACGCGCCCCAGCGATCGCACCGAATAGTTGCGCCCCGGCGGCGCATCTCCGGGCGCGCCGACGGCGAGGTCGGCGCGCCCGGAGGCGAGGGCGTCCCAGGTGCCGCCCAGGACCTCGTGCAGGAAGCGCAGCCGCGTCCCCGTGCCCTGGGAATAGAACTCCTCGACGACGCCGAGGATCTTCTCGATGCCGACGATGGTGTCGAGCGCGATGCGCAGCTCCGACTCCCAGCCGCGCGCGACCTGCTGCACACGGCACTCGAGGTCGGCGGCTGCCCGGAGCAGGCGCCGGCCCTCGTTCAGGAGCTCCCGCCCCGCGTCGGTCAGCACGGCGCGATGCCCTTTGCGGTCGAACAACGCGATCCCCAGCCCCTCCTCCAGGTGCCGGACGGAGTAAGTGATCGCTGACGGAACCCGATGCAGCTCGTCGGCCGCCGCAGCGAAGGATCCCCTGCGGTCGATCGCGTCCACGACCTGAAGGGCTTCCAGCGAAAGCCGCATATTCAGGAATTCAGAATGATCCGGGCAGTAAATTGCGCTATGAATCCGGAAAGATCAACCCCATCATGGACTTCATCGAGCATGGCAATCGAATGGAGCCTGGGATGATCGAACTTCGCCGCAGCTCGGAGCGCGGCCTCGCGGACCACGGCTGGCTCCGGTCCCTGCATACTTTTTCGTTCGCGGACTACTACCACCCGGCGCACATGGGCTTCGGGGCGCTGCGCGTGATCAACGAGGACCGGGTGCAGCCCGGGCGCGGGTTCGGCACCCACGGCCACCGCGACATGGAGATCATCAGCTACGTCCTCGAAGGCGCCCTCGCGCACAAGGATTCGATGGGCCACGGCTCGGTGATCCGGCCGGGCGACGTGCAGCGCATGAGCGCCGGCACCGGCGTCACCCACAGCGAGTTCAACGCCTCCGACCTCGAGCCGGTGCATTTCCTGCAGATCTGGATCGAGCCCGCGGTGCGGGGCGTGAAGCCCGGCTACGAGGAGAAGCGCTTCGACGACGCGGCCAAGCGCGGGCGGCTGTGCCTCGTCGCCTCGCCCGACGGGCGCGAAGGCTCGGTCACGATCCACCAGGACGCGAGCGTGTACGCGGCGCTGGTGGACGGCGCCGAGGCGGTCGAGCTCGCCCAGCGCCCCGACCGGCGCACCTACGTGCACGTCGTGCGCGGCGGCGCCCGCGTCGCGGGGCGTGCGCTCGAGGCGGGCGATGCCGTCGGGATCTCCGGCGAGGAGCGCGTGCGCATCGACGCCGGCCGCGGCGGCGAGGTACTGCTGTTCGATCTTCCCTGACGTGCAACTGCGAACAAGAAAGGAACCTTCATGAACATCGACATGACGCAACCGAACACCGTGCAAGCCGGCTGCACGAACGCCGCGGCCCTCGCGGGCCGGATCCTCCTCGCGATCCTCTTCATCATGTCCGGCTTCGGCAAGATCACCGGCTACGACGGCACGGCGCAGTACATGGCGACCAAGCTGCCGATGGTCTCGGTGCTGCTGCCGCTCACCATCCTCACCGAGCTGGGCGGCGGCATCCTCCTCGCCGTCGGCTACAAGGCGCGCTGGGTGGGGCTCGCGCTCGCGGGCTTCACGCTCCTCGCGGGGCTGCTTTTCCACGATTACTGGAACGCCGACGCCGCGCATCGCATGGGGCAGTACATCAACTTCTGGAAGAACGTCTCCATCACGGGCGGGATGCTCATGGTCTTCGCGTTCGGCCCCGGCGCGTGGAGCGTGGACCGGAAATGAACGCCGCCGTCGAAAGCCGCGTGCGCCCGGTGGTGCTCGTCCTCGCCTCCCAGGAGGCTCCGGTCGGCACCTTCACGGTGCGACGCGCGCTGCCCGCCCGCGAGCGCCATTCCGTGGGGCCGTGGGTCTTCCTCGACCACTTCGGCCCCTATCGCGCCCAGCCGGGCAAGGACGGCGTCGGGCCCCATCCGCACGCCGGCATCGAGACCGTGACGTACCTCTTCTCGGGACGCAACGAGCATCGCGACTCGGCCGGCCATGCGGGCGTGGTCGGAGCGGGCGGCGCCCAATGGATGACCGCCGGCCGCGGCGTCGTGCACGCCGAGCGGCCGCTCGCGGAGAGCGACGCCGAGCGCACGATGCACGGCATCCAGCTCTGGACGTCGCTGCCGCGGCTGCTCAAGACCACCGCGCCGCGCTACCAGCGCATCGACGCCGCGGCGATCCCGCGCGTGAGGCGTGGCGGCGCGACGGTTGCCCTCGTCGCGGGCGAGTGGGAGGGCGCGCGCGGCCCGGCCGAGACCCTGATGCCGGTGTTCCTGTGGCATCTCACGCTCGAGCCCGGCTCCCGATTCGAGGCGGAGATCCACCGGGACTTCGAGGCGGGAATCTACGTGGCCGAAGGCGCCGCCGCGCTCGGGGAGGCGAAGGCGGCAGCCGGCGAGCTCGCGGTCTGGGGCATGGCCGGAGAGACGCTCCGGGTGGACAATGCGGGCCCGGCACGCCTGGAGGCGATGATTCTCGGCGGCGCGCCCGCCGAAGGCCCGCTCGTCTTCCACGGGCCCTTCGTCATGAACAGCGTCGAGCAGGTGCGCGCGGCCGAGATCGCGTACCGCACCGGCCGCATGGGCTCGCTCGCGCCCGGCTGAGGGCGCCGCCGCCATCGCATTGCGCCGTCCTATCGCGCGCATTGGAAGAATTCATTTCACGCGGGGGGCCGGATCGGTCAAGCTATGCGAAGTGCAAAGGCTGAAGGAGAAAAGGACATGGCGTCCAAGGCAGCGCAACCCTCGATCGACATCGGGATTCCCGCCAAGGAGCGCGCGCAGATCGCCGAAGGGCTCTCGCATCTGCTCGCCGACACGTATACGCTCTACCTCAAGACCCACAACTTCCACTGGAACGTGAAGGGCCCGATGTTCCAGACCCTGCATCTCATGTTCGAGACGCAGTACAACGAGCTGGCGCTGGCCGTCGACCTCATCGCCGAGCGGATCCGCGCCCTGGGCTTCCCCGCGCCGGGCACCTACTCGGCGTACGCGAAGCTTTCCTCGATCCGCGAAACGGAGGGCGTGCCGGAAGCGCGCCGGATGATCCGCCTCCTCGTCGAGGGCCAGGAGGCGGTGGTGCGCACGGCGCGCAAGATCTTCCCGCTCGTCGAGGCGAACAACGACGAGCCGACCGCGGACCTGCTCACGCAGCGCATGCAGGTGCACGAGAAGACCGCCTGGATGCTGCGCTCCCTGCTGGAGGAATGAGATGGCCGTCGTCGAGCTGACCAAGGACAACTTCGAGGAGGTCGTCACCTCCAATCCCACGGTGATCGTGGACTACTGGGCGCCGTGGTGCGGACCGTGCCGCGGCTTCGCGCCGGTGTACGAGAAGGTCTCCGAGCAGCATCCCGACGTCGTGTTCGCGAAGGTGAACACCGACGAGGAGCAGGAGATCGCGGCGCACTTCCAGATCCGCTCGATCCCGACGCTCATGGTGTTCCGCGAGAACATCATCGTCTTCGCGCAGCCGGGCGCGCTCCCGCAGGGCGCCTTCGAGCAGGTCGTGCAGAAGGCGAAGGAGCTCGACATGGACGACGTGCGCCGGCAGATTGCGGAGCAGGAGTCGCAGGGCTCGCCCGCGGCCTGAGTCGCACCGGCCGGCCGGCTCGCGGCGCGTAGAATCGCGCCATGGACCAGCCGGTCGCCCCGTCCCGCGAGAGGTTGCGCGCGCACTATCTGCGCGACGAGGCCGGGGCGCTCGAGGCGCTCGTCCCGGAGGCGTCGCTCCCGCCCGAGGCGCGCGAGCGCGTGCGGGCACGCTCGAGCGCTCTCGTGCAGCGCGTGCGCGCGAAGCAGCGGCTGCGCGCGGGCATGCAGTCCTTCCTCAGCGAGTACGACCTGTCCTCGCAGGAAGGCGTGCTGCTCATGTGCGTGGCCGAGGCGCTGCTGCGCATCCCGGACGCCGCCACCGCCGACCGCCTGATCCGCGACAAGCTCTCCCAGGGCGACTGGGAGCGCCACGTCGGGCGCAATCCCTCGCTCCTCGTGAGCGCGGGGACCTGGGGAATGATGCTTACCGGGCGCCTCGTGAGTCTCGATGCGGCCGACGCCGCGAGCCCGGGCGCCTGGTTCGGCCGGCTCGCGGCCCGCGTGGGCGAGCCGGTGGTGCGCCTCGCGCTGCGCCAGGGCATGCGCCTCATGGCCGAGCAGTTCGTGATGGGGCGCACCATCGACGAGGCCCTGCGGCGCAGCCGCGAGAGCGAGCACGCGCGCTACCTCCATTCCTTCGACATGCTGGGAGAGGCCGCCCACACCGCGGCCGACGCCGCGCGCTACCAGGAGGCCTACGCGGCCGCGATCGACGCCATCGCGGCGCACGCGGGCGAGGGCGGCGCGCAGGCACCCGTGGGCGCTCGACCCGGCATCTCGATCAAGCTCTCGGCGCTGCACCCGCGCTACGAGTTCGCGCAGCGCGAGCGGGTGCTTGCCGAGCTCGTGCCGCGCGTGCAGGCGCTCGCCGCACGGGCGCGGGCGGGAGGCGTGGGCGTCGCCCTCGATGCCGAGGAGGCCGAGCGCCTGGAGCTCTCCCTCGACGTCTTCGAGCGGGTAGTGGCCGCGCCGGCGCTCGAAGGCTGGGAGGGCCTCGGCCTCGCGGTGCAGGCGTACCTCAAGCGCGCGCCCGACGTGATCGACTGGCTCGCCGGCCTCGCGCGGTCCCGGCGCCGGCGCATCATGGTGCGGCTCGTGAAGGGCGCGTACTGGGATGCGGAGGTGAAGCGCGCCCAGATGCAAGGGCTCGCGGGCTACCCCGTGTACACGCGCAAGTGCAACACCGACGTGTCCTACCTCGCCTGCGCCGCGCGCATCCTCGCCGCGCCCGACGCGTTCTACGGCCAGTTCGCGACCCACAACGCGCACACCGTCGCGAGCATCCTCGAGCGCGCCGCGCCGGGCCAGGCCTTCGAGTTCCAGCGGCTGCACGGCATGGGCGAGGATCTCTACGAGGAGGTCGTCGCCGCGGGCCGCGCGTGCCGCGTCTACGCGCCGGTGGGCAGCCACGAGGACCTTCTGCCCTACCTCGTGCGTCGGCTGCTCGAGAACGGCGCGAACACCTCCTTCGTGAACCGCATCGCGGATCCCGCGGTGCCGCTCGAGACGGTCGTCGCCGATCCCGTTGCGATCGCCGCTTCCCACGCGCTCGCCGCGAACCCGCGGATTCCGCTTCCCGCCGATCTCTATCCCGATCGCCGCAACTCCCGCGGCTTCGCGTGGGCCGACGTGCGCGAATCGGGGCCGGTGCTCGCGGCGCTCGAGCCGCTCGTCGCGCGCGCGGACTGGAAGGCCGAGCCGCTGGTCGCCGGCCGCGAGCTGGGTGGGACCGGGCGCGAGGTGCGCGATCCCGCGAGCGGGCGGGTCGTGGGGCGCGTGATCGAGGCCGACGTGGCGATCGCGGGCGCGGCGCTCGAAGCGGCGCGCACGGCGCGGCTTCCGGAGGCCGCGGAGCGCGCCGCGATGCTCGAGCGCGCCGCCGACGGGATCGAGGCGCGGCGCGTGGAGCTCCTGGCGCTGCTCGCGCGCGAGGCGGGCCGGACGCTCGCCGACGCGCTCGCCGAGGTGCGCGAGGCCGCGGACTTCTGCCGCTACTACGCGATGCTCGCGCGGCGCCACTTCGCGCGTCCCGAGGAGCTCCCCGGGCCGACGGGGGAATCGAACCGCCTCGCCCTCGCCGGGCGCGGCCCGTTCGTCTGCATCAGCCCGTGGAACTTCCCGCTCGCGATATTCACGGGCCAGGTCGCCGCGGCCTTCGCGGCCGGCAACGCCGTGGTGGCGAAGCCCGCGGAGCAGACGCCCCTCGTCGCGGGCCTCGCGGTGCGCCTGCTGCACGAGGCGGGCATCCCGCCCGCCGCCCTCGCCCTGGTGCCCGGGCGCGGCGAGACCGTGGGCGCGGCCCTCGTGGCCGATGCGCGCACGGCGGGCGTGTGCTTCACCGGATCGACGGCGACCGCGCAGGCGATCAACCGCGCGCTCGCGGCGCGCGAGGGCCCCATCGTGCCCTTCGTCGCCGAGACCGGGGGGCTCAACGCGATGCTCGTCGATTCGAGCGCGCTGCCCGAGCAGGTCGTCGCGGACGTCCTCGCCTCGGCGTTCGACAGCGCGGGCCAGCGCTGCTCGTCGCTGCGCATCCTGTGCCTGCAGTCGGAGATCGCTCCGCGCGTGATCGAGATCCTGGCCGGGGCCACGGCCGAGCTCGTCCTCGGCGATCCCGCGCGCCTCGCGACCGACGTGGGCCCGGTGATCGACGCCGAGGCGCTCGCCGTGCTCGAGGCCCACGCGGCCCGCATGGACCGCGAGGCGAAGCTGCTGTGCAGGGCGGCGCTCCCGGCCGGTCCCGCGGGCGGATTCTTCTTCGCGCCGCGCGCCTACGAGATCGCGGGCCTCGGGGCGGTCGACCGCGAGGTCTTCGGCCCGATCCTGCACGTGCTGCGCTTCGAGGCCTCCGAGCTGGAAGCGGTGGTCGACGCGGTGAACGCGAAGGGCTACGGGCTCACCATGGGCATCCACAGCCGCATCGAGGAGACGGTCGAGCGCGTTCGCCGGCGCGCGCGCGCGGGCAACCTCTACGTGAACCGCAACATGATCGGCGCCACCGTGGGCGTCCAGCCCTTCGGCGGCGAGGGGCTGTCGGGCACGGGGCCGAAGGCGGGCGGCCCGCACTACCTCCTGCGCTTCGCGACCGAGCGCACGTTCACGGTGAACACGGCCGCGGCCGGCGGCAACGCCTCGCTCCTCGCCGCGTCGGAATGATCTTTACCGGCCAGCTCGTCGAGGGGCGCCTCATCCGCCGCTACAAGCGCTTCCTCGCCGACGTGCAGCTCGCGCGCGGGGTCGTGACCGCGGCGTGCCCGAACACGGGCTCGATGCTCGGGTGCTGCGAGCCGGGAAGCCGCGTGTGGCTCTCGGAAAGCGCGAACCCCAAGCGCAAGTACCGCCACACGTGGGAGATCGTCGAGGCCGACGAGGTGCTCGTGGGGATCAACACGGGCCTTCCCAACGCGCTCGTGCACGAAGCGATCGCCGCCGGCGCGATCCCCGAGCTCGGGGGCTACGCGATCCTGCGCCGCGAGGTGCCCTTCGGCGAGGAACGCAGCCGCGTGGACCTGCTGCTCGAGGCGCCCGGGCGCGAGCCCTGCTACGTCGAGGTGAAGAACGTGACGGCGGCCGTGCGCCGCGGCGTGGCCCTGTTCCCCGACGCCGTGAGCGACCGGGGATCGAAGCATCTGCGCGAGCTGATCCGCCTCAAGGCCGCGGGGCGGCGCCCGGTGCAGCTGTACTGCGTGCAGCGCGGCGACGTGCGCGAGGTGCGACCGGCCGACGGCATCGATCCCGAGTACGGCCGCATGCTGCGCGAGGCGACCGCGGCCGGCGTCGAGGTGCTCGCCTACCGCGCCCGGGTCACCTTGCGCGAGATCGCCCTCGAGCAGCGCATCCCCGTCATATGCCCGTGACGATCCTTGCCCGAAGGCGTTGAGCGGCGTCGCCGGTCGTCCGGTGCACGAAGCCCCGACGAGTCGGGGACCCCCGCGCCGTTCCCTGCCCGAGGGCGTTGAGCGGCGTCGCCGGTCGTCCGCTCCAACGCCGTTCCCGCTGGCTGAGTACTACTCTTCCGTACCTGACTTGAGCTTCGCCACGCCGCTGGGCGCCTTCGCTCCGTGCAGGAGCACGATCATGGCGGTGTCGTCCTCCTTCCACGAGGCGACGGCGTCGCGCAGGATCTCCACGAGCGTCTCGAACTGGTCGGGATGGGCTGCGAGGAGCCCCTCGATGTGGTCGTAGTAGAGCACGTAGCCTTCCGCGTCCACCCACTCGAGGTCGGTGAGGCATTCCTCGAGCGCGTCCCAGTTGTGGCCGAATTCCCCCGGGAAGCGCATGGCCGTCGCCACGTGGTTCAGGAGCTGCTCCTTTCGCCCGATGTTTTTCCCGTCCACGTGGAAGAACGCGAAGCCGGCGCGGCGCGCCGCCGATTGCAGCGATTTCGCGTCGACGTGGTTCGGGAGGAACCACACGCCACCGCGGTTCTCCCCGAGAAGGGTCGCTATCGCCTCGCTCGCCATGGCTATTCGCGGATGCGCCAGAAATGGTTGTAGTGGTCGTCGGTGTACCAGAACTCGCCGCCCCGTCCCCAGATGATGCGCCGCGCGCCGCGCGTGCGCACGTGCGGCGTCTTCACGGTGTACTCGCGGTAGTAGCCGCGGCGCTGCCGGGGGAGCGCCCCCTCGCGGTTGCCGAAGATCGCGCCGTCGCGTGCGTACGGGAACGGGCCCCCCTTCCGGATGAGCTGCATCGTGGCGCGCGCCTCGGGCGGAAGGTCCGCCTCGGCGATCTCGCCCACGACCAAGGCGCCGTGCGCGGGCTTCTGGGCGAGCGCCCCCGGGGCGAGGAAGGCGAGCGCTGCGACCGAGAGCGCGGCGGCGAGCGCCCGCGTCGTCACGCGGACGCCCCCGCGGCCTGCGCCTTGGCGGCCACCCGCGCGGCGAAGCGCTCGGCGACGATCGCGTGGCGCTCGTGGCGTCCCTCGCAGATGGTGTCGACGCCGTCGTGCGCGGACACGGCGAACACGAGCCTGCGGCCCTCGACCGCATCCAGGCGCACGCGCACCTCCACCGTGAGCCCCGGCGGCGTGGGCGCCGAATGCGACAGGTCGACGCGGGTGCCCAGCGTCATCTCGCGCGGCCAGTCGAGGTGGGGCTTCACGAGCTCGATGCACGCCCACTCGACGAGGGCCACGAGGTAGCCGGTCGCGAGCACCGCGGGCATGAGCTGGAAGTCGGGCGCCTCCTCGTAGATGCGCGGAACCGTCTTCGAGGCGGGGACGCGATAACGGTAGGTCGCCTGCAGGCCGGGGCGCAGGGTCTGCCTCACGGCCTCACTCCTTGTCGCGGAACGGGCACTGCGGCTTGACGCAGTCGGCGTAGAGGTAGAGCTGGTGGTCGTGGATGGCGAAGCCCCGCTCGGCGGCCACCTTCTGCTGGCGCTTCTCGATCTCGGAGTCGTAGAACTCCTCGACGCGCCCGCACTGCAGGCACACGAGGTGGTCGTGGTGCCCGCCCTCGTTGAGCTCGTAGACCGCCTTGCCGCTCTCGAAGTGGTGGCGCACGAGCAGCCCCGCCTGCTCGAACTGGGTGAGCACGCGGTAGACCGTGGCGAGCCCGATGTCGGAATGCTCGTCGAGCAGCTTGCGGTAGACGTCCTCGGCGGTGAGGTGGCGCGCCTCGCTGTGCTGGAACAGGTCCAGCACCTTGAGGCGGGGGACGGTGACCTTGAGGCCGGTGCCCCGGAGTTCCTTCGGATCGCTCATCCCTCGAAGCATACAGCGGAACGATATAATGCGCGGTCATCCGCCCCGTCCCGCCGCCATGCGCCTTGCCGTCCTCCTCTTCGCCGCCGCGCTCGCCGCGGGCTGCATCCACAAGATCGACGTCGAGCAGGGCAACTACGTGACGCAGGACCAGGTCGACCAGCTCAAGCCCGGCATGACGAAAGCGCAGGTGAAGCAGGTCCTCGGCACGCCGCTGCTCACCGACATCTTCCACGACGACCGCTGGGACTACTACTTCGACAACGCGAAGGGCGGCAGGGAGGTGGCCCACAAGTCGCTCTTCGTGCTCTTCAAGGACGACAAGCTCGTGACCGTGACGGGGGACGCCAATCCGCCCCCGCCGCCGCCCACGAGCGCGCAGGCCGCGCCCAAGACGGTCGCCCGATGAGCGCGGTGCGCGTGGCCATCGCCGGGGCGGGCGGACGCATGGGGCGCTCGCTCCTCGAGGCGGCCACCTCCACGGACGGCGTGGCGCTCGCCGCCGCGCTCGACGTGGCGACGAGCCCCGCGGCGGGCCAGGACGCGGGCGTGCTGGCGCCGGGCGCGAAGGGCGTGCGCGTGGGCTCCGACGTGGCCGCCGCGCTCGCCGCCTGCGACGTGCTCGTCGATTTCACCCGCCCCGAGGGCACGGTGGCGCACCTCGCCGCGTGCCGGGCGGCGAAGCGCGCGATGGTGATCGGGACCACGGGGTTCGGGGCCGCCCAGCTCGAGGCGATCCGCGCGGCCGCCCGCGAGATCCCCATCGTGATGGCGCCCAACATGAGCGTGGGCGTGAACGTGGCGCTGAAGCTCGTCGAGACGGCCTCCCGCGCGCTCGGCCCCGACTACGACATCGAGGTCTTCGAGGTGCACCACCGGATGAAGGTGGACGCGCCCTCCGGGACCGCGCTCAAGCTGGGCGAAGCGGCCGCCGCCGCGCGCGGCACCGCCCTCGAGAAGGCCGCCGTCTTCGCGCGCCACGGGACGACCGGCGAGCGCAGGCCCGGATCGATCGGCTTCTCGGTCGCGCGCGCGGGCGACATCGTGGGCGACCACACGGTGCTCTTCGCGGGCCCCGGCGAGCGCCTCGAGATCACCCATCGCTCCTCGAGCCGCGCCACCTACGCGCAGGGCGCGATGCGCGCGGCGAAGTTCGTCGCGGGGCGTCCCCCGGGCCTGTACGACATGCGCGACGTGCTGGGCCTCGGCTAGGCCTCAGACGAAGAACGCCACCACCGCCGCGGTCATGCAGGTGGCGATCGTGCCCGCCACGATCGACTTCATCCCCAGCCCCACGATCTCGTGCCGGCGCTCGGGCACCATGGCGCCCATGCCGCCGATGAGGATCCCGAGGCTGCCGAAGTTCGCGAAGCCGCAGAGCGCGTAGGTCATGAGGAGCTTCGAGCGCGGCGAGAGGACGCCGGCGGGCATCTTCGCGAGCTCGAGATAGGCGACGAGCTCGTTCAGCACGGTCTTGGTCCCGAGCAGCCCGCCGGCCGCGTGCGCCTCGCTCCACGGCACGCCGGCCGCCCACGCCAGCGGCGCGAAGAGCCAGCCGAGGATGCGCTGCAGCGTGAGCGGCTCGGGGAAGGGCAGCAGCGCGAGGATCGCGTTGACGAGGTGGACCAGGGCCACGAACACGATCAGCATCGCGACGATCTGGATCACGAGCCCCACGCCCTCGACGGTGCCGCGCGCGATCGCGTCCATCGCGCTCGCGTCCTGGCGGCCGATCCCGGCCGCCTCGTCGTGCGTCATCCCGCCCGGCACCATGAGGGCCGAGACCGTGATCGCGGCCGGGGTGGCCACGATCGAGGCGATGAGGATGTGGCCGATCGCGTCCGGCACGACGGGACCGAGGATCGCGCCGTAGAGCGCCATCACCGTGCCCGCGATGGTCGCCATGCCGCACACCATCACCATGAAGAGCTCGGAGCGGGTGAGCCGCGCGAGGTACGGCTTGATCACGAGCGGGGCCTCGACCATCCCGACGAACACGTTGGCCGCGGCCGACAGCCCCACGGCGCCGCCCAGGCCCATGCTCTTCTCGAGCACCCAGCCGAAGGCGCGCACGACCGCCGGGAGGATGCGCCAGTGGAAGAGCAGGGCCGAGAGCGCGCTCACGACGATCACGAGCGGCAGGGCCCGGAAGGCGAGGATGAACGAGGCCTCGGGATGGGCGGGGTCGTAGGGCGCGGGCCCGCCGCCGAGGTAGCCGAAGACGAACGAGGTGCCGGCCCGGGTCGCGTCCTCGACCGCCTGGAGCGCGCCGTTCAGCGAGAAGACGGCGCCTCGCAGCCACGGCACGAGGAGCAGGAGCGCGGCGAGCGCGCCCTGGAGCGCGAGCCCCGCGCCGACCACCCGCCAGCGCACGCCGGCGCGGTCCTCGGACAGGGCCCAGGAGAGCGCGACCAGGGCCGCGAGGCCCGCGGCCGCGTGCAGGAGTTCCATGGCGCGGGGATTATCGCAGGAGGGGCGCGGCGCGGCCGTGGCGCCCCGGGCTCTGCTATAATTTCAGGTCGATGAAAGCGGGATGAGCCGCCAGGCAGGTTTGCGCTCTCCCGTTTTTTTGCGCCCTTCGTTTTCGGGGGCATTTTCCCGAGTTCACGCATCCGGAGCCCGTCGTGCCGCAGAAGACCCCTGCCGTCCTGGTCCTCGCCGACGGGAGCGTTTTCCGCGGCTGCGGCATCGGCTTCGCGGGCGAGGGCGGGACCGGCGCGCGCACCGTCGGCGAGGTGGTCTTCAACACCGCGATGACGGGCTACCAGGAGATCCTCACCGATCCCTCGTACGCCGGCCAGATCGTGACGCTCACCTACCCGCACATCGGCAACGTGGGCGCCAACGCCGAGGACGCGGAGTCGCGCGGCGTCTTCGCCGCGGGGCTCGTGATCCGCGACCTGCCGCTCGCCGCCTCGAGCTGGCGCGAGGAGGAGGACCTCCCGGGCTTCCTGCGGCGCAACAAGGTCGTGGCGATCGGCGACGTGGACACGCGGCGCCTCACGCGCCTCACGCGCACGAAGGGCGCGCAGAACGGCTGCATCCTCGCCGGAAGGCCCGGGCAGGCCCCGTCGGAGCTCGACGAGGGCGCGGCGCTCGCGGCGGCGCGGGCCGCCCCGTCCATGGCGGGCCAGGACCTCGCGAAGGTCGTGTCGGTCGAGCGCCCCTACGACTGGAACGGGAGCCTCTGGGCGCTCGGCACGGGCTACCGGCCGAGCGGCGAGGCGAGGTTCCACGTCGTCGCCTACGACTACGGCGTGAAGCACAACATCCTGCGCAACCTCGCCGAGCGCGGCTGCCGCGTGACGGTGCTCCCCGCGACCGCCAGCGCCAAGGAGGCGCTCGCGATGAAGCCCGACGGCGTGTTCCTCTCGAACGGCCCGGGCGACCCGGAGCCCTGCGGCTACGCGATCGAGGCGATCCGCGAAATCGTGGCGACCGGCACCCCGGTCTTCGGCATCTGCCTCGGCCACCAGCTCCTCGGGCTCGCGGCGGGGGCGAAGACCGCGAAGATGAAGTTCGGCCACCACGGCGCGAACCACCCGGTGCTCGACCTGGAGACGGGGCGCGTGTTCATCACCAGCCAGAACCACGGGTTCATGGTGGACGAGGCCACGCTTCCGGCCAACGTGAAGGCGACGCACCGCTCGCTCTTCGACGGGTCGCTGCAGGGCATCCGCTACGCCGACCGGCCGGCCTACAGCTTCCAGGGGCACCCCGAGGCGAGCCCCGGCCCGCACGAGATGGCGGTCCTCTTCGACCGCTTCGTGAAGCTCATGGAAGAGCGCAGGAACCCCTGATGCCGAAGCGCACCGACATCGGGAGCATCCTCATCATCGGCGCCGGCCCGATCGTGATCGGCCAGGGGTGCGAGTTCGACTACTCGGGCGCGCAGGCGTGCAAGGCGCTGCGCGACGAGGGCTACCGCGTGATCCTGGTGAACTCCAATCCCGCCACGATCATGACGGACCCGGAGATGGCGGACGTCACCTACATCGAGCCGATCACCTGGCAGATGGTCGCGCGCATCATCGAGAAGGAGCGTCCCGACGCGCTGCTGCCCACCATGGGCGGGCAGACGGCCCTCAACTGCGCGCTCGACCTCGCGCGCGAGGGCGTGCTCGAGAAGTTCGGCGTGGAGATGATCGGCGCCAGGAAGGAGGCGATCGACAAGGCCGAGGACCGCGAGAAGTTCAAGCTCGCCATGGCGAAGATCGGACTGGAAAGCCCGCGCTCGGCGCTCGCCCACTCGCTCGAGGAGGCGCGCCAGGTGCAGGCGATGGTGGGCTTCCCCACGATCATCCGCCCGTCCTTCACCCTCGGCGGCACGGGCGGCGGCATCGCCTACAACATGGAGGAGTTCGACGCCATCTGCGAGCGGGGACTGGACGCCTCGCCCACCCGCGAGCTCCTCATCGAGGAGTCCGTCATCGGCTGGAAGGAGTTCGAGATGGAGGTCGTGCGCGACAGGCACGACAACTGCATCATCATCTGCTCCATCGAGAACCTCGATCCGATGGGCGTGCACACCGGGGACTCGATCACGGTGGCCCCCGCCCAGACGCTCACCGACAAGGAATACCAGATCATGCGCGACGCCTCGATCGCGTGCCTGCGCGAGATCGGGGTCGAGACGGGCGGATCGAACGTGCAGTTCGCGGTGAACCCCGACGACGGCCGCATGGTCATCATCGAGATGAACCCGCGCGTGTCGCGCTCCTCGGCGCTCGCCTCGAAGGCCACGGGATTCCCGATCGCGAAGATCGCCGCGAAGCTCGCGGTGGGCTACACGCTCGACGAGCTGAGGAACGACATCACCGGGGGCGCTACGCCCGCCTCCTTCGAGCCCACGATCGACTACGTGGTGACCAAGGTGCCGCGCTTCGCCTTCGAGAAGTTCAAGCAGGCCGACGACCACCTCACCACGCAGATGAAGAGCGTGGGCGAGGTGATGGCGATCGGGCGCAACTTCCAGGAGTCGCTCCAGAAGGCGCTGCGCGGGCTCGAGACCGGCGTGGACGGCTTCAACCTCAAGAGCGTGGACCCGGACAAGATCGAGGACGAGCTCGCCTACCCGCGCGCCGAGCGCCTGTGGTACGTGGCGGATGCCTTCGGCGTGGGCATGTCGCTCGAGGAGATCCACCACTTCACGAAGATCGACCGCTGGTTCCTCGCGCAGATCAAGGACCTGGTCGCGACCGAGCTCGAGATCGAGAAGAAGACGCTCGCCGACTTCTCGCGCGAGGAGCTCCACGACCTCAAGCGCAAGGGCTTCTCCGACCGGCGCCTCGCCTACCTCTGGAAGACCACCGAGCACGAGGTGAGGAGGCGCCGCCACGCCGAGGGCATCCGCCCCGTCTTCAAGCGCGTGGACACGTGCGCCGCGGAGTTCGCGACCGGGACCGCGTACATGTACTCGTCCTACGACGAGGAGGACGAAGCCGAGCCCACGGCGAAGCGCAAGATCATGGTGCTCGGCGGCGGCCCCAACCGCATCGGCCAGGGCATCGAGTTCGACTACTGCTGCGTGCACGCGGCGCTGGCGCTCCGCGAGGACGGCTACGAGACGATCATGGTCAACTGCAACCCGGAGACCGTCTCGACCGACTACGACACCTCGGACCGCCTGTACTTCGAGCCGCTCACGCTCGAGGACGTGCTCGAGATCGTCGCGCGCGAGAAGCCCGAGGGCGTCATCGTGCAGTTCGGCGGCCAGACCCCGCTCAAGCTCGCCCGCGACCTCGAGCGCGCGGGCGTGCCGATCATCGGCACCTCGCCCGACTCGATCGACCGCGCCGAGGACCGCGAGCGCTTCCAGCGGCTGCTCGACGAGCTCGGCCTCAACCAGGCGCCCAACCGCACCGCGCGCACCGCGGAGGAGGCGCTCGCCGGGGCGCGCGCGATCGGCTACCCGGTGATGGTGCGCCCGTCGTACGTGCTGGGCGGGCGCGCCATGGAGATCGTGCACGCCGAGTCCGACCTCGTGCGCTACATGAACGAGGCGGTGAAGGTGTCCAACGATTCCCCGGTGCTCATCGACCGGTTCCTGAGCGACGCGACCGAGGTGGACGTGGACGCGGTCTCCGACGGCAAGAGCGTGGTGATCGGCGGCATCATGGAGCACATCGAGCAGGCGGGCGTGCACTCGGGCGACTCGGCGTGCTCGCTGCCGCCCTTCAGCCTGTCGCCGGAGCTGCAGGCGGAGCTGCGCCGCCAGACCGTCGCCATGGCGAAGGCGCTCGACGTCGTGGGGCTCATGAACGTGCAGTTCGCGATCCAGGACGGCAAGGTGTACGTCCTCGAGGTGAACCCGCGGGCCTCGCGCACCGTGCCCTACGTGTCGAAGGCGATCGGCGTGCCGCTCGCCAAGATCGCCGCGCGCTGCATGGTGGGACGCACGCTCGCCGAGCAGGGCGTGGACCGCGAGGTGATCCCGCCCTACTACTCGGTGAAGGAGGCGGTCTTCCCGTTCATCAAGTTCCCGGGGGTGGACACGATCCTCGGTCCCGAGATGAAATCCACGGGGGAGGTGATGGGCGTGGGCCAGAGCTTCGCGGAGGCGTTCGTGAAGAGCCAGCTCGCGGCGGGCGTGCGCCTGCCCCGGGGCGGCAAGGCGTTCCTGTCGGTGCGCAACGCCGACAAGGCGCGCTCGATCGAGATCGGGCGGGAGCTCCAGGAGCTCGGCTTCTCGCTCGTCGCCACGAAGGGCACGGCCGCCGCGCTCACGCAGGCCGGGCTCAAGGTGCAGGCGGTGAACAAGGTCCAGGAGGGGCGGCCGCACATCGTCGACATGCTCAAGAACCGGGAGGTGAGCTTCATCGTGAACACGGTCGAGGAGGACCGGCGCTCGATCCAGGACTCGTGGTCGATCCGGAACACGGCGCTCCACAACCGCATCACCTACTACACGACGCTCGCCGGCGCGCGCGCCGCCTGCCTCGGCATGCGCCACCTCCAGGAGCTGCGCGCCTACGACATCCAGTCGCTGCACGCCACGCTGCCATGAGCAAGGTTCCCATCACGCTGCGCGGCGCGGAGCTCCTCAAGGCGGAGCTGCATCGCCTGAAGACCGTGGACCGCCCGGCGGTCATCACCTCCATCGCGGAGGCGCGCGCCCAGGGCGACATCACGGAGAACGCCGAATACGAGGCGGCGCGGGAGCGGCAGGGCTTCATCGAGGGCCGCATCCTCGAGCTCGAGGCGAAGCTCGCCAACGCTCAGGTGATCGATCCCACGCGCCTGGAGGACGACGGGCGGGTGGTCTTCGGCACCACGGTCGAGCTCGTCGACACCGCGGGGGGCGGGACGGTGACCTACCAGATCGTCGGCGAGGACGAGGCCGACATCAAGGAGGGCAAGATCTCCTTCTCCTCGCCGATCGCCCGCGCCCTCATCGGGAAGTACGCCGGCGACGTCGCGGAGGTGCGGACCCCGGGCGGGGTGAAGGAGTTCGAGATCGTGGACGTGAAGTACGTGTAGCGTCCGCCGCCTTCTCCTTCTCCGGGTTCTCCCGGTACACCACCAGCACCTTGCCGATCAGCTGCACCGGATGCGCCCCGAGCTTTTCGCAGATGGACCCGAGCCAGGCCGCGCGCGCGTCGCGGTCGTCGGTCGAGGCGCGCACCTTGATGAGCTCGTGCGCGGCGAGCGCGCGATCGACCTCGGCGAGCACCTCGCCGGTGAGGCCCTTGTCGCCGACGATGACGGTCGGGTGGAGCCTGTGGGCCTGCGCCCGCAGCTCGCTACGGCGCCTCGGCGTGAGCGGATTCATCGGGGCAGTATATGCAAAAGGCCATGAAGAGGTCCCATTCGAGCAGCCAGTGGCTGCGCCGCCACGTGAGCGACCCCTACGTGCAGCGCTCGAAGCGCGAGGGCTACCGCTCGCGCTCGGCCTACAAGCTCGCCGAGATCGACGCCCGGGACCGGTTGCTCGGGCCCGGGATGACCGTCGTGGACCTCGGCGCGGCCCCCGGCGGCTGGGCCCAGGTCGCGGCGAAGCGCGTGGGGCCCTCCGGCCACGTGCTCGCCGTGGACCTCCTCGAGATGGAGCCCGTTCCGGGCGTCGCCTTCGTGCGGGCCGATTTCACGACCCGGCGGGGCCTCGCGCAGGTGGAAAGAGCGCTCGGGGGGCGGCGCGCCGACGTGGTGCTCTCGGACATGGCCCCCAACCTTTCGGGGATCGCCGTCTCCGACCAGGCCCGCTCGATGGAGCTCGCCGAGGCCGCCCGCGACTTCGCCCTGCGCCACCTGCGGGAGGGGGGCGCCTTCCTGGTCAAGGTCTTCCAGGGAGCGGGGTACGACGGCTACCTCCGGTCGCTGCGCGCCGCCTTCGGCCGGGTCGCCGTGCGCAAGCCCCCGGCCTCCCGCGGCGAAAGCGCCGAGCAGTACCTCCTCGCCCGGGGGCCGAAGCCGATCGCGGCGATCGCAAAATAAAATCGCCGGCCCGCCCCTTGAGAAGGCGGGGGGGCGCCCGAATTTTGCTAGAGTAGTCTTACGTCCATCCCCCTGAAAGCAGGGGATTTTTCCCGGAGAAGGAATCGGCAGTGAACAACACCGTTCGAACCATCATGGTCTGGCTCGTGATCGGGGTCATCCTCACGATGGTGTTCATGCAGGTCGGCAGCCGCACCTCGAGCCAGTCCACCATGGACTACTCGACCTTCATGGACGAGGTGAGGGAAGGCCACATCGCCAAGGCGAAGATCGAGAGCCTGAAGACCGTGCGCGCCACCACGCGCGACGGCAAGACCTACACGGTGAACACCCCGGGCCTCCAGGACCCGTGGATGGTGAGCGACCTGCTCAAGTACAGCGTGGACGTCGAGGCCAAGCCCGAGGAGGAGCCTTCCCTCCTCATGAACATCTTCGTGTCGTGGTTCCCGATGCTGCTGCTGATCGGCGTGTGGATCTTCTTCATGCGCCAGATGCAGGGCGGGGGCCGGGGAGGGGCCTTCTCCTTCGGCAAGTCGCGCGCGCGCATGCTCGACGAGAACCAGAACCAGGTGACGTTCGCGGACGTCGCGGGCGTCGACGAAGCCAAGGAGGAGGTCGGCGAGCTGGTCGACTTCCTGCGCGACCCCTCCAAGTTCCAGAAGCTCGGCGGGCGCATCCCGCGGGGCGTGCTGATGGTGGGCTCGCCCGGCACGGGCAAGACGCTCCTCGCGCGCGCCATCGCCGGCGAGGCGAAGGTGCCGTTCTTCTCGATCTCGGGCTCCGACTTCGTCGAGATGTTCGTCGGCGTGGGCGCGGCGCGCGTGCGCGACATGTTCGAGCAGGCGAAGAAGAACGCCCCGTGCATCGTGTTCATCGACGAGATCGACGCCGTGGGCCGCCAGCGCGGCGCGGGCCTGGGCGGGGGCAACGACGAGCGCGAGCAGACGCTCAACCAGCTCCTCGTCGAGATGGACGGCTTCGAGGGCACCTCGGGCGTGATCGTCATCGCGGCGACCAACCGCCCGGACGTGCTCGACCCGGCGCTGCTCAGGCCCGGCCGCTTCGACCGCCAGGTCGTGGTCCCGCTGCCCGACATCCGCGGGCGCGAGCAGATCCTGCTCGTGCACATGCGCAAGGTTCCCATCGCCCCCGACGTGGACGCTTCCATCATCGCGCGCGGCACGCCCGGCTTCTCGGGCGCGGACCTCGCCAACCTCGTGAACGAGGCGGCGCTCTTCGCCGCGCGCGGCAACAAGCGCCTCGTGGACATGGACGACTTCGAGCGCGCCAAGGACAAGGTCGTCATGGGCGCGGAGCGCCGCTCGATGGTGATGCCCGAGGAGGAGCGCAGGAACACCGCGTACCACGAGTCGGGGCACGCCATCGTCGCGCGGCTGCTGCCCAAGACCGACCCCGTGCACAAGGTGACGATCATCCCGCGCGGGCGGGCGCTGGGCGTCACGATGCAGCTGCCCACCGAGGACCGCTACAGCTACAACCGCGAGTACCTGCTGAACAACATCGCGGTGCTCTTCGGCGGGCGCATCGCCGAGGAGGTCTTCATGCACCAGATGACCACGGGCGCGGCCAACGACTTCAAGCGCGCCACCGAGATGGCGCGACGCATGGTCACCGAGTGGGGCATGTCCGACGCGCTGGGCCCGATGGTGTACGGCGAGAACGAGGGCGAGGTCTTCCTCGGGCGCGCGGTCACCACGCACCAGAACATCTCCGAGGAGACGATGAAGGCCGTGGACAAGGAAGTGCGCGCCATCATCGACCGGCAGTACGCGCTCGCGCGCGGGCTGCTCGAGGAGAACCGCGACAAGGTCGAGGTGATGGCGAAGGCGCTCCTCGACTGGGAGACCATCGACTCGAACCAGATCGACGACATCATGGCCGGCCGTCCGCCGCGCCCGCCCAAGCCCGTGGCCGCGAAGCCGTCCACGCCGCCCGACGGCGGGGGCAGCGGCCGCGGCGTGGAGGCGAGCCCGTCGCCGGCGGAAAGCTGAGCGGGCGGGAATGAACGCACCCCGGGGGTGGCCAAGCGCCACCCCTTTTTCTTCGGCCTCCGGGCGCCCGCTCGTGATGGGCATCGTGAACGTGACGGAGGACTCGTTCTCCGACGGCGGGAAGTTCCGCGATCCGGCGCGCGCGATCGAGCACGCGCTCGGGCTGCGCGCGGACGGCGCCGACTTCGTGGACGTGGGCGGGGAGTCCACCCGGCCGGGCGCGCACCCGGTGCCCGTCGACGAGGAGCTCGCGCGGGTCGTGCCGGTGGTCGAGGCGCTGGTGCGCGAGGGCGTCGCGGTATCGGTGGACACCATGAAGCCCGAGGTCATGCGCGCGGCGCTGGCCGCGGGATGCGCGGCGGTGAACGACGTGAACGCCTTCCGCGCGCCGGGCGCGCTGGAAGCCGTGGCCCCGTCCGCCGCGGGCCTCGTCGTGATGCACATGCAGGGGACGCCACGCACGATGCAGGAGGCCCCGCGCTACGACGACGTCGTGGCCGAGGTGGGAGCGTTCCTGCGCGAACGGGCCGCCGCGCTCGAGGCGGCGGGTGTCGCGCGCGGGCGCATCGCCCTCGACCCCGGGTTCGGCTTCGGCAAGACCCTCGAGCACAACCGCGCCCTCTTCCGCGCGATCCCGGCGCTCGCCGCCCTCGGATATCCGCTGCTCGTGGGCGTCTCGCGCAAGAGGATGATCGGCGATCTCACCGGGCGCGGCGTGGGCGAGCGTGGCCCGGGCAGCGTTGCCGCGGCGCTGCTCGCGGCGCAGAATGGCGCGAGCCTGCTGCGCGTGCACGACGTGCGCGAGACCGTGGACGCGCTCAAGGTATGGACGGAGCTTCGATGAGGAGATTCTTCGGGACCGACGGCATCCGCGGGCGCGTGGGCGAGGCGCCCATCACGCCGGACTTCGTGCTGAAGCTCGGCTATTGCGCGGGCAAGGTGCTCTCCCGCGCCGACATCGCCCCGCCGCATCGCGAGCGGCCGGCCGTGCTGATCGGCAAGGACACGCGCATCTCGGGCTACATGCTCGAGTCGGCGCTCGAATCGGGGCTCTCGGCCGCGGGCGTGGACACGCTGCTGGTCGGCCCCATGCCCACGCCGGCCGTCGCCTTCCTCACGCGGGCGCTGCGCCTCTCGGCGGGCGTGATGATCTCCGCCTCCCACAATCCCTTCGAGGACAACGGCATCAAGTTCTTCTCCGCCGACGGCATGAAGCTTCCCGACGCGGTGGAGAGCGAGATCGAGTCCCTGCTCGACGTGCCGCTCGCGCTGCCCGCGCCGGGGCGCCTCGGCAAGGCCGAGCGCGTGCACGACGCCGAAGGACGCTACCTCGAGTTCTGCAAGGGCACCTTTCCCAAGAGCCGGTCGCTGCGCGGGTTGAAGCTCGTGGTCGATTGCGCGCACGGCGCGGGCTACCGCCTCGGGCCGCGCGTCTTCCAGGAGCTCGGCGCCGAGGTCGTGCCCATGGGCAACCGCCCCGACGGCCTCAACATCAACGAGGGCTGCGGGGCGACCGCGCCCGCGGCGATGGCGCGCGCGGTGCTCGAGCAGGGCGCGGACTTCGGCATCGCCTTCGACGGCGACGGCGACCGCCTCGCCATGGCCGACCGCGACGGGCGCCTGTTCGACGGCGACCAGCTCCTCTACGCCATCGTGAAGGATCGCCACGCCGCCGGGCGCATGCGCGGGGGCGTGGTGGGCACGCTCATGACCAACTTCGCCCTCGAGCGGCGCCTCGCGGAGATGGGCATCCCCTTCGCGCGCGCCCGGGTCGGGGACCGCTACGTGCTCGAGTGCCTCCTCGAGCGCGGCTGGGAATGCGGCGGCGAGAACTCCGGCCACCTCCTGTGCCTCGACTGCCACTCGACGGGCGACGGCATCATCTCGGCGCTGCAGGTGCTCGCGGCGCTGGTCGCCGCGGGCGCTTCGCTCGCCGAGTTCACCCGCGAGCTGGTGCTCCTGCCGCAGGTGCTCGTGAACGTGAAGCTCGCGGGCCGGCCGGACCTGCAGGGGGGAGCCGTGCGCGAAGCCATCGCCCGGGCCGAGGCGGAGCTCGCGGGGCGCGGGCGAGTGCTCCTGCGGCCATCGGGCACCGAGCCCGTCGTGCGCGTCATGGTGGAGGGCGAGGACCGCCCGCGCGTCCAGCGACTCGCCGAGGCGATCGCCGCGGCCGTGACCTCCAGCGCCCCGAAGGTGGTGGCCTAGGCCGGGGCGCCCGAGCCCGGGCGCCTCGCTCGGCTCGCGCCCGAAGGGGCGTGCGCCCGCAGGAACCCCGCGATCCGCCCGTTCACCTCCGGCGCATGCGTGACGGGCCCCATGTGGCGCATCCCCTGCAGCAGCTCGTGACGGGCGCCCGGGAGCGCGACGCGCAGCAGCTCGGCGAGGCGACGCGTGGCGGCGACGGTGTCGGCGCCGGTCATGAACGACATCGGGATCCCGAGGCGGGCGAGCTCGGCGACTTGCAGCGGCTCGCCGTACACCGCGTCGAATTGCCGTGCCACCGAGGGCATTCGCGCCGCGATGGACCGCTGCCTGTCGGGAGGCAGCGCGTCCCACGTGCCGGCGCCCGACCAGAAATCGATGAAGCGTCGCGCCGCCGACGGCTCCTCGCGTTGCGCGAGCGCATGGCGTACCGCTTCGGCGACGGCGACCAGGTCGCGAGCGAACGGCGCTCCGTCGGGATCGTCGATCAGCCAGCGAAGCAGCACCGGCTCGTACGCGACGAGGCTGAGCACCCTTTGCGGATGCAGCGTCGCGAGCTTCAACGCGACCGCGGCGCCGTAAGAGTGGCCCACGAGATGGGCGGCGCCGGCCTGCGCGAGCAAAGGCGCGGCGAGCGCCGCCTCGTCGGCCAGGGTGAGGGGCGCATCGCCGCCCCACGGTGCCTGCAGGCCGTGGCCGTGCAGGTCCACGGCGTGCACGCGGTAGCGCGGCTCCAGCAGCTCCGTCAGGCCCTGCCACTGCCGCGACGAGCTGCCGCTCGAATGCAGCAGGACGACCACCGGGCGCTGCACCGGCTCGTTCGGTATGGACATGTTCGCCTCCGCCGGGCGGCCGCGCCGGGCGATCCTTCGCCCCGCGCGGCGCCCCGGATCAGGAGCCGGCGTGCGCGAGGATGGGCGCGAGCGCGGCTCCGATGCGGCCCATCTGCTCCGGCGTCACGAGCTCCGCCAGCACCTCGGCGAAGCGCGGCTCCTGCACCCCGGTGGCGATGTATTGCCAGCGATACGCCTTGAGCACCAGGTCGCGCACGGCCTCCTCCTGGGCGGGGGAGAGCTTCCGCCCGACGTGCCGGAGGAAGTAGGCGGCGTCGGCCTTCGCCTGCGCCTGGACGATGCCGTCGACGTCCGCGACGAGCGCGATCAGGTCGGAGACCCCCGCGTCGCGCTCCTTCGCCGTGACCCTCTCGTCCTCGCGCCGCCATTCCATCTCGTCGAGGATCGCGTGCTGCGACTCCTCCTTCCAGTGGAACAGGAACACGTCCTTCCACAGCTCCGAGAGGTTGGCGTCGGGCTCGATGCTCGAGCGGTAGTGGGCCTGGGAGAAGAGCTCGATGTCCAGCGTGAGCCCGAGCACGGCCCAGGTCGACTTGCTGAGCACCGCGCCGGCCACGTCGTTCGGCTGCGGCTTGAATTCGTAGCCTTCCGGCATTTCCGAAGCCGCCATCCCCTCCAGGCGACGGAAGAGCTCCTGGTGCTTGAGCTCCTCGTCGGTCAGGCGCACCAGCGCCTCGAGCGCGACCTGGTCGCCGAGCCAGTAGTTCCTGCTGATGTCGAGGACCTTGGCGCCGATGTAGCGCTCGACCAGCGCGAACATGTTGGCGTAGGTCCGGCCCTGGACCTGCGAGAGGAAGCGCGCCTCCGAGGGCTGCAGGAAGGTCAGCCGGTCGATCTTCGACAGCCCGTCGGGCATGAACTTCTTGCCGAAGTCGAACCGGCGGCCGCGGATCACGTCGTCGTCGATGTCCCAGCGCACGCGCTTGGACACTTCGATGCACTTCGCGTAGCGCTGCGGGGCCGGCGTGAAGGTTCTCGCGGGCGATGCGGGGATGGCTGCTTGCATGGTCGTGCTCTCCTTCGTGGGGGTTGTGGAGCGAATGGGGCTCAGAGCAGGGCGCGGAGGGACCGCAGGGAGCGCGCGCGGCTCATGTCGGGGTCGCCGGCGATTCCGGCCGCGACCGACTCGATCTCGCTGCGGTCGAGCCCGAGGTCGTGCAGGGTGCGCCGGTCGAGCTCGCGCAGGGCGAGCCGCGTCGCGCTCGCCTCGCGCGAGCGGCGCCAGGCGGCGAGCAGGCGGCGCGCGAGGGCGCGGATCGACCGGGACGCCGCCTTCGCGATGCGGCTCCACTGGGCCGCCCGGTCACGCCTCGCCGTGTCGCAGAGGTCGACGACGCTGGGGCGCAGGTCCAGGCCGGCGTCGCCGAAGCCGTTGGCCGCGGCAGCGCGCCGCCCGTAAGCCTCGAGCTCGGCGCGGCGCGCGTAGGCCTGGAGGTCCGCGACACGCGCGGCGGGCCGTCTCACCCTCGCAAGACTTTCCGTCCTGCGGCCGAGGCTCTCTTCGTGGGATCGTGGTTGGGTGTGCATGTCCGTCCTTTCGTGGACGAACATTGCACGGGGAGGCGTTCCGCGAGCGTTCCTCGGCTAGCCCGCGCCCTTGAGCAGGGCGATC
>DASPRQ010000013.1:0-18237 GCA_035624355.1 Usitatibacter sp. | reverse complement strand
GATCCGCGAGTACCTCACCGAGAACGATTTCCGCGTCTCGGTGGCCGAGAGCGGCGCGGACATGGACCGGGTGCTCGGAGCCGAGATCGTGGACCTCGTGATCCTCGACCTCAAGCTCCCGGACGAGGACGGCCTCGCCATCGCCCGGCGGCTGCGCGACTCCCTCGACCTGCCGATCATCATCCTCACCGGGCGCAAGGAGGAGGTCGACCGGGTCATGGGCCTGGAGCTCGGCGCCGACGACTACGTGACCAAGCCCTTCAGCAACCGCGAGCTCCTCGCGCGAGTGCGCGCGGTGCTGCGGCGCACGGAGGGCAAGCGGGCCACGCGCCGCGGCGAGACGGTGCGCGCCTACAGGTTCTCGGGCTGGGAGCTCAACACGGGCACTCGCAAGCTCAAGGGCCCCGACGGGCGCAACGTCGAGCTCACCAACAGCGAGTACGCGCTGCTGGTCGCGTTCCTGCGCGCGCCCCAGCGCATCCTCACGCGCGACCAGCTGCTGGAGTCGAGCCGCCTGCACGACGACATCTACGACCGCTCGATCGACGTGCAGATCCTGCGCCTGCGCCGCAAGATCGAGGAAAGCCCGAACCAGCCGAGCCTGATCCGCACCGAGCGCGGCGCCGGCTACTACCTCAACTCCACCGTCGAAACGATGTGAACCCGTCATCGCCCGCGATCGACGGGATCCTCGCCGTCGTCGCGGCCTGGCTCGCCCTCGGCGCCGCCGGCCTCGCCGCCCCCCGCAGCTTCCGCTTCGTCGCGCACGTCCTCTTCCCGGTCTCCGCGGCGCTGAGCCTCGTGCTCGCCGGGCTCGGGCTCGCCGCGCTGCCCGCCGCGGCGCAAGCCGTCGTGCTCCCGATCGGGCTGCCGGACCTGCCCTTCCACCTGCGCCTCGACGCGCTCTCGGCCTTCTTCCTCGTCGTGCTGGGGCTCGCGAGCGCCGGCATCACGGTGTTCGCCGCCGGATACTTCCGCGCCGGCGAGGGCACGGCCCCCGGCGTCATGGGCCTGCAGTACCACGTGTTCCTCGCGGCGATGGCGCTGGTGCTGGTGGCCGACGACGCCTACGCGTTCATGGTGAGCTGGGAGGCGATGGCGCTCGCGTCGTTCTTCCTGGTGACCACCAACCACCGCATTCCCGAAATCCAGCGTGCCGGCTTCCTCTACCTCCTCGTCGCCCACGTGGGCGCGATCGCGATCCTGCTCTGCTTCGGCGTGCTCCAGGCGAACACCGGCGACTACACCTTCGCGAACATGCGCGCGCAGCACCTGTCGCCCTTCTGGGCCTCGGCCGCTTTCCTGCTCGCCCTCTTCGGGTTCGGCGCCAAGGCGGGCATCCTGCCCCTGCACGTGTGGCTTCCCGAGGCGCACCCCGCCGCGCCCTCGCCCGTGTCCGCGCTCATGAGCGGGGTCATGCTCAAGACGGCGATCTACGGCATGGCGCGCGTGGCCTTCGATCTGCTCGGCACGCCGGTCTGGTGGTGGGGCGTGGTCGCGCTCGCGGTGGGGCTCGCCACCGCACTCTTCGGGGCAGTGTTCGCCGCCGCGCAGGTGGACATGAAGCGCCTGCTCGCCTACTCGTCGATCGAGAACATCGGGCTCGTGGTGATCGCCATGGGGCTCGCGATCGTCTTCACCGCCTACCGCATGCTCCCGCTCGCCGCGCTCGCCATGACGGCGATGCTCTACCACTGCGCGAACCACGCCGTGTTCAAGAGCCTGCTCTTCCTCGGGACGGGCTCGGTGCTGCACGCGACGCAGGAGCGCAACCTCGGCCGCCTGGGCGGCCTCATGCGCTACATGCCGTGGGTGGCGACGACCTCGCTCGTGGGGGTGATCGCGAGCGCCGGGCTTCCGCCGTCCAACGGCTTCGTCTCCGAGTGGCTGCTGCTGCAGGGCTTCCTCTTCACCGGGGCGCTGCCCAACCCGTACCTGCGCATGCTCGTGCCGGTCTTCGCCGCGGGCGTGGTGCTGGTCGCCGCGCTCGCCGGCTACGTGATGGTCAAGTTCTACGGCGTGATCTTCCTCGGGCGGCCGCGCGAGGAGAAGCTCGCGCACGCGCACGATGCGGGGCTCCTCGAGCGTCTCGGGCTCGCCTGGCTCACCGCCTTCTGCGTGCTGCTGGGCCTCTTCCCGGTCGAGGTGATGGAGGTGATCGACCCGATCCCGAGCCTGCTCCTGGGCCGGGGCCTCGTGCAGGGCGGCCACATCGGCGACACGTTCCTGCTCGCGCCCGTGAGCCCCGAGCGCGCCTCCTACAGCCCGCTCGCGATCCTCGGCGTGGGGCTCGCGGTCGCCGGCCTCGTCTTCGTCCTCGTACGCCGCTTCTACCATGGGCGGGTGCGCCGCGCGGCACCGTGGGACTGCGGCTACCCGTGGCAGACGGCGCGCATGCAGGACACGGCGGAAGGCTTCGGCCAGCCGATCCGCCAGATCTTCGAGCCGCTCTTCCGCATGAAGCGCGAGCTGCCGACGGCCTTCGACGCCGCCCCGCGCTACCGCGTCACCATCGAGGACCCGATGTGGGGCGGGATCTACGCGAGGATCGCCGCCGCGACCGAGTCGGTCTCCCGCTTCGTCGGGATGCTCCAGCGCGGCCGGATCGCGATCTACCTCCTCTACAGCTTCCTCACCCTCGTGGCGCTGCTCTTCCTCACCCAGGCATGAACGTCGAAGGCATCCTCCTCCAGCTCACCGCGCTCGTCGTGGCGCTCGTCCTCGGGCCGCTCCTCACCGGGTGGGTCAACCAGTGCCGGGCGTGGCTGCAGGGGCGCCGGGCCCCGCCCCTCACCCAGCCCTTCCGCGCGCTGCACAAGCTCTTCTGGAAGGAGTCGGTGATGGCGCACGAGGCGAGCGCGATGTACCGCGCGGCGCCCTACGTCGTCTTCAGCTGCATGCTGCTCGCGTGCATGATCATCCCGACGCTCACGACGAACCTGCCGCTCGCGCCGGCGGCCGATGCGATCGCGCTCGTGGGCCTGTTCGCGCTCGCCCGCCTCTTCGTCTCGCTCGCCGCCATGGACGTGGGGACCGCCTTCGGCTCGCTCGGGGCCCGCCGCGAGATGCTGGTGGGCTTCCTCGCCGAGCCCGCGTTCCTGATGGTGCTCTTCACCGCCTCCCTCATCTCGAGCTCGACCTCGCTCGCGACCATCGTCTCGAGCCTCGCCCACCGCGAGATCGCGATCCTGCCGAGCCTCGCGTTCGCGGGCGTGGCCTTCACGATGGTCTCGCTCGCCGAGAACGCGCGGGTGCCGGTGGACAATCCCGCGACCCACCTCGAGCTCACGATGATCCACGAGGCGCTGCTGCTCGAGTACTCGGGGCGGCACCTCGCGCTCATGGAGTGGGCGGCCTCCCTCAAGCTCTTCGCCTACTCGTGCGCGGGGCTCGCGCTCTTCTTCCCGTGGGGCGTGGCGCAGGCGAACGACCGCGTGGCGCTCGCCCTGGCGCTCCCGGTGCTCGTGGCGAAGCTCGCGGCGGGCGGCTTCCTCCTCGCGCTCATCGAGACGATCCTCGCGAAGATGCGCATCTTCCGCGTGCCGGAGTTCCTCGCCACCGCGTTCCTGCTGGGCGTGCTCGCGCTGCTCGTGCGCCTGCTCCTGGGGGCCTAGGTGAACCCGCTCGCCCCCCAGGTCGTCAACCTCTTCGCCGCGGGGCTGCTGCTCCTCGCCTTCGCGATGCTCGCCCAGCGGCGCATCGTGACGCTGATCGACCTCTTCGCGCTCCAGGGGCTCGCGCTCGTGGGCTCGACCGTCACCATGGCGTGGGCCACCGACCAGCCCCACCTCTACTACTCGGCGGCGATCACGTTCGCGCTCAAGGTCGTGGCGCTGCCGTGGATCCTGCACCGGCTCGTGCGGCGCCTCAACGTGAAGTGGGACGTCGAGACCCTCATCAACATCCCGACGATGATGATCGTGGGCATCCTGCTCGTCGTCTTCGCCTTCAACCTGGCGCTGCCGATCTCGGAGCTGTCGCGCTCCTTCGCGCGCGGCACGCTGGGCATCGCGCTCGCCTGCGTGCTCATGTCCTTCCTCATGATGATCACCCGCTCGAAGGCGGTGCCGCAGGTGATCGGGTTCCTGTCGATGGAGAACGGGCTCTTCTTCGCCGCGACGAGCGCCACCTACGGCATGCCGATGGTGGTCGAGCTCGGTATCGCCCTCGACGTGCTCGTCGGCATGGTGATCCTGGGCGTGTTCCTGTTCCAGATCCGCGAGCAGTTCGACTCGCTCGACATCCACCACCTCGAGAAGCTGAAGGAGGACTGATGGAGGCGCTCTTCCTCCTCCTCGCCTCCCCCCTCCTCGGGGGCCTCGCCCTCTGGGCCCTGGGCGAGCGCGAGGTCGCCCCGGAGGTGAACGCCGGCTTCTCCGCCGCCACCCTCGCCGCGGCGGCGTGGCTCACCGCGGGCGTCGTCTCCTCCGGCCCCGTCGAGGGCTTCGCGGGACAGTTCTTCGTCGACCCGCTCAACGTCTTCCTCGTCGCCCTCACCGCGTTCGTCGCCTTCACGACCTCGCTCTTCTCGCGCCCCTACATGCGCGTCGAGCGCGAGAAGGGGCGCATGACCGCGGGACGCCTGCGCCTCTACCACAGCATGTACCAGGTGTTCACGTTCACGATGCTCCTCGCGCTCACCACGAACAACATGGGGATCCTGTGGGTCGCGATGGAGGCGGCGACGCTCGCCACGGTGCTGCTCGTGTCGGTGTACCGCACCCCGGCGAGCCTCGAGGCGGCGTGGAAGTACTTCATCCTGTGCGGCGTGGGCATCGCGCAGGCGCTCTTCGGCACGATCCTGCTCTACTTCGCCGCCGAGCGCGTGCTGGGGGCGCACGGCGACGCGCTCCTCTGGACCCACCTCGACCTCGTGAAGTCCCAGCTCGAGCCCGCCATCATGTCGCTCGCGTTCGTGTTCCTGCTCGTGGGCTACGGCACGAAGGTGGGGCTCGTCCCGCTGCACAACTGGCTGCCGGACGCGCACGCCGAGGGTCCGACGCCGATCTCGGCCGTGCTCTCGGGGCTGCTGCTCAACGTGGCGCTCTACGCGGTGATCCGCTGCAAGGTGCTCGCCGACGGGGCGCTCGCCTCGCGCTTCGCCAGCAACATGATGATGGGCTTCGGGCTGCTCTCCGTGGTCGTGGCGGCCTTCTTCCTCTCCCGCCAGCGCGACATCAAGCGGATGTTCGCCTACTCGTCGATCGAGCACATGGGGCTCGCCACGTTCGCCTTCGGCATGGGGGGGCCCATCGCGAGCTTCGCGGGGCTCCTGCACATGACGGTGCACTCGCTCGTGAAGAGCGCGATCTTCTTCGCCGTGGGCCACGCGGCGCAGAAGGCGGGCACCCAGCTCATGGAGGACATCCGCGGGCTCCTGCGCACGAACCCCACTATCGGCTGGGGGCTCATGATCGGGACGCTCGCGATCCTCGGCATGCCGCCCTTCGGCGTGTTCGCGAGCGAGTTCCTGATCCTCACCACCGCGATGCGCGAGCACGCGTGGGCGACGCCGATCCTGCTCCTCGCCCTCGGGGTCGCGTTCGCCGCGGTCTTCAGCCGCGTGCAGCCCATGGTGTTCGGCGAGACGCTGCTCAAGCGCCTTCCCCACCAGCCCGCGCTCGCTCCCGTGTTCATCCACCTGGGCCTGGGCCTCATGCTCGGGCTCTACATCCCGCCCTACCTCGCCGCGTGGTACCGGCAGGCGGCGCGCCTGCTCGGCTGACATGGCGACGCCGCGACCGTCCGTCCCGAAGCGCCTCGCCGGCGAGGTGCCCGCCACCCTCGCGCACGTGGACGCAGCCGAGTGGACCGAGGCCGCCCGCGTCGTGCACGACGCGGGCGGACGCCTCGTGGCGCTGTGGGGCGCGGACCGCCGCCCGCAGGAGGATGCGTTCTCGATCTTCGCCGCCTACGCGACCGCCGAGGGGCTCGCCGTGGTGGACCTCGCCGTGCCCGCCGCGAGCCCGGCCTATCCCGACCTCTCGGGGCTCTTCGCGCCCGCGGGCCGCATGCAGCGTGCGCTGCGCGACCTGCTCGGCGCCGAGGCCGACGGCGCGGAGGATGCGCGCCCGTGGCTGCGGCACGGCGCGTGGGACGAAGGGGAATTCCCGCTGCGGCGCGATTTCGATCCCGCGGCCCCGCGCGCCGGGCGCCTGGAGCCGTACCCGTTCGTGCGCGTCGAGGGCGACGGCGTGCACGAGATCCCCGTGGGCCCGATCCACGCGGGCATCATCGAGCCGGGGCACTTCCGATTCTCGATCGTGGGCGAGAAGGTGCTGCGCCTCGAGGAGCGGCTCGGCTACACGCACAAGGGCGTCGACCGGCGATTCGGGGATTTCAGCGTCGCGGAAGGCTACCGGCTCGCGGGCCGCTGCTCGGGCGATTCGACCGTCGCCTACGCGTGGGCCTACGCGCAGGCGGCCGAATCCGTCCTCGCGGTCGTGGTGCCGCCGCGCGCCCGGTGGCTGCGCGCGCTGATGCTCGAAGGCGAGCGCATCGCCAACCACCTCGGCGACCTCGGCGCGCTCGGCAACGACGCCGCGTTCGCGCTCGCCCTCGCCCAGTTCTCGCGGCTGCGCGAGGACTGGCTGCGGGCTGCGGGAGAAATCTTCGGCCACCGGCTCATGATGGACGCGGTCGTGCCCGGCGGAACGGCGTGCGATCCGGGCGAGCGGCACGTGCGCTCGATGGCCGCGCTCGCCGACGCGGTCGAGCGCGAGGCGCGGGAGCTGCGCGACATCTTCGACGAGCACTCGGGCCTCCAGGACCGCTTCATCGGCACGGGCCGCGTGAGGCCGGAGCTCGCCCGGGCGCTCGGGCTCGTCGGGCTCGCCGCGCGCGCGAGCGGGCAGGCGCTCGACCTGCGCGTCGATTTCCCCGCCGAGCCCTACGGCGCGCTCGCGGTGAGGAAGTGCGTGAGCGGGGCAGGCGACGTGGCCGCGCGCGTGCGCGTGCGCTTCGAGGAGCTCTTCGAGTCGCTGCGCCTCGTGCGCGCGATCGTGGACGGCATGCCGCCGGGCGAGGTCCGCGTGGACCTTCCCGAGGCCGCTCCGGGCGCCTTCGGCGTGGGATGGGTCGAGGGCTGGCGCGGCGAGGTGCTCGTCGCGATCGAGGCGGGCGAAGGGGGCCGCATCCGCCGCGCCCACGCCCACGATCCCTCGTGGCAGAACTGGCCGCTCATCGAGCATGCGATCATGGGCAACATCGTCCCGGACTTTCCCCTCATCAACAAGAGCTTCAACCTGAGCTACTCCGGAGCGGACGGCTGATGATCCCGATCATGCTCAAGATCCTGCGCACCGGGATCGTCACCGAGCCCGCCCCGCCGCCGCGCGAAGAGTGGCGCACGCGCGCCGCCGGCATCCAGGACGAGGTCCTCGCCCTCCTCGGCCGGGCGCTCGTGATCCGAGAGGTGGACGCCGGATCCTGCAACGGCTGCGAGCTCGAGATCCACGCGGTCAACAATCCCTACTACAACCTCGAGGGCCTCGGCATCCGGTTCGCGGCGAGCCCGAGGCATGCCGACATGCTCCTCGTGACGGGGCCGGTGACGCGGAACATGGAGCAGGCGCTGCGCATCGCCTACGAGGCGATGCCCGAGCCGCGGCTCGTCGTCGCCGTGGGCGACTGCGGGCGCGACGGCGGCATCTTCGGCGAGGGCTACGCGACCTGCGGCGGAGTGGCGAAGGTGCTTCCGGTGGACGTCTCCATCCCGGGCTGCCCGCCGCCGCCGCTCGCGATCCTCGAAGGCATCCTCGCCGCCGTCGCGGCGCGCGGCGACCCTTGATGGTGGCGCAGCCGAACCCCCTGCCGGCCGACCACGCCCTCCGGGCGGAGCTCGCGAACGAGGTGCACGCCCGGCCCCAGGAGGCGCTCGTCGCGCCGCTGCGCGCGTCCAGCATTGCCATCCTCGTCGAGGCGGCCGATCGCGCGCGCGAGCACGCGCACGTCGCGCGGCTGTGCGAGGCGCACGGCGCGGCTCCGCCTCCCGAGGAGGCGATCCATTTCACCGCGGCGCTCGGCGCGTTCCGCCTACGCTGGGAGCGGCACACCGAGTTCTCCTCGTACACGTTCTACCGCGACGGACTCGGCCCCGCGCGCTTCGCCGACACCGCCGCCTCCGCCGTGCCGCCCGATTGGCTCGCCGCGATTCCGGGGCGCACGCTCGCCGCGGCCCACGCCGAGATGCTCGAGCGCGGGACGCCCATGCCGCCGGCGCGGGAGATCGCCGCGGCCTTCGAGGGCAACTACGTGCTCGGCTCCGACGTCGGCGGCGGCGCGGCGGCGGCGTTCACCGACTTCCGCATCCACGGCGACGGCTTCGGCCGGTTCCTGCTGTTCGACCGGTCGCTGTCGCGCTTCCAGGCGGGGCGCACGCTCCAGCGGCTCTTCGAGATCGACGTCTACCGGATGATGGCGCTCCTCGCCCTTCCCGTCGCGCGCGAAGCGGCGCCGAAGCTCGCGCGCATGGAGCGCGCCCTCGCCGCGCTCGCCGCGGACCTCGCGCGCGATTCCGGCCAGGACGAGATGCTCCTCGACCAGCTCACGCGCCTCTCGGCCGGCGTGGAGAGCGAGATCGCGGCGTCGCGCTACCGGTTCGGCGCCGCGCGCGCCTACAGCGAGCTGGTCGAGGCGCGGCTCGCCGAGCTTCGCGAGGCCCGCCTGCCCGGCACCCAGATGCTCGGCGAGTTCATGGCGCGCCGCTTCACCCCGGCGATGCGCACGTGCGAGTCGGTCTCGCGCCGGCTCCTCGAGCTCTCCGAGCGCGTCGCGCGGGCGAACAGCCTCCTCGCCGCGCGCGTGGACGTCGCCCACGAGCGCCAGAACCAGCAGCTCCTCGCCTCCATGGACCGGCGCGCGCGGCTGCAGCTTCGCCTGCAGGAGACGGTCGAGGCGTTCTCGGTCGCGGCGATCACCTACTACCTCGTGGGGCTCGTGGGCTACGCGGCGAAGGCGCTGAAGGCCGCGGGCCTTCCGATCGACCCCGAGATCACGCCGGGAATCGCCATCACGATCGTCGCCGTCATCGCCGCGCTCGGCGTGCGCCACGTGCGGCGCACGATCCGCGAGGCGGACATCGAGCGCGCGCCGCTCGACTGAGGGCGCGCCTCGCTCAACCCGCGCGGCAGTCCGTCGTTCCGGCGAGGTCGTCCGCGTGGCAGCGGTCGACGACCATCATCACCTTGCAGTCGGGACTGCGGAACGTGACGATCCAGGATTTCGAGTCGTCGTCGAAGCGCGCGCTCGATTCGGGGAAGCGCTCGTGCAGGCCGAGGGACGCAGAGAACTTCCCGAGCCGCGCCTGCGCCTCGCGGACCGCCTCGTCGCGGGTGAGCGACGCAGCCGAGCAGCCCGGGGCGCTCGCGTGGACGTGACCGCCCGGCGAGCGCAGGCTTCCATGGCCTCTCTGGTTCCACCACGTCGCTCCCGCGGCGGCGGCCACGACCACGATGGCGAGCGCTATGGCGGGTCCTTTGCCCATGACGCCTCACCATGCACGATTCGAGGGTGCCTGGCAATGAACGGTTCCGCAATCGGCATCCGGCCCGTTTCCCCTACAATTCGCCGCATGGAGGACGAACATTGACCGTCGTCGGCTTCCTGGGATTCGGCGAGGTGGCCGCGCATTTCTCGGCGGCGCTGCGGGATGGCGGTGCCGAGGTGCTCGCCTTCGACGTGCTGCTCGATCGGCCGGGCGGGCGCGAGAAGCTCGCCGCGCGCGCGCATGGCGCGCCGCCGGCCTTCGTTCCCCTTCCCGAAATGTTCGGGCGCGCCGAGGTCGTTCTCTCGACCGTCACCACCGACGTGGCGCTCGAGGCCGCGCGAAGCTGCGCGCCGCACCTGCGCCCCGGGCAGCTCTTCGTCGATCTCAACGCCGCCTCGCCCGCGACGAAGCGCGAGATCGCCGCCGTGGTGCGCGCCGCCGGAGCCGATTTCGTCGAGGGCGCGATCCTCTCCGCGGTCGGTGTGGCGGGCGCGAAGGCGAAGGTGCTCGTGTGCGGCGCGCGGGCCGCCGAAGCCGCGCGGCGCCTCGGCGGGCTCGGCCTCGACTTCCGCGATTACGGGACCGAGGTGGGCAAGGCCTCGAGCTTCAAGATGCTGAGGAGCGTCTTCTCGAAGGGCGTGGAAGCGCTCCTCGTCGAGAGCCTCCTCGCGGCGCGGCGCGCGGGCGTCGAGGAGGACCTGTGGCGCGAGATCGTCGCGACCCTCGACGCGGCGTCCTTCGAGGAGGTGGGCGGCAACTGGCTGCGCACGCACGCGACCGCGCACGAGCGGCGCTGGCACGAGATGGCGGACGTGCGCGCCGCGCTCGGCGAGCTGGGCCTCGATGCGCCGATGACCGAGGCCACGGTCGCGCTCTTCGAGCGATCGACGCGGCTCGCGCTGCGCGAAGCGTTCCCCGCGCCCGCCGCATCCGCCTCCGCCGTCATCGCCGAGCTCGACGCGCGCATCGCCTCCTCGGGCGGCGCCGTCCCCGCGACCGCCGCCGCGAAGGTCCGCGAATGAAGAACCGCATGAAGGCGAAGCTCGCCGCCGGCGAGCCGGCATTCGGCCTCTCGGTGATGATCCCCTCGCCCCAGGTCGTCGAGTCCGCGGCCGGGCTCGGCTTCGACTGGGTGCTCATCGACTGCGAGCACGGCACGATCGGCCCCGAATCGATGGAGCTCATGATCATGGCCGCCGAGGGCTCGGGTGTCACGCCGATCGTGCGGCCGCGTACCCACGGGGCCGCCGACATCCTTCAGGCGATGGACCGCGGCGCCCAAGGCGTGCAGGTGCCGCACGTGGACGATGCCGAACGGGCACGCGCGGCCGTGCGCGCGGTGAAATTCCATCCGCTCGGCGAGCGCAGCCTCGCGGCGGGCACGCGCGCCTCGGGCTATGGCTTACGCGGGGCCGTGGCCGATTTCATCGAGGAGGCGAACCGCGAGACGCTGGTGTGCGTGCAGATCGAGGATGCCGCGGCGCTCCCCCACGTGGAGGAGATCCTGCGCGTGGAGGGCGTGGACGTGTTTTTCATCGGCCCCTCGGACCTCTCGCAATCGATGGGATATCCGGGCAACCCGAAGGCGCCGCCCGTGGCGAAGGCGATCGAGGAGACGCTCGCGCGCATCGTCGCGGCGGGAAAGACGCCCGGGATGCCCGCCGCGGCCGACGCCGTGCAGGCGGCGCTCGCGAAGGGCGTTCGCTACATCTACACGCACCTGCCCGCGATTCTCTCGTCGGGCGCGAAGGCGTACTTCGCGAACGCGCGGCGCTGATCGTCGCCGCCCCAAGCTCCCGGATGAGTGGCCGCATGGATTTCGCGCAGCTTCGCGATCGAGACGTGGGTGTAGATCTGGGTCGTGGAAAGGTCGGAATGGCCGAGCATCGCCTGGATGAAACGTATGTCGGCGCCGTTTTCGAGCATGTGCGTCGCGCACGCATGGCGGAAGATGTGGCAGGCACCGGAAAGGCCGGCGCGCGCGACGTACCGATGGATCGTGTCGCCAAGCCGGTTCCTGTGGAAGGGCTCGCCGTAATCGGTGAGAAACAGCTCGCCGCGATCCAGCCCGGATCGGAGCCCGGGTCGGACTGCGCGCAGGTAACGCTCGATCCATGCGCGGGCGGCGCCCCCGAGCGGAACGACTCGATCGCGGCCGCCCTTGCCGGAACGAACGAGAACCGTGGAATCTTCGAAGCTCACGTCCGAGATCCTGAGCCGGATGAGCTCGCTTCGCCGCAGGCCCGTCGAATAGAGCGCTTCCATGATCGCGCGATCCCGGATCCGCGGCGGCGTATCGCCTCGGGCGCCCGCGAGGATCGCCCTCATTTCGGCCATGCTCGGGACCCGGCGCGGAAGCCGCCTGGGCAAGCGGGGGAGGACGAGCTCGAGCGAAGGATCGACTTCGAGGAGCTTCCTGCGCACGAGCCACTTGCAGAAGGCCTTGATGGGATTCAGTCGCGTCGCCCGCGTGCTGAGCTGGAGCGGCTCCCCGTTCGCCTTGCGACATTCGGCGAGATGGAGCTGGTGCCCCTCGAGCACATCGTGCCGGATGCCTCGAGGGGCGTCGATGCCGCGCTCGTGGCACCAGCGAATGAAACGATCCAGTGCCGCGCGCCGTATGGCGGCCGTGTGGGGAGAAAGACCTACCGCCACCGACCACTGCACGAACGACTCCTTAAGCGCGTGCAACGGGTTTGTCATCGATGGATCGTGGGTCGCGCGGCGTACGGGCGTGATTCGCTTCGCTCTGAGCATTTTTCCTCCGGTCGCGGAAGGGAAGGATGCCGGCGGGGCGGCTACACTAACCGCCGTCGGCACGCGGAACACTACAACTACTTCCGCGACTATGATCCGCGCATCGGAAGGTATATGGAGAGCGATCCGTTGGGCGTTGTCCTTCAGCGCGGACTACCCGTCGCTCGGCTCGGTGCCCCTTCCACGATCGGAAACCCAGAGCTAATACAGCAGTTCTTGCCAAAGGCGCCTCTCTACAACCACCCTTATAACTACGCCGTTGACAACAGCCTGAGATATACCGATCGCCTTGGTCTTCTCTGTAGCGACGGCAACTACTGGAAGTGCATGGCGTGGGCCACGCTTTGCCCGAATACGTGGTTCTTTTGCCTCGCTTGCGCCGGCTTGCCCCCGCCACTCAATGTCTATTGCCTCGGAGGATGCGTCGTTGGCGCGACTGCGATTTGTGTAATCCTCGTTGACAAGATGTGCACCGATCAGCATTGCCCGAAGCCATCGAACGCTTTCGCCTGTCCACTTTCCATAGGAAGAGCAGCGGCATGAGTGCGATTCTGAATCCATCCCTAGTGCCGCTGGTGATTGTCTTAGGGGCGCCTCCTGCCGCTGCAGCCGTTACGTTGCTGATTCGGGCATTCAACCCTCGGATACACGCGAAGTGGACTTGGGTCATCACGAGCTACGTATTGATGCTAGTGCAAGCGGTTGGAGTTTTCTTTGCGTTGTCGTAGTGCGCCAACCACAACTACTTCCGTCGCCTCTGCCACGAGCTAAAGGGCCGACCCAGCTGGGGAGCTGACCTTCTTCGAAGTCCCGAGATGGGACTATAATCGGGGATGCGTGTCATAGCTCTGAGGACGATCAAGCAGTTTGTCGAGAGCCGCCCGGAATACGGCGACGCGCGTGAGCCCACCTTGGCCTGGTATCGCCAAGTGCTGAAAGCCGATTGGGCGGCGCCGGCCGATGTGAAGCGCGAAATCGGCAACGCGAGCATCCTCAAGGATGGCCGAGTGGTGTTCAACGTGGCGGGGAACAAGTATCGAATCGTGGTATGGATCAACTATCCTTATCGGGTGGTCTACGTCCGCTTTATCGGCACGCACCGCCAATATGACCGTATCGATGCGCAAACGGTATGAAGGAACGCAAAGCAATGGATATCAAACCCATCAAGACGCGCAAGGACTACGAGGCGGCGCTCTCAGCCATCGAGCAATTGATGGACGCCAAGCGCAATACCCCTGAAGGTGATCGGCTCGATGTGCTCGTGACTCTGGTGGAGGCCTACGAGGCTCGCCACTTCCCGCTCGACTTGCCCGACCCGGTGGCCGCCATCAAGCTGGTCATGGAACAACGCAACCTGACCGTCAAGGATCTCGTCCCCTTCATCGGCCAGCCCAATCGCGTCTACGAGATCCTCAGCCATAAGCGACCACTGACGATGGCGATGGCTTGGAGACTCCATCGGGGCCTTGGAATCCCGGCTGAGTCCCTGATCCGGCAGGCCGCGTAGACCGAACCCGAACCGTGCGGATGCTGATGCGCCCGCCGGCGTTCATCTACAACGTGTTTCGGGACTCCCTTGATGCACTTTAGAGGAGGGCCTCAAGCCCTCTTCTATGAGGTTGCCCGCCGCGTCGTACGTGAAGGTCGTGACGAGGTTCACGCCCGCCACACCCGAGGGTTCCGTGATCGTCGCGGGAAGGCGATAAGTGGGGTTCCACGTCGTCGTGATCGTGCGGGCGATCGAGGTCCCGTAGGCCTCCGTACGCGAGATCTCGAGGTTGCGCGTGAGGTCGTAGGTGTAATGCGTGGAGCGCGCGAGGCGGTCGGTGCGCGTGGCGATGTTGCCGTTCGCGTCCAGCGTGGCGGTCTCAGTGCCGGAGGGGTCGGAGAGCTGCGTTCTCTTGAGGACCCCGACTTCGGAACGGCTCCCTAGGAAGATATCGACTTCTTGTCGACGACCGGCGGCAATCGCAGCCACTCGTTCGCCTGAGGAATTTGCGCTACCACATCGAAATTAACGCGGACAACTGTGCGGACGACCCCGCGGAAATCTGCGCCTAAGTCGGTCCGACGAAGGCCGTCTCCAGGAAATCGTGGAAGGCCGTGGGCTTCCGCGCCGGCACGACGCCCGCCTCGACGATCGGGATGGATTTCGCCGCGCGCGCCGCGTCCGCCCGCGTGCGCTCCGCCACCTCGTCGTACCAGTAGGTCGCCGCGCAATCCTCCGCGGCCGCAAGCGCGCTCCAGGCGTCTTCGCACGCCTGCGCGAGGCGCTCGCCCCGGCCCGAGGCGATCCATTCGGGCGCGAGCGCGGGGAGCGGCGCCTCCACGAGGCGCCCGAGCGCGAGGTCGCGGCTCACCTCGTGCGTGAGCGGGACGACCGTCGAATCGGGCTCCACCACGAGGATCGGGGCGGCGTCCGCGAGCTCGCGCACGGGACGCGCGGGCACGAGGCGCTCGCGGTACGCGAGGAACTGCCCGCGCGCGAGCGCGTCCACGTGCAGCGCCACGTCGAGCTCGCCGGCGAGCCGCGCGGACTCGCGCAGCGCCGCCACGAGCTCGTGGGAATCGGGCCGCGAGCCGGGCATGCGCACGATCGCCCGGCCGTGCAGCGTGAGCGGATGGACCCGGACGCTGCGCGCGCCCTGCTCGGCCGCGAGCCGCACGACGAACTCGAGGCTCTCCACGTTGTGCCGGGTGAGCGTGAAGACGAAGCCGAAGGCCACGCCCGAATCGCGCAGCACCTCGAGGTTCTCGACCGTGCGGTCGAAGGCCCCGCGCCTTCCGCGGATGCGGTCGTGCTCGGCGGGGCGGCCATCGATCGAAACCGCGAGCGCGTCCACCAGCGGCGCCACGGGATCCCAGCGATGGTAGCTCGCGAGCATGCCGTTGGTGGTCATCGTGGTCGTCATGCCGACGGAGCGCGCGCGGGCGAGGAGCGGCGCGAGCCCCCGGTACAGCAGCGGCTCCCCGCCGGAGACCGCGAGCTCCGTGTAGCCGAGGCCCGCGGCGTCCTCGACGCACGCGAGGAGGAGCTCGAGGGACAGCTCCTCCCGCGCGCGCGGTCCCGACCACGAGTAGCAGTGCCCGCAGGCGAGGTTGCAGCGCCGCGTGGGATGCACCTGGAGCACCCGCGCGCCGCCAGCTGGGCCGTGCATCGGCCGGGCCAGCGCCAAATCGTCAGGCATCATCGCCTCCGTCGGGGGACCGGGGGAACGCGGACCGGGGTCCGCGAGCCCAATCTATCGACGGCAGCAACCGGCCGATACCGCGTCTTGCGCGCCGGGAATGCCGAAAATTCCCGCGCCCCGCCTCACGGCGGGGGCGCCGCCTCTAGCGGGCGCGCACCACCTGGTAGGCGCGCACGAGGTAGGCGAGCGCGCCGAACCCGCTCCAGGCGTGGACGAGCCGCGAGAACGGGAAGACGAGGAAGATCGTGAGGCCCAGCAGCAGGTGCGCCTTGAAGAGGACCGGAGCCTCCACGACGTAGCTCGCCGCATCGCCCCGGAAGGTCACGATGTGCTGCGCCCAGGTCATCAGCCTCACCATCTCGGAGCCGTCGAGGTGCGCCGCCGAAAGGGGCAGCGTCGCGAGCCCGAGCGTCACCTGCGCGGCGAGCATCCACAGCACCACCCAGTCCATGGGACGCGTGGTCGCGCGGATGCGCGGCTCGAAGAAGCGCCGGTGCAGGAGCACGAGCGCCCCTGCGAGCAGCAGCGCGCCGAACATCCCGCCCGCGACGATCGCCACGATCTGCTTCTCGCCCGGGGTGACGCCGAGCGCGTGCCACACCGGGAGCGGCGTGAAGAGGCCCACCAGGTGCCCGAAGAAGATCCCGAGGATGCCGATGTGGAAGAGGTTCGAGCCGAGGCGCAGCTGCCCGTGCCGCAGCAATTGCGACGAATCGCTCTTCCACGTGTATTGCTCGCGGTCGAAGCGCACGAGGCTTCCGAGGAAGAACACGGCGAGCGCGACGTAGGGATAGATGCCGAAGAACAGCGTGTCGAGGAAGGGGATCATCGCGAGGCTCCTGGATCGGCGGGACGCGTGCGGGGCACGAAGCGGATGAACGACGGCGACCCGCCCGGCGCCGCCTCCGGCCCGAAGGTGACGGGCTCCTCGGCCCATTCGGCGTCGAGGGGCTGCTCGGGCGCGGGCTTCGGGCGGGCCGCGAGGGGCTTCTCGCCCGCGAGCGCGAGGAGCGCGCCGGGCACGGCCGCGTAGCGGCTCCCGCGCGCGGCGAGCGCCTCCCCGATGCGCCGCAGGATGTGCGCGGCGTCCCCCAGCATCTCCCGCGCCACGTCGAACGGCTGCAGCGACAGGAACTCGAGCAGCGCCGGCAGGTAGTCGGGAAGCTCGTGCCCCGCGAGGACCAGGCCCGCGCGGGCGTAGGTCGCCTTGAGGTCCACCATCGCCTGGCCGCGATCGCGCGAGTCGCCGTGCAGGTGCTCGAAGAGGTGCAGGCACGTCGCGCGGCCGCGGTCGAAGAGCTCCACGTAGCGTTCCTGCGCGTCGAGCGCGTCGCCCGTGGCGAGCTGCTCGCAGAGCGCGGCGAGCGCGCGGCGCGGGCGCGAGCCCAGCCGGCGATCCTCCTCGAGCGCCGCGCGGATCTCGGGCATCGCGGCGAGGAGCTCCCCGGTGGGATAGCCGAGCAGCGCGGCGAGGGCCTTGAAGGTCCGGTCCATGGTCGTCCTCACACCTGCTTGATGGGGATGGTCTTGCGGCCGTTGCGCTTGCCCCCGAAGAGGCTCGCCTCCGACTCCCCGTCGGAGCACCCGTTGCCGAAGGAGAACCCGCAGCTGCCCTTCAGGTCGTAGGCGTTCTCCGCGTACTCGCGGTGCGTGGTCGGGATGACGAAGCGGTCCTCGTAGTTGGCGATCGCGAGGTAGCGGTACATCTGCTCGACCTGGGCCACGGTGAGGCCCGCCTGCTCGAGCACGCGGGTGTCCTCGCGCTTCTCGACGTGGCGCAGGCGCATGAAGGCGCGCATCGCGAGCATGCGCTCGAGGGCCGAGACGACCGGCGCCTCGTCGCCCGCGGTGAGCAGGTTCGCGAGGTAGGCGAGCGGAATGCGCAGGCTCCGCACGTCGGGCAGCTCGCCGAAGCTCCCGATCTGGCCGGAGTTGGCCGCGCCCTGGATCGGCGAGAGTGGCGGCACGTACCACACCATCGGGAGCGTCCGGTACTCGGGGTGCAGCGGGAGCGCCACCTTCCAGTCCACCGCCATCTTGTAGACCGGGGAAGCCTTCGCGGCCTGGAGCCACGCCTCGGGCACCCCGTCGGCGCGCGCCCGCGCGGCGACCGCCGCATCGTGCGGGTCGAGGAAGACCGAGAGCTGCGCGCGGTAGAGGTCCTTCGGGTCGTCCACGGAAGCGGCCGCCTCGATCTTGTCCGCGTCGTAGAGGAGCACGCCGAGGTAGCGGATGCGGCCCACGCAGGTCTCGGAGCAGACCGTCGGCTGTCCCGCCTCGATGCGCGGGTAGCAGAAGATGCACTTCTCGGCCTTCCCGGTCGACCAGTTGTAGTAGATCTTCTTGTAGGGGCAGCCCGAGACGCACATGCGCCAGCCCCGGCACTTGTCCTGGTCGATGAGGACGATGCCGTCCTCCTCGCGCTTGTAGATCGAGCCCGACGGGCAGCTCGCCACGCACGCCGGATTGAGGCAGTGCTCGCACAGGCGCGGGAGGTACATCATGAAGGTGTTCTCGAACTCCCCGTACATCGCCTTCTGGACGTTCTCGAAGTTGGCGTCCTTCGAGCGCTTCTCGAACTCCCCGCCCAGGATCTCCTCCCAGTTCGGGCCCCATTCGATCTTCTCCATGCGCTCGCCGGTGATGAGCGAGCGGGGGCGCGCCACGGGCGCGGCCTTCATCTCCGGGGCCGTGTGCAGGTGCTCGTAGTCGAACGTGAAGGGCTCGTAGTAGTCGTCGATCTGGGGCAGGTTCGGGTTGGCGAAGATCTTCATGAGGAGCGAGAGCCGGCCGCCCTGC
>DASPRQ010000001.1:0-49961 GCA_035624355.1 Usitatibacter sp. | reverse complement strand
GCCGCCGCGACCCCCGCCGGCGATCCGGACAGGCGCACGCGGAGCCTTCCGTCCTGCCAGGCGGTCCCCGAGAGCGGCAGCGGCTGGCCGGCCCAGGCGTTCGCGCGGCGCGTCGCCTCCGCCTCGTCGAGCTCGAACACGAGCGTCGCCTCGGCCGCCGGGCGCGGCAGCACCTTGAACGAGATCTCGGTGATCACGCCGAGCGTGCCCAGTGCGCCCGCCATCAGGCGGGAGACGTCGTAGCCGGCGACGTTCTTGATCACCCGCCCGCCGAAGGCGAGGTCCTCGCCCTTGCCGTTCACGATGCGCGTGCCGAGCACGAAGTCGCGCACCGAGCCCGCGTAGGGGCGGCGGGGCCCGGAAAGCCCGCAGGCGACCGCGCCGCCGATCGTCGCGCGGCCCGCCCCGGCCTCGAAATGCGGCGCCTCGAAGGCGAGCATCTGGCGCTCCGCATCGAGCGCGCGCTCCACTTCGGCGAGCGCAGTGCCGGCGCGCACGGTAAGCACGAGCTCCCGGGGCTCGTAGGCGACGATGCCCGAGTATCCCGTGGTCTCGAGGAGCTCGCCTTCGCCGTCGTTGCCGTAGAAGTCCTTGGTGCCGCCGCCGCGGATGCGCAGCTTCCGCCCGCCCGCCGCGCAATCGCGGATCCGCTCGCACAGCTCGGCGACGAAGGGCTCGGCCATGGTCAGAACCGCGGGATCTCGGGCCGCGGCACCCGGCCCGACCGCACGTGCAGGCCGCGCCATTCCGTGCAGCGCTTGAGCGTGGGCACGGCCTTGCCCGGATTGAGGATGCCGGCGGGATCGAACGCCGCCTTCACGTCGTGGAAGGCCGCGATCTCCGCGGGCCGGAACTGCACGCACATCTGGGCGAGCTTCTCGATGCCCACGCCGTGCTCCCCGGTGATCGTGCCTCCCGCCTCGACGCAGGCCTCGAGGATGCGCCCGCCCAGCTCCTCGGCGCGCTCGAGGTCGCCGGGCTTGTTGGCGTCGTAGAAGATGCACGGATGGATGTTGCCGTCGCCCGCGTGGAAGACGTTGCCCACCATGAGACCGTACTCGCGCGCGAGCTCGTACACCCGGTCGAGAATGTCGGGCAGGCGCCGGCGCGGGATGGTGCCGTCGATGGTGTAGAAGTCCGGCAGGATGTTGGCGAGCGCGGTGAACGCGCCCTTGCGCGCCTTCCACAGCCGCTCCCGCTCGGCGGCGTCGGCCGCCTCGCGCACCTCGCCCGCGCCGCACCGCTCGAGGATCGCACGCACCGCGTGGGCCGCCTCGAGCGTCTCCTCGGCGCACCCGTCCACTTCGGCGAGCAGCAGCGCCTCGGCGCCGGCGGGAAATCCCATCGCCATGAACCGCTCGCACGCCTCGATCACGATGCGGTCCATCATCTCGAGCGCCGCCGGCACGATGCCCGCGCCGATGATCTCGCCCACGGCCTCGGCGGCCTGGCGCACGCTCGGAAAGGCGGCGAGCAGGGTACGCGTCTCCTCCGGGAGCGGCACGAGCCGGACCGCGACCCGCGTGATGACGCCGAGGTTGCCCTCGCTGCCGGTGAGCAGCGCCAGCAGGTCGTAGCCGGGCGCGTCGAGCGCGAGGCTTCCGGCCTCGAGCACGTCGCCGTCGGCGTCGATCGCGCGCGCCGCGAGCAGGTTGTGGGTCGTGAGCCCGTACTTGAGGCAATGGACTCCGCCCGCGTTCTCGGCCACGTTCCCGCCGATCGAGCACACCGACTGGCTCGACGGGTCCGGCGCGTAGAACAGCCCCAGCGGCGCGGCCGCTTCCGAGACGCGCAGGTTGCGCACGCCCGGCTCCACGTGGGCCACGCGCGCCGCCGCGTCGAGCGCGAGGATGCGGCTCATCTTCGTGAGCACGAGCAGCACGCCGTCGCGGCGCGGGATGGCGCCTCCCGAGATGCCGGTGCCGGCGCCGCGCGACACCACCGGCACGCCCAGGCCGCGGCAGGCGCGCACGACGTCGCGGACCTGCTCCTCGGACTCGGGCAGCACGGCGAGCATCGGGGTCTCGCGGTGCGCGATGAAGGCGTCGGTCTCGAAGGGCCTGAGGCTTTCCTCGTCGGCCACGATCGCGAGCGGCGGGCGCACCGCGGCGAGCGCCTGGAGCGTGCGTGCGCGCGTGCCGGACGCAGCGGCGGTGGCGGCCATCAGAAGCGCGGCAGGTCCGGGTGGGGAAGCGCCCCGCCCTTCACGTGCATCGCGTTGTACTCCGCGCAGCGCGCGAGGGTCGGAACGCCCTTGCCCGGGTTGAGCAGGCCCTCGGGATCGAACGCCGCCTTGATCGCGTGGAACTGCGCGAGCTCCGCCGCGGGGAACTGCACGCACATCTGGTTGATCTTCTCCACGCCCACGCCGTGCTCGCCGGTGATCGTGCCGCCCACCTCGATGCACGTCTCGAGGATGTCGGCGGCGAAGCGCTCGGTCTTCTCGAGCTCGCCCGGGATGTTGGCGTCGTAGAGGATGAGCGGGTGCAGGTTCCCGTCGCCCGCGTGGAAGACGTTCGCGCAGCGCAGGCCGTAGCGCGCGGACAGCTCCTCGATCCTCGCGAGCACGTCCGCCAGCGCCGCGCGCGGGATCGATCCGTCGATGCAGTAGTAATCCGGCGAGATGCGCCCCACCGCGGGGAAGGCGGCCTTGCGCCCCGACCAGAAGGTGAGGCGCTCGGCCTCGCTCGAGGAGCAGCGGATGTCGGTCGCGCCGCTCGCGCGCATCACCTCGATCATCCGCGCGGTCTCGTGGGCCACCTCCTCGCGCGTTCCGTCGGACTCGGCGAGGAGGATCGCGTGGGCCGAGAGATCGTATCCGGCGTGCACGAAGTCCTCCACCGCCTGCGTGGCGAGCCGGTCCATCATCTCGAGGCCCGCCGGAACGATGCCCGCCCCGATCACGTTCGCGACGGCCTCGCCCGCGCTCTCCGCGTCGGGGAACGAGGCCATCACGACCTGCGCGGCCTCGGGCGTCGCGAGCAGCTTCGCCGTGACCTCCAGGGTGATGGCGAGCAGGCCCTCGGAGCCCGTGACGAGCGCGAGCAGGTCGTAACCGGGCGCGTCGAGCGCCGCCCCGCCGAGCTCGAGGACGTCGCCTTCGATCGTGATCGCGCGCACGCGCATCACGTTGTGCACGGTGAGGCCGTACTTGAGGCAGTGCACGCCCCCCGAGTTCTCGGCCACGTTGCCCCCGATGGAGCAGGCGATCTGGCTCGAAGGGTCGGGCGCGTAGTACAGGCCGAGGGGCGCGGCCTGCTGCGAGATGCGCAGGTTCGTGACGCCCGGCTGCACACGCGCCGTGCGCGCGAGCCGATCGACCTCGAGGACGCGGTTGAACTTCGCGAGCGACAGCAGGATGCCGTCGGCGAGCGGCAGCGCGCCGCCCGACAGGCCCGTGCCCGAGCCGCGCGCGACCACCGGCGTGCGCGTCTCGCGCGCCACGGCGAGCACCCCGGCCACCTCGGACTCGTCGGCGGGGATCGCCACCGCGAGCGGGGTCGCGCGATAGGCGGACAGCCCGTCGCACTCGTAGGGGCGGAGATCCTCGCGCTCGACGAGCACCGAGCCCGGCGGCAGCACGCGCGCGAGCGCCGCGGCCGCCTCGGAGGGGCGGAGGGACTTGTCGCGGACGGGCGTGTCGTGGACGGCGCTCACGGAATCGGCACCAGGATGGCTTGCCTACAATGATACCGTGACCGTCCACCTCCTCTATTACGCGGCCGCCGCGATCCTCGTCCTGGCGGGCCTCGCGGGGACCGTGCTTCCCGTGGTGCCGGGGACGCTCCTCGTCTTCGCGGGGCTGCTCCTCGCGGCCTGGGCGGACGGCTTCGCGCGCGTGGGGCCCGTGGGCCTCGCCATCGTCGGGGCGCTCGCGCTGCTCTCCCTCGCGGTGGACCTCGCGGCCTCCGTCCTCGGCGCGAAGCGTGTGGGCGCGAGCCCCCAGGCGCTCGCGGGCGCCACTCTCGGCGCGGTCGCGGGATTGTTCCTCGGCCTCGCCGGCCTGCTGCTGGGGCCCTTCATCGGGGCGGTCGTGGGCGAGCTCGCAGCGCGCCGCGAATGGCGGCAGGCGGGAAAGGTCGGGCTCGGCACGTGGCTGGGGCTCCTCTTCGCCGCCATCGCCAAGCTGGTGCTCGCGTTCCTGATGATCGCGACGTTCGCCGCCTTCTACGCCCTCAGCCGGTGAGCGGTCGCCGCCTCAGGACATCACGGCGAGCTGCTGGTTGGCGTTCTCGAGGCGGTCGACCAGCGTGTTGAGGAAGCGCTCGTCGAAGAGGCGCCGGCAGGAGAGCGAGGCGGCGCGCAGGTCCTCGGCCCGGATCTTCATCACGACGCAGTCGGAGGTCGTGGTGACCGTGGCCGAGCGGTGGGAACCGCCCTTGTCGTGGGCGAGGTAGGACATCTCCCCGAAGCAGTCCCCCGCGGTGAGGACCGAGAGCGTGCGCTTGCCGCGCGTCACGCGCACGTAGCCCCCGGCGAGGACGTAGAACGAGTCGCCGTGGTCGCCCTCCTTGATGAGCGCCGTGTCCGGGTGGAAGCGCGCCCAGCGGCTGATGCGCATCACCTCCCACAGCTCGTTCTCCGGGAAGTCGCGGAAGAACGGCAGCGTGCGCAGCAGGCTGAAGCGCTCCATCTCGGTCGGGTCGCGCTTCTCCGCGGTCTTCTGGTCCTTCTTCCACACCTCGGCGAGCGCCTGGCCGAACTCGTCCCAGGTGGCGTAGCGCTTCGCCGGGTCCTTGGCGATCGCCTTCATCACGATGGCGTCGAGCTGGGGCGAGACCTCGGGCCGGTGCGCGCTGGGAGGGTCCGGCTCGGTGTTCACGATCTGGTAGATCACGCTCATCGTGTTCGCCCCCGCGAAGGGCAGGCGCGCCGCGAGGAGGTAGTACATCACCACGCCGAGGGCGTAGATGTCGGTGAGGTGGGAAGCCTGCGCCGCGCCCGTCACGAGCTCGGGAGCCATGTAGGCGGGCGAGCCCACGTTGGTGATGATCGTGCGGTCGGAGACCGTGTTGATGGCCGCTCCGAAGTCCGCGATCTTGATGTCGGTACCCTCGTGGTGGAGGATGTTGCCCGGCTTGATGTCGCGGTGCGTGAGGCCGAGGGTCTGCGCGAAGGCGAGCGCCCGCACGCACTTGAACATGATCTCGGCCACTTCCCGCGGCTCGAGCAGGCTCTCGGGACGGCAGAACTTCTCGAGCGTGCCCCCCTCGACGTACTCCATCACGATGTAGCTGTACTTGTCCTCCACCACCGCGTCGTAGATCTGGACGATGTGCGGGTGGTTGAGCTTGCCGGCGAGCGCCGCCTCGTTGAGGAACATGCTGCGGTAGAACGCCCCGTCCTCGCGGTTCTTGAGGGCTTCGGGGTAGGCCACCTTGATCGCGACCTTGCGCTGGGCGAAAGGATCCTCGGCGAGGTAGACCTTCCCCGTGGCGCCCTTGCCCAGCTCCTCGATCACGTGGTACTTGCCGATCGCCTGGCGCGCGGTCATACGCAGCGCCCTCCGTCGACCTCGAGGCACGCGCCCGTCACGAACCCCGCCTCGTCGGAGGCGAGGAAAAGGGCCGCGTTGGCGACGTCGATCGGCTTCGACATGCGCCCCATGGGGATGGTCGCCACGAACTTCTTCCGGTTCTCGGGCGTGTCGGGCATGCCCATGAACATCTCGAGCAGGCCCGTCTCGCCGATCACGGGGTTCACCACGTTCACGCGGATCTTGTCGGGGCCGAGCTCGGCGGCCATCGAGCGCGAGGTGACGATCGCCGCGCCCTTCGAGCCGTTGTACCAGGTGAGCCCCGGACGCGGCCGCACGCCCGCGGTGGAGGCGATCGTCACGAAGCAGCCGCCCCCGGCGGCGCGGAAGTGGGGCACGGCGTGGCGGGCCGTGAGGAAGAGCGCCTTCACGTTGACCGCGTAGATGCGGTCGAACTCCTCCTCGCCCACCTCGAGCATCGGGCGGTTGCGGTGGGTGGTCCCGGCGTTGTTCACGACGATGTCGAGGCGGCCGTAGCCCTCGATCGCCGAGCGAACCAGCCGCGCGACGTCGGCGTCGCGCGAGACGTCGCCCGCCTCGGCGCGCGCCTCGCCGCCCGCATCGCGGATTGCCGCCGCCACGCGCCGGGCGCCCGCCTCCACGATGTCGTTCACCACGACGCGGGCGCCCTCCTCGGCATAGCGCCGGGCGATCGCCTCGCCGAATCCCGATCCCGCCCCGGTGACGATCGCCACCTTGCCCTGCAGTCGCATTCCGTTCCCATGGCCGCGCCGGCGGATGCCGCGGGAGCATTATCCCCGAAAGTGAAAACGCCGTCCCCGGGCGGCGGGAACGGCGTCCACGGCGGCGGGCGGCTAGAACAGGCCCGTGATCCGACCGTCGTCCGTCACGTCGATCGCGCAGGCCGAGGGCACCTTCGGCAGCCCCGGCATCGTCATGATGTCGCCGCAGATCATCACGATGAACTCCGCCCCCGCCGCGAGCCGCACCTCCCGGATGTTCACCACGTGCCCGGAGGGCGCGCCGCGCAGCTGGGGGTCGGTCGAGAACGAGTACTGGGTCTTCGCCACGCAGATCGGGTAGTGGCCGTAGCCCGAGTCCTGGAGCTTGCGGATCTGCGCGCGCACCTTCGAGTCCGCGGTGATGTCGGAGGCGCCGTAGATCTTCGTCGCGATCGCCTTCATCTTGTCCCAGAGCGTGTCGTTCTCGCCGTAGACGAAGCGGAAGTCGTTCGGCTCGTCGCACAGGCGCACCACCTCGCGCGCGACGTCGAGCGCGCCCTTGCCGCCCTCGGCCCAGTGGCGCGCGAGGATCACCTTCGCCCCGTGGTGCGCCATCTTGTCCTGGAGCAGCCGGATCTCCTCGTCGGAGTCCTCGGTGCGGTGGTTGATCGACACCACGCAGGGCAGCCCGTAGTTGTTGCGGATGTTGTTCACGTGCCGCTCGATGTTGGTGATGCCCTTGGCGAGCGCCTCGAGGTTGGGCTTGCCGAGCTCCTTCACGTCCACGCCGCCGTGGTACTTGAGGGCGCGGATCGTGGCGACCAGGACCACCGCCGAGGGCCTGAGGCCCGTCTTCCGGCACTTGATGTCGATGAACTTCTCCGCGCCCAGGTCGGCTCCGAAGCCGGCCTCGGTCACCACGTAGTCGGCGAGCTTGAGCGCGGTCTGGGTCGCGAGCACGGAGTTGCACCCGTGGGCGATGTTGGCGAAGGGCCCCCCGTGGATCATCGCGGGCGTGTGCTCGAGGGTCTGGACCAGGTTGGGCGCGAGCGCGTCCTTGAGGAGCGCCGTCATCGCGCCGTGGGCCTTGAGGTCGCGGGCGAGGATGGGCTTCTGGTCGCGGGTGTAGCCGCAGACGATCTTGCCCAGGCGCTCCTTCAGGTCCTTCACGCTCGTCGACAGGCAGAAGATCGCCATCACCTCGGAGGCGACCACGATGTCGAACCCGTCCTCGCGCGGGTAGCCGTTCGCCGGCCCGCCCAGCGCGACGGTGATCTGGCGCAGCGCCCGGTCGTTCATGTCCACGACGCGCTTCCACGCGATGCGCCGCACGTCGAAGCCGAGCTCGTTGCCGTGGTTGATGTGGTTGTCGATCATCGCCGCGAGCAGGTTGTTGGCGAGCGCGATGCCGCTGAAGTCGCCGGTGAAGTGCAGGTTGATGTCCTCCATGGGGACCACCTGCGCGTAGCCGCCGCCCGCCGCCCCGCCCTTCATGCCGAACACGGGCCCGAGCGAGGGCTCGCGCAGGCAGATCATCGTCTTCCGGCCGATCTGGTTGAGCGCGTCTCCCAGGCCCACGGTGGTGGTGGTCTTGCCCTCGCCGGCCGGGGTCGGGCTGATGGCGGTCACGAGGACCAGCTTGCCGTTGGGCCGGGCCTTGAGGGTCTCGACGTAGGGCAGCGAGACCTTCGCCTTGTAGCGGCCGAAGGGCTCGATCGCGTCGTCGGGGATGCCGAGCTTCCTCGCCACGTCGGCGATGGGCTTCATCTTCGCCTTCTGGGCGATTTCGATGTCGCTGGGAACGGGCCGGGGTTTCGCCTCGCCGGCGACTGCGGTGAGCATGGGGATCTCCTCGAATGGCTTCGGTTGCGTCCCGGGGAGCCTCCCCCGGGAATCATGCCGCGAAGTATAGAAAGCGGGAGAATGGCGGGGCCTTGACTCGGGTCAAGCGCCGCCCGCCGCCCCCATGCACCCCCACGAAGCCCTGGTGCGCGAGTTCTTCGCCCGGTTCGCCGCCCGCGACGCCGAGGGGATGGCGCGCTGCTATCACCCGGAGGTCTTCTTCTCCGACCCCGTCTTCCCGCGCCTTCGGGGGTCCGACGCCGCGGACCTGTGGCGCATGCTGCTCGCGCGCTCGGCGGACCTGCGGGTAACGCTCGACGAGGCGGCGGGCGACGCGGACGGTGCGACGGCCCGCTGGACCGCGCGCTACACGTTCCGGGGCCGGCCCGTGGTGAACCGCGTGCGCTCGATGTTCGCGTTCCGCGACGGGCTCATCGCGCGGCACTACGACCACTTCCCGTTCGCCCGCTGGGCCGCGCAGGCCTTCGGGCCGTGGGGGGCCGCGCTGGGATGGCTCGGCCCGTTCAAGTGGATCGTGCGCCGCGATGCCGCCCGGGCGCTCGAGCGCTTCATCGATCGATCTCGGGCTTGAGGACCGGCGTGCCGAAGAACTCGCGCAGCAGGAACTGCTCGAGGGCGACGTTGTCCTCCGCGCGCGCCGAGAGCGTCACGACGCGCCCCAGGCGGCGCGAATCCCAGAGGAAATCGCCGCTGTAGTGGGTGCGGATGAGGGCGATCATGCTGCGCACGATCGCGAGGTCGATGTCCTCCCCGGACTTGGCCTTGACCTCGATCACCTCGCGCCAGCGCCGGTGCGTGTCGGGACGCCAGCCGTTGAAGGCGTACTCCGCGGTGAAGATGCCCTTGTCGAGGATCGTGAAGATGCCCCCCGTGCGATCGTCGCGCGTGAGGCTCTGCAGGTTGCGCTCGATGGCGCCGGCCACCTCGTCCTTGCCGGGAAGCTCCGCGCCGGGGATGCCGACGCTCTCGCGGGCCGCCTCGGCCGCCTCCGCCTGGCGCCGCAGCTCGCGCCGCGCGTTGATCATGGCGAGCATGTCCACCTTGGGCTCGGGGGGCGAGGGCGGCGGTGCAGGCACGGGCTTCGGCACCTCGAGGGGCGGCACGGGCGCGGCTGCGGCCGGCGTGTTCGGCCGCGCGGTGAGAACCCGCCGCGGGGGAGGCCTCGGCGCCACCCGCGGCGCGGGAGGCCGCGCACCGCTCTGGGGGACCTGGGTCGCCGCGGGCTCGGGCGGGGCCGGCTTCTCGATCGTCACGACGAGCGGCCCCGGCAACGACGCGAGGGCGAGCGGACGCTCGCGGGGCCGCGGCGCGAGCACGAAGAACGCCACGTGCGCCGCGAGCGACAGCGCAAGCGCGATCCCGATGCGGCGGTTCGAGAACTTCATGACGCGAGCCGCCCCCGCAGGACGATCACGTTGCCGGCGATCGATACGGCGATGCCCGCCACGGTGACGAGGTGCCAGCGGAAGCCCTCGAAGGCCGCGGACACCGCGAGCGCGACGATCGGCACCATGACCCCGACGTAGCCCGCGCGCGCCGCGCCGATCCGCCTGAGGATCGTGAGGTACGCCGCGAAGGCGAGGACCGAGCCGAAGACCGCGAGATAGAGGAGCGAGGCCAGGTAGGACGCCGTGGGCTCGAAGGCGAGGGTGCGGCCGGCGCCGGCGGTCGCCGCGAGCGCAACGAGCGAGCCGTAGAGCATGCCCCACGCCATCCCCTGCCAGAGGGGCACGCGGGCCTCGTGGTTGCGGTGGGCGGCGAGCGTGCCCAGGGTGGAGACCACCACCGCGGCCGCCGTGTACAGCGCCCCCACGGCGGTGCGGCGGTCCCCGCGCAGGTGCGCGAACTCGGGCCAGAAGACGAGGCAGATGCCCACGATCCCCAGGACCGACCCCGCGATCACCACGCCGGTCATCGGCGTGCGGAAGAACAGGCGCATACCGAGCATGCCGAGCAGCGGGCTCGCCGAGTAGCCGACCGCCACGAGCCCCGAAACCACATTCTGCTCCGCGTAATACACGCAGATGTAGCTCACGCCGAACATGAGCGCGCCCTGGAGCGCGATCCACGCGTGGTCCCGCGCGGGGCGGCCGAGCGGCAGCCCCCGCCCGAGGCACCACGCGAAGAGCAGAGCCGAGGCGAGGAGGAACCGGTAGAAGACGCTCGCCTCGGGCGCCGCATGTCCCAGCTGGAACGTGATGGCGAGCCAGGTGGAGCCCCAGATCGCCACGCAACCCGCGAAGAGCTGGACGGTGCTCAAGTCATTTCGCCAGCCCGACCTGGTCGAGGATGAACGAATAGGTGATCGCGAGCTCCCTCAGCGCGTCGTAGCGGCCCGAGGCGCCGCCGTGGCCCGCCTCCATGACGGTCTTCAGCAGCAGCGGGTTGCGGTCGGTCTTGAGCGTGCGCAGCTTCGCGACGTACTTCGCCGGCTCCCAGTACATGACCTGGCTGTCGTTGAGCGAGGTCTCGACGAGCATGGCGGGATAGGCGCCCTTCTTCAGGTTGTCGTAAGGCGAGTAGGAGCGCATGTAGCGGTAGTGGCGCCGCTCGTTGGGGTTGCCCCATTCGAGGTACTCGCCCACGGTGAGCGGCAGGGACGCATCGAGCATCGTCGTCACGACGTCGACGAAGGGGACCTGGGAGACCACCGCCCTGAACAGACCCGGGCGCATGTTGACCGCCGCCCCCATCAGCAGGCCGCCCGCGCTGCCGCCCTGGATCACGAGGCGGTCGGGCGCGGTCACGCCGCGGCGCACGAGCGACTCGGCGCACGCCACGAAGTCGGTGAACGTGTTCTTCTTGCGCAGGAGCTTCCCCGCGTCGTACCAGAGCCTTCCTCGATCCCCGCCCCCGCGCACGTGGGCGATGGCGAAGGCCACGCCGCGGTCGAGGAGCGAGATGCGGGTCGAGCGGAAGTACGGGTCGATCGGGATGCCGTACGAGCCGTAGCCGTAGAGCACCATCGGCCGCGGCCCCCGCGCGCCCGACTTGCGGTACACGAGCGAGATCGGGATGCGGGTCCCGTCCTTCGCGACCGCGGTGAGCGCCTTCGAGGCGTAGCGCCTGGGGTCGTAGCCGCCCAGCACCGGCTGGCGCTTGAGCAGCCTCGCCCGGCCCGTGCGCACGTCGTAGTCGTACCACGAGCGGGGCGTGACGAGGCTTTCGTAGACGAAGCGGAAGGTGCGCGCGTCGAACTCGGCGTTGACGCCGGGGTGGGCCGAGTACACCGCCTCGTCGAAGCGCACGTAGCGGCTTCGCCCGGTGGCGAAGTCGGTGACGCGGAGCTTCAGGATGCCCTTGTCGCGCTCGACGGCGACCCGGAAGTCGCGGAAGACGAGCACGTCCTCGAGCATGACGAGGGGACGGTGCGCGACCACCTGCCTCCAGTTGCGCGGCGCGGGATCGGCGAGCGGCGCGCGCACGAGACGGAAATTGCGCCCGCGGTCGTTGGTGCGGATGAAGAGCTCGTCGCCCCGGTGCTCGACGTAGTACTCGCGGCCCCGGCGGCGGGGGACGACCGTGCGGAACTCTCCCGCGGGCTCGGCCGCCGGCAGCAGGCGCATCTCGGAGGTGTCCTTGCTCACGATCGCGAGCACGACGAACGCCTCGCTGCGCGTCGCGCCCACGCCGATGTCGTAGAGCTCGTCGGCCTCCTCGTAGACCACCTCGTCCGCCCCGCCCAGGACGAGGCGGTGCAGGCGCCAGCTGCGCTTCGTGGTCTCGTGCTCCTCCACGTAGAAGAGCGTCGCGCCGTCGGCGGCCCAGGCGAGCGAGGTCACGCGCGGGGCGGTGTCGCCGGTGAGCTTGCCGGTCGCGAGGTCCCTCACGTGCAGCGTGTACTGGCGGAAGCCGGTGAAGTCCACGGTGTAGGCGAGGAGCCGCCCGTCGCGGCTCACGTCCATCGCGCCCACCGCGGTGAAGGCATGGCCCCGCGCGAGCCGGTTCACGTCGAGGATCGCCTCCTCGGGGGCGCGCATCGAGCCCCGGCGCCGGCAGTGGATCGGGTACTGGCGGCCCTTCACCTCGCGCTGGTAGTACCAGTAGCCGTGGCTGCGGTACGGGACGCTCTCGTCGGTCTCCTGGATCCGCGCGAGCATCTCCCGGTAGAGCTTCCCGCGAAAGCGCTCGAGAGGTTTCATGACCGACTGCGCGTAGCGGTTCTCGGCCGCGAGGTAGCCGATCACCGCGGAGTCGGACTTGTCCCGCAGCCAGAAATAGGGGTCCACGCGCCGCTCGCCGAAGCGCTCCAGGACCTTCGGCCGGCGCGCCGCGGCGGGCGGCTCGGCGACGGCCAGGTCGAGGTGGCTGGGGGGGCGGACGGCTCGGGGCATGGGGGGCGGGGGCGCGGCGCCCGCGCGTCGGGCAAGCCTGAAATTATACGGCCCGGCCCCCACGCGGGCGCCTGCCGAAACGTCCGGTTACGCATCGGGCCAGTCAACGGCTCCGCGCGAATCCTGTTAATCCCCCAGGCTCCGGGCCGCGCGGGGCGCGCCACCTGACCGTCCAGGCGCAGCCACCACGGCCCGGGGCCCCCGGGCGCGGGCGTACAATCGCCTGAGCGATCGCACCCCATGCTCGCAACCCGGCGCGCCCTCTCCGAATCCCCGCCCGCACTCTACGAAGAGGTGCGCGCGCAGGCGCGCGCGCTCTTCGAGGGCGAGCGCGACGCCACGGCCAACGCGGCAAACCTCGCCGCCCTGCTCTTCCATTCGCTTCCCGACCTCAACTGGGCGGGCTTCTACTGGCTGCGCGGCGGCGAGCTCGTGCTGGGGCCGTTCCAGGGGCGGCCCGCGTGCGTGCGCATCGCGCTCGGCAAGGGCGTGTGCGGCACGGCGGCGGCCGAGCGGCGCACTCTCGTCGTCCCCGACGTCCACGCGTTCCCCGGCCATATCGCGTGCGACGCCGCCTCCCTCAGCGAGGTGGTCGTCCCGGTGATCCGCGCGGGACGGGTGCTCGGTGTGCTCGACCTCGACAGCCCGCGCGCGGCGCGCTTCGCGGAAGAGGACGCGCGAGGGCTCGAAGGCATCGTCCGCGCCTTCGTGGACGCCACGGACCTCGGCTGAGCGCGCCGCGGCCCGGCAGATCGTCCGTCGAAAGGATGCGGCCGTGACGCTCCGATCGCTCCTCGTGGATTTCAACTCCTACTTCGCCTCGGTGGAGCAGCAGGTCGAGCCCCGCCTGCGCGGCAAGCCCCTCGGCGTCGTCCCGATGCTCGCGGACACGACCGTGTGCATCGCGGCGAGCGTGGAGGCGAAGACCTTCGGCGTGAGGACCGGGACGAAGGTCGGCGACGCGAAGAAGCTCTGCCCCGGCATCGAGCTCGTCGTCGCCCGGCACGAGCTCTACATCGACTACCACCATCGCGCGGTGGCCGCCGTCGATTCCGTGGCGCCCGTGCGCGCCGTGCTGTCGATCGACGAGATGGATTGCGAGCTCACCGGCCGGTGGCGGGAGCCCGAACGCGCGCTGGAGCTCGCGCGCGCGGTGAAGGCCACCCTCGCCTCGCGGGTGGGCGAGTGCCTGCGCACCTCCATCGGCATCGGGCCCAACACCTTCATCGCGAAGACCGCCTCGGACCTGGTGAAGCCCGACGGCCTGGTGATGATCGAGCAGCGCGAGCTTCCCGGGCGCCTCTTCGGCCTCGAGGTGCGCGCTCTCTCCGGGATCGGCGCGCGGATGGAGAAGCGCCTGCACCGGCACGGCATCCGCACGGTGCGCGACCTCGCGGCGCGGTCGAAGGAGGAGCTGCACGCGATCTGGGGCGGCGTGGGCGGCGACGTCATGTGGAGCCGCATCCGCGGCGAGGAGCAGCACGAGCGCGAGGCCGACACGTCGTCGATCTCGCATTCGAGCGTCCTCGGGCCGGAGCGCCGCAACCCGGACGACGCCCACGCGGTCCTGAGCCGCCTCGCCCAGAAAGCGGCGATGCGCCTGCGCAAGGCCGGCTACTACGCGGGGCGGGTGTCGGTCGACCTCAAGTACCTCGACGGGAGCCACTGGTCGGCGGAGATGCGCCTCGTGGACACGCAGGACACGAAGACCTTCCTGCACGCCCTCGACAGCCTCTGGGCGAAGCGGCCCGCGGACCGCCGCACGATCCTCAAGGTGGGCATGGCGTACTCGGACCTGGTCCCCGAGGGGGCGCGCACCGGCTCCCTCTTCGCCTCCGAGCGCCGCTCGCGGGCGCTCTACGCGACGCTCGACGAGCTCAACGCGCGCTTCGGCAAGCACGCGGTCTATTTCGCCGGCGCCCACCGGGCGCGGGACCGGGGCGGGCTCGCCATCGCCTTCAACCACATCCCGGATCCCGAGACCGACCGGTAGCCGGGCCGACACGCCGACCGCCACCATGTCCGACGCCGACCTGCGAGGCAACGTCGTCATCGTCACGGGCGCCTCCAAGGGCATCGGCGCGGAGCTCGCGCGCCAGCTCGCGGCGAAGGGCGCGAGGCTCGTGCTCGCCGCGCGCCACGAAAGCGAGCTCGAGGCGGTCGCGGCCGATTGCCGTGCGGCGGGCGCGACGGCGATCACGGTGAAGGCCGACGTGTCCGTCGAGCGCGATTGCCAGGCGATGGTCGCGGGCGCCGTCGTCGCCTTCGGCCGCGTCGACACCCTCGTGAACAACGCGGGCGTGAGCATGTGGGCGCGCTTCGAGGACATCGACGACGTCTCGGTGCTCGAGCGCATCATGCGCGTGAACTACATGGGCGCGGTGTACTGCACGCGCCACGCGCTTCCTCACCTGCGCGCCTCGCGCGGGCGGCTGGTGGCGGTCTCCAGCCTCGCGGGGCGCACGGGCGTGCCGACGCGCACCGGATACGCGGCGAGCAAACACGCGATGACGGGGTTCTTCGACTCGCTGCGCATCGAGCTGGGCGATTCGGGCGTCACCGTCACCCTCGTCTACCCGGGGTTCGTCGCGACCGGCATCCGCGAGAACGCCACCGGCCCCGACGGACGGCCGATCATGGTGAGCCCCGTGCGCGAGGGCGAGGTGATGTCCGCGGAGGAATGCGCCCGGCGCATCGTGCGCGCGATCGAAAGGCGCGAGCGCGACGTGGTGATGACCGCGCGCGGTAGAATGGGCCTCTGGCTCAAGCTCCTCGCGCCTTCCCTGGTGGACCGGATCGCGCGGCGGGCGATCGAGCGGGGACGCTGAATGGCCCTCACCACCTGGCTCACCTACTTCGCCGCGACCCTCGTCCTGTCGATCACGCCGGGGCCGGGCGTGTTCTCGAGCCTGTCGAGCGGCCTGCACCACGGCTTCCGCCGCGGCCTGTGGAACGGCGTGGGCATGCAGGCGGCCAACGCCATCCTCGTCGCGATCGTCTCGCTCGGGCTGGGGGCGATCCTGCTCGCCTCGGAGGCGCTCTTCTCCGCCGTCAAGTGGCTGGGGGTGGCCTACCTGGTCTACCTCGGCGTCGTGACCTGGCGCTCGCGCCCGAAGGGCTTCGAGGAGGACCGCGACGACCGCGCGCGCACCGCGGGCCAGGTGTTCGCGCGCGGCTTCCTCGTGAACATCACCAACCCGAAGGGCATCCTCTTCTTCGCCGCGATCCTGCCCCAGTTCGTCGACGTGGCGCGGCCCCAGACGGCGCAGTACGCGATCTTCGCGGCCACGACGTTCTCCGTGGACCTCGTCGTGATGATGGCCTACACGGCGCTCGCGGCGAAGGTCTTCCGCGCGATGAAGGAACCGGCGCTCCTGCGCTGGGTCAACCGCAGCCTGGGAGGGGCCTTCATCGCGGCCGGCCTCGCCCTGGCCGGATTCCGGCGCGCCGCATCGGCGGCAGCCTGAGCTTCCCGAACCAACAAGAAAGGAGATCCCCATGACGATCAAGGTCGGCGACCGCCTTCCCGAGGGCGCGGTCCAGGAATACATCGAGGTCGAAGGCAACGGATGCAGCGTCGGCCCCAACACGTTCAAGGTCCAGGACCTGGTGAAGGGCAGGAAGATCGTCGTCTTCGGCCTTCCCGGCGCCTACACGCCGACCTGCTCGGCGAAGCACGTGCCGAGCTACCTCGCCACCTACGACGCGCTCAAGAAGAAGGGCGTGGACGAGATCTGGTGCTTCGCGGTGAACGACGCGTTCGTGATGGGCGCGTGGGCCCGGGACCAGAAGGCGGGCGGCAAGATCCGCTTCATGGCCGACGGCAGCGCGGAGTACACGAAGAAGCTGGGCCTCGAGCTCGACCTCGGCGCCCGCGGCCTGGGCCTGCGCTGCCAGCGCTTCGCGATGGTGGTGGACGACGGCGTGGTGAAGTCGCTCGCCGTCGAGGCCCCCGGGAAGTTCGAGGTCTCGGGCGGTGACCACGTGCTCGCGAAGCTCTAGCGGCCCCTCGATCCCACCACGAGGACCCCGACCGCCACGGCGACCACCACCGCCACGAGCAGCGCGATCTTCCACCAGGACTTCGGGCTCTCCCCCGAGACCTCGCCCGTCTGGCCGTTGATGAGGAAGCGGTAGACCTTGTCGCGGTAGCGGTACGCGGAGATCCACACCGGCAGGAGCACGTGCTTGTAGGTGATGTCGCTGTAGCGCGTGGCCACCGCCGCGATGCGCTGGTGGTCGCCGCCGATGTCGCGCCGCACGTGCTCGGCAACCTCGGCGTCGATCTGCTGCTTCGCGAAGCCGAAGCCGTCGCGCAACCCCACCTGGTAGGCCTCCGCCTGGAAGCCGCTCACGAATTCGGGCTGGTAGGCGACGAGTCCGGCGAGGTTCCAGCGCCCGGTCGCCCCGAGGATGTCGGCGGGGAGCGAGCGCGAGGCGTTCACGAGCACGTCGTCGTGGACGTCGTCCACGTGGCCCGCCGCCGGCGTCCAGCGCGTCTGGCGCACCTGGCGCGTCTGAGTGACCTCCTCGCCGGCGGAGTTGCGGGTCGTGTAGGTCTCCGTGGTGAAGTAGTCGTCCCCGCGCTCGCCGCGGTAGTCGCTCGCCGTGCGGCAGTCGTAGGTCCAGAAGGGCAGGTACATCCCCGCGAGCCCCGAGTCGCTGCTCGCGTAGCGCCGGAGGTCGCCGGGCGCGAGCCAGAGGCGCCGCACCCAGCGCCGGAACTGGTCCTGGGCCTTCGGGCGGTCCACCTGGAAGGGCACGAGCGAGCCGGGCTTGATGCGCCGGTGGTCGTAGCTCGCCGAGACGATGGGCGCGCCGCAGAACGCGCATTTGCCCGCGAAGAGGTTGGCGGGCAGGTTCTGCTCGGCGCCGCACTTGTCGCAGCGCACGTGCTCCTCCTCGACGGTCTCCGCGGTGCCCTCGAGGGCCTTCAGCTCGGCCTCGTAGTCGAGCTCCGAGACCGGCGTGGAAACCGCGTCGATCGTGTTCTCGAAGCCGCAGTGCTCGCAGCGCAGCGTCCGAGTGCCCGGGGCGAACGACAAGCGCGCCCCGCATCCCTTGCAGGGAAAGGTCCGGACCGCGTCGTTCGCCGGCGCGCCGGCGCCCCCTTGCGCGTCGGCCACGTTACTGCGGCAGCGGCGGCGGGACCTCGGCGAAAAGCGGCGCGAGCTCCGGCACGTCGCCCGCCTTCGCCCATTGCGCCATGCCGTTGCGCCACACGAGCGAGTCGCGCGTGAGCTTTCCCGCGGCGGCCTGTTGGCGAAGGGCCGCGAGGTCGAACGGCCCGGTCTGGCTCGAGCCCACGGCCACGTGGAACGCCGCCGCACCGGGCACCGGGGGCGGGGTGGCGGCGGCTCCGCTGGCCATGGCGCCCATCATCTGCGCGCCCATCGCGATGCCGGCCCCGAGCCCCACGCCGGCGCCCGCGGCCCCGCCCGGGTTGTTGGCCGCGTCGCGGATCGAGGAGGCCGCCTCGTACTGCGCGTAACCCTGGAGGTTCCCGACGGCGGCCATCGCCCCGCGTGCGTCGATGGCCTTCTCCACTTCCTCGGGCAGGCCCACATTCTGCACCTGCACCTCGACGAGCTCGAGGCCCAGCGCCGCGAAGTCCGGCTGGAGGCGGTCGCGCAGCAGGTTGCCCATCTCGTACACCTTGGCCGACATGTCGATCACCGGGATGCCCAGCTCGGGCATGAGCTCCTTGATGCGCAGCCCGATCTTGCCGCGCAGGTTGTCCTCGACCTGCGCCACGGAGAAGCGTCCCTCGGTGCCCACGAGGTCCTTCACGAGGGTGCCGCCGTCCTTCGCGCGGATCGAGTAGATGCCGAAGGCCGTGGCGCGCACCATGCCGAAGTCGCGGTCGCGCATCATCGCCGGCCCCGGGGTGCCCCACTTGAGGTCCGTGAACTTGCGCGTCGAGATGAAGTACACCTCGGCCTTGAAGGGGCTCTCGAAGCCGTACTTCCAGCCCTTGAGGGTCGCGAGGATCGGGAGGTTCTGCGTGGTGAGCGTGTAGGTGCCGGGCTTGAAGACGTCGGCGAGCTGGCCCTCGTTCACGAACACCGCCATCTGCCCCTCGCGCACGACGAGCTTCGCGCCGTACTTGATCTCGTTCTGGTAGCGCTCGAAGCGATAGGCGAGGGTGTCGTTGGTGTCGTCGAGCCATTCGACGATGTCGACCAGCTCGCCCATCAGCTTGTCCCACAGGGCCATGGCGATTCCTTTCCCTTCGGTGGACGGTCCCGTAAGGTAACCTTACACAGCTTCCGGCACAATGCGGGATCCCACAATGGCCGCCGCCGTCTCCGCGCTGAACGTCTATCCCGTGAAGGGGCTGAAGGGCATCGCGCTCGGCGACGCGCTCGTGACCCCGCGAGGCCTCGAGCACGACCGGCGCTGGATGGTGGTCGACGGCGCGGGCCTCTTCGCCAGCCAGCGCGAGCACCCGCGCATGGCCACCGTCTGGACCGAGATCGAGGCCGACGTGCTCGTGCTCTCGGCCCCCGACCGGGATCCGCTCGAGATCCCCCTCGCCGCCGCGAGCGGCGAGCCGATTCGCGTGCGCGTCTGGCAAAGCGACTGCGAGGCGCTCGCCGGGCCCCCGCGAGCCGACGCGTGGCTCTCGGAATACCTGGGATTCCCGTGCCGCCTCGCCTACATGCCCGACTCGACGCGGCGCGAGTCCAATCCGCGCTACGCCGGGGGCGGGCGCCTCGTGAGCTTCGCCGACGGGTACGCGTGCCTCGCGACCACGGAAGCCTCCCTCGCGGACCTCAACGCGCGGCTCGCCGCGAAGGGCCGCCCGGCGTTGCCCATGAACCGGTTCCGACCCAACGTCGTGATCGCGGGAGGCGCCGCCTACGAGGAGGACCGCTGGCGCGAGATCGCGATCGGCGAGGCCGTCTTCCGCGCGGTCAAGCCCTGCGGGCGATGCCAGGTGACCACGACGGACCAGGCCACCGGCGAGGTGCTGGGCCCCGAGCCCCTCGCCACGCTCGCCACCTACCGCGAGCACGTGGAGTTCGGCGTCACGTTCGGCATGAACTGGGTGGTGGACAGGCCCGGGAGGATCCGCGTCGGCGACGCGGTGCGGGTTCTCGAATGACGGCCGCCGCGAGGGAGGGAACGGCGATGGGGAGCGAGGCGAGCGGGGGGAACGCGGCGCAGGTCCGCGCGGCGGTCGTTCAGGCGGGCGCGGTGCCCTTCGACGCGGACGCGTGCGTGGACAAGGCGGTGCGCCTCGTGGGCGAGGCGGCGGCGAAGGGCGCGAAGGTGGTGGTGTTTCCCGAGGCGTTCGTCCCCGGCTATCCGAAGGGGCTCAGCTACGGGCTGGTGGTGGGCGCGCGCGATCCCGCGGGCCGCGAGGAGTTCCGCATCTACCTCGAGGCGGCGATCCCCGTGCCCGGGCCGCACACGCAGCGCCTCGGGGAAGCGGCCGCGGCCCACGGCGTGCACCTCGTGATCGGCGTGATCGAGCGCGACGGCGGCACCTGCTACTGCACGGCGCTCTTCTTCGGGCCGGACGGCGCGCTGCTGGGCAAGCACCGCAAGGTCATGCCCACGGCGCTCGAGCGCATGATCTGGGGCTTCGGCGACGGCTCCACGCTCACCGCGGTCCCGAGCCCCTACGGGCCGATCGGCGCGGTGATCTGCTGGGAGAACTACATGCCGATGCTGCGCATGGCGATGTACGCGAAGAACGTGGCGCTGTACTGCGCGCCCACGGCCGACGACCGCGACACGTGGCTTCCTTCGATGCGGCACGTGGCGCTCGAAGGGCGCTGCTTCGTGCTCACCGCCTGCCAGTTCATCCGCCGGCGCGAGTTCCCGGCGAGCGTGCGCATGTCGCTCGGCGATTCGCCCGAGTCCGTGATCATGCGCGGCGGAAGCGCCATCGTGAGCCCGCTCGGGCGTGTGCTCGCCGGCCCGGACTTCGAAGGCGAGACGATCCTCGTGGCGGACCTCGATCTCGCCGAGATCGGCCGCGGCAAGTTCGACTTCGACGTCGTCGGCCACTACAGCCGGCCGGACGTCTTCCGGCTCACGGTGAACGAATCGCCGGCCCCGGCGGTGACGACGAGGAAGGAATAGGCCGCAGGCGGCGGCGAAGCGCGCGCTTGCGCCGGGGCGAGGCTACCCGCGCAGCGCGTGCACCGCGAGCGCGAGCCAGCCGGCGATGAACGCCGTCCCGCCGACGGGCGCGAAGGGGCCGGGCGAGCGCCCGGTCATCGCGAGCCACCACAGCGAGCCGCAGAAGAGCGCGATCCCCGCGAGGAGGAGCGTCCCCGCGGCGGCGAGCCAGGCCGACGTGCCGTGGCGCGCGGCGAGCCCCACGGCGACGAGGCCCAGGCCGTGCACCAGGTGGTATTGCACCGCCGTCTGCAGCAGGCGCGCGGCATCCGGATGGGCGGCGCCTTTCGCCGCGTGCGCCGCGTACGCGCCCGCCGCCACGCCGATCGCCATGGCGACTGCGCCGATGACAAGGAAGAGCCTCGCCACCGCCTAGGGCTGCGCCCCGCGCCCGGCCGCCTTGCCGAGGAGGAACGAGGCGAGCGCCGGCAGCAGGAAGAGCGCGCCCAGCATGTTCAGGAAGAACATGAACGCGAGCAGCAGGCCCATGTCGGCCTGGAGCTTGAGCGCCGACCAGGCCCACGTGCCCACGCCGACCGTCATCGTGACCGCCGTGAACACCATCGCGGTGCCGCGCTCCCCGAGCGCCTCGAAGAACGCGCTCGCGAGGTCCTTGCCCTCGTGCAGGTGCGCCTCGATCCGGTCGTAGAGGTAGATGCCGTAGTCGACCCCCACGCCCACGCCGAGCGCGATCACGGGCAGCGTCGAGATCTTGAGGCCGATGCCCAGCGTGGGCATGAGGGCCTCGCACAGGACCGACACGATCGCGAGCGGGATGAGGATGCACAGCGTCGCGCGCAGGCTCCGGAACGTGACGAGGCACATGACGAGGAGCGCGCCGAAGATCGCGAAGTTCATCTCCCAGCGCGCCTCGTCCACGGCCTCGTTGGTCGCCGCGGCGACCCCCATGTTGCCGGTGGCGAGCTTGAGCTCGAGGTGCGGCGTGGGGTGCGCCGCGGCGTACTCCTTCACGGCGGCGACCAGGCGCGCGAGCGTCTCGCCCTGCTGGTCGGTGGTGTTGACGAGCACCTGCATCGCGCTGCAGTCGGCGTTGAGCAGGCCCGTCGAGGTGTCCACGGGCGAGACCGCCTGCGCCATCACGCGGGGATCGCGCGGCAGCTGCCGCCACTTGATGCTCCCCTCGTTGAAGCCCGCGTTCAGCACCTTCGCCACGCTCGCGAGCGAGATCACCGACTGCGTGCCGGGCACGTTCTGCATGTACCAGTCGAAGCGGTCGATCGGCTCCATGATGTCGTAGCGCGTGCAGGCGCCCTGCACGCCGCGGGTCTGCGCCACCACCCCGAGCGTGTTCACGCCGATCGAGAACTTCTTCACGATCACCGCGTTGTCGCGGTTGTAGCGCGAGTCGGGCCTGAGCTCGGGGACGCCGATCCCGTAGTCGCCCACCTTGAGGTGGCGCGCCTGCAGCAGCCCGCCGGCGAGCACGACGAGGGCGACTGCGACGATGGCGCCGGCGCGGCGGCGGTCCACGCAATGCGAGGCCGCGCGCCACACGCGGTCGGCGAGGCCCTCCTGGCGGGCGCGATCGCGGAGGACGCGCTTCGACAGGGTGAGGTGCGAAAGCAGGATGGGCAGGAGCATCTTGTTCGTGACGATCATCCAGCCCACGCCGAGGGAGGCGGTGATGCCGAGCTCGCGCACGATGTCGATCGGGATCAGCATGATCACCGCGAAGCCGAGCACGTTGGTGAGCAGCGCGAGCGTGCCGGGGATGAAGAGCTTCGCGAAGGCGCGTTTCGCCGCCGTGAGCCCGTCGGCGCCCGCGCGGCTCTCGAGCCCCCAAGTCCGCGTCATCTGCACGGCGTGCGAGACGCCGATGCAGAAGATGAGGAACGGCACGAGGATGGACAGCGGGTCGATCCCGAAGTGCAGCAGCGGAAGCGTGCCGAGCAGCCACAGCACCGGCATCAGCGCCACGCCGAGCGCCACGCTCGTGAGCTTCACGTCCCTCACGAACCCCAGCATGAGCGCAGCCGTGATCACGAAGGCGATCCCGAAGAAGACGAGCACGCCGCGCGCCCCCTCGGCGATGTCCCCCACGGCCATCGCGAACCCGATGATGTGCACCGTCTGGCCGCCGCCGTCGTACTTCGCGCGCAGGGCGTCGAGCTTGCGCGCGAACTCGATGTAGTCGAGGTGCTTGCCCGTCTGCGGATCGACCTCCAGCAGCCCCGCGACGACGAGGGCCCCCGAGAAGTCGTTCGCGACCGTGCGGCCCACCTCGCTCGACTTGTCCACGTTCGCGCGGACCGTCTTCAGGTCCTCCGGGGTGCCCTGGAAGGTCGCCGGGATCACGTTGCCCCCCGCGAAGCCCTCCTCGATCACCTCGATGAAGCGCGTGTTCGGCGTGAACAGCGACTTCACCGTCGCGCGGTCGACGCCGTTCAGCAGGAAGACGTCGTTGGTGAGCGCCTTCAGCTTCTCGAGGTATTCCTTCGTGTAGATGTCGCCGTGGTCCTGCATGAGCGCGATGGCCACGCGGTTGGCGCCGCCGAACACCTTCTCGTACTCCCGGTAGACCTTCATGTACGGGTGCCTGAGCGGCACCATCTTGTTGAATCCGGCGTCGATGGCGAGGTGCGAGGCCGAGAAGGCGAAGAACGCGGTGAGCGCGGCGAAGACGGCGAGCCACGTCCTGCGGTGGCCGAAGATGACGTCGGAGACGGCCTGGATGAAGCGCTCGAGCGTCATTTCGCCTCGGCGCGCTCCGGCGGAAGGGTGACCTGACGCAGCCCCGCCTCGCCCACGACGAGCGCCCGGCCGGGGGCACCGGGGATCGCCTTGCCGAAGGGATGGACGGTCCCCGTGGCGACCGCGGCGAACGTGCGCCCGTCGTCGCGGCTCGCGAGGAGCGTGCCGGCGTTCCCCGCGACGACGAGGACGCCGTCGGGCAGACGCGAGCCGCCCATGAGCGTGGCCGACGAGGTGTCCTCCACCGGCGTCCACGTCTCGCCGCCGTCGGTCGAGCGGAAGATGCGGCCGCGCAGGCCGAAGATCACCACCGAGCCGTCGGCCGCCGTCACGCCCCCGAAAAGCGAGCCCTTGTACGGCGAGGGCACCTTCGTCCACCCGGCACCGCCGTCCTTCGACAGGAGGATCGTTCCTTCCTCGCCCACGATGAGGAGCCTGCGTCCCTCGGGGGCCTGCGCGTCGCCGATCGGAAGGATCGCGTTCAAGTGCCGGTCGCCCGACTCGATCTTGCGCTCCTTCCAGGTGCGCCCGCCGTCGGAAGTCTCGACGTAGTCGCCGTACGCGCCCACGGCGATGCCGTGCTCGCGATCGAGGAAGAGGATTCCCATGAGCGGGCGATCCTCCGAGGGCGCGGAGAACTGGCGCGTCCACGTGTCCCCGCCGTCGCCCGTGGCGAGCACGACGGCGTCGTGGCCCACGGCCCATCCGTTCTTCGCGTCGAGGAAGTACACGCCGGTGAGGAGAGGCGAGTCGGGTGCCGCGGCGCGCTTCCAGCTCGCCCCGTCGTCGTCGCTCGTCAGGATGTAGCCGTGGTCGCCCACCGCCACGATGCGCTGCCCCGCGCGCGTGGCGTCCGTGAGCAGCAGGCGCGCCGCCGTCTCCGGGCGCAGGGGCCCGCTCGCGGGAAGGATGCGCGCCTCGATGGGCGCCCGCGCGGGCGGCGACGGGGCGCAGCCCGCGAGGGCGAGGGCGAAGGCGACGAGCCCCGCCCTTCCGGCGGTGAATTGCAGCGGGCCCATCCCGGGCGCGGGGTCGCAGCCCCGGCTAGCGCATGCCGAGCCCGCGCAGGGCCTCGGGCGTGTAGTCCGCCGGCGTGCGCTTGAGCGGCTCGTAGACGCGGCTCTCCTCGTTGCGCAGCTCCATCGCGATGTAGCGGCCCGACTGCAGGTCGTTGTGCACCTCGATGCCGGCGTACCACATCGGGATGTTGTACCAGTTGTAGTTGTGCTGCTCGGCGTAGCGCCACAGCTCGCCGCGCGCGTCGTAGGCGTCGATCGCCACGATCGCCCAGCTGTCCTCGTCGATGTAGAACGTGCGCCGCGAGTAGATGTGGCTCACGCCCGGCTTGAGCTTCGAGTCGACGATCCAGACGCGGTGCAGCTCGTAGCGCGCGAGGTCCTGGTTGATGTGGCCGGGCTTGAGGATGTCGGAGTACTTGTACTTAAGCTCGTCGAGCCGGTACGAGTTGTACGGGATGTACATCTCCTTCTTCCCGACGAGCGTCCAGTTGTAGCGGTCGGTGGCGCCGTTGTACATGCCGAAGTCGTCGTTGGTGCGCAGCCCGTCGGAGGCCGTCCCGGGGTTGTCGTAGGCGACGTTGGGCGCGAGGCGCACGCGGCGCTGGCCGGGGTTGTAGGTCCACGCGGTCCGCGGCTCCTTCACCTGGTCCACCGTCTCGTGCACGAGCAGGATGTAGCCGGCGAGACGCGCCGGCGCGAGCGTCTCCTGCAGGTAGTTGAGGACCAGGTTCGGCTCGCGCTTGGCGGGCGGGATCGAGCAGTTCCCGTACTGGAAGTCGTACTCGTACCGGAACTTCACCAGGGCGTAGTCGCCGCCGCTCGTGACGGAGGCCTGGTCCCAGTCCAGGCCGTAGGTGTCGCCGCGATAGCGCAGGAGCGCGTTCCAGATCGCCTCGTTGCCGTTCTTCGGGATCGGGAACGGGATGCCGCCGGTGCAGCCTTCGATGCCGTTGCCGCCGGACACGAGCTTCGCCTTCGCCGCGCACTCCCTCGTCTCCTCGTAGTGGCATGCGGGGAACGCGGCCGTGCGGCGCGTCGGGTACACGATCATCTTGTAGTCGGGATACTTCTTCATCATCGCCATCGCGCCGGCCGGAAGATGGTCCTTGTACTGGTCCATGTTCTTCGCGTCGATGGTGAAGAGCGGCTTGTCGTCGGGGAACGGGTTCGGGTAGTGGCCGCCCTCCTTGTAGCCCGCCACGGGCTTGGTGATGCCGCCGTCCCATGCCGGGATCGTCCCGGCGGCGTTGCCGGCCTTCTCCGCCCCCAGCGGGGTGAGCGTCGTCCCGAGCTTGGCGAGCTCGGCCGCCGAGAGCTGGGCGGCTGCGGGAAGCGCGAACGCGGTGCCGAGTGCCAGCGCGGCCCAGGATTTGCACGAGATCATTCTTCTTCCTCCTGTCTGTCTTGTCTGCGACGCGGCGCGCGGCCGTGGGCCTCAGAACGAATAGCTCACGACCATCGAGTAGAAGTCGCGGTCCTTGAGCGGGTTGGCGCTGGCGCACCAGCTGGCGGGCTGGCCCGGCGTGACCGAGCCGCCCGGCGGCGGCTGGTCGGTACCGCAATAGGTGCGACCGCCGAAGTACGTCGTGTACTGCGCGTCCACGACCCACTTGCGCTGGTACTCCCAGGAAGCGCCGATGGAAACGGACTTCGTGTCCTCGTTGAACGACGGACCCACGCCCTTCACGTCGTGGGCGAAGGCGATGCGCGGCGCGACGTTGCCGTTGAAGAACAGGTTGCTGTACTCCAGGCGCCCGAGCAGGCGGTAGCCCCATGAGAAGTTCGTCGTGAAGCCCTGGGTCTGCACCGAGTAGGCCTGGGAGACGATGGCCCCGAAAGGCGTCGCCGGCAAGTCCACCGCCGGCCCCGCGAACTTCTGGTCGCTCGGCAGGTTGTGGAAATAGTCCGCGCCAACCTCGCCGACGACGATGAGGTTGTCCGCCGCGGCGACGTTCGGCCACGACTTGGTGCCCGTCACCGAGGCATGGCTCATCTTCACGCGCTGGTAGCCCTGGACGTAGCTGCCGTCCGGGACCAGCGCGGCGGCCGTCGCCCCAGCGGGCGCTCCCGGAATCTGCGTGTAGCCCGTGATGAGGTTGGGCAGGCCGAGCGATGCGAGGATCACTTCCGGAGCCGAGAGCTGCACCGGCTGGTTGGGACGATAAGCGTACTCGCCCTGCAGCGCGATGCCGTAGGGCCCTGGGGTGTTGAAACTCATGCCGAAGAGACGGATGTTCTCCGGATAATCCGAGAAAACTCGTGCGGTGCCCGTGTGGCAGAGCGCGATGAGGGCCGGCACCCCGCAGATCGGCTGGACCAGCGGCCCCCCGGTGAGGATCGAGGTCACCGTGCCCTTGGTGCCGCTCAGGATCGGCGTGCGGCTGTGGTAGTTCTCGAGGTAGAAGCCGAACTCCGTGTCGTTGAGGTTCGACGCGAAGTAGCGGAACGCGACGCCGTACTGCCCATGGTCGCTGGGATTGTGATCGGGCGAGCGGGGAATCCACCACGACGCCGCGGGATCGTACGGCCCGTAGAGCGCCTGGGCGGTGGCGCTGATCACGGGAATGCCGGGCGGGACCGGGTTCGTCGGCGGGAAAAGCTCGTCGCGGCGCCGGCCGTAGGACAGGATCACGCGATCGGCGTCGTCGCTCAGGACGTCGTTGTTGGAGAAGTACGAGCCCTTCGGATCGATGCGGGTCTTGTCCCAATTGGTGAGGTAGAAGCCCTCGACGGAGAACGCGTTCGTGAGCTCCTGGCTCGCCCAGATGCCCGCGGTCGGCAGGAGCGCCTCCTTGAGCTCGGCTCCCGGGGAGCGCAGGGCCGAGACATCCAACGGGTTGATCGAGTTGATGCCGTTCAGCATGAAGGTGCTCTCGCCCCAGTTGATCACCTGCCGGCCGATGCGGACGTTGGTGCGCTTGCCGCCCGGCTCGAACGTGGCGCTCACGAAGCCGTCGAGGCCGACCACGTCCTGGCCCAAGCGGTCGCGCCCGGTGGGGCCGAGCTTGTCGCTGTCGTGCAGGTTGAAGTCGTAGTACGCGGTGCCCCGGCCGAAGAAGCCAAAGTTCTTGTACTTGATGTCGAGCTCGCTCGTCGCCCTCACGATGTTCGCGAACGTCTTGTTCTTGTCGAAGTTGAGGTCGCCGTTGTCCCCGTTTACCGAGCGCGCGGTGCCACCGTTCGCGATGCCGATGAGTTGCGGGTCGCGGGAGTCGGCGCGCACGGAGACGCCGTAGCTCAGCGTCGTGTCGAGGCTTCCTGTGATGCCGTTGTCGAACGAGAACTGGAACGCGTACGCGGGCGCCGCGCCGCCGAGCGCCAGCACGAGCGCCAGGGCGAGCGGCTTCGCGTCGGGACGGAAAACCGGTCTCATGGGGAGTCTCCTCTCTGTTCCTTGGTTATTGGCGGCGCCGTTCGGCGGGTCGCGGCCTCTTCTTCGTCGGGGCTATTGTGCATTCAATGCAACGCCTCGAAAAGGCCCGCGGCCCCCATGCCCGTGCCGATGCACATGGTGACCATTCCATACTTTCCCCCGGCGCGGCGCATGCCGTGCACGAGGGTCGCGGTGCGCACCGCGCCGGTCGCGCCGAGGGGGTGCCCGAGGGCGATGGCGCCGCCCTGGGGGTTCACCTTCGCCGGGTCGAGGCCCAGGTCGCGGATCACCGCGAGCGACTGGGCGGCGAAGGCCTCGTTCAGCTCGATCCAGTCGAGCGCGTCCTGCTTCACGCCCGTCATCGCGAGCACCTTCGGGATCGCCTTGATGGGCCCGATGCCCATGATCTCCGGGGGGACGCCCGCGACCGCGAAGCCGGCGAAGCGCGCGAGCGGCGCGAGGCCGTGGCGCTTCATCGCCTTCTCGCTCATCAGGATCACGGCCCCCGCGCCGTCGGACATCTGCGAGCTGTTGCCCGCCGTGACCGTGCCCTTCGCGGCGAAGACGGTCTTCAGCTTCGCGAGGGACTCGACGGTGGAATCCGGCCGCGGGCCCTCGTCCGTGTCGGCGGTGCGCTTGCGGTGCACGATCTCGCCCGCGGCGAGGTCGGGCGTCGCGGAATCGATCCCGTAGGGCAGGATCTCTTCGCGGAAGCCGCCCGCGGCGATGGCCTTCGCGGCCTTCTGGTGGCTCGCCACCGCGAAGGCGTCCTGGTCCTCGCGCGAGACCTTCCACTGCTGCGCGACCTTCTCGGCGGTGATGCCCATGCCGTACGCGATCGCGACGTTCTCGCCGTGGCGGAACACCGCGTCGTTGAGCGCCACCTTGTTGCCCATCATCGGCACCATCGACATCGATTCGGTGCCGGCGGCGATCACCACGTCGTCGTCGCCGGTGCGGATGCGGTCGGCGGCGAGCGCGACCGCCTGCACGCCCGAGGAGCAGAAGCGGTTGACGGTCATCGCGGGCACGCTGTCGGGCAGGCCCGCGAGCAGCACGCCGATGCGCGCGACGTTCATGCCCTGCTCCGCCTCGGGCATCGCGCAGCCCACGATCACGTCGGCGATCTCGCGGGGATCGAGCCCCGGGACCTTCGCGATCGCGCCCTTCAGCACGTGGGCGAGCATGTCGTCGGGACGGACGTGGCGGAACATGCCGCGCGGGGCCTTGCCGACGGGAGTCCGCACCGCGGCGACGATGTAGGCGTCCTGGATCTGCTTGCTCATTTCGGTCCCCTCCTCGTCAGTTGCGCAGCGGCTTGCCGGTCTTCAGCATGTGCTCGATGCGCTCCTGCGTCTTCGGCATCTTCGCGAGCGCGACGAAGTGGCGCCGCTCGAGGTCGAGGAGCCACTTCTCGTCCACGGCGCTCCCGGGCTCGACCTCCCCGCCGCACAGCACCTCGGCGATGCGCGAGGCGATCTCGTAGTCGTGCCCGGAGATGAAGCCGCCTTCCTTCATGTTGACGAGCATCATCTTGAGGGTGGCCACCCCCGTGTCGCCCGCGACCGGGATCTGCGCGGGCGCAAGGGCCGGGCGCACGCCCGCCTGCGCCATGGCGCGCGCCTGCGTCTTCGCCACGTAGAGCAGCTCCGAGGGATGGAAGACCACTATGTCCGAGGGCTTGAGGTAGCCCATCTCGCGGGCGTGCTCGGCGCTCTTCGACACTTCGCCCATCGCGACCTGCCTAAAGACGCGCTGCAGCTCGGGGAAGGGGTCGCCCCCCTTCGCCCACGCGACGCTGCGCTCGGCGAGCTCCTTCAAGCCCCCGCCGGCGGGAATGAGCCCGACGCCCGCCTCCACGAGGCCCACGTAGCTCTCGAGCGCCGCGACGGCGCGCTGCGCGTGCATCACGAACTCGCATCCTCCGCCCAGGGCCATGCCCTCGACCGCCGCGACCGTGGGCACGAGGCTGTATTTCAGGCGCTGCGAGGTCTGCTGGAAGAGGGCGACCATGGCCTCGAACTCGTCGTAGCGCCCGGCCTTGAGCGACTCCAGCGCCGCCTTGAGGTCCGCGCCCACCGCGAAGGGCGCCTCGTGCCAGAGGACGAGCGCGTCGAAGCGGCGCTCGGCCTCGTCCAGCGCGCGGTTCAGCCCCCGCAGCACCTCGACGCCGAGCGCGTGCATCTTGCTCTTGAACGAGACGATGGCGATGCCGTCGCCCTGGTGCCACAGGCGCACGCCCTCGTCCTCGAACACCGTCGTGCCGCGCTCCGGCGCCTTCTCGCCGAGGACCTGCTCGGGGAAGAGCTGGCGCGCGTAGACCGGCAGCGTGGAGCGCGGATGCATCGTTGCCTCGGAAGCCGAGTACGAGCCCTGCGGCCCGTGCACGCCCTGGCGCCCGTCGGTCACCCAGGCGGGCAGCGGCGCCTTCGCCATGGTCTTCCCGGCGGCGATGTCCTCCGCGATCCACTTCGCCACCGGCTGCCAGCCCGCCGCCTGCCACAGCTCGAAGGGCCCGCGCTGCCAGCCGAAGCCCCAGCGGATCGCGAGGTCGACGTCGCGCGCGCAATGGGCGATCGCGGCGAGGTGCACGGCGCAGTAGTGGAAGAGGTCGCGGAAGATCGCCCAGAGGAACTGCGCCTGGGGGTGCGCGCAGGCCCGCAGCTTCGCGAGGCGCTGCGCCGGGTCCTTCTCCTTGAGAATCGCCTGGACCTCGCCGGCGACGGCGCCCGCCGAGGGCCGGTAGTCCTGGCGCGCGACGTCGAGGACGAGGATGTCTTTCCCCTTCTTCGTGTAGATGCCCGCCTTCGTCTTCTGCCCGAGCGCGCCCTTCGCGACGAGCGCCGCGAGCCAATCGGGCGCCTTGTAGTACGCCGCCCAGGGATCGCCCGGCAGCGTGTCGGCCATGGTCTTGACGACGTGCGCCAGGGTGTCAAGGCCCACCACGTCGGCCGTGCGGTAGGTCGCGCTCTTCGCGCGGCCGATGGCGGGCCCCGTGAGCGCGTCCACCTCGTCGAATCCGAGCTTGAACGCGGCGGTGTGGTGCATCGTCGCGAGCATCGAGAAGACGCCCACGCGGTTGGCGACGAAGTTCGGCGTGTCCTTCGCGCGGATCACGCCCTTGCCGAGCGTCGTGGTGAGGAAGGTCTCGAGGCGATCGAGGATCGCCGGGTCGGTGTCCGGCGTGGGGACCAGCTCCACGAGCCGCATGTAGCGCGGCGGATTGAAGAAGTGGATGCCGCAGAAGCGGCGGCGCAGCGCCGCCGGCAACGCGTTCGAGAGCTCCCCGATCGACAGGCCCGACGTGTTGGTCGCGAAGATCGCGTGCGGCGCGATGTGCGGGCCCACCTTCGCGAAGAGCGACTTCTTCCAGTCCATGCGCTCGCTGATCGCCTCGATCACGAGGTCGCATTCGGCGAGCAGGCCCAGGTGCTCGTCGTAGTTGGCGGGCACGATCTGCTGCACGACGGACTTCGTGGCGAGCGGGCTGGGTTCCAGCTTCGCGAGGCCCTCGATGGCCTTGCGCGCGTTGGCGCTCTTGTCCTTGCCTTCGGCGGCGAGCTCGAAGAGGACGGCCTTCACGTTCGCGTTGGCGAGGTGCGCGGCGATCTGCGCGCCCATCACGCCCGCGCCCAGCACCGCGGCCCGGCGCACGAGCATGGCGCCCTCGGGCGACGGCGCGGCGGCGGGCTCGGAGGGGGATCGGCGTTCGCCCGGCGCGAGCTCGGGCTCGAGGATGTGGCTCATGTCATGCCTCCACGGTCGCGGCGGGGACGGCGCGCGGCTGGCGCTTCTCGTCCACGGCCACGTAGGTGAGTTGCGCCTCGGTCACTTTGACCGCGACCTTGCGGCCCTGGCGGCGGCGCTCCGCGAACACCTCCACGTCCACCGTGATCGAGGTGTGTCCGACCTTGAGCACGCGGGCGTAGAAGCTCACGACGTCGCCCACGAACACGGGCTCGCGGAAGACGAAGGAGTTCACGGCGACGGTGACCACGGGACCCTGGGCCCGCTCCCAGGCCGGGATGCTCCCTGCGACGTCCACCTGCGACATCACCCAGCCGCCGAAGATGGTGCCGTGGGCGTTGGTGTCCGCCGGCATCGGGACGATGCGAAGGACGGGTTGTTCGCCTTCGGGCAGGGTCGTCATGGACGGGGGGTTTCAAACGGGCGTTTGAATACTACTCCGGAATGCGGAATGTTGCTTGCCGCCGCTCAAAAAGAAAAAGGGGCGGAACCCCGCCCCCCTTTCGCGGCGCGGCCCGGGCTAGCCCTTCAGGCACTCGCTCATGAACTTCTTGCGCTCGTCGCCCTTGAGGTCCTTCTTGCTCGCTTCGGCGTTGCAGCTCTTCATCTTGTCCTGCTGCGTGGGCTTCGCGGCGGCGGCCGTCATCTTCGCCTTGACCTCCGCGGGCGTCTCCTTGCTCTTGAGGCACTCGCTCATGAACTTCTTGTGCTCGTCGCCCTTCATGCCCTTCGACTCGTGCGAGCAGTCGGCCATGCGCTGCTGCTGGGGGGTGGGCTCCTTCTTCGGAGGCTCCTTCGGGGCGTCGGCGGCGAACGCGGCGAGGGCGGATGCGGTGACCAGGCTGGCGAGGGCGAGCAGGGGGGCTTTCATGGGGTCTCCTGGGTGGGGGCGGTCGAAAAAAGTGCGCATGCTATCGTCCCGCGGCCCGGACCGCAACCGGGCCGGCGGCGCCCCTCAGATCGACTGCCAGCCGGGATCGGCCGCGAAGCGCGCTCCGTGCGCGCGCTCCAGCTCGGCGAGGATGCGCAGCCATTCGTCCTTGCCGCGGGCGTGGATCGTCGCGATCGGCCCGCCGCGGTGGGGCGCGAAGCCCGTGCCGAAGATGACTCCCGCGTCGCACAGGTCCGCGTCGGCGACGATCTTCTCGCGCACGCACGCCACGGCCTCGTTGAGCGCCGGCAGCACCATGCGGTCGGCGAGCGCCTTCAGGTCCACGGAGCCGGTTCCCGCGGAGCCCTTGCGCGGCTTTCCCCTGACCCACGTGTAGAAGCCCTGGCCGGTCTTCTTGCCGAAGCGCTTCGCCTCCACGTTCACCTGGAGCTTCTTCGGGACGATCGCCCCGGGCTTCGCGAGCTCCCGCCCGACGGCCCAGCAGATGTCGAGGCCCACCATGTCGGCGAGCTCGATCGGGCCCATGGGCATGCCGAAGTCCTTCGCGGCGGCGTCGAGGGTCTCGGAGGGGATGCCCTCGTCGAGCATCAGCATCGCCTCGTTGAGATAGGGCGAGAGCACGCGGTTCACGAGGAACCCCGGCGCGGACTTGCACGGCAGCGGCAGCTTGTCGATCTGCCTCGCGAACGCCTCGCCTGCGCGCATCGACGCCTCCGAGGTGCGCGGCCCCTGCACGACCTCGACGAGCATCATCTGGGCGACGGGGTTGAAGAAGTGCAGCCCCACGAGCCGCTCGGGCCGGGCGAGCGCGCCGTCGAGCTCCTGGAGCGGGATGCTCGAGGTGTTGGATGCGAGGATCGCCCCGGGCTTCATGCGCGGCTCGACCTGGGCGAAGAGCTTGCGCTTCACCTCGGCGTTCTCGACGATCGCCTCGATCACGAGGTCGGCCCGCGCGATGCCGTCGCCCGCGACGTCGGGCACGAGGCGGTCCAGCGCCGCGCGCGCGAGGTGGGGCTCGCGCAGGCGCTTGGCGAAGAGCTCCGCCGCGCGCTTCACCGCGGGGGCAATGCGCTCGGGCGCGAGGTCCTGGAGCGTCACCGTCACGCCCTTCGACGCCGCCCACGCCGCGATGTCCCCGCCCATGGCCCCCGCCCCGATCACGTGCAGGTGGCGCACCGGTTCTACCTCCTGCTTGCCGAAGTCCTTGAGGCGATCCTGGAGCTTGAAGATGCGCACCAGATTCCGGGTGGTCGGGTGCGCGAACAAACCCGGCGTGGAAGCGAAATGGTCCGGCGGAACGTTGCGCGGATCGCCGCCGAAGTCCTTCCAGACCTCGATGATCGCGTAGGGCGCGGGATACTGGTCGCGACGCACGCGCTGGGCGACCTTCTTCGCCGACATGCGCGCGACGAGGCTGCGCACGCCCGGCCAGTCCGCGGCCGCCGCGGCGAGCCCCGGACGATGGGGAGGCGGCGGATGCAGGAGGAACTGGCGCGCGGCATTCTCGAAGTGGCGCCGCGGGGTCGCCGCGTCCACGAGGCCGAGCTTCCTCGCGCGCCGGCCGTCCACGCCGCGCCCCGTGAGCATGAGGTCGAGCGCCGCCGCCGCGCCCACGAGCTTCGGCAGGCGCCGCATGCCTCCCCACCCCGGCGTGATGCCGATCATCACCTCGGGAAGGGCCATGCGCGTCTTCGGCCCGTCGTCGGCCACGCGATAGCGGCAGGCGAGCGCGAGCTCGAGCCCGCCGCCCATGCAGAAGCCGTGGACGAGGGCGACCGTCGGGAAGGCGAGCGCGGCCACCTTGTCGAAGACCTCGTTGCCGAGTCGCATGAACGCGAGGGCCTCCTCGGCGCTCGCGATGCGCGTGAACTCGTCGATGTCGGCGCCCGCGGCGAAGCCGTTGTCCTTGGCCGAGAGCATCGCGAGGCCCCGGGGCGGCATCGAGGCGAGGTGGTCGCAGATCCGCCCGAGCTCGCGCAGCACCTCGCTCGAGATCGTGTTCGTGCCCTCGCCCGCGCGATCGAACGCGAGCCACGCGATGTGGTCCGCGTCGAGAGTGAGCTTCCAGTGGCGCAGGTCCATGGCGCGCTCGCCTCAGGCCGGGGAGATCACGCGCACGACGACCTCGCGGTGCTCGGCGAACCCCATGCGCTCGTACAGGCCGCGGGCGAGCGCGTTGTCGCTCATGACGTGCAGGAAGGGCGCCTCGCCCCGCCGCACCTGGCGGTGGACGAGCTTCGCGACCAGCCGTCGGGCGAACCCGCGCCCCTGGTAGTCCGGGTGCGTGCACACGCCGCTGATCTCGCGAAGGCGCCCCGCCTGCATGCGCTCGCCCGCCATCGCGACGAGCCGCGTCCCGTCGAAGATGCCGAAATATTCGCCGAGCTCGGGGGTTCGCGGGCCGAACGGTCCCGGGCGCGTGAGGGCGGCGAGCTCCTGCGCCTGCGCGTGGTGCTCGGGGCCGAGGCGCACCGCCTCGCGCGCGTCGTCCGCCGGCGCCTTCGCCTCTCCCCAGACCATCTTGACCATGGTCGATTCGACCTCGATCCGCCATCCCTCGGGCGCGGCCCCGGCCCAGTTCTCGCAATAGAAGTGCTCGCCCGGCCCGCACCAGCGCGCGAGCGCCGCGAGATCGGGCGAGCGCGGGTCCTCGAAGCCGACGATCGGCGAGAACCCGCGCGCGTAGCGCCGCACGGCGCCCTCCCCCGCGGCGAACCTCGCGTGGGGACCGGCGAGCGTGTGCCAGGTGATGTTGTCGAGGAGACTCGCCATCAGCCGGCTTCGGTCGGTAGCCCGGCCGCGACCCAGCCGCTGATGCCCGCCGACATCACGCGCACGTTCCCGTAGCCCATCGCCTTCGCGCGTTTCGCGGCGGTCGGCGCCTTGCGGCAGAGGGGATTGGAGCAGTAGAACACCAGCTCCGAGGCCTTGTCGGGCGGCAGGTCGCCCGCGCCGTAGCCCCCCGCGTCGAGGTTCGCCGCGCCCGGAACGTGCGCCTTCTGCCAGCTCTGGCGCGAGTTCACGTCGAAGACCGCCACCTTCCTCTGCTCGACGAGGCGGTGCAGGTCCGCGGGCGAGATCGAGCGAAGTCCCATCAGCAAGGCCATCATGGCTCAGCTCCTTCGCTTCCGGATGTGAAGGGTCTTCTCGACGTCCGCGACGGTCACCCCGTCGGCATCGACGATGTCCACGCGGAACGTGGGCTCGAACTTCTCCCCGGCGGCGGTCGCCGCCTTCGCCTCGTCGATCCGCTCCTCGGGCAGCACGAAGCGCGCCGTCACCGTGCCGCGCGCGGGCTTGAGGAAGCGCACGGTGCCCTGCTTGTCCCACACGACGTATTCGGGCCCGAGATTCTTCATCATCAGGACCATGAAGAACGGGTCGGTCATGGCGAAGAGCGAGCCGCCGAAGTGCGTGCCGACGTAGTTGCGGTTGGTGAGCCTCATGCGCAGCTCCACCGTCGCGGACCGGAAATCCGGCGCGATGTGGCGCACGCGGATCCCGGCGGCGCGGAACGGCGGCCACCAGTTGAACAGCCGGCGCATGCCCGTGGCGCCGAACTCGAGGCGGGAGAGGAATCCCTGCGACATGGCGCCTACGCGCGCTCCACGAGCATCGCCCCGCCCTGCCCGCCCCCGATGCACAGCGCCGCGACCCCGAGCCGGCCGCCGGTGCGCTCGAGCACCTTGAGGACGTGGAGGAGCACGCGCGCGCCCGAGGCGCCGATCGGATGTCCCAGCGCGATGGCGCCACCGTCCACGTTGAGCTTCGTGCGGTCGGGGCTGCCGAACGCGCGGTCGAGGCCGAAATGCTCCTTGCAGTACGCGTCGCTCTCCCACGCCGCAAGGCAGCCGAGGACCTGCGCCGCGAAGGCCTCGTTCACCTCGACCGCGTCGATGTCGTCCCACGTATAGCCGTGGCGCACGAGCATCGGCGTGATCGCGTGCACCGGCCCGAGGCCCATCTGCGCCGGATCGAGGGCCGCCCAGTTCGCGTCCACGATGCGCCCGAGCGGCTTGAGGCCGTACTCGCGCACGGCGTCTTCCGCGGCGACCACGAGCATCGCGGCGCCGTCGGTCACCTGCGAGCTGTTGCCCGCGGTCACGTTGCCGTACGTGCGGTCGAAGACGGGCTTGAGCTTCGCGAGCTTCTCGACGGACGAATCGCGCCGCAGGCCGTCGTCGGCCGCGTACACCGTCCCGTCGGGCCCGTACAGCGGCGCGATCTCGGCGAGGTGCCCGTTGTCTTGGGCGAACGCGAGCCGGCGGTGCGACTCGACCGCGTACTCGTCCATCATCTGCCGCGTGATGCCGAAGCGCTTCGCGACGATCTCCGCCGTGGAGCCCATGGAGACCTTCACCACCGGGTCGGTGAGGCCCCGCAGGAGACCGATCACCGGCGCGAGGTACGAGAGGCGGAAGCGCGCCGCGAGCGCGGCCCGGCCGCCGAGCCCCTTGGCCGCGTACCACTGCGCGAGCCACGCGACCATCGCCGGCCCGAAGAGCAGCGGCGCGTGGCTCATCGCGTCGGTGCCACCCGCGAGCACGAGCCGCGAGCGGCCGGCCGCGATGTTCACCGCCGCCGTGTCGATCGCCTGCAACCCCGAGGCGCAGTTGCGCATCACGGTCCACGCGGGCACTTGCTCGCCGCAGCCCAGGCGCAGCGCCACGACGCGCCCGATGTTGGCCTCGTCGGCCGAAGGCATCGCGGCGCCGAGGATCACCTCGTCGAACGCCTCGGGCCCGAAAGGCTGGCGCAGCAGGAGCGCGCGTCCCGCCTGGACCGCGAGGTCCGACCCGGTGAAGGGTCCGGGGCCCGTCCTCGCCTTGAGGAACGGCGTGCGCGCCCCGTCGGCTACGAAGACGCGACGGCCTTCCTGCGCGAATCCGGCGACTGCCATGCGGCGTCCTCCTGCTTCGCCCCGCGCGCGAGGTCGTGCTCGAAGTCGTCGACCTTGATCACGTCGCGGCGGAGCCGGTCGGTATGAAGAAGATGGTCCAGCTCGGCCCGGTCGATGACGCCCTGGGCGAGCGCGGCCTCGCGGCGCTCGGCGAGCGTGCGCTGCGGGAGCTTGCCCTCCTTCGCCGCCCGGCGCATCTTCGCCTCGATGGGATCGGCCGCGATCACGGCCTCCATCGCGAGCTCCATGCGCCCGATCACGTCGTCCTCGCGCCGCGGCACGTAGGCGCCCGCGGTGAGCCGGTCGCGGGCCGCCCCCGGCGTGATGAGGATCTCGGCCACGCGCACCGCCCAGCGGTCCTCGGGCGCGTCGAGGGTGAGCCCCTTGGGGAACGCGAGCAGGCGCAGCCACGAGGCCACGAAGCGGTTGGGGAAATTGGCGAGCACGCCGTCCATGGCCACCTGCAGCTTGAAGAAGCTGTCGTGCATCGCCCAGGTGAGGAGCGGGAGATCCTCCTTCTGGCAGCCCTCGTCGCGGAAGCGCTTCACGGTGGCCGAGGCCATGTAGAGCAGCGACAGGATGTCGCCCAGCCGCGCGGAGATCATCTCCTTGCGCTTGAGGCTTCCCCCGATCACGAACATGGAGGCGTCCGAGAGCAGCGCGAAAGCCGCCGAGAAACGCGTCATGAGCTGCAGGTAGCGCCTCGTCTCGCGCGGGCCCGGCACCGGGATCCCCTTGCCGCCCGTGAGGCCCAGCCAGAGGGAACGCGCGGCGTTGGACACCGTGAAGGCCATGTGGCCCCAGAGCGCGCGGTCGAACGCCGCGAGGTCGTCGGCGCCGGCAGCCCCGATCTCCTTGAGCACGAAAGGATGGCAGCGGATCGCGCCCTGGCCGAAGATGATCATCGAGCGCGTGAGGATGTTGGCCCCTTCGACGGTGATCGCGATGGGCACCGTCTCCCAGGCGCGCCCGAGGTAGTTGTTGGGCCCGAGGCAGATGCCCTTGCCGCCGTGGATGTCCATGGCGTCCACGAGGATCGAGCGCATGCGCTCGGTCATGTGGTACTTGCAGATCGCCGAGATCACCGAGGGCTTCTCGCCCAGGTCGAGCGCGGCCATCGTGAGCCGGCGCGTGGCGTCCATGAGGTAGGTGTTGCCGCCGATCCGGGCGAGCGGCTCCTGCACGCCCTCGAACCGGCCGATCGGCGTCTTGAACTGCGAGCGGATGCGCGCGTAGGCGCCGGTCGCGCGGCTGCCGATCTTTCCCGCGGCCATCGACATCGACGGCAGCGAGATCGAGCGTCCCGCCGCGAGGCACTCGACCAGCATCCGCCAGCCGCGCCCCACCTGCGAGGTGCCGCCGATCACCCAGTCCATCGGGATGAAGACGTCCTTGCCGTGGGTGGGCCCATTCATGAAGCCGCAGTCGAGCGGGATGTGGCGCCGGCCGATGTTCACGCCCTTGTGCGAGGTGGGCACGAGCGCGAGCGTGATGCCGAGCTCTTCCCCGCCGCCGAGGAGCTTGTCGGGATCGAAGAGCTTGAACGCGAGGCCGAGGATCGTCGCGACCGGTCCGAGCGTGATGTAGCGCTTCTCCCACGTGAGGCGGATGCCGACCACTTCGCGGCCCTCGTGCACGCCCTTGCACACGGTGCCGAAGTCGGGGATCGATCCGGCGTCGGAGCCGGCTTCCGGGTTGGTGAGCGCGAAGCACGGAATCTCGAGGCCTTTCGCGAGGCGCGGCAGGTAGTGGTCCTTCTGCGCTTCGGTTCCGTAGTGGATCAGGAGCTCCGCGGGGCCGAGCGAGTTCGGCACCATCACCGTCACCGCCGCGGTGCCGCTGCGGGTGGAGATCTTGGTGACGATCTCCGAATGCGCGTAGGCGGAGAAGCCGAGCCCGCCGTACGACTTCGGGATGATGATCCCGAGGAAGCCCTTCTCGCGGATGAATTTCCACACCTCCGGCGGGAGGTCCATGCGGTTGTGGGTGATGTCCCACTCGTCCAGCATCGCGCACAGCTCCTCCACCGGGCCGTCGAGGAACGCGCGTTCCTCGTCCGAGAGCTTCGCCTGCGGGAAGGCGAGGAGCCTCTTCCAGTCGGGCCGCCCGCTGAAGAGGTCCGCGTCCCACCACACGCTGCCGGCGTCGAGCGCCTCCTGCTCGGTCTGCGAGACCTGCGGCAGGATCCGCTTGTACACGCCGAAGAGCGGGCGGGTGACGACCGCGGCACGCAGGGGCCTCGCCACGGAGAACGCGGCGAAGAGCGCGACCGCGACCCACGCGGCGGCGAGCAGGGCTGCGGGCGCTGGCGAGAAGAGCTGCAGCGCGGCCGCCCCCGCGGCGAGCGCGGCGGACCAGGCGAGCCCGTTCGCGCGGTGGTAGGCGAGCGCCCAGGCCACGGCGAGCGCGGCCACGACGGCGAGCAACGTGATCATCGTCTCTCCTCCCTTCACTCGCCCGGGGCGAGCTCGAGCCGGCCCGTGTCCACCAGCGCCGGGGCCTTGAGCCCGGCCACCAGGAACGGTGCCAGCCGTTGAAGCATCAGTTCGTCGTTGTCCGCGTGGGTCACCTGCGCGAACTGCTTGAGCGCGTCGGTGCTGGCGAGCGAGTAGGAAAGCGCCCCCAGAACGAAGTGCAGCCGCCACGTGAGCTCCTGGCGCGTGAGGTGGGGCAGCGCGCGCAGGAACGCCTCCTTGTAGCGCTCGACCATCTCCGCGTACTGCGCGTGCAGGAAATGGCGGATGAAGGGCGCGGGATCGGCGTACGCGCGTCCGATCACGCGCAGGAAGTTCTTGCCCCCGCGCCGCTCGTCGCGGGCGAGCCTGAGCGCGGGCATCAGCATCGCGAAGAGCACCTTCTCGCACGACGGCGGCCTGCCGTCGGCCTGGCGCTCGAGCGCCTCGAGCAGCTCGATGCGCTCCTGGTTCATGGGATCGAGGCGGCGGGTGAGCACGGCCTGGAACAGCTCCTCCTTGGAGCCGAAGTGGTAGTTCACCGCCGCGAGGTTCACGCCCGCCGCGGCCGTGAGCTGGCGCAGGCTCGTCGCCTCGAAGCCGTGCTCGGTGAACAGCGCCTCGGCCGCGTCGAGGATGCGGGTCTTGGTGTCGGCGGAGGTCGCGTCGAGCGCGACGTTCCTGCGTGCAGGACGCGATGCCATGGGAATTCCGGGCCTCCGGGAAGGAAATTCAAACGCCCGTTTGAAACTATCCTAAGCTGCGGCCCGGCGGCGCGTCAAGGAAGCGGCGCGGGCGCTTGCCCTAGAATCGCGCCGTGCGCATCCCGATCCTCCTCCTGCTCGCGGCGATCGCGGCCGCCCTTCCGGCCGGGGCGATCGTCGGGCGACCCGACCGCGACGACGCCGAATACCTCGAGCTCGCCACGCGCTACGGCTCGGCGGTCGCGCTCGGCGGTTTCGGCGAGGGCGTCCTCGTCGCCCCGCGCTGGATCCTCACCTCGGCCGGCGTCGCGAAGAGGCTGCGCGAGGCCGGGGCGGCGAAGCTGCGCGTCGGCGAGCGCGAGCACGGGATCGCCTCCATCCTCGTGCCTCCCGCGGCCGCCCCGGGCGACGTCGCCCTCGTCCTGCTGCGCGAGGCCGTCGAGGGCATCGAGCCCACCCCGATCTACCGCGGCCACGACGAGCGGGGTAAGGGCGTGGTGATCGCGGGCCATGGGGCGAGCGGCGCGCTCGGCGCCGCGGCGCTCGCAGCCGACGGGCGCGCGCGCGCGGCGATCAACACCGTCGACTTCGCGAGCGGCACCGCGCTCGTGCTGGACGTGAAGCCGCCCGACCAGGCCTCCGACCTGCAGGGAGCCGCCGGGCCCGGCGACGAGGGCGCGCCGGCCTACCTTCAGGTCGGCGGCCGCCTCTACGTGGCGGGCATCGCCCACGGGCCGCGCGGCGCCGCGGTCCCGCGCGCGGGGGATGCCGACGTGTACGCGCGCGTCTCCGCCTTCGCGCCCTGGATCGACGAGGCGATGTTCAAGGCCGCGGCCGAAGAGGCGGCCGCCCCTCCCGCGAAGAAATAACCTAGGCCGCCCCGAGGGCGCGATCGATGTCCCACAGGATGTCGTCGATGCTCTCGAGACCGATCGACAGCCGCACCATGTCCGGCGGGACGCCCGCCTTCACCTGGTCCTCCTCCGAAAGCTGGCGGTGCGTCGTGGAGGCCGGGTGGATCACGAGGGACTTCGCGTCGCCGATGTTGGCGAGGTGGCTCACGAACTGCAGGCCCTCGATGAACTTCACGCCCGCCGCGTAGCCGCCCTTGATGCCGAAGGAAAGGAGCGAGCCCGCACCGCGCGGCAGGTAGCGCCGGGCGAGCGCGTGGTAGCGGCTGCCGGCGAGGCCCGGGTAGTTCACCCAGGCGACCTTGGGATGCGATTGCAGGAACTCGGCCACGCGCATCGCATTCGCGCAGTGCCGCTCCATGCGCAGCGGCAGCGTCTCCAGGCCCTGCAGCAGGAGCCAGGCGTTGAACGGCGAGAGCGCCGGCCCGAAGACGCGCAGCACCTCCATGCGCGCCTTCATCGTGAGCCGAAGTCGCCGAAGGTCTCGTAGAAGCGCACGCCGTGGTAGCCCTCCGAGGGCTCGGTCATCGAGGGGAACTTGCCGTTGTCCCAGGGGAACTTCCCGCTCTCGATCACGACGCCCCCCATGGAGGTGCCGTGGCCGCCGATGAACTTCGTGGCCGAGTGCACGACGACGTCCGCCCCGTGGGCGAAGGGCTGGCAGAGGTAGGGCGAGGCGGCGGTGTTGTCCACGATGAACGGCACGCCCGCCTCCCGCGCGATCGAGGCGACCGCGGTGAGGTCGACCACGTTGATCGCCGGATTGCCGAGCGTCTCCGAGAAGACCGCCTTCGTGTTGGGCCTCAACGCCCTGCGGAAGTTCTCCGGGTCGTCGGGATCGACCAGCGTCGACTCGATGCCGAGCTTCGCGAAGTTGACCGAGAGCATCGTGTGCGTGCCGCCGTACACCTTCGCCGACGAGACGACGTGGTCGCCCGCCTGCAGGATGTTGAGGAACGCGACCATCTCCGCGGCCTGGCCCGAGGCGGTCGCGACCGCCGCGCGCCCACCCTCGATCGCCGCCATGCGCTCCTCGAAGACCGCCGTGGTGGGGTTCGAGAGCCGCGTATAGACGTTGCCGAAGGTCTGCAGGTTGAAGAGGCTCGCCGCGTGGTCGGCGCTGTCGAAGACGTAGGAGGTCGTCTGGTAGATGGGCACCGCGCGGGAGCCCGTCTGCGCGTCGGGGATCTGGCCCGCGTGCAGGCACAGCGTCTCGAAACCGAACTCGCGGTCTGCCATGGGGATCGTGCCGGGCGGGAAGCCTCACTTCCCGGCGGCGGCTTCTCCGGCCTTCGTGCGGTCGAGCACGGTCATGGCGCTCGAGACGATGCTCGCGACGTTGGACAGGTCGCTCGGCACGATCAGCGTGTTGCCGGTCTTGGCGAGGCTGGCGAACGCGTCGATGTACTGCGCGGCCACCTTGAGGTTCGCGGCGTTCATCCCGCCGGGCATCTCCATCGCCGCGGCGACCGCGCGCACGGCGTTGGCGTTCGCGTTGGCGACGAGCTCGATCGCCTGCGCCTCGCCCTGCGCCTTGTTGATCGCCGCCTGCTTCTGGCCCTCGGAGGCGAGGATCGCCGCCTGCCGGTTGCCGTCGGCGATGTTGATCTCCTGCTGCCTCTGGCCCTCGGACTTCGCGATCACCGCGCGCTTCTCGCGCTCGGCGGTGATCTGCGCCTGCATCGCGCGCAGGATCGATTCCGGCGGCGTGAGGCTCTTCAGCTCGTAGCGCAGCACCTTGATGCCCCAGGTGCGCCCCGCCTCGTCCAGCACCTCCACCACCTTGTGGTTGATCTCGTCGCGGCTCTCGAAGGTCTTGTCGAGCTCCATCTTGCCGATCTCGCTGCGGAGCGCCGTCTGGGCGAGCTGGGAGATCGCGAGCACGTAGTTGGACGTTCCGTAGCTCGCCAGCCGCGGGTCGACGACCTGGAAGTAGATGATCCCGTCCACCGCGAGCTGGGTGTTGTCCTTCGTGATGCACACCTGCTCGGGCACGTCGAGCGGCACCTCCTTGAGCGAGTGCCGGTACGCGATGCGGTCGATGAACGGCACGATGAGGTTCATCCCCGGCTCCAGGACCGCGTGGAACTTGCCGAGGCGCTCGACGACCCACGCGTTCTGCTGCGGCACGATGCGCACGCCTTCGAAGAGCAGCACGACGAGCATCGCCACGAGGAAGGTCGCGACGGTGGCGGCCGCGCTGTGCAGGAGCGTGCCCGCGGCGATCGCGAGGACCAGGGCGATGATGACCTTGACGAACATGGGGTTCTCCCTTCGCTGTCGGTTTTCGGTTGCGGGACGCCCGCTCACGGCGCCGGCGGGGCGGATGCGACGACGAGGAGGTTCCCTTCCTGCCCGTGGATGTAGAGCGTCGCGCCGGGCGCCGGCCGTTCCTCCGGCCGCGCGAGGCGCGCGTCCCACGAGGCCCCGCGATACTTCACGCGCGCGATGCGCGCCGCCTCGTTCGCCCAGCCCTCGAGCACGACGGGCTGCCCGCGGTCGAGCAGGTTCGCCTCGCCCGGCTGGCCGCCGCGGTTGCGCGCGTGCCAGTGGTGCACGAAGAGCACGCCGGCGATGGCCACCGCGCCCCCCGCCACGGCCTGCGCGAGCTCGTTGCCGCCCAGCCAGGCGACGAAGGCGCCTACGAACGCGCCGACGCCGATCACGAGCAGGTAGAACGTGCCCGAGACCATCTCGGCGATGGCCAGCACGAAGCCGGCGATGACCCAGACGAGCCACAGTTCCATGTCGTCCCTCCCTTCGCTTCGTCAGGCGGCGGGGCGCCTCGCCGAGATCACCTTCGTGTTCACGCCCGCCCAGCCCAGCCCCCCGAAGAAGCGGCCGTGCTCGATCTTCACGCAGCGGTTCTCCACGACCTCGAGGCCGGCCGCCTCGGCCTTGCGCCGTGCGTCCCCGTTCTCGACGCCGAGCTGCATCCAGAGCACCTTCGCGCCGATGGCGATGGCGTCGTCGGCGATGGCGGGGATCTCGGCGCTCTTGCGGAAGCAGTCCACGATGTCCACCGCCACCGGGATGTCGCGCAGGGACTTGTAGCACTTCTCGCCGAGGATCTCCGCGTAGCCGGGGTTCACGGGGATCACCCGGTAGCCGTGCTCCTGCATGTACTTGGCGGCGAAATAGCTCGGGCGGTGCCACTGCGCCGACAGGCCCACGACGGCGATCGTCTTGAAGCGCAGGAGGATGCGTCGCGTCTTCTCGCTGTCGTCCATGGGCGCTCGCGCGGCCGGGGGTGGAGGGGTGGATTCTACCCCGGCCGGGTGGCCGGCCCGGCGAGCGGGGAATAAGGGGGCGACGCGCCGGGCTGCGAGCCCGGGCCCGATCGAGGGGCGCATGCGGCAGAACGCTCCTTGGAACCGTGTTGTCACAGGCATACCGCCGCCGCGGGGCGAAGCGCCGGGGCCTCGCGACGGGCGCTTCTCCCTTGTGCGCCTGCGTGGCAGAGCCTATGCTGGCGGCCATCCGGCGACCGTTCACACCTTTCCCCCCGGGCCCTCGATGGGGAGACAGGGGGATCGCCGGGGGCCGAGCTCGTTCACCGGCGCATGCGAAGACACCTGCGGCCTCCGGGTTCCCGGACGTCGGGGCCGCGGAAAATCCGTAAAAAAAGGAGGATGGAGATGAGGAAGAGGATCAGCTCGACCGCGCAAGCGGTCGCGGCGGCCGGCGCGCTGGCCGCCCTGGGGGCCCTGCCCCTGCAGGCGATGGCCGACGACGTCATCCAGCTCGGCTCGGCGATCTCGATCACCGGCAAGTACTCGCAGGAAGGCAAGAACGCGAGCGACGGCTACAACTTCGCGCTGAAGAAGCTCAACGACGCGGGCGGCGTGAAGGTGGGCGGCAAGGAGTACAAGCTCGAGGTCAAGTACTACGACGACGAGTCCACGCCCGCGCGCACCGCGCAGCTGCTCGAGCGCCTGATCGGCCAGGACGACATCAAGTTCGTCCTCGGGCCCTACGGCTCGGGTCCCACCAAGGCCGCCGCGCCCGTGACCGAGAAGTACAAGATCCCGATGGTGGAGGCCGAGGGCGCGTCGCGCTCGCTCTTCACCCAGAACTACAAGTACCTGTTCGCCGCGTTGTCCACCTCCGAGCAGTACCTCTCGCCGGTGATCGACCTCGCCGCCGAGCTCGCCGAGAAGGAGGGCAAGAAGCCGGGCGACCTCACGATCGCGATGTCCTTCGAGAACGATCCGTTCTCGCTCGACGTGCGCGCCGGCGTCGTCGACCGCGCCAAGCACTACGGCATGAAGATCGTGGTCGACGACAAGATGCCCCGCGACCTGTCGGACATCTCGGCCACGCTCACCAAGATCAAGGCGCTCAAGCCCGACATCATCGTCTTCTCGGGACACACCAAGGGCGCGACCACCGCCACGCGGCAGATGAAGGAGATGGGCGTCAACGCGCCGGTCGTGGCCATGACGCACTGCGAGTCGGCCGACCTCGTCGGCAAGTTCGGAGCCGCGGCCGAGGGCATCCTGTGCCCGACCCAGTGGGCCGAAACCCTCAAGTACCAGGACCCGCTCTTCGGCACCGCCATGGACTACTACAAGGCGTTCCTCGCCGCGCACCCCGAGTACAAGCAGGTGCCCTACCAGGTGGCGCAGGCCTCGGCCGTGATCCAGATCTACGCGGACGCCTTCCAGCGCGCCGGCAGCCTCGACCCGCAGAAGGTGCGCGACGCGCTCGCCGCGACCGACCTCGACACGTTCTACGGCCACATCAAGTTCAGCCCGGAGGGCAACAACATCAGCAAGCCGATGGTGCTGCGCCAGATCCAGAACGGGAAGTACGTCGTGGTCGCGCCGACGAAGTACGCGGCCGACCCGGTGGTGTTCCCGCGCAAGGTGTCGATGTAGCGCGCGCGGGCTCCCCGCCGCGCGACCCGGAAGCGCCGGCCCGCGCCCTCGCGCGCGGAGCCGGCGCCGGCACACCATGTGGAGCAACGTCCAGATCCTCACCGGCGCGCCGGTCTTCAACGTCCAGCTGCTGCTGAACGGGATATCGGTCGGGGCGATCTTCGCGCTCATCGCCTACGGCCTCGCCCTCGTCTGGGGCGTGACCAGCGTGAAGAACCTCTCCCAGGGCGACATGGTGATGATGGGCGGCTACTGCGGCTGGGAGCTCTCGAAGCACGGCGTGCACCCGATCGCGGCGATCCTGCCGGTCGCCGCCTTCATGTTCGTGTTCGGCTGGATCATCTACCGGCTGGTCATCCGGCGCGTGATCCAGCTCGACCTCTTCACGTCGCTGCTCGCGACCTTCGGGCTGGCGATCACCATCCAGCAGTCGCTCAACCACATCTTCGGGCCCGAGGTGCGCACGCTCAGGTCGGGGCTCGCCACCATCTCGCTCTTCCACGGCAAGGTGGACATCACCGAGATCCGGCTGGTCGCCGTCGCGCTGTGCATCCTCGTCGCCGCTGCGATGATCGTCTTCCTGCGCTACAGCCGCATGGGCCAGGCGATCCGCGCCACGGCGCAGGACCCCCGCGCGGCCCGCGTGCTCGGCGTCGACACCGACCGCGTCTACTCGCTCACGTTCTCGATCAACGCGGCGCTGTGCGGCGCGGCCGGCGTGCTGATCGCGATGGTCTGGGTGATCCAGCCCTTCTACGGCATCGCCTACTCGGTGCGCGCCTTCGTGATCGTCACCGCCGCGGGGCTCGGCAACTTCTCGGCGGTCATCGTGACCGCGCTCTTCCTCGGGGTGATCGAGCAGTACAGCGGCTTCGTGGCCGGGGCGCAGTTCCAGCAGGCGACGATCGTGGGGCTGCTGCTCGCGATCCTCATCGTCCGCCGCCTCGCGCTGCTGCGCCACCGGAAGGCCCTGCAATGAGCGGCCGCTCCCTGGGATTCCACCTCGCCCTGCTCGCCGCGGGCGTGGCCGCGCCCTTCGTGCTCCCGGCGCACGCCGTGCAGTTCGCCGTGTTCTGGATCATGGTCCTCTTCGCCCTCACCTGGGACACGATGGGCGGCCAGATGGGCTACAACTCGCTCGGCAACATCCTCTTCTTCGGCCTGGGCATGTACATCTGCGCTCTGACCCAAGTCGGAATCGTGTACAACATCGCCGAGTACACGGCGGCGAACGGCGCGATCCACATCGACTTCACGAACCGCCAGTACTTCGAGGGGCTCGCGCTCGGCGTCGTCTTCGCGGCCTTCGGGGCGATGGTCGTGGCCGCCGCGCTCTCCTGGGCGCTGTTCGGCCTGCGCGGGCCCTACTTCGCCATCGGCACCCTCGGGGCGGCGATCGCCGCCGCGGAGCTCACCAGCGCGTGGGACTGGGTGGGCGGCGGCCAGGGCATCGCGATGCCCGTCTTCCCCGGGGGCCCGGGCATGCGCGAGCGCTTCTTCTACTTCGCGTGCATGGCGGCCGCGGTCGCGTGCTACCTCTTCCTGCGGTGGCTCTACCGCACCCGCTTCAGCCTCGCGATCAACGCGATCCGCGACGACGAGGACAAGGCGGAGGCGCTCGGGCTGCACACCGGCCGCTACAAGATGGTCGCGTGGTCGATCTCGGCGTTCTTCCTGGGGATCGCGGGAGCGCTCTTCGGCAACATGACCGGCTTCGTCGAGCCGCTCGAGACCGCGTATCCCACGCTCACCTTCGGCATCTACATGGTCGCGATGACGCTGCTCGGCGGCAAGGGCACGCTCTGGGGGCCGGTCATCGGCGCGACGCTGTTCTACACCCTGCGCGAGCTCACCTGGACCTACCTCCTCGGCTGGCAGTACATCGCGCTCGGCGTGCTGATCATGGTGAACGTCATCTACTTCCAGCAGGGCATCATGGGCTGGGTGAGGAGCCGCAGGCCCGCCTGGTTCGGCGTGAAGGTCGACGAGGGCCGGCCCCCGGCGGCCGGGGCGCGGGCCGCGGGAGCGGCGGGCGAATGAGCGCTCCGATCCTCGAGGTGCGCGGCGTCACCAAGGCCTTCGGCGGCGTGGTCGCCAACCGCGACGTGAGCCTCGCCGTGCAGCCGGGCACGATCACCGGCCTCATCGGGCCGAACGGCTCGGGCAAGACCACGCTCTTCAACTCGATCGTCGGCCAGTACCCCATCGACTCGGGCTCGATCCTCTTCGAGGGCCGCGAGATCTCGCGCATGAGCGTGCAGAGGATCGCGCGGTTGGGGATGCTGCGCACCTTCCAGCAGACGCGGGTCTTCTCGAAGATGGACTGCATCCAGAACCTCATGATCTCGCTGCCCCACCGGCAGAGCGGCTGGAAGGACATGTTCCGCCCTCACCCCCCGGAGGTGGTCGAGAAGGCCGAGCACCTGCTCGAGTTCGTGGGGCTGCACTCCAAGCGCCGGCTTCCCGCCGGGTCGCTGTCCTTCGGGCAGCAGAAGCTGCTCGAGTTCGCCATGGCGCTCATGAACGAGCCCAAGGTCCTGCTCCTCGACGAGCCGACCGCCGGCATCAACCCCACGCTCATCAACGGCCTCATCGACCGCCTGAAGCGCGCGAACCGGGAATTCGGCATCACGCTCTTCGTGATCGAGCACAACATGCGCGTCATCATGAACCTCGCCCAGCACATCTACTGCATGGCCTTCGGGCAGGTGCTCGCCTCGGGCTCGCCCGCCGAGGTGAAGGACGACCCACGCGTGATCGACGCCTACCTGGGGGCGCACGCGTGAGCGCGGACCCCGCGGCGCGGTCCGGGGAAGGCTCGCGCCTCGCGGGCGGCTACCACGAGGGCGAAGTCGAGGTCGTCCTCTCGGTCGACGAGGTCGCGCGCCAGGCCGAGGCCCTCCGCTCGCGCATCCCCGAGGAGCGCCTGCTCGCGCTCGCGGGCGGGGAGCCGTTCCTGTCGGTGCGCGGGCTGCGCGCGGGCTACGGCAACATGGAGATCCTGCGCGACTTCACGCTGCACGTGGGGCGCGGCCAGTCCGTCTGCCTCATCGGGCCGAACGGCGCGGGCAAGTCGACCGTCCTGCACTCGGTGTTCGGGTTCACGCGGATCTTCGCGGGCGAGATCGTCGTCGGCAGCGGGGCGAGCCGGCGCGACGTCACGCGGACCACCCCGGAGCACAAGCTGCAGGAAGCGCGCGTCGCCTACATCCTCCAGGACAAGTCCGTGTTCCCCGACATGACCGTCGAGGAGAACCTGCTGATGGGCGGCTTCCTGCTGCATTCCAAGGCCCGGGCGAAGGCCGCCGCCGAGCGCGTCTTCGACAAGTACGATCGGCTCGCCGCGCGCCGGCGCCACCCGGCGCGCGTGCTCTCCGGAGGCGAGCGCCGGCTGCTCGAGATCTCGCGCGCGCTGGTGATGGAGCCCGACGTGCTGCTGGTCGACGAGCCCTCGATCGGACTGGAGCCGCGCTTCATCGACATGGTGTTCGAGATCCTGCGCCACCTGCAGCGCGACGAGGGCAAGACCATCCTCATGGTCGAGCAGAACGCCAAGAAGGGCCTGGAGTTCGCCGACCTGGGCTACGTGCTCGTCTCGGGCGAGGTGGCGCGCGCGGGAAGCGGCGAGGAGCTGCTCCGCGACCCGGACGTCGGCCGGCTCTTCCTCGGCGGCTGATCATTTCCACTCGTACTTGACGCTCCCGTACACGAAGCGCGCGCGCGCGTCGTAGTACGACGGGTCGTAGCCCACCTGGAACGTGTTCTGCTGGTTCGTCTTCGGCGGGTTGGTGTCGAGCACGTTCTTCACGCCCAGCGTGAAC
>DASPRQ010000099.1:0-59112 GCA_035624355.1 Usitatibacter sp. | reverse complement strand
GCCGCCGTCCTGGTCCGGGTTTCCCGCCGCTCAGGCGGCCTGCCTGGCGAGCAGCTGCCGCAGCTCTCCGGCCTCGTACATCTCGCGCATGATGTCGCAGCCGCCGACGAACTGGCCCTTCACGTACAGCTGCGGGATGGTGGGCCAGTTCGCGTACTCCTTGATGCCCTCGCGGATCTCCTGGTCCTGCAGCACGTCGACGGTGAAGACGTCGCGCGCGCCGCACAGCTTCAGCAGCTGCGCGGCGGTGGCCGAGAAGCCGCACATCGGCATCTGCGGCGAGCCCTTCATGTAGAGCACGACGGGGTGGCCCGTCACCTGCTCGCGGATCCTGTCCTGGACTGGCATGGCGACTCCTTGTGGTCGATGGGGCGCGCCGTCGCGGTCGGACGTCGCGCGGCAATCATGGCGCCCCGTGCCCTATTCTAGATGACCGCCGGCGACGCGCGGAATCCCCGCGAGGTCGGGGATCGAGACGAGGCCGGCGAACCCCGCTCGCGCGAGCAGCCCCGCGACCGCCTCCGCCTGGTCGTAGCCGTGCTCGAAGAGCAGCGCCCCTCCGGGGGCGAGGTGCCCTCGCGCCCCGTCCACGATCGCCCGGATCGAGGCGAGGCCGTCGGGGCTGCCGTCGGTGAGCGCGCCCCCGGGCTCGAAGCGCAGGTCGCCGCGGCCGAGGTGCGCGTCGCCCGCCGCCACGTACGGCGGGTTGGCGACCACCAGGTCGAACGCGCGTCCCCCGAGCGGCGCGTACCACGAGCCCTCGAGGAGCTCGACGCGCTCCTCGCAGCCGTGGTCGCGGACGTTGGCGCCCGCGACCTCGAGCGCGGCGGCGCTCACGTCGGTCGCGACCACGCGCAGCCCCGGCACCTCGCAGGCGAGGGTCACCGCGATCGCGCCGCAGCCCGTGCCGAGGTCGAGGACGGCGGGCGCGCGGCCGCCCTCGCGCATCCGGCGGACCACCCGGAGCGCCTCCTCGACCAGGGTCTCGGTCTCGGGGCGCGGGATGAGGACGGCGGGGCGCACCGCGAAGTCCCGGCCGTAGAATTCGCGCCTGCCGACGAGGTAGGCGACGGGGTGGCCGAGCGCGCGCTGCGCCACGGCGAGATCGACGCGCGCGTCCTCGGTCTCGGTGAGCACGTGCATCGGGTTGGCGAAGAGCCACGCGCGGTCCACGCCGAGCAGGTGCGCGAGCAGCACGCGCGCATCCACGCGGTCGATCGACAGGGTGGCCTCCTCGAGCGCCGCGCGCACGGTGCGCCGCACCTCAGGCGCTCCGCGCGAGCGCGGCGAGCTGCTCGGCCTGGTGCTCGGCCGCGAGCGCCGAGGTGATCTCGTCGAGGTCGCCGTCCATGATGGCGTCGATCTTGTGCAGCGTGAGGTTGATGCGGTGGTCGGTCACGCGTCCCTGGGGGAAGTTGTAGGTGCGGATGCGGTCGGAGCGGTCGCCGGTGCCGACGAGGCTCTTCCTCTCGGAAGCCTCCTTCGCCTGCTGCTCGCGCTCCCGCCGGTCCTTGAGCCGCGCGGCGAGCACGCGCCAGGCCTGCTCGCGGTTCTTGTGCTGGCTTCGCGCGTCCTGGCACTCGACCACGATCCCGGTGGGCAGGTGGGTGAGGCGCACGGCCGAATCGGTCTTGTTCACGTGCTGGCCGCCGGCCCCGCTCGCGCGGAAGGTGTCCACGCGGACCTCGGCCGGGTTGATCTCGACCTCGCCGGCCTCGTCGGCCTCGGGCATCACGGCCACGGTGGCGGCCGAAGTGTGGATGCGCCCCTGGGTCTCGGTGGCGGGCACGCGCTGCACGCGATGCCCTCCCGACTCGAACTTGAGCTTCGAGTAGGCCCCGCGCCCGGCGATGCGCGCGATGATCTCCTTGTAGCCGCCGGCCTCGCCGGGGCTCTCGGAGACGACCTCGACCTGCCAGCGCTGGCGCTCGGCGAAGCGCGAGTACATGCGGAAGAGGTCCCCGGCGAAGAGCGCGCTCTCGTCGCCCCCGGTGCCGGCGCGGATCTCGAGGAACAGGTTCCTCTCGTCGTTGGGGTCGCGCGGCAGCAGCATGCCCTGCATCTCGTTCTCGAGGGCCGCGAGGCGCTCGCGGCCCGCGCGGATCTCCTCCTCGGCGAAGGCGCGCATCGCCGGGTCGCGCGCCATCTCCTCGGCGGCCGCCACGTCCGCTTCGGCCTTCCGCCACGCGCCGAAGGCCTCGACCACCGGCGAGATCTCGGAGCGCTCGCGCGAGAGCCTGCGGAAGCCCTCGAGGTCGTCCACCACGCCGGGATCGGCGAGGCGCGCGTCGATCTCCTTCAGGCGCGCCTCGAGGCTCGCGAGCTTCGCCGCGATCGAGTCCTTCATGCCTCGCGCGCGGTGCCGCCCTCTTCGGAGTCGGGGAAGAGGCGGCGCACCGCCCGGGCGAGCGCCTCGCGCTCCGATTCGGGGGCTTGGGTGAGCGCCTGGGTGGGATGGTGCAGGAACTTGTTCGCGAGGCCGCGGGCGAGGGCCTCCATCACCGCCGCCGGATCCTCGCCGCGGGCGAGGCGCGCCTTCGCGCGGGCGAGCTCGGCCTCGCGGTAGCCGTCGGCCCGGCGGCGCAGCTCGACGATCGCGGGCACCGCGGCGCGCGACCCCTGCCACTCGCGGAACGCGGCGACCTGGCGGTCCACGATGGCCTCGGCCTCGGCCGCGGCGGACTGCCGCGCCTCGGCGCCCTCCTGCACGATCTTGCCGAGGTCGTCGATCGAGTAGAGGAACACGTCGTCGAGCTCGCCCACCTCGGTCTCGACGTCGCGCGGGACCGCGAGGTCGACGATGAACATGGGGCGGCGCTTGCGGGCCCGGAGCGCGCTCTCGATGAGGCCCTTGCCGAGGATGGGCAGCGACGAGGCCGTGGCCGTGACGACGATGTCGAACTCCGGGATGCGCGCCGGCAGCTCGGCGAGCGCGATCGCGCGCGCCCCGAAGCGCTCGGCGAAAACCTCGCCCCGCGCGACGGTGCGGTTGGCCACCACGACCGAGTGCGGGCGCTGCGCGACGAAGTAGGTCGCCGCGAGCTCCACCATCTCGCCCGCGCCGATGAGGAGCAGCGTCGTTCGCGAGAGGTCCCCGAACAGGTTCTGCGCGAGCTTCAGCGCCGCGGCGGCCATCGAGATCGACTGCGCCCCGAGCGCGGTCTCGGTGCGCACCTGCTTCGCCACGGCGAAGGTGTTCTGGAAGAGCCGCGAGAGGGTGGCGCCCATCGTGCCCGCGTTCTCGGCCATGCGCACCGACTGCTTCACCTGGCCGAGGATCTGGGGCTCGCCGAGGACCATGGAGTCGAGCCCGGAGGCGACCCGGAAGGCGTGGCGCACCGCGGCCTCCTCGGCGTGGACGTACAGGTGCGAATCGAGCTTCACCCCCGACTTCGCCGCCTCGCGCTCGAGCCACGCCCGCACCGGCTCCGGGGCATCGGCCCGGCAGTACACCTCCGTGCGGTTGCAGGTCGAGACGAGCACGGCCTCGGACACCCCCGGCTGCGCCGCGAGGTCCGCGAGGGCCTCGACCTGGGCCTCGGCCGGGAACGCGAGCTTCTCCCGGACTTCCAGGGGGGCGCTGCGATGGTTGATGCCGAGGACGTGAAGGGCCATTGGAAGCCGAAAATTATAGCAGCGGGCCCTCTGTGGACTTTGCCATGGCGGGCCGCGCCGAGTTCCGGGTATGATGGGCCGGAACTTTACAAAGAGAATACAGAAGGCGCATTATCGCACTGATTTAAAACACTTATCCGAATGGCTGCACAGCCTACCCATTTCAGCGCCCTCGGGCGCGCGCTGGTCCAGCAGGGGCGCCTCGTCCAGGCCGACGCGAACGCGATCCAGGCCGAGGCCGCGCGCGCGGGCGTTCCATTCGTGCAGCAGCTGGTCGCTTCGCGGAAGCTTTCCGCCAAGGAGGTGTCGCTGTTCGCGGCCCAGACCTTCGGTTATCCGCTCCTCGACCTCAACGCGGTTGACGTGGATCAGCTTCCGATCAACCTCATCGATACGAAGATCGTCACGAGCCACCGCGTGGTCGCGCTGGGCAAGCGCGGCAACCGCGTGTTCGTGGCGATGTCGGACCCGTCCAACGAGCAGGTGCTGCAGGAGGTGAAGTTCGCCACCGGCATGACGATGGAGCCGGTGGTGGTGGAGGACGACAAGCTCTCGCACATCGTGCGCAAGCTCACGGACTCCTCGGCCAAGTCCCTCGAGGCGGTCACGGAGGACGTGGACCTGTCGGGCATGGAGATCACCGACGGGGAGGCGCAGCCCGAGGTGGTCACCGAGGAGGTGGACGACGCCCCGGTGGTCAAGTACGTGACCAAAATCCTGCTCGACGCGATCAACGGGGGCGCCTCCGACATCCACTTCGAGCCCTACGAGAAGTTCTACCGCATCCGCTACCGCACCGACGGCGTGCTCTACGACGTGGCGCAGCCCCCGCTCGCGATCAAGGAGAAGATCGCCTCGCGCATCAAGGTGGTCTCGAAGCTCGACATCTCGGAGAAGCGCGTCCCGCAGGACGGGCGCATGAAGATGGTGCTGTCGAAGACCCGCGCCATCGACTTCCGGGTCTCGACGCTGCCCACGCTCTTCGGCGAGAAGATCGTGATGCGCATCCTGGACCCGTCGAGCGCGACGCTCGGCATCGAGGCGCTGGGCTACGAGCCGGACCAGAAGGAGCACCTGCTCAACGCGATCCAGCGCCCCTACGGCATGGTGCTCGTGACCGGCCCCACGGGCTCGGGCAAGACCGTCTCGCTCTACACGTGCCTCAACATCCTCAACAAGCCGGGCATCAACATCTCCACGGCCGAGGACCCCGCGGAGATCAACCTGCCGGGCATCAACCAGGTCAACATGAACGACAAGGCGGGGCTCACGTTCTCCATCTCGCTCAAGGCGTTCCTGCGCCAGGACCCGGACATCATCATGGTGGGCGAGATCCGCGACCTCGAGACCGGCGAGATCGCGATCAAGGCCGCGCAGACCGGCCACATGGTGCTCTCCACCCTGCACACGAACGACGCGCCCACCACGCTCACGCGCCTCATGAACATGGGCATCGCGCCCTTCAACATCGCCTCGAGCGTGATCCTCATCACCGCCCAGCGCCTCGCGCGCAAGCTCTGCACCTGCAAGAAGCCCGAGGACATCCCCGAGGAGGCGCTGCTGCGCGCCGGCTTCCGCGAGGAGGACCTCGACGGCACGTGGCAGACCTTCGGTCCCGTCGGATGCGACCTGTGCAAGAATACCGGCTACAAGGGTCGCGTCGGGATCTACCAGGTGATGCCCATCTCCGAGGAGATGGAGCGCATCATCATGAAGAACGGCACCGCGATCGACCTTGCGGACCAGGCCCAGCGCGAAGGCGTGCGCGACCTTCGCCAGTCGGGGCTGCTCAAGGTGATGAAGGGCCTCACCTCGCTCGAGGAGATCGAGGCCGTGACCAACGAGTAGGAGGTTCGGAAATGGCTGCCATCGCCAAGCGCGACACCAAGGACGTCAAGCTCTACAACTACGCCTGGACCGGCAAGGACAAGGCGGGGAAGGTGCTGCGCGGGGAGGTGCGCGCGGGCGGCGAGCACGTGGTGCTCGCGCAGCTGCGCCGGCAGGGCCTGCAGCAGATCTCGGTCAAGAAAGTCTCGATGCGCAGCGGCAAGAAGATCACCGACAAGGACATCACGATCTTCACGCGCCAGCTCGCGGTCATGATGAAGGCGGGCGTGCCGCTGCTCCAGGCGTTCGACATCGTCGGCCGCGGCCACGGAAACCCGAGCGTCGGCAAGCTCCTGCTCGACATCAAGACCGACGTCGAGACCGGCTCCTCGCTCTCCCAGGCGTTCCGCAAGTACCCGAGGTACTTCGACGCGCTCTTCTGCAACCTGGTGGGCGCGGGCGAGGCGGCGGGTATCCTCGACAGCCTGCTCGAGAGGCTCGCGCTCTACAAGGAGAAGATCCTCGCCATCAAGGGCAAGATCAAGAGCGCGCTCTTCTACCCGATCGCGGTCATCGTAGTCGCGTTGGTCGTGACGGCGGTCATCATGATCTTCGTGATCCCCGTGTTCAAGGACCTCTTCAAGAGCTTCGGGGCGGACCTGCCGACGCCCACGCTCGTGGTGATGGCGATGTCGGACTTCTTCGTCGCCAACTGGTGGTGGATCTTCCCCGGCATCATCGGCGGCGTCTGGGGGTTCTTCTTCGCGTGGAAGCGCTCGGTCACCATGCAGCGCTTCATGGACCGGCTCTTCCTGCGCCTGCCCGTGTTCGGCGACGTGATCCGCAAGGCGGCGATCGCGCGCTGGTGCCGGACGCTGTCCACGATGTTCGCCGCGGGCGTGCCGCTGGTCGAGTCGCTCGACTCGGTGGCGGGCGCGGCGGGCAACTACGTGTACTACGAGGGGACCAAGCGCATCCAGGCCGAGGTCTCCACGGGCACGGGGCTCACCACCGCCATGACCAACGCCGGGGTTTTCCCGAGCATGGTGCTGCAGATGACCGCCATCGGCGAGGAGTCGGGCTCGCTCGACCAGATGCTGGGCAAGGTCGCGGACTTCTTCGAGCAGGAGGTGGACGAGGCGGTCGACTCGCTCTCCTCCCTCATGGAGCCGATGATCATGGTCGTGCTGGGCGGGCTGATCGGGGGCATCGTGGTGGCGATGTACCTGCCGATCTTCAAGATGGGTCAGGCGATCTAGGCCCGGGCGGGCCTTGCGCCGGGAAATCGCGGGCGCGGGGAGCGATCCCCGCGCCTTTCGCTTGCGGGGCCCGAGCCGTTGACCGAGTTCCTGTTCGTCCTGCAGCACTCGAGCGCGTGGCTCGCGACGGCCGCGGGGCTGCTGGGCCTGTGCGTGGGCTCCTTCCTCAACGTCGTGATCCACCGGCTGCCGCGCATGATGGAGGCGCAGTGGCGGCTCGAGTGCGCCGCGCTCGAAGGGCGCGAGCCGCCCGCGGCCGAGGTCTTCAACCTGGTCATGCCGCGCTCGCGCTGCCCGTCGTGCGGCGCGCCCATCACGGCGCTGCAGAACATCCCCCTCGTGAGCTGGATCGCGCTCGGCGGGCGCTGCGCCGCCTGCCGCGCGCCCATCAGCGCGCGCTATCCCGCGGTGGAGGCGGCGGCCGGGGCGCTCGCGGTGCTGATGGCGTGGCATTTCGGGTACGGGCCCGCGCTCGCCGCGGCGCTCGCGTTCGCGTGGGCGCTGCTCGCGCTCACCTTCATCGACCTGGACACCCAGCTCCTGCCCGACGACATCACATTGCCGCTGCTGTGGCTCGGCCTCATCGCCAACGCCTTGGGCCTCTTCACGGACCTGCGCTCGGCGGTGCTGGGCGCCGCGGCCGGCTACCTCGTGCTGTGGACGGTGTACTGGGGCTTCCGCCTGCTCGCGCGCAAGGAGGGCATGGGCTACGGCGACTTCAAGCTGCTCGCCGCGATCGGGGCGTGGACGGGCTGGCAACCCCTCGTGGTCGTGATCCTCGTGGCGGCGGGCCTCGGCGCGGTGGTGGGATCGATCTCGCTCCTGGCGGCGCGCAAGGGCATCGACACCCGCATCCCCTTCGGCCCGTACCTCGCCCTCGGCGGCATCGTGGGCCTCGCGTGGGGGCGGCAGGCCGTGGTCGCCTGGCTGGGGTGGTACCCGGCATGAGCTTCACCGTCGGGCTCACCGGCGGCGTCGGCTCGGGCAAGACCAGCGTGTCCACGCGGCTCGCCGCGCTCGGAGCGACGGTCGTGGACACCGACGAGATCTCGCGCCGCCTCACGGCGGCCGGCGGCGCGGCCATGGCGGCGCTGCGGGAAGCCTTCGGCGGGCGCTTCGTGACCGCCGGGGGCGCGCTCGACCGGGCCGCGATGCGCGCCCTCGTCTTCGAGGATCCGGCCGCGCGGGCCCGCCTCGAGGCGGTGCTGCACCCGGCGATCCGCGCCGAGGCCGAGCGGGAGCTCGCCGGGGCCCGCGGAGCCTACTCGGTCCTCGTCGTACCGCTGTTCTTCGAGACCGGCGGGGCGTCCGGCCCGGGCGGCTATCGCAGCCGGATCGACCGCACGCTCGTGGTCGACTGCCCCGAGGCGCTGCAGGTGGAGCGCACGGCGAAGCGCTCGGGCCTCGCGCCCGCCGAGGTGCGCTCCATCATGGCGGCGCAGTGGCCCCGCTGGCGGCGCCTGCAGGCCGCCGACGACGTGATCTGGAACGGCGGCGACGAGGGCGCGCTCGACGCGCAGTGCGCGGCGCTCGATGCGCGCTACCGCGAGGCCGCGCGCGCGGCGCGCTAGATTTGTCAATGCCCCCGCCTTGCCCCACAATCCGGCCCAATCCAGGGCGGGGACCGTGATCACCTACGAATATCCCCTCAACGAGCGCGTGCGCACCCTCCTGCGCCTCGAGGACCTCTACGAGCGCGTCGCGCACTTCCTCGCCGGCGAGAGCGCCCACGACCACCACGCGTGCCTCGCGGGGATGTTCGAGATCGTCGACGTCGCGAGCCGCGCGGACCTGAAGAGCGACCTGCTGCAGGAGCTCGACCGCCAGCGCGCCTTTCTCGAGGCGCTGCGCGCCAACCCCGCGATCTCCGAGCAGAAGCTCGACGCCGTGCTCGGCGAGATCGACGTGGCGTTCTCGAACCTGCACGCGACCTCCGGCAAGACGGGCCAGAGCGTGCGGGACAACGAATGGCTCATGGCGATCAAGCAGCGCGCCGCGATCCCCGGAGGCACGAGCGAGTTCGACCTGCCCTCGTACCACTACTGGCTCCACCATCCGGCCGCGCGCCGCCGCGAGGACCTCGCCGCGTGGCTCAAGCCCCTGCTGCCGGTGCACGCCGCCCTCGAGATCGTGCTGCGGGTGCTGCGCGAGAGCGGCCGCTCGGTCTCCCTCATGGCCTTCCAGGGCGTCTACCAGCAGACCCCGGCCGAGAGGCCCGCGCAGATGCTGCGCCTCACGCTCGCCGACGACCTGCCCTGCGTGCCGGAGATCAGCGCCAACAAGTACGCGCTGAACGTGCGCTTCCTGCTGCCCGAGGGCGTGCAGAAGAGCCGCGTGTACGAGTCCGACGTCCCCTTCGACCTCGCCTTCTGCAACCTCTGAAGCCCGATGGGCCGCGACGAGCCGCCGCCCCCGCCTGGGGGCTTTCGCACCGTGATCTGCCCGGCCTGCGGCAAGAAGTGCGCCTTCGAGCCGTGGAACCCCTGGCGCCCCTTTTGCTCCGAGCGCTGCCGCACGTCCGACCTCGGGGCCTGGGCCTCCGGGACCTATCGCATCCCGGGAAAGCCGGGCGGGAATGATCCGACGGGGGGCGGACCGGAGCCCGAGGGCTGAAAACCCGGCGCCGTTTTGCGCGGGAGCAAACGGTCGGCTAGAATGGCCCGGTTTGAAGCGGCTCCCTCGATGGAATCCCCGCCGTACGTCCACTTCTCGGTCCCCAACCGCTCGCTCGGCCCCGCCGGGCGGCGCTGGGTGCTCGGAATGGTCGCCGCAACCACGCTCGGCGTGGCGGCGGGCGCGGCGGCGATCGGCGCCTGGCCCGTGATGCCCTTCGCGGGCCTGGAGGTGGCGCTGGTCGCGCTCGCTTTCCGCGCCGTGCAGCGGCACGACGCGGATTTCGAGCGGCTGGAGATCGGGGTACACGAGGTGCGGGTGGAGGCCCGCGAGGCGCATTGCTTCACGCGCTTCGTGGCGAACCGCGCCTGGGCGAGGGTGGTCGTCCGCGACCGCGGGATGCGCTGCACGTTGCGCCTCACGTATCGCGGCCGGTCGGAGCCGCTGGGGAGGTTGCTGTCGGACGAGGGTCGGCGGGCGCTCGTGGGGCACCTGCGGGGACGCATCGCGGTGAGCGTCCACTGAAGACGGCACCAGACTGACGATTCGCACAACAAAGGCCTGGCCATGCATCGGAGATTCCTGCGCGCCCTCGTCGCCCTCGCGGCGACGCTTCCCCTGTCGCTCGCCGCGTTCGCCTCTTACGACGTGGACATCCTGCCGCCGGCCTCGCCCGCCGAGCTCGACGCCTACCACCTGCACTGGGGCATCATGTGGGTGTGCATCGCGATCTTCTTCATCGTGTTCGGCGCGATGTTCTGGTCGATCTTCAGGCACCGCAAGAGCGTGGGCGCCAAGGCCGCCCAGTTCCACGAGAACACGACGATCGAGGTCGTCTGGACCATCATCCCGTTCCTCGTCCTCATCGGCATGGCCTATCCCGCCACCAAGACCATGCTCGAGATGAAGGACACGTCGGGCGCGGACATGACGATCAAGGTGACCGCGTACCAGTGGCGCTGGGAGTACGGCTACCCGGCGGAAGGCATCGACTTCTACTCGAACCTCGCCACGCCGCGCGACCAGATCGACGACTACTCGGGCCACAGCGCCGCGAAGAACACCAACTACCTGCTCGAGGTGGACAAGCCGATGGTGGTCCCCACGGGCAAGAAGGTCCGCCTGCTCATCACGGCCAACGACGTGATCCACGGCTGGTACGTGCCCCAGCTCGGCGTGAACCAGTACGGCATCCCCGGGTTCGTGAAGGACGTCTGGTTCGAGGTGAGCCAGCCGGGAATCTACCGCGGCCAGTGCAGCCAGATCTGCGGCAAGGAGCACGGCTTCATGCCGATCGTGGTGGACGCGCGCACGCCCGACGCGTACGCCGCGTGGGTGAAGGAGGAGAAGGCGAAGATGCCCCCGCCGAGCGCGCCGGCCGCCGCCGAGGCGCCCGCCACCGCGCCCGCCGCCCCGACCCCGGTCGCCGAGGCCTCCGCCGCGCCGGCCGGGAAGATGACCCTCGCGGAGCTCAAGGCGAAGGGCGAGAAGGTGTACATGACCAACTGCTCGGCCTGCCACCAGCCCAGCGGCAAGGGAATGCCGCCCGCCTTCCCGGCCCTCGACGGCTCCAAGACGGTGAACGGGCCCAAGGAAGCGCACATCCTCACGGTGCTCAACGGCCGCCCGGGGACCGCCATGGCCTCGTGGGCGCGGCTGCCCGACGCGGAGATCGCCGAGGTCGTCACCTACGAGCGCAACAGCTGGGGCAACAAGACGGGCGACGCGATCCAGCCCGCCGAGGTCGCCGCGGCCCGCAAGCACAAGTGAACATCCAAGCCCACCCCAAGGAAACCGGAGCCATCCAATGAGCACAGTCGCCCACGCTCACGACCACGCCCACGGAGACGTCCACGAGCACCACGGGCCGCCGCACGGCCTGACGCGCTGGCTCTACACGACCAACCACAAGGACATCGGCACGCTCTACCTCACGTTCGCGTGCATCATGCTCTTCGTGGGCGGCACGATGGCGATGATGATCCGCGCCGAGCTCTTCGAGCCCGGGCTGCAGTTCTTCAACCCGCAGTTCTTCAACTCGCTCACCACCGTCCACGGCCTGGTGATGATCTTCGGCGCGATCATGCCCGCGTTCGTGGGCTTCGCGAACTGGCTGGTGCCGATGGAGATCGGCGCGGCGGACATGGCCTTCCCGCGGCTGAACAACTGGAGCTTCTGGCTGCTCGTCCCGGCCGCGATCCTGCTGGTGGGCTCGTTCCTCGCCCCGGGCGGCGCCATCGCCACGGGCTGGACGCTCTACCCGCCGCTGTCGGTCCAGCAGGGGATCTCGATGGACATGACGATCCTCGCGATCCACATGATGGGCGCCTCCTCGATCATGGGGTCGATCAACATCATCACCACGATCCTCAACATGCGCGCCCCCGGCATGACGCTCATGAAGATGCCGCTGTTCGTGTGGACGTGGCTCATCACGGCCTACCTGCTGATCGCGGTGATGCCGGTGCTCGCCGGCGCGGTGACGATGCTGCTCTTCGACCGCCACTTCGGCACGAGCTTCTTCAGCGCGGCCGGCGGCGGCGATCCGACGATGTTCATGCACATCTTCTGGTTCTTCGGGCACCCGGAGGTCTACATCATGATCCTGCCGGGCTTCGGGATCATCTCGATGATCATCCCGGCCTTCGCCCGCAAGCCGCTCTTCGGCTACGCGTCGATGGTGTACGCGACCGCCTCGATCGCGCTGCTCTCCTTCATCGTGTGGGGCCACCACATGTTCACCGTCGGCATGCCCGCGGCGGGGAACCTGTTCTTCATGTACGCGACCATCCTCATCTCGGTGCCCACGGGCGTGAAGATCTTCAACTGGATCTCCACGATGTGGCGCGGCTCGATGACCTTCGAGACGCCGATGCTCTTCGCGGTGGGGTTCCTGTGCCTGTTCACGATCGGCGGCTTCTCGGGGCTCGTGCTCGCCATCGCGCCCGTGGACATCACGCTGCACAACACGTACTACGTGGTCGCGCACTTCCACTACGTGCTCGTGTCGGGGGCCCTCTTCGCGATCATCGGGGGCGTGTACTTCTGGCTGCCGAAATGGAGCGGCAGGATGTACAACGAGACGCTGGGCAAGTGGCACTTCTGGCTGTCGATGATCGGCTTCAACCTCGCCTTCTTCCCGCAGCACTTCCTGGGGCTCGCGGGGATGCCGCGGCGCGTGCCGGACTACGCGCTGCAGTTCGCCGAGTGGAACATGTGGTCGTCGATCGGCGCCTTCCTCTTCGGGGCCTCGCAGCTGCTGCTGGTCTACAACGTCGTCACGACCCTGCGCAGCGGCAAGCCCGCGCAGCAGAAGCCCTGGGAAGGGGCCGACTCGCTCGAGTGGACCCACCTGCCGACGCCGGTCCCGTACCACACGTTCGAGACGGCCCCGGTCGTGAAGTGAGGAGCGGAGCCCGGCCCCGATGGAGCGCGCCGCGATGACCGAGCCCGGCCCCGACCCGCGCCGCAAGCGCGCGATCGCCACCGCGCTCGTGCTCGCGGCGTTCGCCGTCGGCCTCTACGTCTACGTGGTGGTGCACCTGGTCTCGCGCGGATGAACGCCGAGCTCGAACTGCGCAACCGCCAGCTCATGGGCAAGCTCCTCGTGATCTGCGCGGCGATGCTGGGCTTCGCCTACCTGATGGTGCCGATGTACCGCCAGATCTGCCGCGCGACCGGCATCGACCGCACGCGCGTGGTGGGCCTGCGCAACAGCCAGGTGGACATGAGCCGCGAGATCAAGGTTGAGTTCATGGCCTCGACCGCGGGGGGGCTGCCGTGGCGCTTCGAGCCGCTCGACCCCAGCGTGACGCTGCATCCGGGCGAGTACAAGATGGTCCGCTACCGCGTCGTGAACACCCTCGGGCGCACGATCACCGCGCACGCCTCGTGGAGCACGGCGCCCGCCCGGGCGGCGCTCTGGATCCAGAAGAAGCAGTGCTTCTGCTTCACGAACCAGACGCTCAAGGCGGGCGAGACGCGCGACATGCCGGTGGTCTTCCGGGTGAGCCCCGACGCGCCGAAGGACCTGGGGCTCATCACGCTGTCGTACACTTTCTTCGAGGCGCCGAAGGCGGCGTCCTGAGACGGTGATCGGACAGGCGTTCAAGGCGGTCTTCTGGAGCTTCTTCGGGGTGCGCAAGCGCTCCGAGTACGAGGCGGACACCCAGCGCCTCAAGCCCCAGCACGTGATCGCGGCGGGGCTCGTGGCGGCCGTCGCCTTCGTGCTGGCGCTGCTCTGGGTGGTGAGTCTCGTGACGCGGTAGCGGTGGGGACGGACCAACGGATTCGAACGAAAGAAGGGGAAACGAAAGTGGCCAACACGCAAACCTCCGGGTACTACTTCGCGCCGCCGTCCAAGTGGCCGGTCGTCGGCTCGACGGCGCTCTTCTTCCTCGCCGTGAGCGTCGTGACGCTCATCAACGGCCACGGCGTCGGCTGGATCGCGTTCGCGATCGGCGCCTTCATCCTGCTCTACATGCTCTTCGGCTGGTTCGGCACCGTGATCCGGGAGAGCGAGGGGGGGCTGTTCAACGGCCAGGTCGACATGTCGTTCCGGTGGGCGATGAGCTGGTTCATCTTCTCGGAGGTCATGTTCTTCGCCGCGTTCTTCGGGGCGCTGTTCTACGCGCGCGTGTACTCGGTGCCGTGGCTGGGCGACCTCGAGAACAAGCTGCTGTGGCCGAGCTTCGGCGGGCACTGGCCGACCTCGGGTCCCTACATGCCGAAGGAGTTCTCGCCGATGGAGGCGTGGGGCATCCCGGCGATCAACACGCTGCTGCTCCTGTCCTCGGGGGTCACGGTCACGTGGGCGCACTGGGCCCTCAAGAAGGGCGACCGCACCAACCTGATCTTCGGCCTCACGCTCACGATCCTGCTGGGCGTCACGTTCCTCGGGCTGCAGGCGCACGAGTACGGCCACGCCTACGAGGCGCTCAACCTCAAGCTCACGACGGGCGTGTTCGGCTCGACGTTCTTCCTGCTCACCGGCTTCCACGGCTTCCACGTGACGCTCGGGGTCACCATGCTCACGGTGATCCTCTTCCGCTGCGTCGCGGGCCACTTCCGCCCGGACCACCACTTCGCCTTCGAGGCCGTGTCGTGGTACTGGCACTTCGTGGACGTGGTCTGGCTGATGCTCTTCGTGTTCGTGTACTGGCTGTAGCGCCGCGCGCCACCCCGGAAGGCCTGCCGCCCGACTCGCCCGTCGGGACCCGAAGGGCGGGCGGGGCGCGTGCGCCCTACAGGCGCCCGTGGGACAGCCAGCCGAAGTAGTACGAAGCGATGAGCAGCCCGAAAACCACCAGCGAGAGCGCGATGCGGATCGTGAGCGAGATCACCGCGCGGTTGGTGGTGCCCTTGTCCCGGTAGACGAAGTACAGGCCGGAGAAGAGGCTCGCCAGGACGGCGAGGAGCAGGACGATGATCAGGATTCGCATGGAAGGTCGGGACGCCGCGTGGCAACGGCTAGTGTATCCCGCGGGACGGGGCGGATGGTGAGGGCGAGGGCGTTTCGGTTTGCGCCGCGGCTCGTACCGACGCTCGCCGCCGCGGCGTTCGTGGCCCTCACCGTCTCGCTCGGCCGCTGGCAGGCGCACCGCGCGCAGGAGAAGGAGGCGCGCCAGGCGCTCTACGAGGCCCGCATGGCCGAGCCCGCCGTGCGCCTCACCGGGGCGACGGGACCGGCCGACACGCTGCTCTTCCGCCACGTGCGCGCGACCGGCCGCTGGATCGCCGATCGCCAGGTCTACGTCGACAACCGGGTCCACCTCGGCCGCGCCGGGTTCGAGGTCGTGACCCCGCTCGAGATCGCCGGGACGAAAGAGGCGGTGCTCGTGAATCGCGGATGGATCGCGCGCACCGGCGCGTACCCGCGCCCGCCGCGCGTGCCGGTGCCGCGGGGGGAGGTGGAGGTGACGGGGCTCGCTACGGTGCCGCCCGCGCACTTCCTGGAGCTCTCGAGCGACGTGATCGAGGGGTCCGTCTTCCAGAACCTCTCGATCGAGCGCTACCGCGCCTGGAGCGGGCTCCCGGTGCTTCCCGTCGTGATCCTGGCCGATCCCCCGGGCGGGGGGCTCGCGGCCGTGGCCGAGCGACCCGACGCGGGCGTGGCGATGCATCGCCAGTACGAGTTCACCTGGTTCCTGCTGGCGGCGACCGCGGCGGCGCTCTGGCTCGGCCTCAACCTCAGGCGAGCGCGATGAGCCTGGGGCCGCGCACGAAGCTCGCCCTGATCGCCGCGCTCTTCGCGGCCCCGATCGTGGCCTCCACGCTCGTCTACCTCTTCGGCCATCCGGCTGCGACCGCGAACCACGGCGAGCTCCTGCTGCCGCCGGCCACGGTCTCGGCCGGGGAGTTCACGCTCGCCTCGGGCAAGCCCTTCTCCTTCGCCGAGCTGCGCGGCCGGTGGATCCTCGCGACCTCCGATTCGGGGGCCTGCGGGACCTCCTGCGGCGCGAAGCTCCTCGCGATGCGCCAGGTCCGGCTCGCCCTCGGGCGCGACGCGGAGCGCGTGGCGCGCGTCCTCGTGGTGGACGACGGCCGGGTGCCGGACGCGGCCGTCCTCGCCCCCTACGAGGGCACCGAGGCGGTCGTCGCGCCGAAGGGCTCGTCGCTCGCCGCCGGCGCGGGCGACCGCGAGCACGTCTACCTCGTGGATCCCCACGGCAACGTGATGATGCGCTGGGGGGCGGCGGACGACCCGCGGGGGATGATCAAGGACCTGGAGAGGCTCCTCAAGGCCTCACAGATCGGCTGAACGCCTATAATCGAGGGCTCCCATGCACCAGCGCACCCTCCCTTCGCAGCCCGCCGTCGGCGTGCAGCTCTGGCGCCTCACGAAGCCGCGGGTCAACTCCCTCATCGTCTTCACGGCGGTGATCGGGATGCTGCTCGCCTCGCCGGGGCTGCCGCCGCTCGACCGCCTCGTCTTCGCCACCGTGGGCATCGCGCTCGTGGCGGGCGCGGCCGCGGCGTTCAACTGCCTCGTCGAGGAGAAGCTCGACGCGGTGATGGCGCGCACCCGCGCTCGCCCGACCGTGGTGGGAACGCTCTCCGCGCCGCAGATCCTGCTCTTCTCCGGCGGCGTCGGGGGCCTCGGCCTCGCGGTCCTGTGGCACGCGGTGAATCCCCTCACCATGTGGCTCACGCTCGGGACGTTCGTCGGCTACGCGGTGATCTACACGGTGCTGCTCAAGCCCGCCACGCCCCAGAACATCGTGATCGGCGGGGCGTCGGGCGCGATGCCGCCCGTGCTCGGCTGGGCGGCGATCTCCGGCGACGTGACCTTCCAGCCGCTGCTGCTCTTCCTCATCGTCTTCGCGTGGACGCCGCCGCACTTCTGGGCGCTCGCGCTCTATCGCCGCCACGAGTACGCGCGCGCCGGGATCCCGATGCTGCCGGTCACCCACGGCGAGGCCTTCACGCGCCTGCACCTGCTCCTGTACACGGTGCTGCTCGCGGCCGCCTCGCTCCTGCCGTTCGCGACCCACATGGCCGGCTGGTTCTACCTGGGCGTGGTGGCGGTGCTCGACGCCGTGTTCCTCGGCTACGCGCTCGCGATCTGGCGCCGCTACAGCGACGCGCTGGCGAAGCGCACCTTCGGCTACTCGATCTTCTACCTCGCGATGCTCTTCGCGGCGCTGATGGTCGACCACTACCTTCCGCTGCTGCACGGGTGATCGCGCGCCGCTTCCTCGCCGCGGCGGCGCTCGCCGCGCTCCTCGCCGCATCCGGCTGCGACAAGCTCCTCTCGCCCCCGAAGAGCCCCTTCCACGGCGTCGACGTGACGGGGCTCGACGCGGGCGGCGAGCTGAGGCTCACGGATTTCGACGGCAAGGCGCGCACGCTCGCCGACTTCCGCGGCAAGGTGGTCGCGGTGATCTTCGGCTACACGCAGTGCCCGGACGTCTGCCCCACGACGCTGCACGACTACGCGGAGGCGATGAAGAAGCTCGGAACCGAGGCCTCCCAGGTGCAGGTGCTCTTCGTGACGGTCGACCCGAAGCGCGACACCGCCGAGCTTCTGCGCGAGTACGTTCCCGCCTTCGACGCGAGGTTCCTGGGACTGCGCGGCGACGCGGCCGCGACCGAGCGGGTGACGAAGGACTTCCACGTGTACGCGGAGGTGCGGCCGGGCCCCACGCCCGACAGCTACACCGTCGACCACACCTCGCAGGTGTTCATCTTCGATCGCGGGGGGCGGCTGCGCCTGATGATGCCCGCCGGCACGCCGTCGGCGGACATCGCCTCCGACCTGCGCGTCCTTCTGGACAACTCCTAGGCCGCTCAGACGGCCTCGGCGAGCTCCTTCTTCATCTTCTGCATGGCCTTCGCCTCGATCTGGCGAATGCGCTCGGCCGACACCCCGAACTCGCCGGCGAGCTCGTGCAGGGTCTTGGGATCCGACTCCGCGAGCCAGCGGGCGCGGATGATGCGACGGCTGCGCTCGTCGAGGCTTTCCAGCGCACGGGCGAGGCCCCGCGCCTTGAGCGTCTCGGACTGCTCGCGCTCGTAGGCCTCGGCCGGGCCCTCCCCCGGGTCGGCGAGGTAGGCGATCGGCGTCACGATCTCCTCGTGCGCGTCCTCGGGCGAGGGCTCGAGGGCGACGTCGCCGCCCTGCAGGCGCTGCTCCATCTCGACCACGTCGCTCTCCTTCACGTTGAGCGTCCTCGCGACCCGCCGGATCTCCTTCGGCGTGAGCGCGGCGGTGGTCGGCTTCATGCTGCGCAGGTTGAAGAAGAGCTTGCGCTGCGCCTTGGTGGTGGCGATCTTCACCATGCGCCAGTTGCGCAGGATGTATTCGTGGATCTCCGCCTTGATCCAGTGGATCGCGAAGGACGCGAGCCGCACTCCCCGCTCCGGGTCGAAGCGCTTCACGGCCTTCATGAGGCCGAGGTTGCCCTCCTGGACGAGATCGGCCTGCGGCAGGCCGTAGCCCATGTAGTTGCGGGCGATCGAGACCACGAGGCGCAGGTGCGACATCACGAGGTCGCGCGCGGCCGCGAGGTCGTTGTCGTTCTTGAGGCGACGGCCCAGCTCCCTTTCCCGCTCCTGGGTGAGCATCGGGACCGCATTCACGGCCTGGACGTACATCTCCAGGCTGGAAACGGGAGGCAGGGTGGCGGGCAGCGTCAGGGTGGTCATTGGATCGGAACCCTCCTTGGATGGGTATTTTAGCACTCGCGTGATTGGAGTGCTAATCCCCCGGAAGAGTTCCCCCGGCCCGCTACCCGCCCGAGGAGAAGCGGCGAAGCTCCCGGGAAACGGCCGCCCAGGCTCCCGCGAGGCCCAGCAGGCTCGCCCCCGCCACGACGGCCAAGCGCTCCAGGGGGGAAAGGAAGGCGACTTTCAACTCCGGAGCATACTGTGGAGTGAGCGCTAGCACTTCGGCGTCGATCCAGGCCGCGAAGCCCGCGGCGAGCGCCAGGGCCGCTGCCGCCGCGAGGAGCCCCTGGAGCAGGCCGTGGTAGAGGAACGGGCGCCGCACGTCGGCTGCCGTGGCCCCGACGAGTTCGCTCACCTGGATCTCCTCCCGCCGGGTCACCACCTGCAGGCGAATGAGGTGAGCCACGATGAAGGCGACCGCGGCGGCAAGCAGGGCCGCCATTCCCAGCACCAGGCGCCGACCGAATCGGGCCCAGCGCCCGAGGCGCTCGGCCCACTCGAAGTCGGCCACGACCTGGTCCACCTTGGGCAGCCGGCTCCAGGCGGCCTTCAGGGCGCCGATGCGAGCCGGGTCGGTCGCGCGGAGCCGCACGGCGTACGCATCGGGCAGCGGATTGCGGTCGAAGCTCGAGAGCAGGTCCGCGAGGTGGGTCGTCGCCTGGAGCTCGGCGAGCGCCTGCGCCTTGGGGATGAAGCGCACGGCGGCCACCCCGGGCTCGGCGCGCAAGGCCTCCCCCACGCGCTTCGCGTCGGAGTCCGACGCGTCGAGGGAGAGGAAGACGTTCACGTGGGGATCGGTGTCGAAGCCGGCCGTGGTCGCGCCCACGGTCTCGAGGACGACCGCCGCCACCACCGGGATCGCAATCGCCACCCCGAGCACGAGGATCGACAGGAGCGAGGCGACCGGCTGCGCCGCGAGGCGGCGCAGGGCATCGCCGAAGGCGAGCGCGTGCAGGCGCAGCCAGAGCCTCACGGGGCGGCGCCTGCCACGAGGCCCGCCGATAGCGCCACGCGCCGGCAGCCCAGCCGCGCGGCGCTCGCCTCGTCGTGAGTGGACAGGAGCACCGTCACGCCGACCTGGTGGAAGGAGGCGAACAGCTCCATGATCGAGCGCGCGTACTCGGCGTCGAGGTGGCCCGTCGGCTCGTCGGCGATGAGGATCATGGGCCGGTTCACGATGGCGCGCGCGATGCAGAGGCGCTGCTGCTCGCCGCCCGAGAGCGCCACGGGCATCGCCTTCTCGCGCGCGAGCAGGCCCACCTTGTCGAGGGCCGCGCGCACGCGCCGCGCCGCCTCCTCGGGCGGGAAGCCCGCGATGCGAAGCGGCAGGGCCACGTTCTCGAACGCGTTGCGATCGAAGAGCAGCTTATGGTCCTGGAAGACGAAGCCGACCCGCCGGCGCAGGACGGCGAGCGCCGCCTCGCCGAGCGCGGCGAGGTTCTGCCCCTGCACGAGCACCGTGCCCGCCGAGGCGCGCTCGAGGCCCGCGGCGAGCTTGAGCAGCGTGGACTTCCCGGCGCCGGAGTGGCCCGTGACCGCCACCATCTCGCCGTCGCCCACCTCGAGGGTCACGCCGCGCAGCGCCTCGAGGCCGCCGGGATAGCGCTTGGCCGCGGCGGAGAAGCGGATCACGCGAAGAGCGCCTCGACGAAGTCGGCGGCCGCGAACGGCTGCAGGTCCTCGGCCTTCTCGCCGACGCCGATGTAGCGGATCGGCACCGGGTGCTCGCGCGCGATCGCGGCCACGGCCCCGCCCTTCGCCGTGCCGTCGAGCTTCGTCACCACGAGCCCCGTGAGCCCGAGGGCCTCGTCGAAGGCCTTCACCTGGCGCACGGCGTTCTGGCCGGTGTTGGCGTCGATCACGAGCCACGCCTCGTGCGGTGCGGCCGGGTCGGCCTTCCCCATCACGCGCTTCACCTTGCGCAGCTCCTCCATGAGGTGCGCCTGCGTCGGCAGCCGCCCCGCGGTGTCGGCGAGCACGACGTCGATCCCCCTCGCGCGCGCCGACTGGATCGCGTCGAAGATCACCGCGGCCGAGTCGCCCTTTTCCTGGGATACGAGCACGACGTCGTGGCGCGCGGCCCATTCGGCGAGCTGCTCGCGCGCCGCCGCGCGGAAGGTGTCGCCCGCCGCAAGCAGCACCGTGAGGCCCTGCGACTGGAACAGGCGCGTGAGCTTGGCGATGGTGGTCGTCTTGCCGGCGCCGTTCACGCCGGCGAGCAGGATCACGAAGGGCTTCGCGCGCGTCGCGTCCACGGGCTTCTCGAGCGGAGCGAGGAGCTCGACGAGGGCCGCCTTGAGCTCCGCCTCGAGGGCCGCGCCGTCCTCGAGGCGCCTGTCGCGCTGCGCCTTGCGCAGGCGCTCGACGAGGCTCGCGGTGGCGGCGACTCCCACGTCCGCCTCGATGAGCTGCGACTCGAGCTCGGCGTAGAGCGACTCGTCGATCTTCGGGCGCGCGCGGAAGATCCCGAGCGCCTTCTTCCAGCGCGAGCGCGTGAGCTCGAGGTCCTTGCGCAGCAGCGCCTTGAGGTCCGGGGCGGCGCCGGGCGCGGCCTTGTCCTTGCGGGAGAACAGCGGAAGCATCGGGATCGGCGAGGGGGGAGGCCGACATTTTACGGTATGATTTCCCGACGATGACTCCGGCGCGCAGTCTCGCGGAGGCCGCGCCGCCGAAACGCACGGCGAGGGGCGGGCGCAACCGCGTGCGCATCGTGGGCGGGACGTGGCGCAGCCGCCTCGTGAGGTTCCCGCCGGCGGCGGGGCTGAGGCCGACCCCGGACCGCGTGCGAGAGACGCTCTTCAACTGGCTCGGCCAGCGCCTGGACGGCATGGAGGCTCTCGATCTCTTCGCCGGCAGCGGCGTGCTGGGCTTCGAGGCGCTATCGCGCGGCGCCGCCCGCGCGATCCTGGTGGAAAGCGACCGCCGGGTCGCCGAGGCCCTGCGCGCGAGCGCGCGGGAGCTGGGCGCGCGCTCGGCGCATGTGGTCGAGGGCGACGCGCTGGGCTACCTCGCGCGCACGGGCGAGCGCTTCGACGTGGTCTTCGTCGACCCGCCGTACGCGAGCGGGCTCGCCGAGCGCGCGATGCGCGAGCTCGCGCCGCACCTGAAGCCCGGCGGGCGCGTCTACGTGGAAAGCGCCGGCCCCATCGAGCCGGGCGAGCCCTGGCGGGCGCTTCGCGCCGGGCGCGCCGGCGCTGTACGCTATGCGCTTTTCGGGATTCCCGCCCCATGACCATCACGCGCGCCGTCTATCCCGGCACCTTCGATCCGATCACCAACGGGCACGAGGACCTCATCCAGCGCGCCTCGCGCCTCTTCCACGAGGTCGTGGTCGGCGTGGCGCACAGCCAGGCGAAGCGCCCGTTCTTCTCGCTCGACGAGCGCGTGGCGCTCGCGCGCGAAGTGCTCTCGCCCTACTCGAACGTGAGCGTGATGGGGTTCGGGGGGCTGCTGTCGGAGTTCGTGAAGGAGCAGGGCGCGAGCGTGATCCTGCGGGGGCTGCGCGCCGTCTCCGACTTCGAGTACGAGTTCCAGCTCGCGGGCATGAACCGGCGCCTCGCCCCCGGGGTGGAGACGCTGTTCCTCACGCCCTCCGACAAGTACCTGTTCCTGTCGGCCACGATCGTGCGCGAGATCGCGGTGCTGGGCGGCGACATCGGCGCCTTCGTGCACCCGCTCACCGTGCAGCGCATGCGGGAGAAGATCGGGCGCGAAGGCGACGCGCGCTGAAGGGGCGGAGCTCCATGGCCCTCAAGATCACCGAGCAGTGCATCAATTGCGACGTCTGCGAGCCCGAGTGCCCGAACGGCGCGATCTCCATGGGCGAGGAGATCTACGTGATCGACTGGCGGCGCTGCACCGAATGCGTGGGCCATTTCGACCGGCCCCAGTGCCGCGAGGTCTGCCCCGTGGACTGCATCCCGCTCGACCCCGAGCACGTGGAGACGCGCGAGGAGCTCATGGAGAAGTTCCGCCGCCTCGAGAGCGAAAAGGCGCACGCCGCGGGCGGCTGAGGCGCTAGGCGAGCGAGCGCTCGGGCTGCTCCTCGACGAGGGCCCGCAGCTTCCGGTCGTGGGCCTCGAGCTGCTCGCGCTGGGCGTCGATCTCGGCGGCGATGCGCCGCAGCTCCTCGAGGCGCTGGAGCAGGTCGGTCTCGGCGTTCTGGATGCGCCCCATCCCTTCGATGCGGCTGTTGGCCCGCTCCTGGAAGTCGTTCACCTGGCCCTCGAGGGGCCGGATGAAGGCGTTCATCCAGGTGCGCACCTCGCGGTCGGCGATCTCGAAGACGTGGATGATCTTGAGCGCCACGGTGTCGAAGAAGAGGGCGCCGAGCGTCTTGCGCCGGTGCAGGAGGAGGCTCGCCCCCTTGAAGTCGCGGGCGCAGCGCTCCTCGAGCCGGTCGATCTCGACGAGGAAGCGGTCCGTGGCGAAGTCCACCGCCTCGGGGGCGGCGATCCGGTAGTCGCGCTCGAAGGCGCGCCTCACGTTGCCCATGAGCGTGCGCGCCTCGCCGATGATCGCCACGGCGCTGCGGATGCGCTCGCGGGCGTCGCTGAAGAACGCGTCGAGCGCCCCCCCGATGCCGCTCGAGAAGGTGCTCTCCACCACCGCGCGGCGCGCGCGGATGCCGGCCTCGCGCGCGGCGTTCGGGTCGAGGAGCCGGGCGAGCTCGTCGGCGTGGCGGTTGTGCACGGTGCGAAGCCCCATCAGGGTCGCCCGCGCCTGCTCGATGCGCAGCCGCTCCTGCGAGGCCTTGCGCGCGAGCGCCTCGACCAGCTTCTGGTTGCGCCCCTGCAGCGCGGCGAGCGCCTCCTCCTGCTCGCGCGCGTAGTCGGCGCGGCTGCGGATGAGCGCTCGCGCCTCCGCCACGGCCGCGCGCAGCTCCGCGCGCACCGCCGCGGCGTAGTCGCTGCGGCGCTCGTGGATCGTGCGCCGCGCGAGCGCCTGCTCGAGGCGGTACAGGCGGCTCCTGAGGAGCGCGTCCGAGTCGCCGCCGATCTTGCCGGCGAGCCCCAGGCGCGCCGACAGCGCGAAGACCCGCGTGGGCTCCATGGCGAGCGCCTCGGCGCTGTCCCTCACGCGGCGGTCGATCTCGGCGAGGACCTGGGCGTCGGTGCGCGCGCCGTCGCGCAGGGCGTCGATCTTGTTGAGGACCACGAAGCAGCTGCGCTCGAGGCCGTCGATGGGCGCGATGTGCTCGGCCCACAGCTCCGCGTCGGCCGGCGTGAGCCCCGTCTCGGCGGTGAGCATGAAGACGATCGCCGCGGAGTCGGGCACCCGGCGCAGCGTGAGCTCGGGCTCCGTGCCGAGCGTGTTGTGCCCGGGCGTGTCGAGGATGGTGAGCCCGTCGGCGAGCAGCCGATGGGGGAAGTTCAGCATCGCGTAGCGCCAGCGGGGGATGCGCACGAGCCCCGCGCTTTCCACGCGGAAGCCGAGGTCCGCGGCGCGCGAGGCGTCCACCTCGATCGACTCGGAGACGGCCTCGCAGGCGGAGGCAAGCGACTCGGGGCGCGCCGGGTCCACCTCGACCGTGGTCCAGCCCTCGGCTTCGCTCAGGTACTCGCGCAGCGCCTTCGGCTGCTCGCGGGTCCCGATGGGCAGCAGGCGCAGCGAAGGCGGCCGCGCCGGGTCCCAGCCGATCTCCGTGGCGCAGCGCGTGGTGTGGCCGGGGCCCGAGGGCAGCAGGGGATGGCCGAAGTCGGCGAAGAAGAGGGCGTTGATGAGCTCGCTCTTGCCGCGCGAGTACTCCGCGACGAAGGCGACCGTGAGGCGCTCGGCGAGGAGGCGGCGCTCGAGGTGCGCGAGGCGCTGGGCGGTCTGCTCGTCGAGCAGCCTCGCCACGACGGCCCAGCGGCGGAACTCGGCGAGCGCCTGGGCCGTGCCGTCGCGCCAGGCCTTGAGCTCGGCGAGGCTCGCCTCGAACGAGCGCGAGCCGGAGACCCAGGCCCCCGTGGCGCTCAGCGTTGACATGCGGGGCAGTAGTACGTGGAGCGCTGGCCCTGGCGCACCGCGCGGATCGGCGTCGAGCACGCGAGGCAGGGCTCGCCTTCGCGCCCGTAGACGGCGCACTCGCGCTGGAAGAGACCCGGGTGCCCGTCGGCGGAGGCGAAGTCCCGCAGCGTCGTGCCGCCCGCCGCGAGCGCGCGCTCGAGCGTGGAGCGCACGCTCGCGGCGAGCCGCTCCCATCGCGAGCGGGAAATGCGCCCCGCGGCCCGCAGCGGATGGATGCCGGCGTGGAACAGCGCCTCGTTCGCGTAGATGTTGCCCACGCCGGTCACCACGCGCGAATCCATGAGGAAGTGCTTCACCGCGACGCGCCGCCCGCGCGCCTTCTCCTGCAGGGCGCGGCCCGTGAACGCGGGGTCGAAGGGCTCGAGCCCGAGGCCGCGCAGCAGCGCGTGGTCCTCGGCCCGGCCGCGCACCCAGAGCATCGCGCCGAAGCGGCGCGGGTCCGTGAGGCGCAGGGACTGCTCGCCCTCGAAGCGCACGTCGACGTGGTCGTGGGCCCGCGGGGGCTCGCGGTCGGGCACGAGCGTGAGCCGGCCCGACATGCCCAGGTGCACCAGCAGATGGCCGCGGCGGCAATCGAACACGAGGTACTTGCCGCGGCGCCGGACGTCGATCACTTCCTCGCCGCGCAGGTGCCGCGAAAGGTCCGCGGGCACCGGCCAGCGAAGGTTGGGGTTGCGCACCACGACGTCGCGGATCCGCCGCCCTCGCAGATGCGGCAGCAGGCCCCGTCGCGTCGTCTCGACTTCCGGAAGCTCAGGCATTGCGCGATGGCTTCAAATTCAAGGACTTCGGCAAGCCGATTATACGTGTCTGCCGCGGGCCCGCAGCGTCGTTTCGGGTCCCGTCGCGCGAAGGCGAATCGTTCTATGATAGGTGCCAAGGGGGCGCCGTACCGGGCGCCTGCAGGAGCGGGACTCATGGTTTCGAAACGGTGGTTGAAGGGGCTCGCGGTCGCCTTCGCGGTGGCGTTCGCAGGGGCGGCGGGCGCGCAGGGATCGGGCGACGGGGCGACGGGCGACGAGGCGACGGGCGACGCGACGCCCACCGGCACCGACGCGATGTTCGAGTACCTGGTCGCGGAGTTCGCGGCCCAGCGCGGCGACGTCGACGGGGCGCTCGCGATCTACGAGCGGCTCGCGCGCGAGCTGCACGATCCGAAGATCGCCCGGCGCGCGGTCGAGACCGCCATCCGCGCCCGCGAGTTCGCACCGGCGCTCGAAAACGCCGCCCTGCTGCTCGAGCTGGACCCGAAGTCGAGCCTCGCGCGCGAGATCATGGCGGCGCTCCTCGTGAACCAGGGCGACCTCTCGAAGGCGCGCGACCTGCTCGAGGGCGTGCTCGAGAAGACCGACGACCGGGGACCGATCCTCATGCAGCTGTCGCACCTGTTCGGCAAGTTCCAGGACAAGGCGGCGGTCCTCCAGGCGACCCGCGACGTGACCGCGCCCTACGCGTCGATGCCCGAGTCGCACTACGCCCTCGGCGTGGCGGCGCTCGTCGCCGGGCAGGACGAGCTTGCCGCGCAGGAGGCCGATGCGGCGCTCGCCGCGCGGCCCGACTGGGGCGAGGGCGCCGTCCTCAAGGCCCAGGTCCTTCGCGAGACCAAGCCCGCGGAGGTGGTGCCGTACTACGAGGGATTCGTCGCGGCCCACCCGGACTCGGTGGAAGCGCGCATGCAGCTCGGGCGCGAGCTCGCCTCGACCCGCAAGCTCGCCGAGGCGCGCGATCAGTTCCGCGCGGTCGACAAGCTCACGAAGAGCGACCCGCAGCCGTCCTACGCGATCGGGCTGCTCTCCCTGCAGCTCGAGGACTACGAGGCCGCCCAGGCGGCCTTCACCCGCGCGCTCGACCTCAATTACCGCGATGCGGCCGCGATCTACCTGGGGATGGGCGAGGCGGCCGAGGGGCTCAAGCGCTACGACGAGGCGATCGACTGGTACAAGAAGGTCGATTCGGACGACTGGGTGCGCGCGCAGCTGCGGATCGCCACGATCATCGCCCGCCAGCAGGGGCTCCAGGCGGGGCGCGACTACCTGCACAAGATCGAGCCGCGATCGAGCGAGGACAGCATCCAGATCATCCAGGTCGAGGCGCAGCTGCTGCGCGAGGCGAAGAAATGGCAGGAGACCTACGACATGCTCTCGGAGGCGGTCGCGAAGTACCCCGACTCCTACGAGCTGCTCTACGACCGCGCGATGGCCGCCGAGCGCATCGACAAGCTCGACGTGATGGAGACGGACCTGAGGCGCGTCATCGCCATGAAGCCCGACTACGCCCACGCCTACAACGCGCTGGGCTACACGCTCGCGGAGAAGACCGACCGCCTCAAGGAAGCCAAGGAGCTCATCGAGAAGGCGTACAAGCTGCAGCCCGACGATCCCTTCATCCAGGACAGCCTCGGGTGGGTGGAGTACCGGCTGGGCCACGTGCACGAGGCGCTCAAGCAGCTGCAGATCGCCTACTCCGCGCGCCCCGACCCGGAGATCGCGGCGCACCTGGGCGAGGTGCTGTGGAAGAGCGGGCAGCACGAGGCGGCCGAGAAGATCTGGCGCGCGGCGCTCGCGGAGAACCCGAACCACGAGTCGCTGCTCGCGGTGATGCAGAAGTACCACTGAGCGCCCCGCGTCCGGACCGATGAGGGCGCGCCTCGTGGCGGCCGCGGCCGCGCTCCTCGTCGCGGGGTGCGCCACGCTCGCCCCGCCGCCCGCGACCGCGCCGCGGCTCACGGCGGTTCCGAAATCGTTCGAGATGAGCGGCCGCATCGCCGTGCGCCAGGGCGACCACAGCGAAATCGCCGAGCTGCGCTGGACCCGCCGCGGCACCTCGGACGAGTGGGTCGTATCCTCGCCCCTGGGCAACGAGGTGGCGCGCATCGAATCGACGCCGCAGGGCGCCACGCTCGCGCAGGCCGACGGGGCCTCGGAGGAGGCCCCGACGTTCCAGGACCTCACCGCGAAGGTGCTCGGCGTGGCGCTCGATCCCGCGTGGCTCGCCGAGGGCCTGCACGGCCGCACGCCCGCGGACCTTCCGCCCGGATGGCACTTCTCGGTCGACGAGACGCAGCCCGCGGGCGCGGTTGCGCTCGCCCGGCGCATCACCGTGAGGCGCGGCGACACGGTGGTGCGCCTCGTCGTGGACCGCTACGTGCCGCTCGGGGACTGACGCCCGTGCGGCTTCCCGGACCCGACTATCCCGCGCCCGCGAAGCTCAACCTCTTCCTGCACGTGGTCGGGCGCAGGCCCGACGGCTACCACCTGCTGCAAAGCGCCTTCACGCTGATCGACCGTTGCGACGCGATCCGCCTGCGGGTGCGCGACGACGGCGTGATTCGGCGCGTGAATGACGTCCCGGGCGTCGCGCCCGAGGAGGACCTGGCAGTTCGCGCCGCGCGGCGGCTGAAGGAGATCTCGGGCACGCCGCTCGGCGCCGACATAGAGGTCGAGAAGCGCATTCCGATGGGCGCGGGCCTCGGGGGCGGAAGCTCCGATGCGGCCACGGTGCTCCTCGCGCTCGACCGCCTGTGGGCGACGCGCCTCGGCGACGAGGCGCTGCGCGGGCTCGGGGCCTCGCTCGGCGCCGACGTGCCGTTCTTCGTCTTCGGGCGAAGCGCGTGGGTCGAGGGCGTGGGCGAGCGGCTCGCGGCGATCGCGCTGCCCCCGCGCTGGTACGCCGTCCTCGTGCCGCCGGTGCACGTCTCCACGCCCTCCATCTTCGCCGCGCCCGAATTGACCCGCGATACGGAACCCCTTAAAATGGAAGACTTTTCGGCGCAGGCTCCGGGGTCGCAGTTCCGCAACGACCTGGAGCCGGTCGTCGTCGCGCGCTACCCGGCGGTCCGCGAGCACCTGGAGTGGCTGAGGACGCGGGGACGGGCGAGCATGACGGGCTCGGGCGGCTGCGTGTTCGCGGCCTTCGCGAGCCGCGAGGACGCTCGGCGCGTGATCGACGGGCTGCCGGCCTCGATGCAGGGTTTCGTCGCGCAGGGACTGGAGCACCATCCCCTGCGGGAGTGAGCTTCGAGCCGCGTCCCCCGGGGCGCGGGCGTTAGGGGAGTCGCCAAGTTGGTTAAGGCACCGGATTTTGATTCCGGCATTCGAGGGTTCGAATCCTTCCTCCCCTGCCAACCCCTAGCGGGCCCGCGCCTCGCGCAGGCGCGTCCCGCCGGGATTCAACAACCGCGAGCGCCGAGCGCAAGATGGCCTTCGACAACCTGATGGTGTTCACCGGCAACGCGAACCCGAAGCTCGCGCAGAAGGTCGCGAAGGTGCTGAACGTGCAGCTCGGCAAGGCGACCGTCTCGAAGTTCAGCGACGGCGAGGTGATGGTCGAGCTGCTCGAGAACGTGCGCGGCAAGGACGTCTTCGTGCTGCAGTCGACGTGCGCGCCGACCAACGACCACCTGATGGAGCTGATGATCATGGTGGACTCGCTGCGTCGCTCGAGCGCGGCGCGCATCACGGCGGCGATCCCGTACTTCGGCTACGCGCGCCAGGACCGGCGCCCGAGGAGCGCGCGGGTGGCGATCTCGGCCAAGGTCGTCGCCAACATGCTCACCGTGGCGGGCGTGAACCGGGTCCTCACGATGGACCTGCACGCCGACCAGATCCAGGGCTTCTTCGACCTCCCGGTGGACAACATCTACGCCACCCCGATCCTGCTCGGCGACCTGTGGAAGCACGGCTACCGCAACCAGGTGGTGGTGTCGCCCGACGTGGGGGGCGTGGTGCGCGCGCGCGCCATCGCCAAGCGCCTCGAGACCGACCTCGCGATCATCGACAAGCGCCGCCCGCGGCCCAACGTCTCGTCGGTAATGAACATCATCGGGGACGTGAACGGCCGCACCTGCGTGATCATGGACGACATGGTGGACACCGCCAACACGCTGTGCGAGGCGGCCAAGGCGCTCAAGGAGCAGGGCGCGGTTCGGGTGGTCGCCTACTGCACGCACCCCGTGCTGTCGGGAAGCGCGGTGGAGCGCATCGAGTCGTCCGTGCTCGACGAGCTCGTGGTGACCGACACCATCCCGCTCAAGCCCGAGGCCGAGGCGAGCGGCCGCATCCGCCAGATCAGCGTGGCGGAGCTGCTCGCCGAGACGATGCGCAGGATCTGCGAGGAGAGCTCGGTGAGCTCCCTCTTCGTGGAATGAAGCTATTTGTGAGGGGACGTCCCTCGGAAAACCGGCGGGCCTGGTCGCGGGCCGCCGAGCAACCGGAGTGAACATGAAGATCGCCATCAAGGCCGAACCGCGCAAGCTGCAGGGAACGGGTGCGAGCCGCCGCCTGCGCCGCACGGAGAAGGTGCCCGGAATCCTCTACGGAGGGGGCAAGGACGCAATGCCCATCGAGCTCGACCACAAGGACCTCCTGATGAAGCTCAAGCAGGAGGCCTTCCACGCGTCCATCCTCGACATGGAGGTGGGCAGCGAGAAGGCGCAGGTGCTGCTGCGCGACTACCAGATGCACCCGTTCCAGCCGCGCGTCCTGCACGCGGATTTCCAGCGCGTGGCGGCGGACAGGAAGATCCACATGAAGGTGCCGCTGCACTTCGTGAACGCGGAGATCTCCCCGGGCGTGAAGGTCGCGGGCGGCCTCGTGCAGCACGTGATGAACGAGCTCGAGGTGCGGTGCCTGCCGAAGGACCTGCCCGAGTTCATCACGGTGGACCTCGCGAACCTGCAGGCCGGGCACTCGATGCACCTCTCGTCGCTCAAGCTTCCCGCGGGCGTCGAGGCCATCGTGCCCAAGGGCGAGGACCCGACGGTGGCCACGATCGTCATCCCGCGCGTGATGACGGCGGAGGAGGAGGCGGCGGAAGCGGCGGCGGCGGCCGCGGCGCCGTCGGCGGCCGAGGTGCCGACCACGGCCCAGAAGGCGAAGGAGGAAGAGGCCCCGGCTCCCGCGGCCGGCCCGGCGGGCAAGGAAGCCAAGCCCGCTGCCGCCGCCAAGGAAGAGAAGAAGAAGTAACGGGAGTCGAAGCGACACACATCGGGGCGATCGTTCGAGCGGACGGAAATCCGCCGCTCAACTCCCCGGGCAAGGGAACGCCCGCCGCAAGGTGGGCGTTTTTGCATGGAAGATATCCGCCTCATCGTCGGGCTCGGAAACCCCGGGCGCGAGTACGAGAAGACGCGACACAACGCCGGCTACCGGTGGGTGGACGCCATCGCCGGGCGCAAGGGCGCGGCGTGGAAGCGGGAGACGAAGTTCTCCGGCTGGACCGCGCGCATCGAGGAAGGCGGGCGGGAGCTGCGCATGCTCAAGCCCGCCACCTACATGAACGAGAGCGGCCGCAGCGTCTCCGCGCTGCTGCGCTTCTACCGCATCGAGCCCTCGCAGATGCTCGTCGTGCACGACGAGCTCGACCTCCCGCCGGGCACCGTGCGGCTCAAGAAGGGCGGCGGCACCGGCGGGCACAACGGGCTCACGGACATCGTCGAGGCGATCGGCACGAAGGACTTCTGGCGCCTGCGCATCGGCATCGGGCACCCGGGCGACAAGGACCTCGTCGCCGACTACGTGCTCGACCGGGCGCGCCGCGTCGAGCAGGAAGCGATCGACCCGGCCTTCGAGCGCAGCCTCGACCTGCTCCCCCGGATCGCCGCGGGGCGGATGAACGAGGCGATGACGTGGCTGCACACGGCGCCGAAGGAACCGAAGGACGCGGCGCCATGAGCCTCAAGTGCGGCATCGTCGGCCTGCCCAACGTGGGCAAGTCCACCCTGTTCAATGCGCTCACGAAAGCCGGGATCGCGGCCGAGAACTATCCGTTCTGCACGATCGAGCCCAACGTGGGCATCGTCGAGGTGCCCGACGAGCGCCTCGCGAGGCTCGCCGCCATCGCGAAGCCCCAGAAGGTCGTGCCCGCGATCGTCGAGTTCGTGGACATCGCGGGGCTGGTGGCCGGCGCCTCGAAGGGCGAGGGCCTGGGCAACCAGTTCCTCGCCAACATCCGCGAGACCGACGCCATCGCGAACGTCGTGCGCTGCTTCTCCGATGACAACGTGGTGCACGTGGCGGGCAAGGTGGACCCCGTCTCCGACATCGAGGTGATCCATACGGAGCTCGCGCTCGCGGACATGGCCACGGTGGACCGCACGCGCGAGCGCCAGCTCGGGGCCGCCCGCTCCGGCAACAAGGAAGCGGCGAAGCTGGTGGCGGTCCTCGAGAAGGTGCACGCCTCGCTCGACGGGCTGCATCCCGTGCGCGCGCTCGACCTCTCGCCCGAGGAGATGGCGCTGCTGAAGCCCCTGCAACTCCTCACCGCGAAGCCCGCGCTCTACGTCGCGAACGTCGACGAGAAGGGCTTCGAGGGCAACCCGCTCCTCGAGCGCGTGAGGCAGTACGCGGCGAAGGAGGGCGCCCCGGTTGTCGCGATCTGCGCGAAGCTCGAGGCCGAGATCGCGGACCTCTCGGGCGAGGAGAAGCTCGTGTTCCTCGCCGACATGGGGCTCGCGGAGCCGGGGTTGAACCGCCTGATCCGCGCGACCTACGACCTGCTCGGGCTGCAGACGTACTTCACCGCGGGGCCGAAGGAGGTGCGCGCGTGGACCGTGCGGAAGGGCGCGACGGCCCCGCAGGCCGCCGGCGCGATCCACACCGACTTCGAGAAGGGATTCATCCGCGCCGAGGTGATCGCCTACGACGACTACGTGGCGCTCGGGGGCGAGCAGGGCGCGAAGGAGGCGGGCAAGATGCGGCTGGAAGGAAAGGACTACGTCGTGAAGGACGGCGACGTGATGCACTTCCGCTTCAACGTCTGAGGCGCCCGGCGGCACCAAAGGGCTGGCACTTCGGCCGGAAAGCGGTGCAATATGCGCCCGATGCGCTTCCCCCTCCCGGCATTCGACTGGCTTCGCGCGTACGACCGCTCGTGGCTGAGGCTCGACGTGGTCGCGGGCCTCACGGCCGCGGCCATCGTGATCCCGAAGGCCATGGCCTACGCGACCATCGCGGAGCTGCCCCTGCAGCTGGGCCTGTACACGGCGTTCCTTCCGACGATCGTGTACGCCCTGCTCGGCACCTCGCGGGTGCTCAGCGTGAGCACCACGACGACGATCGCGATCCTCACCGGGGCGGCGATCGATTCCGTGCCCGGAGCGGCGCCCGCGGCGGTCGTGGCGGAGCTCGCGATCCTCGTGGGCGCGATGCTCCTCGCGGCGCGCGCGCTGCGGCTCGGGTTCGTGGCGAACTTCATCTCCGAGCCGGTGCTCACGGGCTTCAAGGCCGGCATCGGGCTCGTGATCGTCGTGGACCAGGTCCCGAAGCTCCTCGGCATCCACATCGACAAGGCGGGCTTCTTCCGCGACGTCGCGTCCATCGTCGCGCACCTTCCGGGCACCTCGATGGCGACACTCGGCGTGGCGCTCGGGACGTTCGCGGTGATCGTGATCTTCGAGCGGTTCGCGCCCCGCGCGCCGACGCCGCTCATCGCCATCGCGGCGGGCATCGCGGCCTCGGCCCTGATGGGCCTCAAAGCCATGGGCGTGAAGGTCGTGGGCGAGATCCCCAGCGGGTTCCCCGCGCTCGCGGTTCCGGAGCTGTCGCTCGTCGCGAGCCTGTGGCCCGCCGCCGCGGGCATCGCGCTCATGAGCTTCACCGAGTCGATCGCCGCGGGACGGGCGTTCGCGCGCCCCGGCGATCCGCGTCCCGACTCGAACCAGGAGCTCGTGGGCATCGGCGCGGGCAACGTGGTCGGGGGCCTCTTCGGCGCGATGCCCTCGGGCGGCGGAACCTCGCAGACGGCGATGAACCGCAGCGCGGGTGCGCGCACCCAGGCGGCCGAGCTCGTCACCGCGGCGATGACGATCGCGACCATGCTCTTCCTCGCGCCGGTCATGGGCGCGATGCCCAACGCGACGCTCGCCGCGGTCGTGATCGCCTATTCGATCGGCCTCATCAGCCCCTCGGAGATCGCCGCCATCCGCGCGGTCCGCACGATCGAGTTCCGGTGGGCGCTCGCCGCGTGCATCGGCGTCGTCGCGCTCGGCACGCTCGACGGCATCCTCGTCGCCGTGGTCCTGTCGATGGCGAGCCTGCTCTACCTCGCGAACAATCCGCCCGTGCACGTGCTGGGGCGCAAGCCCGGCACGAACGTCTTCCGCCCGCGCACCGACGAGCACCCCGAGGACGAGTCGTTCCCGGGCCTGCTCATCGTGAGGACCGAAGGGCGCATGTACTTCGCGAACGCGCCGGTCGTGGGCGAGAAGCTGCGCGAGCTGGTCGGGCGCGAGAAGCCGAACGTGCTCGCGCTCGACTGCAGCGCGATCCCGGGCTTCGAGTTCACCGCGCTCAAGATGCTCGTCGAGGCCGAGGCGCGGCTGCGGGAGGACGGGGTCGAGCTGTGGCTCGTCGCGTTGAGCCCCGAGGCGCTCGAGCTCGTCCGGCGCACGCCGCTCGCGGAGAAGCTCGGCCGCAAGGGGATGTTCTTCAACCTGGAGGCGGCGGTGGCCGCCTACCTCGCGCGGGGCGCCACGTGAGCGCGGCGGGCGCGGCCGCGGGCGTGGACGAGGCGAGGGAACCCGTCCTCGATTCGGTCGAGCGCGTCTCGGAGATGTGCTTCGGCCTGTTCATGGCGCTCACCTTCGTGGGCGCGGTCCACGCGGCCAAGCCGGGGGAGGACGCGGGCAGCACGGTGCTGTACGCGGCGCTCGGGTGCAACCTCGCCTGGGGGCTCGTCGACGCCGTGATGTACCTCGTGCGCACGATCACCGACCGCGGGCAGCGCCATGCGCTCGCGTTCGCCGTGAAGGACGCGCCCGATGCCGCGAGCGCGATCCGGATCCTGGGCGATTCGTTTCCCCCGAGGATGAGGGGGCTGCTGGGAGAGGCGGAGCTCGAGTCGATGCGCACGCGCCTCGTCGCGATGGAGCTTCCGGACCGGGTCAGGTTCCACCGGCGCGATTTCAGCGGCGCCCTCGGCATCTTCGTGATCGTGGTCCTGTCCACCTTTCCGGTCGCGCTGCCCTTCGTGCTGCTCTCCGACGTGCCGACCGCGCTGCTCATCTCGCGGCTGCTCACGTTCGCGATGCTCTTCGGGGGCGGTGCCGCGCTCGCGCGCCATGCCGACTATCCGGCGTGGAAGGGCGGTTTCATGCTGCTCGCGCTCGGCGTGGCCCTCACCGCGGCGATCATCGCGCTCGGCGGATGAAGATCGCCCCGGCGGTCGCGGCGCCGGTTCTCTGCCTCGCGGCCGGGCTCGCGCACGCGCAGGGCGGCGAAACCCCGCCGGGAGTGGCGCCCGAGGCGCCCGGGTGGGAATTCTCGGCCACGGGCGAATGGAACGCGCCGAAGGGCGGGACCGATTTCGCCTCCGGCACCTTCACGGCCGACCGCGGCGCGCTGCACCTCGAGGCGCGGGCGAACTACGAGGCGATCCACGCGCAGTCGGCGTTCGTCGGCTGGACGTTCTCGTGGGGCGGGGCGGTGAAGCTCGAGGCGACACCCATCGCCGGGGGAGTGGGAGGAAGCCTGCGCGGCCCGATCGCCGGCCTCGAGGCGACGCTTTCCTCGGGAGCGTTCGACTACTACCTCGAGGCCGAGCACGTGAGCGTCCGCAACGAGGGCGAGTCGAGCTACAACTACGCGTGGACCGAGCTGGGGTGGCGGCCCGCCGAGTGGCTGCGGTTCGGCGCCGTCGGCCAGCACACGCGCATCTACGGCGGCGACCGCGAGACGCAGCGCGGCGGATTCGTCCAGCTCACCCACGGCAAGGCCACGCTCTCCGCCTACTGGTTCAATCCCGGAACGTCCGACCAGGTGCTGATCGTCTCCCTCGGCGCGGCGTTCTGAGCTCCCGCGGCCGGGCGACGCACAACTCGTAACATCGCGCCGGGGCGCCGCCGCTAGACTGGACCGATGCTGCGAGCCCTGCCCGCTCTCCTGCTGCTCGCCCTCGCCCTCGGCGCGCAACCCGCCGCGGCGGCACCCGTGCGCATCCTCTTCGTCGGCGACGAGATCCTCGACGCGGGCGATATCCCGGCGCGGCTCGCCTCGCTCGCAAAGGCGATGGGCCGCGAGGCCGAGGTCGAATCGATCTCGCTTCCCTCGTACACGCTGGGCGATCAGTGGCGCGACGGCCGCGCGCTCGAGGCGCTGCGCAAGGGGTGGACCTACGTCGTGCTCGAGCAGGCCGCGGCGGTGGGCGCCGACGAGCGCTCGCAGCTTGCCGCCTCGACGAGGCGCTTCGCCGAGCGGATCCGCGCCCAGGGCGCGAAGCCCGCACTCTTCATGACGTGGCCGCCCGAGGAGCAGGCGCGCTACTTTCCCGAGGCGATCGCCTCCGCCCGCGCCGCCGCCGAGGCTTCCGGCGCCATGCTTGTCCCCGCGGCGGAGGCGTGGCTGCGCGTGCTCTCGAAGGACCGTCACGCCGGCTTGTACTCCGGGGGTGCGCGGCCCTCGTCGCGCGGCGGCGATCTCGCGGTGCTTACGCTCTGGTTCACGTTCTTCCCCGCCGGCCCGCGGGACTTCGACGACGCGTACGTGGCCCGCCTCGGGGAGGCGCTCACGATCGAGCCCGGGCGTCGCGAGCCGTGGATCGACGCCGCGACCCGGGCGGTCGACGAGCCCCTGTCGCTCAAGTAGGGATCCGCGATCCTTGACCCTCGCCGCCGGATCGCCGAAAATATCCGGCTCTCTGGCGAGTTAGCTCAGTGGTTAGAGCAGCGGAATCATAATCCGTTGGTCCGGGGTTCAAATCCCTGACTCGCCACCACCCATTCCAAGGTACGACCTGAACACATAGGTGACAGGTCGTACCCAAGACATAAGTGACAGCCCCGTGCCGATCGGGTTGTCCAGCCGTCGCGCGTTCGAGCGCTACTTGTATCTCTGCTCGAACTCCTTCACGCGCTTGAGCCTCTCGGCCTTGACGGCCGGGTCTTCCCTGCCCGTGAACCACTGGTGGTCGGGCGAGCCCAGGATCTCGTTCAAGGTGGCTTCGAGCGTGTTTGCCGCCTTTTGGGCATCGGGCTTGGTGCTCGCCTTGCCTCGCGCGACGATCTCCTTGAGCTGCGGGACATAGTCCACGTAGAAGCTCTGGGCGACTTCGTAGTTGCCATGCCATTGCGTGTAGTCGGGCGCCATCATCGAGGCCCCGTGGCGGGCGCGGCGGCCCTGATGGTGCCAGAGCTCGAACCATGTCCAGTCTATCTTCTGGGCGTACTGGGCATAGCTGGAGCCTTCCACAGCCTTGAGCACCGCCGTGGCCTGGCCGTAGAGCTTCGCCCCGGGCTTCGCGAACTTTTCGTTGTACAGGGCCAGCTCGGCCTCGTACTGCTTGTAGAAGCTGTCCACGAAGCTGGCGGCATGGCACGCGGAGCAGACGTCCTTCATGTTCGCCTCGCGCTGTTCCCCGGAGACCTTCGCTCCGGGCAGGCCCATCTGCCTGTCGGCCTCGTTCGCCAGCACCGACACGGCCGGACGGTTGTTCCATTTGATCCGCATGCCCACGTCGTGAGTGACCGGCTGGTTCCTCGTCGCCGACATGTGGCAGGTTGCGCAGGTGGGAGCCGCCGTATAGTCCTCCCCGACGATCCACTTGTCGGAATCGAGGTGCATTTCCTTCCCGGCGGTGTACGTGTACATGATGCCGTGCTTGGACAGCTCGTATATCTCGTACTGCGGGTGATCGGGGCCCTGGTGACACTTGCCGCAGGTCTTGGGCTCGCGGGCCTGCGCCACCGAGAACTCATGGCGCTGATGGCACGCCGTGCAACTGCCCTCCGAGCCGTCGGGGTTCACGCGGCCCATCCCGGTGTTGGGCCAAGTGGCCGGGTCGAGCTTGCCGTCCTTGTCGACATGCGTGACCCCTCCGTGGCACTGCCAGCAGCCGTTCACGGCGGCGGCGGAGATGCCGTTGGGGAACTGCTCGGTCTTCATCGAGGCGGTATTGCCCTCGACCACCTCGGCCAGAAGGTTGTCCGCCGAGCCGATGATGCGGTCGGCCTTGCCATGGTGGGAGCTCAGGAACTCCGTGGCCTCCTTGCCGTGACACCGGCCGCAGTCGTTCGGGGACACGATCACGGATATGGTGTAGCCGTTGTGCTCGATGGCGCCCGGCGCACCCTTCTCCTTGCCGTGGCACTCGTAGCAGCCGACGTTGGCCCGGAAATGCCTGCTTCTGCCCCACTGCTGGTAAATGCCGGTCGTCGTGGCGCTGTGGCAGCCCACGCAGGCGGTCGATTCCTTCGATAGCTCCTTGGGAAGGCTGCTCGAGACTCCGCCGGCTTGCGCGGCCGCGGGCCACGCGAGCAGGAACAGGAGCGACGTGACGATCGCGACGGGCAGTTTCGTGCGCATGACCACCTCCCCGATTGCGCAGATACCGCGACGGCAACCAGTCTTGTGGTCCACCCTGCTGGTCGCCGGAAAACGAAGCTACCGCACCGTCCGACGCAGCAGGTTGATCTGGGTCAACGCTCGTCGAAAACAGCGCACCGTGGCGAGGGGCCGCTCACGCGAGCCGTCGATCGCTCAGGGCTACGGCTTGGCGCTCTCCGGGGCGCCGGAAGCGGCCGCTCCCGCCGCGCCGTACCAATCCTTCGTCGCGTTCACCACGCGCACCACCAGGAGCATCACCGGCACCTCGATCAGCACGCCGACGACGGTCGCGAGCGCGGCGCCCGAGCCGATGCCGAAGAGGCTGATCGCGGTGGCGACCGCCAGCTCGAAGAAATTGCTCGCGCCGATGAGCGCCGAAGGGCAGGCGACCGAGTGCGTCTCCCCGAGCGCCCGGTTGAGGAGGTAGGCGAGCGAAGCGTTGAAGAACACCTGCACCAGGATCGGCACCGCGATGAGGGCGATCACGAGCGGCTGGCGCAGGATCGACTCCCCCTGGAACGCGAATAGCAGGACCAGCGTGGCGAGCAGCGCCAACGTCGACCAGGGCGAGATGCGCGCGACGGCCCGATCGAACGCGTCCTGCCCCTTCGCGAGCAGCGCAGCCCGCAGCGCCTGCGCGATGGCGACGGGAATCACGATGTACAGGACCACGGAGATCAGCAGCGTCGCCCACGGCACGGCGATGCTCGAGATGCCGAGCAGCAGGCCCACGATCGGCGCGAACGTGAACACCATGATCGTGTCGTTCAGCGCGACCTGCGACAGCGTGAAGAGCGGGTCGCCGTTCGAGAGCCGGCTCCACACGAAGACCATGGCGGTGCAGGGCGCGGCCGCGAGCAGGATCAACCCGGCCACGTAGCCGTCGAGCTCGGCGGCCGGCAGCCAGGGCGAGAAGAGCCGCCGGATGAAGAGCCAGGCGAGGAACGCCATCGAGAACGGCTTCACCAGCCAGTTCACGAAGAGCGTCGCCCCGATCCCGCGCAGGTGCTTCCGGACCTCGTGCAGCGAGCGGAAGTCCACCTTCATGAGCATGGGGACGATCATCACCCAGATGAGCAGCCCCACCGGAATGTTCACGCGTGCGACCTGAAGCGCCCCGATCGCCTCGAACGCCCGCGGCAGGACCTTGCCCAGGCCGATGCCCGCGGCGATGCACGCGAGCACCCAGAGCGAGAGGAACCGCTCGAAGCCGCTGATGACGGCGGGCGTCACTTCCGGCCGATCTCCTTGAGCTTCGTTCGCAGGGAGAGGTTGTCGAGGCTCGCGAGCGGCAGGCTCACGAGGAGCTCGATCCGGCGCCGGAGGATGAGCGCCGCGTCGCGGAAGGCGGCGCGCTTGAGCTCGTCCGTGCCCTCGACCGCGGCGGGGTCCGCCACACCCCAGTGCGCCGCGATGGGCTTGCCGGGCCAGACCGGGCACACCTCGGCCGCGGCCTTGTCGCACACGGTGATCACGAAGTCGATGGGATCGGCGCCGGGCGCGGCGAACTCGTCCCAGCTCTTGCTGCGCAGCCCCTCGGTGCGCAGGCCGAAGCTCCTGAGCGTCTCGACGGTCCACGGGTTCACCTTCCCCATGGGATGGCTTCCCGCCGAGTGCGCCTTGAAGCGGCTTCCCCCGAGCTGCCTCAGCCACGCCTCGGCCATGATGGAGCGGGCCGAGTTCCCCGTGCAGAGGAAGAGGACGTTGTAGCCCTTGTCGGCCACGGCGCGGTCGTCAGCAGCAGGAGGCACGCGCGGCCGTGCCGGATACGGAGGCGGGCGCGCAGCAGGCGGCCTTCTGCGCTTCCTTCGCCTCGGCGGCCGGCGCGCAGCACGAATCCTTCGACGATTCCTCGCCCTCGCCGTGGTAGAAGGGTACGGTCCCGAGGCTGCGGAACGATTCCCACGCGACCCCCGCCGGGTCCGTGACCCAGTACTTGTCGGACCGCGCGTAGCAGCACGACACGTTCTTCTCGGCGCTCACCTTCGAGTCGGCCGTCTGGAGGCGCGCGTGGATCTCCTCGAGCTCGGCGGGCTCGTCCACCTGGAAGCCGAGGTGGTTCACGCCGGCCGCGCCCCCGCGCTGCGAGATCGCGAAGTTCACGCGCGGGTCCTCGAGCATCCATTTCGCGTAATCGTCCTTGCGCACCGAGGGCTCGGCGCCGAAGAGGGTCGAATAGAAGCGGATGCCGTCCTCAAGGTCGGGGACGGCCACGTGCACGTGGAATCTCTTCATGGTGGGATGCTCCCGGGTCAGGTGGTCGATTTTTCGCGGCGGGCGCGGCGCGGCGGGCTCGTGCCGCACGAGGGTCCGCAGGTGGTGCCGTCGCGCGCGCAGCAGTTCTCGGTGAGGTAGCCGAGCAGGCGGTTCATCCGCTCGTAGTTCGCGAAGTAATAGACGTAGCGCCCCTGCTGCCGCGCGCTCACGAGGCCCGCGTGGGCGAGCTCCTTCAGGTGGAAGGAGAGGGTCGCGGGCGCCACGCGGACGGAAGCGCCGATCTCGCCCACCGCGAGCCCCGTGGGGCCCGCCTCGACGAGCAGGCGATAGATGCGCAGGCGCGATTCCTGCGCGAGCGCGGCGAGGGCGGCGATGGCGAGGCGGTTGTCCATGTTTCGATATTACTCGAATTATGGAATTGGTCAACCCCCGCCCGGCGCCCGGCGGCGGGGCCGAATCGGGGACCGGGTTTTGAGGTAGGATTCACCTCCCGCCGGAAATCCTCCTGCCCGGAATCACCTCCGCGACCCAGGACGTCATGCAGCCGCCGAAGAAGGTCTACATCCGCACGTTCGGGTGCCAGATGAACGAGTACGACTCGGAGAAGATGGCCGACGTGCTCGCCGCCTCCGACGGCTACGAGAAGACCGCCGACCCCGCCGAGGCCGACCTCATCCTCTTCAACACGTGCTCGGTGCGCGAGAAGGCGCAGGAAAAGGTGTTCGCCGACCTCGGGCGCGTGAAGCCGCTCAAGCGCGCGCGTCCCGGGGTCCTCATCGGCGTGGCGGGGTGCGTCGCGAGCCAGGAGGGCGAGGAGATCGTGCGGCGCGCCCCGTACGTGGACTTGGTGTTCGGGCCCCAGACGCTGCACCGGCTGCCGGCCCTCATCGCCGAGCGCCGCGCCACGGGCCGCGCGCAGGTCGACATCTCCTTCCCCGAGATCGAGAAGTTCGACCACCTGCCGCCGGCGCGGGCCGAGGGGGCCTCGGCCTTCGTTTCGATCATGGAAGGATGCAGCAAGTACTGCACCTTCTGCGTGGTGCCCTACACGCGCGGCGAGGAGGTCTCGCGCCCCTTCGACGACGTGTTGGAGGAGATCCGCCACCTCGCCGCCTCGGGCGTGCGCGAGGTGACGCTCCTCGGCCAGAACGTGAACGCCTACCGCGGGGCGCTCGACGGCGGCGCTTCCGCGGACTTCGCGCTGCTCCTCGCGCACGTGGCGAAGATCGAGGCGATCGAGCGCATCCGCTACACGACCTCGCACCCGCTCGAATTCACGCAGCGCCTGATCGACGCGTACCCGAAGATCCCGAAGCTCGTATCGCAGGTGCACCTCCCCGTGCAGTCGGGCTCCGATCGCGTGCTCGCGGCGATGAAGCGCAACTACACCGCGATGGAATACCGCTCGATCGTGCGCAGGCTTCGCGCGGCGCGGCCCGACATCTCGATCTCGAGCGACTTCATCGTGGGCTTCCCCGGCGAGACCGAGGAGGATTTCGCGCAGACGATGAAGCTCGTCGAGGACGTGCGCTTCGACGGCTCGTTCAGCTTCGTCTTCAGCCCGCGCCCCGGAACGCCCGCGGCGTCCCTGCGCGACGAAACGCCCCCGGAGGCGAAGCTCGTGCGGCTCCAGCGCCTGCAGGCGCGGCTCGCCGGGATCGCGCTCGAGTACTCGCGCGCCATGTTGGGCTCGCGCCAGCGCGTGCTCGTCGAGGGCCCCTCGAAGAAGGACCGGGCGGAGCTGTGCGGCCGCACGGAGAGCAACCGAGTCGTGAACTTCGCAGGGCCGCCGAGCCTCGCGGGGCGCTTCGTCGACGTCGACATCACCGCGGCCTACCCGCATAGCCTGCGGGGCCGGCTCGCACCCCATTGACCCCTGGAGGACATTCGTGATCCGGATTCCCTTTGTGTCGATCCTTCCCCGCCGCTTCCTCTTGGCCATCGCGCTCGGCGCGAGCTTCGCCGCGTTCGCGCAAGGGCCGGGCGAGGCGCCCGCGCCGTCCGCGGCACCCGCGGCCCCCGGCGCCCCGAACGGCAAGCCCGCGGCCGGCCCGCCGCAGAAGCCGCCTTCCTACCAGGACGTTCTCAAGGACGCGCAGACGCTCCCCGGGTTCTTCACGCTGCACCGCAAGGACGACAAGGTCTGGATCGAGATCCGACCCGACCAGCTCGACAAGCCGTTCTTCTTCAGCTACAACATCCCGCGCTCGGTCGGCGAGCGGGGCCTGTACGGCAGCCAGATGGGGGACTCGCAGCTCGCGGTGTTCCACCGCATCGGCAACCGCGTGCAGCTCATCGCGCGCAACACCCAGTTCTTCGCGAAGGAAGGCACGCCGCAGGCCGAGTTCGTGCGCGATTCGTTTTCGGACAGCCTGATCGCGAGCGCGGCCGAGGCCTCCCAGCCCAACCCGGAGAACCAGGCCGTGCTCGTGGAGGCGAACGCGCTGCTCTTCGGCGACATCCCCGGCTACCTCACGCGCCTGGAATTCGCCTTCCGCCTGCCCTTCGCGCTCGACGCGCACAACACGAGCATCGCCTCGGTGAACAACACCGAGCACCTCACGGGCCTCGAGGTCGACGCGCACTTCTCGGTGCCCAAGATCCCCGCCCCCCCGCTCAAGCCGCCGCCGGAGCCGACGCCCCCGCCGCCCACGGCGACCCCGGACCCGCGCAGCCTCTTCGTCGGCTTCTACTACAACTTCGCGGAGCTCCCGGCGCAGCCGATGCGCCCGCGCATCGCCGACGAGCGCGTGGGCTACTTCACCACGCCGCGCGTCGACTACACCGACGACGTCGCGATCAAGCCGAAGCTGCAGTACGTGAACCGCTGGCGCCTCGAGAAGAAGGATCCGACCGCGGCGATCTCCGAGCCCAAGCAGCCGATCGTCTACTGGCTCGACAAGAACATCCCCGTGAAGTACCGCGAGGCGGTCACCGAGGGCATCCTCGAGTGGAACAAGGCTTTCGAGAAGGCCGGCTTCCGCAACGCCATCGTCGTCAAGCAGCAGACCGACCAGGACACCTTCGACACCATGGACGCGCGCCACGCGTCGGTGCGCTGGTTCACGGGCGCCGACGTGGGCTTCGCGATCGGGCCCTCGCACGTCGATCCGCGCACCGGGGAGATCCTCGACGCCGACATCGGCATGTCCGACGTGTTCGCCCACGGCGCCCGGCGCCTCGTGGTGGAGGACCTCGGCAAGCCCGCGGGGATCGACGGGGACGAGTCCCTCGCCGGATCCGCGCTCGGCGCCCGCAGGGGCTACCTCGCCTGCGACTATGGCGCGGCGGCGGAACAGGAGGCCGAGTTCGCGTTCGACCTGCTCGAGGCCCGGGGGCTCGAGATGGACGGGCCCGAGGCCGACGCGCTCGCCAAATCCTACGTGAAGGACGTGATCATGCACGAGGTCGGCCACACGCTCGGGCTGCGCCACAACTTCCGCGCCTCCGCCGTCTACAGCCTGAAGCAGACCGACGACCCGGCCTTCACGAAGGTGAACGGCGTCGCCACCTCGGTGATGGACTACACGCCCTTCAACATCGCGCCCTCCGGCGTGAAGCAGGGCGAGTACGACATGAGCACGATCGGCCCCTACGACTACTGGGCGATCGAGTACGGCTACCGCGAGATGGACCCGGCGAGCGAGCCCGCGGAGCTCGCGAAGATCGCCTCCCGCTCGATCGAGCCGCAGCTCGCGTACGCGACCGACGAGGACGCGGGCGTGGGCAAGATGTTCATCGGCATCGACCCGCAGGTGAACCGCTTCGACCTGGGCTCCGATCCGCTCGAGTACTACAAGCGGCGCATGACGCTTTCGCGCGAGCTCTGGGACCGCATCGAGAACCTGAAGCTCGCGCCCGGCGAGAGCTACGAGCGGCTCACGCGCAGCTTCGTGGCGGGGTTCCTCCAGGTGGCGCGCATCGCCCCGCTCGCGGCGAAGTACGTGGGCGGCGTGGACACGACCCGCGACCGCGCGGGGACCGGCCGGCAACTCTTCGAGCCGACGCCCGCCTCGCGCCAGCGCGAGGCCATGCGCCTCATCGACCAGGACTTCTTCCAGGAGGGCAGCTTCCGCTTCCAGCCGCACTTCCTCGGGCGCCTCGCGCTCGACCAGTTCCAGCGCCCGGCCAACCCCGACATCTCGCCCTCGGCGGCGGTGTTCGCCGTGCAGAAGGCGCTGCTCGGGGAGCTGCTCTCCGACCCGGTCGCCGCGCGGCTCATCGACGCGCCGGAGAAGGCGCCCGATCCGTCGAAGGTGCTGCGGCTTTCGGAGCTCTACGACACGCTGCAGTCGTCGATCTGGAGCGAGCTCAAGTCGGGCCGCGAGATCAGCGCGATGCGCCGCAACCTCCAGCGCGAGCACCTGCGCCTCGTGACCGCGATGCTGCTGCACCCGGCGCCCACCACGCCCGCGGACGCGAGGAGCCTCATGCGCATGAACGCGAAGGCGCTGGTGGCGGACCTGCGCGCCGCGCAGTCGAAGCCGGGCTTCTCGAAGGAGAGCCGGGCGCACATCGGGGAGAGCCTGGATACGCTGCAGGAAGCGCTGAAGGCGCCGATGCAGCGCGCATCGAGCTGAGCGCGAAGCGGGGGCGGGCGCCTAAGGAGGGACGCCCGCCCGCCGCTTGATTCCGACGGTGGTCGCGAGCCGTCCCTGCATCGCCTCGACGAAGCGGCAGAGGTAGGGACGCGTCTCGCGCGGGTCGATCACGTCCTCGACGGCGAAGGCCTCGGCGGTGAGCAGAGGCGAGGCGAGGGCGCGGAGCTCCCCCTCGATCTCCGCCAGGCGCTTCGCCGGATCCGGCGCATTCTCGATCTCCCGCCGGAACGCCACGGCTGCGCCGCCCTCCACGGGGAGCGATCCCCATTCCGCCGACGGCCAGGCGATCTTGAAGTCGAGGCCGTTCTTGTCCGTGGTCGCCATGCCGGCCATGCCGTAGCACTTGCGGATCACGACGGTGAGCATCGGCACGGTCGCCTGCAGCGACGTGTAGACCGCGCGCATCCCCTCGCGCAGCGTGGCCGCCTGCTCCGCCTGCAGCCCCACCATGAAGCCGGGCACGTCCACGAGGAAGACGACGGGGATGTGGAACGTGTCGCACAGGGTGATGAAGTGGGTCTGCTTGCGCGCCGCCTTCACGTCCATCGCGCCGCCGTTCACCATCGGGTTGTTGGCGACGAAGCCCACGACCTTGCCGTTCAGGCGCGCGAGCGACGTGATGACCGCGCGGCCGAACGTGGGCTGGATCTCGAAGACCGAGCCGCGGTCGGCGACCATCGCGACGAGCTTGCGCATGTTGTAGGGTTGCCGGCGGTCGCGGGGGACGATCGTGAGCAGCCCTTCGTCGCGGCGCACGGGATCGTCGTCGCAGGGCGCCGCGGGCGGCAGCTCCCAGACGCTCTGCGGCATGTAGCTCAGGTACCGGCGGATCATCGCGAAGCAGTCGCTCTCGCTCTCGGCGGCGTTGTCGATGGTGCCCGCCACGTCGACCGCGACGTGCGCGCCGCCGAGCTCCTCCTTCGCGATCTTCTGGCCGAGCGAGCGCTCGACCACGGGCGGGCCGGCCGCGAAGACCTGGCTCGTGCCCTTCACCATGACGGACCAGTGCGCGAGGATCGCGCGCCCCGCGGGGCCGCCCGCCGCGGTGCCCATCACCGCGCAGACCACGGGCACCTCGGAGAGCAGCTCCACCGAGCGCTCGAAGCCGTGCACGCCGGGGAACACGGTGTAGCCGCGCCGCGTCGCGGAGGTGACCGTGCCGCCCGCGCCGTCGATCAGGTTCACGAGCGGGATGCGGTACTCGTGCGCGAGGTCCTCGACGAAGCCGCCCTGGCCGCCCTTGCGCCGGTCGCTTCCCCAGCTCGTCCCGCCGCGCACCGTGAAGTCCTCGCCGCCGATCGCGACCGCCCGGCCGTCGATCTTCGCGAGCCCCATCACGTAGGGCGCCGGGACCACGTTCACGAGCTTGCCGTCGGCGTACGTGCCCTTGCCGGCGAGGCGGCCGACCTCCTGGAACGAGGACGCATCGCACAGGCCCGCGATGCGCTCGCGGATGGTGAGGCGACCCTGCGCGTGGTGCTTCGCGACCGCCTCGGCGCCCCCGAGGGCGTCGGCGAGCGCGCCGCGCCGCTCGATCTCGTCGGTTTCGGGCTTCCAGGTCATCGGTCGTCCCCGCCCTAGACCTCGAGGACGGCGACGAGCTGGCCTTCGGCCACGGGATCGCCCTCGTTCACGGGGACCTGGGTCACCTTGCCGCGCGCTTCCGCGAGCACGGGGATCTCCATCTTCATCGACTCGAGGATCATGAGCGGCTCCTCCTCGTCCACCTCGTCGCCGGGCCGCTTGAGGATCTTCCACACCGAGCCGGTGATCTCCGACCGGATTTCCTTCGTCGCCATTCGCGTCCTTCCTTCGTTCCCGAAATCGTGGGCGTGGCCGCGCTCAGCCGGCGCCGGCCCGCTCGTCCACCGGTGGTTGCGCCTGCGCGCGGGGCGAAGCCCGGTCGCAGGCGACGACGCCCGCGCCTTCGAGCCGCTGCAGCTCGGCGGGCGTGAGCCCCAGGAGCTCCGTGAGCACGCGGCGCGTGTCCTGGCCGATGCGCCGTCCCGAATGGCGGATCGCGCCGGGCGTCTGCGAAAGCCGCGGGACGGGCGCGGCCATCGCGACCGTGCCGAGGTCGTCGTCGGCCGCCCGCACGATGGCCCCGCGCGCCGCGTAGTGGGGATCGCCGAAGATGTCGGCCATGGTGAAGATGCGCGTCGCCGGGACGCCCGCCTCGTGCAGCGCGCGCTCGAGCTCCGTGAGATCGCGCCCGGCCGTCCAGCGGCCGATGAGGTCGTCGATCTCCTCGTGGTGGCGCGAGCGCTCGACCGCATCCTTGAAGCGCGGGTCTTCGGCGAGCTGCGGCGCGCCCATGCAGGCGACGAGGCGCCGGAACACGGCGTCGCCCATGGCGGTGACGTGGATGAACTGGCCGTCGCGCGTCGCGTAGAGGTTGTTGGGCGTGCTGTCGGGCAGCCGCGAGCCCGCGCGGCTCGCGACGAGGCCCAGCTTCTCGAAGGCCGGGATGTGCGGCTCCATGAAGCTGAACGCGCACTCGTAGAGCGCGCTGTCGACGTACTGGCCGCGGCCCGTCTTCGCGCGCGCGAGGAGCGCCATCACCGCGCCGAACGCGCCGTAGAGCCCGGTGATGTAGTCGGTGATCGAGACCGCCACGCGCGAGGGCGGGCGGTCCGGGTCGCCCGTGATGTGGCGCAGCCCGCTCACCGCCTCCCCGATCACGCCGTAGCCGGCGCGGTCGCTGTAGGGGCCGGTCTGGCCGAAGCCGCTGATGCGCACCATGACGAGCCCGGGATTCGCGCGGGCGAGCTCCGCGTAGCCGAGGCCCCACTTCTCGAGCGCGCCGGGGCGGAAGTTCTCGACGACCACGTCGCACTTCGCGGCGAGGCGGCGGACGATCTCCTGGCCCTCGGCTCGGCGCAGGTCCACCGAGACGAGCGACTTGTTGCGGAAGATGCTCGCCGCATAGAGGGACTTGCCGTGGAAGCGCTTGCCCATGGTGCGCACGGGGTCGCCTTCGGCGGGCTCGACCTTGATCACCTCCGCGCCGAAGTCGGCGAGCAGGCGCCCGCAGAACGGGCCGGCCACCGTCGAGCCCATCTCGAGCACGCGGTATCCGGACAACGGGCCGTCCCCGGGCATCGTTTCCTGCGACATCGTCTCCCCGCTCGCCTCGCGCTGAACGCGCATTCTGCGGCGCGGTCCGGCACGGCGTCAACGGATTTGTGGACAGAAGTGTTGACAATTTCGCGCAGCGCGTTGTACGGTGCCGGATGCCCGCCCCGCGGACCGGCGAGGCGTCCCCGGGGCACTTCCAGGCGTGAGAGACCACCTTGCCGAGAAAGACACCGAAGCCGCGCCCGCCTCCCGCGCGCAAGGCGGGGAGCCCGGGCGCGAGGCGCCCGCGGAGCGTGGCGGAGATCCGCGACTCGCTGAGGGCGAGGATCGCCCAGCAGCACATCGCCCCGGGCGCCAAGCTGCGCGAGACGGACCTCGCCGAGGAGTTCGGCGTCTCCCGGGCGCGCGTGCGCGACGCGCTGGCCGCGCTGGAGCAGCGGGGGCTCGTCGAGCGCATTCCCAATCGCGGCGCGGTGGTGATCCGGCTCGACCTCTCGCAGGTGTTCTACATCTACGACCTGCGCGAGGTGCTCGAGGGGCTCGCGGCGCGCCTCGCCACGCAGAACGCCCCGCCGCAGACCTGGCAGGAGGACCTCGCGCGGTTCCGGGGGCCGCTCAAGGACCTGGTCGGCCGCGGCGACCTCCAGGACTACATCGGGCACTACGAGGCGCTGCGGCGCAAGATCATCAGGGCGGCGGGCAATCCGGTGCTCGCCGAGATGCTCGACATCATCTTCGAGAAGACCCAGGTGCTCATCCGGCGCATCATCATCCTGCCGGGTCGCGCCGAGGTCGGGCGCCAGCAGCACGTGGCGATGCTCCAGGCGATGTCCCGGGGCGATGCCGAGGAGGCGGAGAAGCTGCGCCGCAGCGGCCTGCGCAGCGCCAAGGCCGCGTTCGACAAGTACCAGCGCTTCATCCTTTGACGCGGCGCGGCGGCGCAGCGCGATGAGCCCCCCGGAAACGCCCGACATGCCCGACGGCAAGCCGAAGGATCCCCTCGAGGAGCGACGCGAGGGGCTCGAGCGCGAATTCGCCGCGCGGGAGGCGAAGGCGCGCGCGATGGGCGGGCCGGAAAAGCTCGCGAAGCGAAAGGCCGCGGGGATCCTCGACGCGCGCCAGCGGCTCGAGCGCCTTTTCGATCCCGGGACATACGTCGAGTCCGGCCTCTTCTCGACCTCGGCCCATCCCGCCGACCGCGACAAGTCGCCGTGCGACGGGAAGATCGCCGGATTCGGCCGGATCGACGGGCGCATGGCCGCCGCCGTCTCCAACGACTTCACGGTGATGGGCGCCTCGAGCGGGGCGACGAACGGCCGCAAGATCGCGCACATGAAGCGCGTGGCGACCGAGCGCGGCCTGCCGCTCGTCTTCCTCGGGGAATCGTCGGGGGCGCGCATGCCGGACCACATGGGCTCGCGCGGGATGGGCTCGCTCCTCGGCAACGACGGCCTGCAGTACCGGCGCATGCGCGAGACGCCGTGGGCCTCGGCCACGCTCGGGATGTCGTACGGGTCGTCCTCGTGGTACGCGGTGCTCTCCGATTTCAACGTGATGCGCAAGGGCGCCGTGCTCGCCGTCTCGAGCGCCCTTCTCGCCTCGCTCGCGATCCGCGAGGAGGTGGACCCGCAGGAGCTCGGCGGGTGGCAGCTCCACGCGGAAGTGACGGGCTTCGCCGACCTCGTGGTCGACACCGACGAGGAAGCGATCGACGCGATCAAGCGCTTCCTCGCCTACCTGCCGGGCCACCACCACGAGCCTCCTCCCGTGGCCCCCGTGCCTGCGGGGTCGGGCGCGCGCATGGCCGGGGTGCTGCGCCGCCTGCCCGCCAGCCGCACCCAGGTCTACGACGTGCGCAAGGTGATCCACGACGTCGTGGACGAAGGCAGCTTCTTCGAGCTCAAGGCGCGCTTCGGCAAGGTCGCGACCACGGGGCTCGCGCGGCTCGACGGGCGCACCGTCGGCATCCTCGCCAACAACCCGCTCCACAAGGGCGCGGCGATGGACGCCGAGGCGTGCGAGAAGATGACGAGCCTCATCGTGCTGTGCGACTCGTTCAACATCCCGATCGTGCTCTTCGTCGACACGCCGGGCTTCGTGATCGGCACCGAGGCCGAGCGCCGGCGCGCGCCCGGCAAGATCATGAACATGATGAACGCGCTCGCGCTCACCACGGTGCCGAAGCTCTCGGTGATCCTGAGGAAGAGCTACGGCCAGGCCTACCTCAACATGGGCGGGGGGCGGAACTCCGACGAGGTCGCCGCGTGGCCCACGGCCGAGGTGAGCTTCATGGACGCGTCCTTCGCGGTGAGGATCGTGCACGGCCTGGAGCCCGGAGCGCCCGGCTACGACGAGGCGCTCGCGGCGATGAGCCGGGACAGCGAGGTATGGGACATGGCCTCGATCTACGCCGTCCAGTCGGTGATCCGCCCCGAGGAGACGCGCGATTACCTGATCCGCATGCTCGACGTGCACCGCCTGCGCCTCACCGGCGGCGTGGGGCAGCACCTCATGCGCGCCTGGCCCACGAGCTACTGAGGATGGCGATCTTCGACAAGGTGCTGGTGGCCAACCGCGGCGCGGTCGCTTCCCGTGTGCTTCGCGCGTGCAACGCGCTCGGCATCGCCTGCGCCGCCGTGTACTCGGAGGCCGACCGCGACGCCCCCTGGCTCGCGCTCGCGGGCGAGGCGTTCCCCATCGGAGCGGCCCCCGCGCGCGAGAGCTACCTCAACCAGGCGGCGATTCTGGAGGCCGCGCGGCGCCTGCGCTGCGACGCGCTGCATCCGGGATACGGCTTCCTGTCGGAGAACGCCGCGTTCGCGCGTGCCGTCGAGGAGCGCGGGATGCGCTTCGTCGGACCGTCGCCGCGATGGATCGAGGAGATGGGCCACAAGACGCGCGCACGCGAGCTCGCCGCGGCGCAGGGCCTGCCGGTCGGGCGCGGGTCCGGCGTGCTCCCCGCAGGGCCCGATGCCGTGCTCGCCGCGGCCGAGGAGATCGGCTACCCGGTCCTGGTGAAGCCCGCCGCGGGGGGCGGCGGCATCGGGATGCTTTCCGCCCGCGGACCCGGGGAGCTCCTCGCCGCCGTGGAGCGCGCCGCCTCCATGGCCGAGCGAGGCTTCGCGAACCGCGAGGTCTATCTCGAGCGCCTCGTGGACGAGCCGCGCCACGTCGAGGTCCAGCTCCTGGGCGACCGCCACGGCGGGATCGCCCACCTGTTCGAGCGCGACTGCTCGATGCAGCGGCGGCACCAGAAGATCATCGAGGAAGCGCCCGCGCCAGGCGTGGACCGGGCGCGCATGCGGGCGCTCCTGGAGCAGGTCGCGGGCACCTTCGGGCGCCTCGGCTACGACAACCTCGGGACCGTGGAGATGCTGCTCGCGCCCGACGGCGAGTTCCGCTTCCTCGAGATGAACACGCGCCTGCAGGTCGAGCACGGCGTCACCGAGGAGGTGACGGGCATCGACCTGGTCGCCGCGCAGCTGCGCTCTTCGGCCGGCGCCCGGCTCTCCGAGATCCTGCCCGAGCCGCCGCGCATGCGCGGGCACGCCATCCAGGCTCGCGTCTACGCCGAGGACCCGAGGCGCTTCCTGCCCTCGCCCGGGATGCTGCGCGAGTTCGCCCCGCCCGCGGGCCCCGGCGTGCGCGTCGAGACCGGCTACGCCCGCGGGCGCGAGGTGACGCCGCACTACGACCCGCTGCTCGCGAAGGTCATCGCGCGGGACGACACGCGCGAGGCCGCCATCGGGCGCCTGATTGCTGCGCTGCAGATGTTCCGCATCGAGGGAGTCAAGCACAATGTACCCGCGCTCGTGGCGATCCTCGATTCCGAGGAGTTCCGCCTGGGGCGCGTCCATACCGGGCTCGCGACGCGGATCGCGGGCCGGGTGGCCGCCGCGGCGGCCGGATAGGCGTTTCGCAGGGTGTCGACGACGATCAGCAGGCACAAACGGAGGAGACGATGAGCAGAGCGAGGATCCTGGCCTCGATCGCCGCGGCGATCGGGCTCACCGCGGGCACGTTCGCCGCAGCCGAGGTGAGCGAGGTGAAGATGATGTCGCAGTACGGCATCGGCTACATGCAGCTCACGCTGATGAAGCACGACAAGCTGATCGAGAAGCACCTGAAGGCCGAGGGCCTCGCCGACACGAAGGTGAGCTGGGCGACGCTCGGCGCCGGCGCGGCGGCCAACGACGCGCTGCTGGCGGGCGGCCTGCACTTCGCCTCCGGCGGGACGGGGCCCGCGATCATCCTCTGGGACAAGACGCGGGGGAACGTGGACGTGCGCGGCGTCTCGGCGCTGTCCTCCATGCCGTGCATCCTGGTGTCGCGCAATCCCGCGGTGAAGACGATCCGCGACTTCACCGACAAGGACCGCATCTCCATGGCGGGCGCCGGCTCCTCGGTGCAGACGATCTACCTGGAGATGGCGGTCGCCAAGGAATACGGCATGGCGAGCTACAAGAAGCTGAACCACCTCATGGTGAACCTGCCGCATCCCGAGGGGCTGCGCGCGCTGCTCTCGGGCTCGGGGGAGATCAACGCGCAGTTCGCCTCGCCGCCGTTCCAGAACATCGCGCTCGAGAATCCGGCGATTCACCCGGTGCTCAATTCCTACGACGTGATGGGCGGGCCCAACACCTTCCTCATGGTCTGGTCGACGGAGAAGTTCCGCAAGGAGAACCCGAAGACCTACAAGGCGGTGCTCGACGCGCTCAGGGAGGCGACCGACGCCATCAACGCCGACAAGAAGCGCGCGGCCGAGGTGTACGTGGAGGAGGGCGGCGGCAAGGAGAGCGTCGACAAGATCCTCAAGATGATGGAGGACCCGCAGGTGCACTACACGATGGCGCCGGAGCGGATCCTTCCCTACGCCCAGTTCATGCACAAGGTGGGCATCATCAAGCACGAGCCGCAGTCCTGGAAGGAGCTCTTCTTCCCCGAGGTGCACGACCTCCCGGGCAGCTGAGCATGGAGGCGGGAGGGCCGCAGCCGCTGCTCGCGGTCGACGGGGTGACGCTGCAGTACAAGACGCGCGAGCACCTCGTCACCGCGACCTACCGGGTGAGCTTCGACGTCCACCCGTCGGACCGCTTCGTCCTCCTCGGCCCGTCGGGCTGCGGCAAGTCGACGCTGCTCAAGGCGGTGGGCGGCTACCTCAGGCCCGTCGAGGGGACGATCCGGCTCAAGGGCGCGGAGGTCGCCCGCCCCGGGCCGGACCGCGTCATGGTGTTCCAGGAGTTCGACCAGCTCCTGCCCTGGAAGACGGTGAAGGAGAACGTCGCGTTCGCCCTCGAGGCCTCGGGGCGCATGCGGGGGCGCGAGGCGCAGGAGCGCGCGATGGCGTGCATCGAGAAGGTGAACCTCGTGCGCTTCGCCGATTCGCTCCCCCACACGCTCTCCGGCGGGATGAAGCAGCGCGTCGCGATCGCGCGCGGCATGGCCATGGAGCCCGATATCCTGCTGATGGACGAGCCCTTCGCCGCCCTGGACGCGCTCACGCGCCGCAAGATGCAGGACGAGCTGATGCAGCTCTGGGAGGGCACGCGCTTCACGGTGCTCTTCGTGACGCACTCGATCCCCGAGGCGGTGCGCATCGGCAACCGCATCCTGCTGCTGTCCCCGCACCCGGGCCAGGTGAAGGCGGAGCTCAACAGCGACGGCTCGGACGCCGAGGATCCGAGCGGCCGCCGCCTCTCGGACCGCATCCATTCCATGCTCTTCTCCGACGGCGAGACGGAGCCGGAGGCCGCCGCCCATGGCTAGCCGCCCGCCGGCGCGTCCCGAGTACGTCCGCGAGCAGGTCGACGAGCACGACTTCGGCGTCGTCAACAAGCCGCTCACGCTCTGGGAGCGCGTGTACGGCAACACCGTGGTGCGCAAGGCCTCGATCCTGGTCGTGCTCGCACTCGTCTGGCAGGCCTACGCGATGCACCTCGGGAACGCGCTGCTCCTGCCGACCTTCACGGACACGCTGCACTCGTTCCTCGATCGCGTCGGGAGCGGCGAGCTGCTGCGCAAGTCGTGGGTGTCCATCAAGGTGCTCCTCCAGGGCTACGCGATCGGGCTCGTGCTCGCGCTCGTGATCACGATGCTCGCGATCGCCACCCGCATCGGCAACGACCTGCTGGAGACGCTCACCGCGATGTTCAACCCCCTGCCCGCGATCGCGCTGCTCCCGGTCGCGCTCATCTGGTTCGGCCTGGGCAGCGGCAGCATCATCTTCGTGCTCGTGCACGCGGTGCTGTGGCCCATCGCGCTCGCCACCCACTCGGGGTTCCTCGGCGTGTCGAGCACGCTGCGCATGGTGGGGCGCAACTACGGGCTCGCGGGCTTCGCGTACGTGCGCCGCATCCTCATTCCCGCCGCTTTCCCCAGCATCCTCTCGGGACTCAAGATCGGCTGGGCGTTCGCGTGGCGCACGCTCATCGCCGCGGAGCTCGTGTTCGGCACGACCTCGGGCTCGGGCGGGCTCGGGTGGTTCATCTACGAGAACAAGAACGTGCTCGACATCCCGGCCGTCTTCGCGGGGCTGTTCACCGTGATCCTCATCGGGCTGCTCGTGGAGAACCTCATCTTCCGGACGATCGAGCAGAGGACGGTGCGCCGGTGGGGGATGCATTTCTGAAGGCGGCCCCCGCGGCGCGCCTCGCGAAGCTCTCCGGCGCCCTGCTCGCGGCGGTGTGGCTGGTGGAGCTCGCGCGCATCGTGCGGCCGGCGCCGCCGCTCGCGACGCTCGGGGGCGCGGCGCTCGCCGCCTTCGTGGCGCTCGCCCTCGTGCGCGCGAACCGGCACATCCGCGCGCTCTTTCTCGTCGTGGCCGGGACCTCGGCGGTGATGGCCTGGCGCGGCGGCGTTCCCGACGCGCTCGCCGCGGGATTCGGGCGCGCGCAGATCTTCGGCGCGTTCCTGCCCTCGGTGCTCTTCCTGCGCGCCACCGCGGAGGCGAGCCCGCGGATCGCGAGGCTGCGCCACGGGCTGGGCGGCCTGGACGCGGCGGGCGCGCAGAACTGGACGCTCTACGGGTCGCACGCGCTCGGCGCGGTGCTCAACGTGGGCGCGATGTCGATCCTCGCGCCGGTCGTTTCCCGCGGCGCGGGCGAAGCGCGGAGGGAGGGGCTCGCCTCGAGCTCGGCGCGCGGCGTGGGCACGGCCGTCATGTGGTCGCCCTTTTTCATCGCCATGGCGTTCACGAGCCAGCTGGTCCCCGGCGTCGCGGTCTGGGAGGCGATGTCGGTCGGCGTGGGGCTCGCCGCGATCGGGCTCGCCCTCTCGCACGCGCTCTTCACGCCGGCGCTTCGCGGCGCGGCGTTCCGGTCGAGCGTCGCGCAGCTCGGCCCGCTCGTCGCGCCGATGGCGATCGTGGTCGCCGCCGTCGTGGCGGCGAACGCCTTCGTGGGCCTCAACGGCCTGCAATCGGTCGCGCTCGTCGTTCCCGCGTGCTGCCTCGCCTACCTCGCGGCGCTCGGGCCGGAGGCGGCGCGCGAGGCGGCGCGCCGCGCGTTCGAGAGCTTCGGGCGGCTCGCCGACGAGCTGCTCATCGTCGCGGGCGCCACGATCCTCGCCGCGGTGGTCGCCGCGCTGCCCTCGGCCCACGCGTTCGGCGCCGCGGTCACTCCGGGCCTCGTTTCCGGGTTCGCGCTCATCGTGGCGCTCGTGTTCGTGCTCGTCGCCCTCGGGCAGGCGGGTCTGCACCCGATGATCGGCGCCGGGATCGTGGTTCCCGTGATCGCCGCGGGCCCGTTCGGCGTCTGCCACGCCGTGCTCGTGGAAACGGCGGTCTTCGCGTGGGGGCTCAGCGCCTCGATCTCGATGTGGACGCTGCCCATCGTGGCCGCCTCGATCAGCTTCAACGTCCCGGTGCGCAGCCTCGTGTCGCGGAGGAACCTCCTCTTCGGCCTGCTCTACGCGCTCGCCGGGGTTCTCTACCTGGGCGCCGTGAACGCCGCGTGCGCCCCGACCTGACCCGACCCTGCGAGGAGCCCCGATGGCCGCCCAAGACATCCGCCTCACGGACGACAACCGCCGCCGGACCACGGGCGGCAAGGCGGTCGTCGACGCGCTCCAGGCCGAGGGCGTGCGGCACGTGTTCGGGCTCATCGGCTCGGCGGGGATGGAGATCTTCGACGCGCTCTACGACTCGAAGTCGATCCGCTTCGTCGGCGTGCGCGACGAGCGCACCGGCGTGCACATGGCCGACGGCTACGCGCGCGCCTCGGGCGGCGCCGGCGTCTTCCTCGCGGGCCAGAACGGGCCCGGCGCCACCAACCTCGTGACGGGCCTCGCGCAGGCGCACGCGGCGTATTCGCCGGTGGTGGCGCTCGCGGGGTCGCTCTCCTCCGCCCACGTCTACCGCGACGCCTTCCAGGAGGTGGACCAGCAGGCGCTCTTCAAGCCGATCACCAAGAGGACCTGGACCGTCACGCAGGCCGGGCGCATCCCGGAGATGGTGCGCGAGGCCTTCACCACGGCGCTTTCACCGCGGCGCGGGCCCGTGGCCCTCAACCTGCCGCGCGACATCCTGTCGGAGTCCTTCCCCGAGGAGCCGCAATCGCCGGTGCGCTCGCATCGCGCCTCGGCCCCGGCAGCGGGCGATCCCGAGCTCGTGCGGGAAGCGGCGCGGCTGCTCGCGGCTGCGCGCCGCCCCTTGATCATCGCGGGCGGCGGCGTGAAGAACGCCCGCGCGCATCGCGAGACGCTCGCCCTCGCCGCACGGCTGGGCGCGCCCGTGGCGACCTCGCCCGGCCACGGCGACGCCATTCCCTCCGACGATCCGCTCTACGCGGGGCAGGTCGGGCCGCGCGGCAACGCGGTCGCCTCCGCCCTCGCGAAGGAAGCGGACGTGATCCTCGCCCTCGGCACGCGGCTCGGCTTCAACACCACCTTCTACACCTACGACAACCTCAACCGCGAGGCGAAGATCGTCCACGTGGAGCAGGAGCCTTCCGCCGTGGGTCGGTTCTTTCCCGTGGCGCTCGGGATCGTCGGCGACGCCGGGAGAATCGCCGCGCAGCTCGCCGCCGAGCTCGTCGCCCATGTTCCGCCGCCGGAGGTGGCGCAGCACGCGGCGAGGTTCCGCGAGGAACGCCGCAGGCTCCTCGAGCAACGCGAGGCGGCGGGCCGTGCGCGGGGCGACCCGATCGCGCCGGCGTCGCTCTACCACGCGCTGCGTGCCGCCGTGCCCGCGGACGCGATGTTCACCCTGGACGCGGGCACGCTGTGCCTGCAGGCGACCGACCAGCTCCCGTACCGCCGGCCGCCCTCGCTCTTCACGCCGCTCGACTTCGGGCTCGTCGGCTTCTCCTACGCGGCGGGGCTGGGCGTGAAGCTCGCGTGTCCCGAGCGCCCGGTCGTGAGCCTCATGGGCGACGGCGGCTTCGGGATGACGGTGAGCGAGATCGGCACGGCGGTGCAGAACCGCATCGACACCGTGTGCGTGGTGATGAACAACGGCTGCTGGGGCGCGGAGAAGGCGTACCAGCGCGACTTCTTCGGCGGGCGCTACATCGGCGCGGACGTTCCCAACCCGCCGTACGACGAGCTCGCACGGCTCTACGGCGCGGCGGGCTTTCGCGTGGAGAAGGCGGCCGAGCTCGACGCGGCGCTGCGCGAGGCGCTCGCCTGCGGCCGGCCCGCGATCGTCGACGTGGCGATCGATCCCGAGGCGCTCTACAGCTTCCGGCGCGACTCGTTCAAGCATCGCGACAAGGCGGCCGGCTAGAGGATGGACGGCGCCGCCTTCGACTACGTCGTGGTGGGGGCGGGCTCCGCGGGTGCGGCGCTCGCCGCGCGCCTCACGGAATCGGGAAGGCACCGCGTGCTGCTCCTCGAGGCGGGAGGGGCCGGCCGCAATCCCTGGATCCACATTCCCCTCGGCGTCGGCAAGCTCCTCACGGACGATCGCTACGCGTGGAAGTTCGAGACGCTGCCCCAGGACGGGCTCCAGGGACAGAGGATCTACTGGCCGCGCGGCAAGGTGCTCGGCGGCTCGAGCGCGCTGAACGGCATGGCGTACGTCTGGGGCGAGCCGGCGCAGTTCGACGCGTGGCGCGACGCGGGACTCTCCGGCTGGGGCTGGTCCGACGTCCGGCCCTACTTCCAGCGCATGGAGAGCAATCCCTACACGCGCGAGCCGGGACGCGGGCACGAGGGGCCGATGCGCATCACCGATCGCAAGGCGCGCGAGCGCGATCCGCTCTCGGACGCCTTCGTCGCCGCGTGCCGCGAGGCGGGCATCGACGAGACGCGCGACTACAACGTCGCCGGCTACGAGGGCGTGCGCTACCTCGAGCAGACCGCCCACGAAGGAAGGCGCTGGAGCACGGCGGTCGCGTACCTGCGCGAGGCGAGGCGCCGGCCGAACCTCGCGATCGAGACCGGGGCGCTCGTGGGCCGCGTTCTCTTCGAGGGCGGCGCGGCGGCCGGCGTGGAGTACGCGAAAGACGGGCAGACGCGCGCGGCGCGGGCGGCGCGCGAGGTGATCCTGTGCGCGGGCACGATCCAGTCGCCCCAGATCCTCGAGCTCTCGGGTGTCGGGGACGCCGCGCGGCTCGGCGCGCTCGGCATCCCGGTGCTCGCCCATCGTCCCGCCGTGGGCGAGAACCTGATCGACCACCTGCAGGTGCGTTGCACCTACGAATGCACGCTGCCCATCACCATCAACGACGTGATGCGCAGCCTCCGCCATCGCCTCGCGGCGGGCCTCGAGTACCTCGTCGCGCGCAAGGGGCTCATGGCGGGAACCTCCTCGACCGCGCACGCGATCACCCGCACCTCGGCCGGCCTCGACGCGCCCGACGTGATGGTGCGCATCTACCACATCAGCGGAAGGGACCGCTACTCGCGCTCGCCCGGCGCCGGCATCGATCCCTTCCCCGGCTTCTCCATCGGGGGGTTCCAGCTGCATCCGCGCTCGCGCGGCCACATCCACGCCGCATCCCGCGATCCCTGTGCGCACCCCATGATCGAGCCGCGCTACTTCAGCGACGGGCACGACCGCGCCACCGCCCTCGCCCTGCTGCGCCTCATCCGCCGCATCGCCGCGCAGCCCGCGATGGGCCCGGTGATCGTGCGCGAGACGCGTCCCGGTCCCGAGGTGCGCGGCGACGCGGAGCTGCTCGACTATGCGCGAGCCTGCGGCCAGACCGCGTGGCACGCCGTGGGCACGTGCCGCATGGGCGCCGCCGAGTCCGATTCGGTGGTCGACGCGCGGCTGCGCGTGCACGGCGTGGGACGGCTGCGCGTGGCCGACGCCTCCGTGATGCCGACGATCCCGTCGTCCAACACGAACGCGCCCTCGATCATGATCGGCGAGCGCGCGGCCGATCTCGTCCTCGCCGACGCGCGCTGAGGTCCGACCCCGTTTCGGTCCACAATAGCCGCATGGCGACGCGACGCAAGCCTCCT
>DASPRQ010000082.1:0-4300 GCA_035624355.1 Usitatibacter sp. | reverse complement strand
GAATCCAGGCGGGCCCACCCCCGTGCCCGGCCGCGCGCGCCCTCGCGCCCGGGGCGTGCGCGCCGGCGCCGCGACGGGCCTGTAGCTCAGGTGGTCAGAGCAGGGGACTCATAATCCCTTGGTCCCTGGTTCGAATCCAGGCGGGCCCACCCCCGTGCCCGGCCGCGCGCGCCCTCGCGCCCGGGGCGTGCGCGCCGGCGCCGCGACGGTCCGCGCGATCCTCTGCGCCTCGCGCACCGTCCTCGCGAAGCTGCGGCTGCCCATGTGCCGCTCGACCTGCGCCTGCGCGGCCCGCCAGCGCGGGATCGCCGCGGCGAACGCCCGGCGCCCCTTCGCCGTGGAGGAGGCGAGCTTCACGCGGCCGTCGGCGCCGGCGCGGAAGGCGACGAGCCCGAGCCGCGCGAGCACGGCCATGCTGCGGCTCACGGTGGCCTTGTCCATCACGAGGAAGCCGGCCACGTCGCGCAGGGCGACGGGCTCGGCGGCGACCACGCACCAGAGCACGGCGAGCTGGTTGACGGTGAGGCCCGCGGGCGCGAGGTAGGCGTCATAAAGCGACGTAAGCGCGCGCGAGGCCATGCGCACGTTGCCGCACAGGCAGTCGAAGCCGCGCCGCCGCCACGCGCGCGCCGCGCCGGGAATGCTGCCAGCTCTCGCGATGTTCATCGGGGGGTCATTGTAGCGCCGCCCGTGACGAAAAGTTGCAGAACGTTGCGGCGCATTGGCGCCGGTTGACTCGCCATGGAGGCCGCCCGATGATTTGGTTGCATACGCAACCAACGGCACGCCGCGGCCGCGCCCGCGGGCGAGGGTACGGGGGACGGAACGTTGAAGGTGCCGGCCGCGGGGCGCAAGGGCGCCCGCTATCGCAGGAGCCTCACCGAGAAGCTCGCGATCGTGCGCGAATCGATGGCGCCGGGGAGCTCGGCGGCGCAGGTCGCCCGCAGGCACCAGGTCTCCGCGAACGTCCTGTACTACTGGCGCAAGGTCTACCGCGAGCTCCTCGACGCGGACCTGTCGGCCGTCCCGCGGCGCGACGACGTCGCGGACCTCGAGCTGCAGGTGCGCAACCTCGAGCGCCTGCTCGGGCAGCGCACGCTGGAGGTGGCCCTGCTGCGCGAGAAGCTGGGGCTCCCCCCGAAGGAGGAGGACATCGATGAATAGCATCCGCAGGCACATCCACCTCGGCACCCGGCTCGACGTCGCGGAGCAGGTGCGCCGCGGCGCGGCGAGCGCCGACGAGGCCGCCGCGCGGCTCGGCGTGGCCGCGGCCGACGTGCACGCGTGGGTCGCGAGCGGCGAGCGTCCGGTCACCTTCGACGAGGTGGTCGTGCCGCCGGCGGTGACGCGGCTCACGCGGCGCGCCGAGCGGCTCGTCGCGCTCATCGCCGCCGCCGAGTCGACGATCCGGGTCCTCACGCGCCGGCTCGCGGCGTCGAAGGGCCCGGCGGAGCAGGGCGGCGATTGAGGGCGCCCTCCAAGAAAGTTGGAGGAGTCCCACAGGAAGAACCGCGCAGTTGCGCACGGGCAACGGCGCGCGCGCCGCGGCGCGCGAATTCGTTGACGCGCGCGCCGCGCGTTCATTAAGTTCGCCGAGCCACATCATCCTGGGGATCCCATGAAGAAAGACGCACGGAAGAAATTCCACGGCTCCGCCGTGCTCGCGGCGGCCGTGGCGGCGGCGCTCTCGCCCGCGGCGTTCGCGCAGGCGGACCAGACCGCTCAAACGAAGGAGAAGATCGAAGTCACGGGCACGAGCATCAAGCGCGTCGAGGGCGAGACGGCGCTGCCGGTGACGGTGCTTTCCCGCGAGGAGATCGAGAAGACCGGCGCCACCACGCCGATGGAGCTGCTGAACCTCATCTCCGCGAACAACAGCCTCGGCCAGGTCGCGCTCAGCAGCACCATCGGCGCCACCACCTTCTCGGCTCAGACCGCCTCGCTCCGCGGCCTGCAGGGCGGCCACACGCTCGTCCTCATCAACGGCAAGCGCGTGAACGGGTTCGCGGGCGAGATCCAGGGCGTGCAGGGCGTGAACCTCGCGATCATCCCGTTCTCCGCGATCGAGCGCGTCGAGATCCTGAAGGACGGCGCTTCCGCGGTGTACGGGTCGGACGCGATCGCGGGCGTGATCAACTTCATCCTGCGTTCCGACTACAAGGGCGCGGAGGCGAGCGCGTACTACGGAGCGCCCACCCGCAGCGGCGGCGGCGCGCAGGAGAAGTACTACGCCTCGCTCGGCTTCGGCGACCTCGAGAAGGACCGCTACAACGTCTACTTCAACGCCTCCTACGACCACCAGAAGCCGCTCGACCAGAAGGACCGCAACTTCTCGAACGATTCGACGGTGGAGTTCCTGCAGCTCGGCGGCTTCGCCGGCTCGAGCAACACCTTCCCCGGAACGATCACTACGGGCGGCATCGGGATGCCGTCGGGCCAGTGCACGGGCACGGGAAACGTCTTCGTCGACCTCCTCGGCGGCTGCTTCTACGATCCGGCGCGGGTGGCGGGCGTCGAGTCCATTCCCGAGGACAAGAACGCGAATTTCTACCTCCAGGGCAAGCTCCAGCTCTCGCCCACCTGGCAGGTCTACGGGCAGGGCCTCTATGGCGAGGACAAGAACCACTTCATCATCCAGCCGGTGCCGATCTCGAGCGTCTTCAAGTACGGTCCGAACGGCGACATCCCGTCCACCATCACGCTGCAGCCGACGAGCCCCTTCTACCCGCACGCGGCCGCGGCCGCGGCCGGCGTCGACGGCCAGCCCCTCGACGTCCGCTACCGCGCCGTCGAGAGCGGGAACCGCGACACCACGGACACGAACAAGGGCTACCAGATCGTGGGCGGCGTGAAGGGCACGATCGCCGACCGCTGGGATACGGACCTGTCGTACTCGTACGCCCAGGGCGAGGTGACCGAGCACTCGAACGGCGGCTTCCCGCTGTATTCGCGCATCATGCCGCTGCTCAACAGCGGCAACGTGAACCTGTTCGGGCCCAACACCCCCGAGATCCAGCAGCAGCTGCGCGACGCGAACTTCATCGGCGACGTGTTCTCGGGCAAGGCCTCGACCAGCGCGGTGAACGCCAAGGTGTCCGGGGACCTCTTCACGATGGGCTCCGGCACGGTCGCGGGCGCCGCCGGCATCGACTATCGCAAGGAGAAGCTCGACGAGACGCCCGCCCAGGCTTACCAGGACGGCGACATCTCGGGCTACGGGGGCAACGTCCGGCCGGTCCACGGCGACCGGAACGTGACGGCGGCCTACGCCGAGGTGAACGTGCCCGTGATCACCAGCCTCGAGCTCGACGCGGCGATCCGCACGGACGACTACAGCGACTTCGGCCGCACCAACAACCCGAAGTTCACCCTGCGCTGGCAGCCGAACCGCGACGTCCTGGTCCGCTCCTCCTACGGCAAGGGCTTCCTCGCCCCGTCGCTCTACCAGCTCAACACGCCGCAGATCTCGGGCGTGTCGCAGACGGGCCTCTCCGACCCGCTCCGCTGCCCGGTGACCGGCAACGTCGGCATCGACTGCGTGACGCAGTTCGGCGTGATCTTCGGCGGCAACCCGAACCTGCAGCCCGAGAAGTCCGAGCAGGCGACCTTCGGCATCGTGTGGGAGCCGACCAACTCGTTCTCGACGTCGCTCGACTGGTTCAAGATCCGCCTGAACGGCGGCATCACGAACGGCATCCCGGTGACGACGATCCTCGGCGACCCCGTGACGTACGCGAACCTGATCCACCGCGGGCCCGTGGACCCGGCCTACCCGAACCTCCCGGGCCCGATCACCGCGATCGACCAGCTCTACATCAACCTGGGTGCCACGCACATCACCGGCATCGACGTCGAGGCGCACTACAAGTGGCCCCAGACCCGCTACGGGCGGCTGCGCTTCGACATCTCGGGCACGTACTACACGCGCTACGACATCCAGAACCTGGACGGCACCTACAGCGGCTTCGTGGGGACGGCCTTCGGCTCGATCGTGGTCGGCGTGATCCCGCGCTGGAAGCACTACGCCGTGCTCACCTGGGACTCGGGCCCGTGGAACGCCTCGGTCGCCCAGACCTACCAGACGAGCTACACCGACTGGCAGACGGACCTCAACGGCGACCAGCGCACGGTGGGCTCGATGAGCCTCTTCGACCTGCAAGGCCAGTACACGGGCGTGAAGCACTTCACGTTCACGCTGGGCGTGAAGAACGTGCTCGACACCAACCCGCCGAAGACGAACCAGCAGAACACGTTCCAGGTGGGCTACGACCCGTCGTACTACGACGCGCGCGCGCGCTTC
>DASPRQ010000009.1:0-29210 GCA_035624355.1 Usitatibacter sp. | reverse complement strand
GCGGACGCAGGGCCTCCGGGGCCGCCGCTGCGGTGCGCGTCACGGCGGCGTAGAGCAGGACGAGGGCGGCGAGCGCCGCGAAAGCCCGTGCCAGGCGAATGCGGGTCGGTTGCGCCCCGGTGCGACGCATCAGCCACGCGCGCCCGAGGACGATGCCGAGCGCGAAGTGGCCGAGGAACTGCGGCAGCTGCATCGCGAGCAGCCGCCGCACGGTCTCCTCGGTCCATCGCCAATGGGATCCCGCCGCCATCGCCGCCTCGACGAGTCCCCGGAATCCGTGGGCCGCGGCCCACGCCCAGAGCAGGGAAGCGAGCGCCGAGGCCGCGAGCGCGCGCAGCGGCGCCCGGACGAAGAGCGGTGCGGCGAGCGGCAGGAGCAGGTAGAACTGCGCCTCCACGGCGAGCGTCCAGAGGGCCCCGTTCACCCCGAGCGATCCGCTCGTGAGCGGCGTCGTGTTCTGGAGGAAGAGCGCGTGCGCCGCTGCGTTCCAGAGGTCGACCCACAGGTCGCTCCTCCAGTAGCCGCGGCCGTGCAGCAGCGGCATCACGAGCGCGAAGAGCATGACGAGCTGCAGGTAATACGCCGGCACGATGCGGCGCACGCGCCGCGCGTAGAAGCCCGCGGTCGACGGCGCGGGGGCGGCGCTGCGCGCATGCGCGAACCAGGGAAGCGCGAGAAGGAATCCGGAGATCAGGAAAAAGAGGTCGACCCCGAGGTAGCCGTTGCGCACGAGCGCGTCGAGCGCGGGCACGCGTCCCAGGGCCGCGATCCACGGATCGCCAGCGGCCACGGGGCCGCGCACCGTCACGTAATGGAAAGCCACCACCCACAGCACCGCCACGCCGCGCAGGCCCTCGACGGGCGCGATGTAGCCGACCTCGGCGCGCACGCCCTCGCTCATCGCAGCGACACCCGGGCGCCGTAGCCCGTGAGCTCGAGGTAGCCTCGTCCCGCGGCGCCGCCCGCTTCCCGGAGGCGCACCGCGCCTTCCCAGTAGAGCGTTCCGGTGCTGCGGCGCGCGTCGAGCTCCTGGTCGTCCATGAGCGGCTCGAGGGTCCACTCGCGGCCGTCCACCCGCAGCGTCATCGACACCGGGTAGCGCACGCCCGTGCGCGGCGACGTCCAGCTGCGCCGCACGTCGAAGCGCACGTCCTTTTCCCCGTACGACTCGGCCGGCCCGCCCGGCGCGCGCAGCGTCGCCTGGGCCCAGAGCACGGAGCCGTCCTTGTCGCGGATCCGGAATGCCATGAGCGCGCCGCCGTCGTCGAGGTTCGCGCCCACCCAGTCCCAGCCGACCGCCTCGGGCGCGAGCAGCTCGCTCGACCACTCGTGATCGAGCCACGCGAGGCCGTGCACCGCGCGCACGGCGCCGCCCACGCTCACCGTGCCCTCCACCCGCAGCTGCGGCTCGCTGTAGTAGTAGCTCGCCTGCGCGGCCGAGGGTCCCTTGCGGCTGAAGCCCTTGTCGCCCTCGAGCAGCACCGGCTGCGTGGGCTGGAGCGAGAGGTCGAGGCCGAACCCCGCGGCGGCGATGCGTGCCCGGTACGCGGCCGCCTCCCGCACGAGCGACCAGTCGTCGATGCGCACGCCGGTATTCGCGGTTTCCGCCGCGACGAGCCCGTCGTAGGCGCGCTCGGCGCGCTGGTCGTGCAGGAAGCGGCCGCGGGCCGGATCCGCGAGGGCGACGTGGGCGAAGAGGAGCTGGCGCGGGCTGAAGCGGCTGGGATTGTCCTCGGCCGCGGGATTGCTCAGGCGGAAGAACGTGACCTGGAACCCGAGGGTCCCGCCCTCGGACTCGAGCTGGCCGGTCACGTACCACCACTCGATGCGGAAGCGCGGGTGCGCCCCGAAGTCGCGCGGGAACACAAGCGGCTTGCCGGGCACGACCGGGGCGAGCTCGTCGCCGGCGCCGGGCGCCGTCGCGGCGAGGAGGAGCGCCGCGGCGACGGCGATCGCGCGCGCGCGCGGGCCGGGCCTAGGCATCGTCCTTCAGCGCGAGCACGGCCTCGCCGCGGACCGCGAATGCGCCGCTCGCCCGCGCGCCCGCCGCGCAGAGCGCGACCACGGCCGCGACGAGCGCCGCGAGCGTGCCCCAGGGCCAGTGCACCTCGATCGTCCAGTGGAAGGACTGGCGATCGACGATGCGGACCAGCACGAGGCTGATCGCCACGCCGGAGGCGAGCCCGATCGCCGCGCCCAGGATCCCCGCGGCCGCGCCCTCGAGGGCGAGCAGGCGCAGGACCTCGCGGCGGGTGAGGCCGAGGAAGCGCAGCACGCCGAACTCGCGCCGCCGCGACCAGGCGAGCGCCGCGAAGCTGCTCGTCACGCCGGCGAGCCCGATGGCGATCGCGATCGCCTCGAGGGCGTAGGTGACGGCGAAGCTGCGGTCGAAGATCGCGAGGGAGCGCCGCTTGAGGTCGGACGCGTCCTCGAACGAGAAGCCGCGCGCGTCGCCGAGGGCCCGGCGCACTGCCGCCTCGCCGGCCCGGGAATCCACTCCCGGAGCGAGGTGGATCGCGAGGTCGTCGGCGCGCGTGTCGCCGGTGAGCTTCCGGTAATCCTCGAGCGGCATCACGACCGCGCCCCAGGTGCGCGCGTAGTCCCGGGTGATCGCCGCGACGCGCACCGTCGTCGCGTGCCCGGCCACCGGCAGCACGATGCGGTCGCCCGCATGCCAGCCCTCCAGGTCGCGGGCCGCTTCCGTGACCCACACCCACGGCACGGGCCCGGGCGGCGGCAGGCCGGGCGGGCTCGCCTGGTAGCCCTCGAGGATGCGCTCGTTCACGGGCCGCGCGATGAGCGTGAGAGGCTCGGCTCCCGCGCGCAGCACCAGCCGGTCGTAGCGCAGGGGCTCGCTCGAGCGCACCTGCGCAAGCGCGGCGACCGCACGCTGCTCGGCCTCGGTGAGGTAGCCGGTGTCGCCGCCCGAGGCCGTGCGCAGGTACAGGTCCGCGCCCACGATGCCGTTCAGCCAGTCCTCGAAGGACACGCGGAACGAGAAGACCATGATCGCCATCGCCACGCAGAGCGAGGCGCTCACCACGATGCCCGCCACGCTCGCGGCGAGGTGGCCCGGCAGGTGGCGCACCTGGGCGAGCGCGAGGCCCGTGACGGGCGAGTCCGCGGGGGCGATGCGCGCGAGCAGCGCGCGGCACAGCGGGCCCACCGCGAGAACGGCGGCCGCAAGCCACGCGGCGATCGCCGCGTAGCCGCCCAAGGGGAGCCCGTCTACGGCAGGCGCGAGGAGCAGCGGCACGCCCGCGAGCGCGAACGCGATCGCGCCGCGCGCCGCGCCCGGGCCCGCGGGCAGGTCGATCGCGCGGTCGCGCAACGCCTCGGCGACGGGGATGCGCTCGACGGCGCGCGCGATCCAGAGGGCCGCGGCGACCGCGAGCCCCACGGCGAGGAGGGCGATCGCGCCGAGGGCGAGCGGATCGGGCGCGAATCCGACGCCGCGCGCGTCGAAGTAACCGGCGCCGAGATCGGCACCGACGCGGGCGAGCACGGCGCGGCTTGCCTCGAGGCCGAGCGCGGTGCCGGCCGCCGCCCCGAGCGCGCCGACGAGAGCGCCCTCGATCGCGAGCTGGAGGGCGAGGCCGCGGCGCGTGAGACCGAGCGCGCGCAGCAGCGCGAGCTCCTGCCGGCGGCGCGCGGCCTGCAGCGCGAGCGTGGAGAACACCAGGAAGGCCCCGGTGGCGAGCGCCACGAGGGCGAGCGCGTCCAGGTTCACGCGATAGGCGCGGCTGATGGTCGCGGCGCGCCGGGAGATCGAGGCGGGGAGCGCGGCCACCACGCCGGGCGGCAGGGCCGGCGCGAGCGTGGCGGCGAAGCGCGCCGGATCGACGCCCGGGGCGAGCCGCAGGTCGATGCGCGAGAGCTTTCCCAGGCGGCCGAAGGCCCACTGCGCAGCAGCGATGTCCACGACCGCGAGCTCGCCTGCCGACGCCATTCCCGGCAGGATCCCCGCGACGCGGAACTCGACCGTGCGGCTGCCCGCGGCGAGCTTCAGCCGTCCCGCGGCCGCGAGCCCGAGCCGCGCGGCGGCCGAGGGCGAGAGCCAGGCGCTCTTCCCGTCGAGGAGCGCCGCGGCCCCGGGCCGGTCGCCCGCCGCCGCGTGCGCGACGAACGCGGGCTGCAGCCGCTCGGCGCGCATCGGGTCGATGCCGAGCACCCGAAGCGGCCCGCCCGTGCGCCCCGCGACCGCCGCGTCGACGTCGACCACGGGGCTCGCGGCCTGCACCTCGGGCCGGCGGGCGATCCACGCGTAGAGGGACTCGTCGAAGCCGCTCTGCGGCCCGCGCACCTCGAGGTCGGCCGTCCCGGCGAGCGTGCGCGCGGCGCGGTCGATCTCGGCGAGGGCGGAGGTGTGCACGGTGTGCACGGCGCCGGCGAGCGCCACGCCGAGCGCGATGCTGAGCGCCGTGAGCGCGAGACGCAGCCGGTTCGCGGCGAGCGTGCCCCGCAGGATCATCGCGCACACGGTCGGGTTCACGGGAGGTCCTCAGGCGGGGCGGAGCCGTCCCTGCGCGAGGCGCATCACGCCGTCGGCGCGCGCGGCGGCCACGGCCGAGTGCGTGACCATGAGCGCCGCGGCGCCCGAGCGCCGCACCGCCTCTCCGAGGCACGCGAGCACCGCCTGCGCGCTCGCCTCGTCGAGGTTACCCGTGGGCTCGTCGGCGAGGACGAGGGCCGGGAGGTGCACGAGCGCGCGCGCGATCGCCACGCGCTGCATCTCGCCGCCGGAGAGCGTGTCCGGGCGGCGCGCGGCGAACGTCCCGAGCCCCACGCCCTCGAGGGCTTCGCGCACGCGGCGCTCGCGCTCGGTGCGCCCGGCGCCGAGGAGCGCGAGCGGCAGCGCCACGTTGTCGCCCACGCTCAGGTAGGGAAGCAGGTGGAAGGCCTGGAAGACGAAGCCCACGTTGCGGCGGCGCCAGAGCGCGAGCGCCTCGTCATCGCCGTAATCGAGGCGCGTCGCGTCGAGCCGCACCTCGCCGCGGTCGGGGCGGTCGAGGCCCGCGACGATATGCAGCAGCGTGGACTTGCCCGAGCCCGATTCGCCGACGATCGCGACCCAGCGCCCGCGGGGCACCTCGAGGTCGACCTCGGCGAAGAGGGGAGGGCCGGCCCCGAACCCCTTGGCCAGCCCGCGCAGCTCGAGCATGCGGGACGCGTCAGACCCAGGCGACGATGCCGAGCGTCGCGCCGTGGACGTGCATCCCGTGCCCGGTCATCCTTCCTCAGTCCCCGCTGATGTAGTGCTCGAGCTGCTCGATGGTGAAGTCCTGGTCCGCGATGATGTCGCCCACGATGTCGCGGATCGACACCATCCCCACCACGCGCCCCTCGTCCACGACGGGCAGGTGGCGGATCTGCTTCTCGGTCATCAGCGCCATGCACTCGCGCGCCTTGGTGCGCGGGCTTACGCAGACGACGCTCGAGGTCATGATCTCCTCGACGCGGGTCGAGTTCGAGGCGCGGCCCTGCAGGATCACCTTGCGCGTGTAGTCGCGCTCCGAGATGATGCCGGCGAGCCGGTCCCCGGTCATCACGATCGCCGCGCCCACGTCCTCCCGGGCGAGGACCTTGATCGCGTCGAGCACGGTCATCTCGGGCGCCACGGTAACGATGCGGGGGGCCTTTGTCTTCAGCAGTTCGGCCACGGTCTTCATCGCTGCCCTCCTTCCGGTCACATGTTGGGGTAGTTGGGGCCTCCACCCCCTTCGGGCACCACCCATTCTATGTTCTGCGCCGGGTCCTTGATGTCGCACGTCTTGCAGTGCACGCAGTTCGGCGCGTTGATCTGCAGCCGGGTCGCGCCTCCTTCGGTCACGAATTCGTACACCCCTGCGGGACAGTAGCGCGACTCGGGCCCGGCGTAAACGGGGAGGTTCACCGCCGTCGGGACGGCCGGATCCTTCAGGCGCAGGTGCGGGGGCTGGTCCTCCTCGTGGCTGGTGCTCGAGAGGAAGACCGAGGACAGCCGGTCGAAGGTGAGCACGCCGTCGGGCCGGGGGTACTCGATGGGGCGCGCCTCCCCCTTGCGCACGAGCGTTTCGTGGTCCGCGTGGCGGTGGGCGAGCGTCCACGGCGCCCTTCCCCGGAAGACGACCTGGTCCACGCCCACCATCAGCGTGCCCAGGTACAGGCCCTTCGACATCCACGGCTTGAAGTTGCGGGCGCGGTGCAGCTCCTCGCGCAGCCAGCTCGATTCGAACGCGCGCGGGAAGGCCTCGAGCTCGTCGTGGCTGCGCCCCGCCGCGAGCGCCTCGAAGGCCGCCTCGGCCGCGAGCAGTCCCGACTTGATCGCCGCGTGGGTGCCCTTGATGCGCGAGGCGTTGAGGAAGCCGGCGTCGTCGCCCACCAGCGCGCCCCCGGGGAACACGAGCCTCGGCAGCGACTGCAGGCCCCCGGCCGCGATCGCCCGCGCGCCGTAGCAGATGCGCCGCCCGCCCTCGAAGAAGCCGCGGATCGCCGGGTGCGTCTTGTAGCGCTGGAACTCCTCGAACGGGCTGAGATACGGGTTCGAGTAGCCCAGGCCCACGACGTAGCCGACGGCGACCTGCCCGCCGGCCATGTGGTAGAGGAAGGAGCCCCCGTAGGTCGCCGCGTCGAGCGGCCATCCGGCGGTGTGGACCACGAGCCCCGGCACGTGCTTCGCCGGGGCCACTTCCCAGAGCTCCTTGAGCCCGATGCCGTAGACCTGCGGCGAGCGCCCTTCGCGCAGGCCGAAGCGCGCCTGGAGGCGCTTGCCGAGATGCCCGCGCGCGCCCTCGGCGAAGATCGTGTATTTCGCGAGCAGGTCGACGCCGGGCTGGAAGCGCGCGGTCCGCTCGCCGTTCTTTCCGATGCCCATGTCGCCGGTGGCGACCCCGCGCACCCGGCCGTCGTCGGTGAAGAGGACCTCGGCCGCCGCGAAGCCCGGATAGATCTCGACGCCGAGCTCCTCGGCGCGCTTCGCGAGCCAGCGGCAGAGGTTGCCGAGGCTCGCGATGTAGTTGCCGTGGTTGCGGAAGCATTCGGGCAGCATCCAGCCCGGCACCCGGCGCGAGCCCCGCTCGGTGAGGAAGAGGAAGCGGTCCTCGGTGACCTCCTGGTCGAGCGGCGCGCCCTCGGCCTTCCAGCCGGGGAAGAGCTCCGCGAGGGCCTTCGGATCGATCACCGCGCCGGACAGGATGTGGGCCCCGACCTCCGAGCCCTTCTCGACCACGCAGACGGCGACCTCGCGGCCCGCCTGCGCGGCGAGCTGCTTCAGGCGGATCGCCGTGGCGAGCCCGGCGGGGCCGGCGCCGACGACGACCACGTCGTAGGACATCGATTCGCGGTCGGGCATGGAATCCGGGGCGGTATTGCGGCGCGGGTGGGAAAGGCGAAGAGTTGCTGCGATTATAGCCAGCCCACCGATTCGACGCCCCGAGAGAAGGCCGCGATGATCCGACTCGACATCCCCGGATTCGGCGCTCGTGCCCTGGAGCACCTGGTGCTCGACTACAACGGCACCCTCGCGGAGGACGGCGCCATCGTCGACGGCGTCAAGGAGCGGCTTCTTCGACTGTCGCGGGACCTCGTGGTGCACGTCGTGACGGCCGATACTTTCGGGCGCGCGGCGGCGTCCCTCGAAGGAATTCCCTGCTCGCTTCGGGTGCTTTCGGGATCGGACCAGTCGGTATCGAAGCTCGAGTACGTGAATGCGCTCGGGGTGGCCGCGACGGCCTGCGTCGGCAACGGCCGCAACGACCGGCGCATGCTCGCGGCCGCGGGACTCGCGATCGCGGTGATGCAGAAGGAAGGGTGCGCGAGGGAAGCGTTCGAGGCCGCCCACGTCGTCGCACGCGACATCCGCGACGCGCTCGACCTGCTGCTCAAGCCGCGGCGGCTCCTCGCGACCTTGCGCGACTAGCGGCGCTTGATCGCGCAGGTTGCGATGCCGCGCACATCGCCCGCTCGCGTCGCGGGTCGCAGGCCTAGTTGCCGATGCCCTCGACCTCGATGATCCCGAATTCGGCGGGGACGCAGGCATAGAAGACCCGCACCTTCGCCTCCCGCACGACGTCCAGGAGGCGCCTCGCCTCGTCCTCGCTCACGATGAATTCGACCTCGACCGTGAGGTCGCCGGCGAGCTCGAAGAACCTGGATTCGTGCAGCACGCCGTGGCGCCCGAAGCCGGCCATCGCCTTGAACGCGGTGCCGCCGTGGACGCCAAGCTTCTTCGCCTGCTCGAGCAGCCACTCGTAGAAGAGCATGCCGTGGACCTTGCGGTTCTCGTGCGTGTAGAAGCGCAGATAGGCCCCCTTCATGGCGTTCGTCCCCCCAGCACGAGGTGCGCGGCGGCGATGCCCAGCAGCGTCATGGCGATCGAGCCCGCGACGTGAAGCGCGACGATCGCGGCGGTCCATCCGTACTGGCCGCGCGTGAAGAGCGTCGTCGTCTCGGCCGAGAACGTCGAGAAGGTGGTGAGCCCTCCCAGGAACCCGGTCGTGACGAGCAGGCGCAGCTCGGGCCCGAGCGCATCGTAGTGGGTGAACACGGCCATCGCGATACCCATGAGCCATCCGCCGAGGAGGTTGGCCGCGAGCGTGCCGAAGGGAATCGTCGGGAATACCGGATTGAGCAGCACGCCGAGTCCCCAGCGAAGCCATGCGCCGGCGGCGGCTCCGGCACCTACCGCGGCGAAGGAGAGCCAGGGCATGGGAGGGTTCCCGTCGATTCGGGCATGGGAGCGCCGATCCTACACAACGCCGGCCGTCCACGCATTGAGCAGCCGGCGCGCCTGCACCGCCACCTCGGAAGCCGTGAGCCCCACGGGTCCGGTCCCGCGCGCCACGCACGCGTCGGCCGCCGCGCCGTGCAGGCACACCGCGTACTGGAGCGCATGTTCGGCGTCCAGCCCCTGGCACAGCAACGCGCCGATGATGCCCGCGAGCACGTCGCCGGTGCCGGGCGAGGCGAGCCCCGGATTGCCCGTGGTGTTGACCGACCAGCGGCCGTCGGGGAAGGCGCACAGGCTCCCCGCGCCCTTGAGCACCACGTGCGCGTGGAAGCGGCGGGCGAGGAGCAGGGCGGCGCCGAGGCGGTCGCCCTGCACGCCCTTCGCGTCGGTACCGAGCAGCCGGCCCGCCTCGGCCGGATGCGGCGTGAGGATGGTGGCGGCGGGGCGGCGGGCGAGGAGAGAGGCGAGCGATTCGTTGGCCCCGAGGACGTTGAGCGCGTCGGCGTCCAGCACGAGCGCGCGGTCCCCGGCGAGGAGCGACGGCAGGACCGTGCGCTCGAAGAGCGAGGCGGAAGTCGCCGAAGGCGAGCGGCCCGCGCCGGGACCGGCCACGACGACGCGCGCGGAGGCGACGGCCTCCTCCACGCTGCGCAGCATCAGCTCCGGATGCACGAGGTCCACCGCCGGCGCATCCGCTCCGAGCAGCCCCGCGTACACGCGCCCGGCCCCGGCGAGCAGGCCAGCGCGCGCGGCGAGCAGCGCCGCACCCACCATCCCGCGCTGCCCGCCGACGACCGCGAGCGTGCCGAAGTCCCCCTTGTGGACGTTGCGGCGCCGTGCCGCGAGCCACGGGGCGGCGAGCTCGGGCGTGAGGAGCCGGCCGTGCGCCTCGGCCGCGACCGCGGCTCCCGCTCCGAGGTCGTCGCACTCGATCGCGCCGCAGCAGTCCGGCCCATCGGCCGTGTGCAGGCCCACCTTGTGGGCGAGGAAGGTGACGGTGCGGGTGGCGTGCACCGCCGCGCCGCGGATCGAGCCGGTTCGGCTATCCAGGCCGCTCGGCACGTCGATCGCGAGCACGGGAGCGCCGCTCGCGTTGATGCGCTCGATGAGTGCGCGGAACGCCGGATCCACGTCGCGGGCGAGCCCGAGGCCGAGCAGCCCGTCGACCACCAGCGCGAGGCGGGGCTCGTCAGGCCACTCGCGGACGATCGTGCCGCCGCGGGCCGCGAAGGCCGCGCGCGCCGCGCGCGCCTCCGGCGCCTTCGGCTCGGCGGCGCTCGCTTCCAGAACGAGCACGCGGTGGAAGCCTTCGAGCAGGTTTTCGGCCGCCACCCACGCGTCCCCGCCGTTGTTCCCCGGGCCCGCCACCACGAGGATCGGCCCGCCCGTGTCCGAAGCGAGGCGCCGGGCGGATTGCGCCGCGGCGCGCCCGGCCCTTTCCATCAGCGTGGGCCCGCTCGCCGGGGCGGCCCGCGCCTCGACCGCGCGCATCTCGTCGGGCGTGAGGACGGGAACGGGCTTCACGGGGCCGCCGTCAGGGGTGCGCGGGCGCCGGGATGGGCGGCGCCGCGACGGCCCCGAGCTCGGGCGTGAGCACGGTGTCGACCGCTTTCGGGAGCAGGTCCGGATAGTCCCGGCTGTAGTGCAGCCCCCGGCTTTCCTTGCGCGCGAGCGCCGAGCGCACGATGAGCTCGGCCGTGAGCACGAGGTTGCGCAGCTCGATGAGATCGTTCGAGACGCGGAAGTTGGCGTAGAACTCCTGGATCTCCTCCTGCAGCAGCTGGATGCGGTGGCGCGCTCGCTCGAGGCGCTTGTTGGTGCGCACGATGCCCACGTAGTTCCACATCGTGCGGCGCAGCTCGTCCCAGTTGTGCGCGATCACGACCTCCTCGTCGGCGTCGGTCACGCGGCTCTCGTCCCATTCGGGCAGGGCCGGGACGCTCGAGGGAGGCTGCCCGAGGATGTCCGCGGCGGCCGATTCGGCGAACACCAGGCACTCGAGCAGCGAGTTGGACGCGAGGCGGTTCGCCCCGTGCAGCCCCGTGCAGGCGACCTCGCCGAGCGCGTACAGGCCCGGAACGCCGGTGCGGCCCCGCAGGTCCGTGGCGAGCCCCCCGCAGGTGTAGTGGGCGGCGGGCACGACGGGGATCGGCTCGCGCGTCATGTCGATGCCGAACTCGAGGCAGCGCGCGTGGATGGTGGGAAAGTGGGCGCGGATGAAGCCGGCGCCCTTGTGCGTGATGTCGAGGTAGACGCAGTCGATGCCGTGCTTCTTGATCTCGAAGTCGATCGCACGGGCCACGATGTCGCGCGGCGCGAGCTCGGCGCGCGGGTCGTGCCGCGGCATGAAGCGCTCGCCGTCCGGGAGCTTCAGCAGCCCTCCCTCGCCGCGCACCGCCTCCGAGATGAGGAAGGACTTCGCGTGGGGATGGAAGAGGCAGGTCGGGTGGAACTGGATGAACTCCATGTTCGCCACGGGTGCGCCCGCGCGCCATCCCATGGCGACGCCGTCGCCGGTCGACGTGTCGGGATTCGTGGTGTAGAGGTAGACCTTGCCCGCGCCGCCGGAGGCGAGGATCGTGAAGCGCGCCGCGAGGGCCTTCACGCGCCCGGCGCGGATGTCGAGGACGTAGGCGCCGTGCACCCGCCGCGGATCGGCCCCGCCCACCCGGCGGCCGGCGACGAGGTCGATGGCGATGTGCCACTCGAGCACGTCGATGCGGGGATGGGTCTTCACCTGCCCCACCAGGGTCTTCTGCACCGCGCGTCCCGTGGCGTCGGCCGCGTGCACGATCCGGCGGTGGCTGTGGCCCCCCTCCCGGGTGAGGTGGAGCTCCTCCTGGTTGGCGCCGTCCCGGGTGAAGGGCACGCCCTGGGCCACGAGCCATTCCACGGCTTGGCGTCCCCGCTCCACCACGAAGCGCACGGCGTCGTCGTGGCACAGTCCCGCGCCGGCCACCTGGGTGTCGCGGATGTGCTCCTCGACGGAATCGGAGCTTTCCATCACGGCGGCGATGCCGCCCTGGGCCCAGCTCGAGGCGCCGTCGAGCAGCTCGTGCTTGGTGACCAGCGCGACCCGGCAGCGCTCCGCGAGGCGCAGGGCGGCCGACATGCCCGCCAGCCCGCTGCCGATCACCAGGACGTCGTATTCGTTCAAGGGGGAGGCCGCGGATGGGGGGTGGAAATCGCGCCTGCGCCGGGAAAGGCCCTACGGAACCAGGAACTATTGGCCGGTGTTCCTGTCTCCTGTCTAATGTCCGGGCAACGCGCGCCAAAGGAATGAAAAATTTGAGCTTTATAATACCCCAGGAGGTCAAGAAGCCCTTCGTGGCGCCACAGCCCCGGAGCGGTCTCACGGGGGCCTCGACGGCTCTCGCCAGATCATCCATCCAGGGGCGCATGAGCGACAGGGAAGTCGACCAGCAGCTGGTCGAGCGCGCGCAGCGCGGCGAGAAGCACGCCTTCGAGCTGCTGGTGCTCAAGTACCAGCGCAAGCTCGAGCGGCTGCTCTCGCGCGTGATCCGGGATTCGTCCGAGATCGAGGACGTGGCCCAGGAGGCGTTCATCAAGGCCTACCGGGCGCTGCCGAACTTCCGCGGCGACAGCGCGTTCTATACGTGGCTCTACCGCATCGGCATCAACACGGCGAAGAACTACCTCATCGCCCTGGGCCGGCGCGCGCCGACCTCCACCGATTTCGACAGCGAGGAAGCCGAGGGCTTCGAGGATGCGGCGGGGCTGCGCGACATCAACACCCCGGAGAGCGAGCTCGCGAGCAAGCAGATCGCGCAGACGGTGAACGACGCGATCGCGGCGCTGCCGGAGGAGCTGCGCACGGCGATCACGCTGCGCGAGCTGGACGGGCTCTCCTACGAGGAGATCGCGCAGATCATGAATTGCCCGATCGGAACAGTCCGGTCGAGGATCTTCCGGGCACGCGAGGCCGTGGCGGAGAAACTGCGGCCGCAGCTCGGGACGAGCAAGGACAAACGCTGGTAACAACGAGGACTCGGGGCGCAACCCCGCGCAGTGCGGCCCCACCGGAGAGTCGGGCCTAGTGAACAGGAGCAGCAGATGACAAAGGAAATTTCGGCGCTGATGGACGGTGAGCTCGATCCGCAAGAGGCGGAACGGGCGATCCGCGCCTGCGGGATGGACGAGGACCGGAAGCGCACCTGGTTCCTCTACCACATGATCGGCGAGGCCATGCGCGGCCAGGCTCCGGGCAGCCTCGAGGTGCCCGCGGGCGTGGCCGAGAAGCTCAGGGGCGAGCCCTCGGTGCTCGCGCCGCACCGGCGCGCGGCGCGCCCGGCCGCGCGGGTGGCCATCGCGGTGGCCGCCTCGGTCGCGACCATCGGCATCGTCGGGTGGCTGGGCTCCCAGGGCGGCTCGCCCGTTCCCGTGGCCGCCCCCGGACCTGCGGTGGCGAGCTCCGCCGCCCCGGCTGCGGTCGTCGCGAGCTCGAGCGCCCCCGCTCCGGTCGTCGCGGCCTCGAGCGCCCCGGTGCCCGTGGTCGCCGCCCCCGTCGCGGCGGTTTCCGGCTCGATCGAGCCCGTGTCGAACACCGCGGCCATCCAGACGGTTCCCGCGCTCACGGTGCAGGAATACCTCGTGGCCCACCGGCAGGTGCCCTCGCCGGAGCTCTATCGCGCCGTGACCAATCGCACCCCGGTCGACGCCCGATGAGGGCGCTCGCCCTCGCGGGCCGCCGCCGCTGGCTGCCCGCGCTCGCCTTGGGAGTCGTCGCCTGGGGTGCCGAGGCCGCGCCCCCCACCGATGCCATGGGATGGCTCGAGCGGGCCGCGGAAGCGGCGCGCAGCGCCTCCTACGCCGGCACCTACGTGCACAGCAACGGCCAGCGCGTCTCGACGGTGCGCATCACCCACGTGAACGTCAACGGCCAGGAGCACGAGCGCATCGAGTCGCTCGACGGCCCGCCCTTCGAGATCGTGCGGCACAACGACGAGATGTTCTGCTACTACCCCGACGCGAAGACCGTGCGGCTCGACCGGCGGGTGAACGCGCGCTTCTTTCCGTCGCTCTTCCGCGCCGGGGCCGACGTGGTCGCCCAGAGCTACGACGTGAAGCTCGGCGGCCTCGAGCACGTGCTCAGCTACGACTGCCGGTGGATCCGGCTGCAGGCCCGGGACGCGCTGCGCTTCACGGAGCGGATGTGCTCCGAGGTGGCGAGCGGCCTCGTGCTCCGGGCCAAGACGCTGGGCCTGGACGGCCAGGTGATCGAGCAGTACACCTTCACGGACCTCAAGATGGGCCCCGCGGTCGCCCGCGAGGACGTGAAATCCCTCCTCGAGTCGCGGGTGAAGCGGTGGACCACCGATGCCCAGCCCCGGGACGAGGCGAAGAGCGTGGACACGGGCTGGACCGTCACGAAGCTTCCTCCGGGCTTCCAGAAGGTGAAGGAGCTGCGGCGCACCCTGCCGGGCCGCCCCCATCCGGTCTCCCAGATCATCTACAACGACGGGCTCGCGAGCCTGTCGGTCTTCGTCGAGCCGAACGACTCCCCGCCGCGCACCGCGGAGGCCTCGAGCGAGGACGGCACGACCACGTTCTTCGCGCGCCCGATGGGCGACGAGCTGGTGACCGTCCTCGGGGAGGTGCCGCTCGCCACCGCCGAGGCGGTGGGCCACAGCGTCGCCCGCCGGCCGTAGAATTCGTGGCATTGCGCTGGAAATCCCTTCCATCCGCCCCGATCTGAGCCCCCATGGCCCTCGCCGGCCGTGCCCTCCATAACAGGACAGAGACCATGAATCGATTGCAGGCCTGCATCCTCAGCGCGTTCCTGGCGTTCGGCGCCGTCACCGTCCAGGGCGAGGCGAGGGCCGCGAGCCCCGCCCCGTCGAGCGCCCCCGTCGGCGTGATGCTCCCCGACTTCGCCGACCTGGTCGACAAGTACGGGCCTGCCGTCGTGAACATCAACACCGAGACGCGCATGCAGGCGCGCCAGCAGATCCCGGGGCTGTCCGAGGACGACCCGTTCTACGAGTTCTTCAAGCGCTTCATGCCGCCCGAGGGGCCGCAGGGCAAGTCTCCGAAGGGCGCTCCCGCGCCCAAGGGGCCGCTGCGCCCGTTCGGGCTCGGCTCGGGCTTCATCGTCACGCCCGACGGCTACATCGTGACCAACGCCCACGTCGTCGAGAACGCCGACCAGGTGAAGGTCCGCCTCACCGACAAGCGCGAGCTCATCGCCAAGGTGGTCGGCGTCGACACCCGCAGCGACGTGGCGGTCATCAAGGTGGAGGCGACCAGCCTGCCGACGGTGAAGATCGGCGACTCGAACAAGCTGCGCACGGGCGAGTGGGTGATCGCGATCGGCTCGCCCTACGGGTTCGCCAACACGGTCACCGCCGGCATCGTGAGCGCGACCAGCCGCGACAACCTCGCGAACGACCCGAACATGGACGCCGTACCCTTCATCCAGACCGACGTCGCCGTGAACCCCGGCAACTCGGGCGGGCCGCTGCTCAACATGCGCGGCGAGGTGGTCGGCATCAACTCGCAGATCTTCTCGCGCACCGGCGCCTTCGCGGGCATCTCGTTCGCGATCCCGATCGACTACGCCTACGGAGTCGCCGAGCAGCTCATGAAGTCGGGGCACGTGACCCGCGGGCGCATCGGCGTGGGGATCACCAACGTGACGCGCGACCTCGCCGACAGCCTCGGGCTCGCCAAGGCCCAGGGCGCGGCGGTGGGCACGGTCGAGGAGGGATCGCCGGCCGCGAAGGGCGGCGTGCAGCCCGGCGACGTGATCCTCAAGGTCGAAGGGCGCGCGGTCGACGGCTCCGCGGACCTGTCGCGCACGATCCGCGCGATCAAGCCCGGCACCAAGGTGCACCTCACGGTGTGGCGCAACGGCAAGACCCACGACGTGACCCTCACGGTGGTCGAGTTCAAGGACGAGGAGGCGGGCGCGGCCGTGCCGACGAGCACCGCGGTCCCGGCGCCGAAGCCCGGCAAGCTCGGGCTCGCCGTGGTGGAGATCCCGGACGACCAGAAGAAGGCGCTGAAGCTGCCGGGCGGCGTGGCCGTGCAGGCGGTGGAGGGCGCGGCCCAGGCCGCCGGCATCCAGCAGGGCGACGTGATCCTGCGCGTGAACAACACCGACGTCCCGAACGTGAAGGCCTTCAACGAGGCGCTCGCGAAGCTCGCACCCGGGAAGACCGTGGCGCTGCTCGTGCGCGACGAGAACGGCACGCGCTTCGCGATCGTCCATCCGGAAGCGGAGTGAACCCCCGGCTCACCGTCCTCGCGCGCCCGTACTGCCATCTCTGCGAGGAGCTCATCGCGGGCCTGCGCCTCTTCCAGGCCCGCTACGACTTCGACATCGAGGTGATCGACGTCGACCGGCACCCGGCCCTCGAGGAGAGGTGGGGCGACAAGGTGCCGGTGCTGCTCGACGGCGACCGGGAGATCTGCCACCACTTTCTGGACGCCGAGGCCGTGGATGCGCGGCTCGCGCGGATGAAGTAGAATTGTGCACCGCAGTAAATGGGCAGCGGGGCGGCCGTTGGAGCGGACAGCAAGCTGCCGCTCAACGGCGCGTGACAGCGGGGCGGCCGTTGGAACGGACGGCCAGCCGCAGTTCGACGGCGCGTGACAGCGGAACCACCACCCAACGCGGCAAGCGGTCAAAGAGGCCACCCGACGGTGGCCTTTTGATTTGAATGGACCACATCCGCAACTTCTCCATCATCGCGCACATCGACCACGGCAAGAGCACGCTCGCCGACCGGCTGATCGAGCGCACCGGGGGGCTCAGCTCGCGCGAGATGGAGGCGCAGGTCCTCGACTCGATGGAGCTCGAGCGCGAGCGCGGCATCACGATCAAGGCGCAGACGGCGGCGCTGCGCTACACGGCGCGCGACGGTCGCGAGTACCTGCTCAACCTCATCGACACGCCGGGCCACGTGGACTTCTCCTACGAGGTGTCGCGGTCGCTGTCGGCCTGCGAGGGGGCCCTCCTCGTGGTGGACGCCTCGCAGGGCGTCGAGGCGCAGACCGTCGCCAACTGCTACACCGCGACCGAGCTCGGGGTCGAGGTGGTCCCGGTGCTCAACAAGATCGACCTGCCGAGCGCCGATCCGCAGCGCGTAATCCGCGAGATCGAGGACGTGATCGGGATCCACGCGGCCGACGCGATCCGCTGCAGCGCGAAGACGGGCGAGGGCATCGACGACGTGCTCGAGGGCGTGATCGGGCGCATCCCGCCGCCGAAGGGGGACCCCGCCGCGCCCCTCAAGGCGCTCGTGATCGACTCCTGGTTCGACAACTACGTGGGCGTCGTGATGCTCGTGCGCGTGGTCGACGGGACGCTCAGGCCCCGCGACAGGGTGCGCCTCATGGCCACCGGCGCCGTGCACCTGTGCGAGCAGGTGGGCGTCTTCACCCCCAAGTCCGTCGCGCGCGAGGCGCTCTCGGCGGGCGAGGTGGGCTTCGTGGTCGCGGGCGTGAAGGAGCTCAACGAGGCGAAGGTGGGCGACACCGTCACCCTCGACGACCGTCCCGCCGCCGCGCCCCTGCCCGGGTTCAAGGAGATCAAGCCCCAGGTCTTCGCGGGCCTCTACCCGGTGGAGAGCAGCGAGTACGAGGCGCTGCGCGACGCGCTCACGAAGCTGCAGCTCAACGACGCGAGCCTGCGCTTCGAGCCCGAGACCTCGCAGGCGCTGGGGTTCGGCTTCCGCTGCGGGTTCCTGGGGCTCCTGCACATGGACATCGTGCAGGAGCGGCTCGAGCGCGAGTACGGCATGGCGCTCATCACCACCGCGCCCACGGTGGTCTACCAGGTGCTGGAGAAGGACGGCGCGGTGATCGAGGTCGAGAACCCCTCGAAGCTGCCCGATCCCTCGCGCATCGAGGAGATCCGCGAGCCCATCATCCGCGGGACCATCCTCATGCCCCAGGAGTACGTGGGGCCGGTGATCACGCTGTGCACCCAGAAGCGCGGCAGCCAGGTGAACATGCAGTACGTGGGGCGCCAGGTGATCCTCACCTACGACCTGCCGCTGAACGAGGTCGTGATGGACTTCTTCGACAAGCTGAAGAGCGTCTCGCGCGGCTACGCCTCGCTCGACTACGAGTTCAAGGAGTTCCGCGCCGGCGACCTCGTGCGCCTGGACATCCTCATCAACGGCGAGCGCGTCGACGCGCTGTCGCTCATCGTGCACCGCGAGAACGCGAGGTACCGCGGTCGCGAGCTCGCCGCGCGCATGCGCGGTCTCATCCCGCGCCAGATGTTCGACGTGGCGGTGCAGGCGGCGATCGGGGGCGACATCATCGCGCGCGAGAACATCAAGGCGCTGCGCAAGAACGTGCTCGCCAAGTGCTACGGCGGCGACGTGACGCGCAAGAGGAAGCTCCTCGAGAAGCAGAAGGCGGGCAAGAAGCGCATGAAGCAGGTCGGGAGCGTGGAAATCCCGCAGGAGGCTTTCCTCGCGATCCTGCAGGTCGAATCGAAATGAAGACGCCTCCCGCGGTGGAAGACACAGCGGGAACGGCGTTGGAGCGGACGAGAAGGCGACGCCGCTCAACGCCCTCGAACAAGGATCGAACAAGGAGCGCGTGATGCCGCAGGGTGGGCTCGACTGGGAAATGATCGCGACGGTGGCCGCGGCGGCGAGCGCGGCGGTGATCGGCTGGGATCTCGTCGCGACGCGCACGGGCTCGCCGCGCACGGAGACGCGCAAGGGCCTGCTCGAGGTGGCCTGGCCCGTGCTCTTCATCGCCCTGATGGGGATGCTGCTCAAGTTCACCGACTTCGCCGCGGTCCTGCTGCTGGCGGCGGTGATCACCGGCCTCATCTGGCTGTGGGACGCGCGGTGGGGGCGGGCGCACCGCCCCGCGGAGGAGGCCGAGCCCGTGCTCGTGGACATGGCGCGCGCCTTCTTCCCCGTGATCGTCGTGGTGTTCCTGATCCGCTCCTTCTGGGTCGAGCCGTTCAAGATCCCGTCGGGATCGATGAAGCCCACGCTCCTCGTGGGCGACTTCATCCTCGTGAACAAGTACACCTACGGGATCCGGCTGCCGGTGCTCGACCGCAAGATCGTCGACGTGGGCCCGCTGCACCGGGGAGACGTGGTCGTCTTCCGCTACCCGGCCGACCCCAGCGTCGACTACATCAAGCGCGTGGTGGGCCTTCCCGGCGACAAGGTGGTCTACCGCGACAAGCGCCTCGTCGTGAACGGGCAGCCGGTGCCCGAGGTGCCCGACGGCTTCTACACCGACGCCGAGCTGAGCTACCTGCGGCTGCCGGTGTACATGGAGACGCTCGGCACGCACCGTCACCAGATCATGACCGTGCCCGGGCAGCCGCCCGTGGACCTCGCGCAGGTCCGGCAATTCCCCCACCGGGACAATTGCGAATACAATGACGAGGGCTTCAGCTGCACGGTGCCTCCGGGGGAGTATTTCATGATGGGGGACAACCGCGACCAGAGCAGCGACGGCCGCTACTGGGGCTTCGTCCCCGACGAGAACATCAAGGGCCGGGCGTTCCTGATCTGGATGAACTTCGGCGACTTCCGGCGCATCGGCAAGACCATCGAATGAGGGCGGCGCGCGCGCGGCGTCCACAGGGGGGCTCCATGGGCATGGGCAGGCAGAAAGGCGTCTCGTTGACGGGCCTGATCGTCACGCTCGCGATCCTCGCGGCGCTCGCCATCGTCGGCGCGAAGCTCCTTCCGGTGTACGTCGAGTACTACGGCGTGAAGAAGATGTTCGCCGCGATGGTGCAGAACGGCGACACGAAGGGCAGCATCCCGGAGATCCGCCGCGCCTACGACACCCGCAACGCGATCGAAGACGTGAGGAGCGTCACGGGCAAGGACCTCGAGATCACGCGGCAGGGCGGCGAGACCGTGGTCTCGGCCGACTGGTCGGTGAAGGTCCCGATCGTGGCCAACATCAGCATCTGCATCGATTTCTCGGCCTCCACCGCGAGCGGGCCGGCGGAGTCCGAGAGCCAGTGACGCGGAAGGCGGGACGCGGTGCCCGGGCCCCGGAAGGCCTCGCGGAGCTCGAGCGCGGCATCGGCCACCGCTTCGCCTCGCCCGAATACGCCGGCCAGGCCCTCACCCACCGCAGCTTCGGCACCCCGCACAACGAGCGGCTCGAGTTCCTCGGCGACAGCCTGCTCAACTGCGCGGTCGCGACCCTGCTCTACGAGCGCTTCCCTGCGCTCACCGAGGGCGAGCTCTCGCGGCTGCGCGCCGCGCTCGTGAACCAGTCGTCCCTCTCGGAGATCGCGCAGAAGCTCGCGCTCGGCGAGCGGATGCGCCTGGGCGAGGGCGAGCTCAAGAGCGGCGGCTTCCGGCGACCCTCCATCCTCGCCGACGCGCTCGAGGCGCTGCTGGGCGCGGTCTACCTCGACGCGGGGTTCGAAGCGGCGCGCAAGTCCGTCGAGCATCTGTTCGCCGAGCGCCTCGAGCGGGCCGCGGCGAGCCCCGTGGACAAGGATCCCAAGACGGGGCTCCAGGAGCACCTCCAGGGGCGGCGCCTGCAGCTGCCGCGCTACGCCGTGACCAGGACCGAGGGCGAGGCCCACGACCAGACCTTCACCGTGGAGTGCCGCGTGGACGATCTCGGCCTCGCGGCGACCGGAACCGGTCCCAGCCGGCGGGCCGCGGAGCAGGCGGCCGCGGCCGGCGTGCTCGCCCAGCTCGAGGGGGCCCCGCGCCGCCGCAAGCCATGAGCGCCGCGGGCCATCGCACCGGCACCGTGGCGATCGTCGGGCGCCCGAACGTCGGCAAGTCGACGCTGCTCAACCGCCTCGTGGGGGCCCACGTCGCGATCACCTCGCGCAAGCCCCAGACCACGCGCCACCGCCTGCTCGGCATCCACACCGACGAGCGCTCGCAGATGCTCTTCGTGGACACGCCCGGATTCCAGACCCGGCACGCGAACGCGCTCAACCGCGCCATGAACCGCATCGTGGGCCAGGTGGCGCGCGAGGTGGACGCGATCGTGCTCGTGATCGACGCGCACGGCTGGACCGAGGGCGACGGCGCGGTGCTGGAGCTCCTGCCGCCGAAGGCCCCGGTGGTCCTCGCGCTCAACAAGGTGGACCGGGTGGCCGACAAGGCGGCGCTCGCCGCGACCCTCGTCGACGCGGCGGCGCGCCGCGATTTCGCCGCGCTCGTGCCCGTGAGCGCCACCCGGGGCACGCAGCTGCGCGCGCTCCTCGACGAGGTGCGCAAGCTCCTGCCCGAGGCCCCGCCCGCCTACGGCCCCGACGAGATCACCGACCGCCCGGAGCGCTTCCTCGCCGCCGAGCTCGTGCGCGAGCGCATCTTCCGGCTCCTCGGCGACGAGCTGCCGTACTCGATCGCGGTGGACATCGAGAACTTCGAGGTCGCGGGGAACCTGCGCCGCATCTCCGCCGTCATCTACGTCGACAAGCCGGGCCACAAGGCGATCGTGATCGGCGAGAAGGGCGCCACCCTCAAGCGCATCGGCACCGAGGCGCGGCACGCGATGGAGGCGCTGTTCGGCTCGAAGGTGTTCCTGGAGACCCACGTGCGCGTGAAGAGCGGCTGGGCGGACAACGAGGCGGCGCTCAAGGTGCTCGGCTACCGCTGATGGACCGCGGCTTCGTCCTGCACAGCTACCCGTATCGCGAGACCAGCCTCATCCTGCAGGCGTGGACCGAGCGGCACGGGCGCATCGGGCTGGTCGCGAAGGGCGCGCGCCGGCCGAAGTCGGCGCTGCGCAGCGTGCTCGTGCCCTTCCAGCCCCTCGTGCTCGACTGGTTCGGCCGCGGCGAGCTGCGCACGCTCAAGTCGGCCGAGCCGGCGCTCGCCGCCACGCCGCTCGCGGGCCCGAGCCTCATGGCCGCCTTCTACCTGAACGAGCTGCTGCTCAAGCTCACCCACCGCGACGATCCGCACGAGGGCCTGTTCGCCGCCTACGACGCGGCGATCGCCGAGCTGCGGCGCCTCTCGCGCTCGACCGCGGTCGCCGAAGGCGCGGGCCCGCCGCCCGATGCGCGAGCGCTCGAATCGGCCCTGCGGCGCTTCGAGCTGCGGATGCTGCGCGAGCTGGGCTACGCGGTCGAGCTCTCGCGGGAGGCGGCGACCGGCCGGCCCATCGAGGAGGGGCGCGAGTACTGGTACGTCGCCGAGCGCGGGCCGATCCCGGCCGAGGGGGAGGGCGCGCCCGCGAATGCGGTAAGATTGCGCGGTCTCACGCTGATCGACCTCGAGCGCGGCCGGTTCGAAGACGCGGCCACCGTCGCGCAAGCGAAGCACCTCATGCGCCTGCTGATCAACCACTCCCTCGACGGGCAGGAACTGGCCACGCGCGCCCTCGTGCGCGACCTGAAGAGCGCCCTCGACGAGGAGGCCGGGCGATGATCGAGCTGGGCGTCAACATCGACCACATCGCGACCCTCCGCCAGGCGCGTCGCACCTACGAGCCCGACCCGGTGTGGGCGGCGGTCGAGGCGCACCTGGGCGGCGCCGACGGCATCACGGTGCACCTGCGCGAGGACCGGCGCCACATCCAGGACCAGGACGTGCGCAGGCTCCGCGAGCTCACGCACATCAAGCTCAACCTCGAGATGGCGGCCACCGAGGAGATGGTCGGGATCGCGCGCGACGTCCGGCCCGAGATGGCGATGCTCGTGCCCGAGGGCCGCGAGGAGGTGACCACCGAGGGGGGGCTCGACATCGCGGGCCAGGAGGCGCGCCTGAAGGGCGTGGTCGCGCGGCTCGCCGGCGCCGGCATCGTGGTGAGCGTCTTCATCGACGCGGAGCTCGCGCAGGTGGAGGCCGCCGCGCGCATCGGCGCGCGCGTCTGCGAGATCCACACCGGCCCCTACGCGCACGCCTTCCACTCGCGCGGGCGCGACGCGGAGAGCGCCCCGGTCGTGGCGGAGATCGACAAGGTGCGGCGCGCGGGCGAGGCGGTGCGCGCGCTCGGCATGCGCTTCAACGCCGGGCACGCGCTCAACTACTTCAACGTGGAGCCCATCGCCGCGCTTCCCGGCGTGCGCGAGCTGCACATCGGGCACGCCATCGTGAGCCGCGCGGTCTTCATCGGCATGCGCGAGGCGGTGCGCGAGATGAAGGCGCTCATGACCTCGGCGCGCCATGCGGCGGGCGAGGCTCCCGCGCGGGGGCGGCCGTGATCGTGGGCATCGGCACCGACGTCTGCTCGGTGGTGCGCGTGGCGGGCGTGCTCGAGCGCCACGGCGAGCGCTTCGTCGAGCGCATCCTCACGCCCGAGGAGCGGGGGCGCTACGCGCGCACGCGCGACAAGGCGGGACACCTCGCCAAGCGCTTCGCCGCCAAGGAGGCCTTCTCGAAGGCGATCGGCACCGGCATCCACGCGCCGTTCAAGTGGCATTGCATCGCCGTCGGGCGCGATCCGCGCGGCAAGCCGCTCATCGTCCCGAGCGAGGAGATGGCGCGCCACCTGGCGAGCCTCGGCGTCGTGCGCTCCCACGTCTCGCTCACCGACGATCACGACGTGGCGGTGGCCTTCGTGGTCCTCGAGGGCCGGGAGCGCCCGTGAGGCCGGGACCGGTCATGGTCGACGTGGGGGGGCTCGAGCTCAACCCCGACGACATCGAGCGGCTGCAGCACCCGCAGGTGGGCGGCGTGATCCTCTTCGCGCGCAACTTCGCCGCGCCCCTGCAGCTCATCCAGCTCACCCACTCGATCCGCGAGCTGCGCAGCCCCCACCTGCTCATCGCCGTGGACCACGAGGGCGGGCGCGTGCAGCGCTTCCGCCACGGCTTCACGCCGATCCCCGCGATGGCGCAGCTCGGCAAGCTCTGGGACCGCGACCCCGCGCAGGCGATCGCCGCGGCGCGCGGCTGCGGGTTCGTGGTGGCGAGCGAGCTGCAGGCCCATGGCGTGGACTTCAGCTTCGCCCCCGTGCTCGACGTGGACTACGGCGAGTCGAGCGTGATCGGCGACCGCGCGCTGCACCGCGACCCCAACGTGATCGCCGTGCTCGCCGAGGCGCTGCAGGCGGGGCTCAACGCCGCGGGCATGAACGCGGTGGGCAAGCACTTCCCCGGCCACGGCTACGTGCGGGCCGACTCCCACCTCGAGGTGCCGGTGGACGACCGCTCCCTCGCCGAGATCTCCGCGGCGGACCTCATCCCGTTCCAGCGCCTCGCGCGCTCGGGGATCGCGGGGATGATGCCCGCGCACGTGATCTACCCGAAGGTCGACCCGAAGCCCGCCGGATTCTCGAGCGTGTGGCTGCAGAAGGTCCTGCGCGGCCAGCTCGGCTTCGACGGCCTCATCTTCTCCGACGACCTCTCGATGGAAGGGGCGAGCACCGCGGGCGGCGCGGTCGCGCGCGCCAACGCGGCGCTCAACGCCGGGTGCGACATGGTGCTGCTCTGCAACGACCCGCGCGCCCAGGACTCCCTCCTCGAGGGGCTGGAGCGCCGGCCGGTGGCCCCCACGCTCGCGCGGCGCCTGGAGCGCATGCGCGGCCGGGCGATCTCGAGCGCGGCGCTCAAGGCGAACGCCGCCTACCTCGCGGCCACGGAGAACCTCGCGCGGGTCCGCTCGGCGTGAAGGCGGCCAGGACGGCACCGCGGGCCGCGCCCGCCGGGAGCGAAGGGCGCGAGGCGGCGGCGTTCGACGCCGCGGCGTTCGTCGCGGGGTTGCCGGGCCTGCCCGGGGTCTACCGCTTCAGGAGCGCCGCCGGCGAGGTGATCTACGTCGGCAAGGCAGGCGACCTCCGCAAGCGCGTCTCGTCGTACTTCCAGAGGAACCTCGCGAGCCCGCGCACCGCGATGATGGTGTCGCAGGTCGCGGGCGCGGAAGTCACCGTCACCCGCACCGAGGCCGAGGCGCTGCTGGTCGAGAACAACCTCATCAAGAGCCTCGCGCCGCGCTACAACGTCCTCTTCCGCGACGACAAGAGCTACGGCTACATCCTCGTCACGGGCCACGAGTATCCCCAGATCCGCTTCTACCGCGGCGCCCACCAGAAGGGCAACCGCTACTTCGGGCCCTATCCGAGCGCGTGGAGCGCGCGCGACACGATCGGCCACCTGCAGAAGATCTTCCTGCTGCGCACCTGCGACGACACGGTCTTCGCCCACCGCTCGCGCCCGTGCCTGCTGCACCAGATCCATCGCTGCTCGGGCCCGTGCGTGGGGCTGGTCACCCCCGAGCAGTACGCCCGCGACGTGCGCCACGCCGAGCAGTTCCTCGAGGGCAAGGAAAGCGACGTGATCGACGACCTCACGGCGAAGATGCATGCGGCCTCCGAGGCGCGCCGCTACGAGGAGGCCGCGCACCACCGCGACCAGATCCGCATGCTCCAGCGCATCCTCTCGGACCAGGCGGCGGAGGCGGCCGGCGCGGGCGACGTGGACATCGTGGCGGCCGTCGAGCGCGAGGCGACGTGGTGCGTGACGCTCGCCATGGTGCGCGGCGGCCGTCACCTGGGCGACCGCAGCTTCTTCCCGCAGAACGCCGCGGGCAGCGACGCCTCCACGGTGCTCGAGGCCTTCCTCACGCAGCACTACGCGCAGCAGGCCGTGCCGGGCCGCGTGGTGTGCGAGGCGCTCGAGGGCGCCGCGGCGCTCGAGGAGCTGCTCGCGGGGCTCGCCGGGCACGCCGTGAAGCTCGTGACGCGCCCCATCGGGGAAGCGCGCACGTGGCTGGACATGGCGCACCGCAACGCCGTGCTCGCCCTCGGGCAGCGCCTCTCGGCGCAGGCGACGCAGGAAGCGCGCGTCGCCGCGCTCCAGGAGCTCCTCGGCGCCGAGGCGCCGATCCAGCGCATCGAGTGCTTCGACATCAGCCACACGATGGGCGAGGCGACCGTGGGCTCGTGCGTGGTCTACGACCGCGGCGCGATGCAGAGCTCGGAATACCGGCGCTACAACGTGAAGGGCGTGGAGCCCGGCGACGACTACGGCGCGATGCGCTACGCGCTCGAGGCGCGCTACCGCAAGCTCGCCGGCGGCGAGGGACGCGCCCCCGACCTGATCCTGATCGACGGCGGCCTCGGGCAGCTGCATGCCGCGCAGTCCGTGATGGCGGACCTGGGTCTGCACCACATCCGCATGGTCGGCGTGGCGAAGGGCCCGGAGAGGAAGCCCGGCCTCGAGCAGCTTTTCGTGGCGGGCGAAGCGGAGCCGCGACGCCTTCCGCCGGACCATCCGGCGCTCCACCTCATCCAGCAGGTGCGCGACGAGGCGCACCGCTTCGCGATCACGGGGCACCGCGCGCGCCGCGGCAAGGCGCGCACGGCCTCGCGGCTGGAGGAGATCTCGGCGGTGGGCCCGCGGCGCCGCCAGCGCCTGCTCGAGCACTTCGGCGGGCTGCAGGGCGTGATCGCCGCGAGCATCGACGACCTCGCGCGCGTGGAGGGCATCAGCCGCACCCTCGCCGAGCGCATCTACCAGGAGCTGCACTAAGTGGCGGTCCGGCTCAACTTCCCGCTCTTCCTCACCTGGTGCCGGATCGTCGCGATCCCGCTGTTCGTGGCGGTGCTGTATCTGCCGGAGTCGTGGCTCAGCGACCGCACGGCGTGCGTGACCTCGATGTGGATCTTCATCGCCGCGGCGGTCACCGACTGGCTCGACGGCTGGCTCGCGCGCCGCTGGAACCAGACCACCTCGTTCGGCGCGTTCCTCGACCCCGTGGCCGACAAGCTGATGGTGGCCGCCGCGCTCATCGTGCTCACCGAGAAGGGCCTCGTCGATCCCTTCGCCTCGCTCATCATCATCGGCCGCGAGATCACCATCTCGGCGCTGCGCGAATGGATGGCGAAGATCGGCCAGTCGAAGAGCGTCGCGGTGAACATCCTGGGCAAGGTGAAGACCGTCTCGCAGCTCGTCGCGATCCCGTTCCTGCTCTTCAACGGCGTGCTGCTGGGCTTCCACACGGTGAACGTCGGCCGCTGGCTCATCTGGCTCGCGGCCCTCATCACGCTGTGGTCGATGGTCGTGTACCTCAAGGCGGCGGTCGAGTCGCCGCCCGGTACGCCGCCCGCGTAGGCGCGGCACCCCCGTGGCCCCGAACCCGGCCTCTCGACGATAGCGCGACGGGGCGCTCCCGGAGCCGCTACTTCGGACCGAAGGCGAGCTGCAGGTCCGCCTTGTCGAACCCCGGCGTCTCCCCGCCGGTGGTGGCGTAGCGATAGAGGGCCGCCTCGTAGATGCCCGAGAGCGCGGCCTGGACCAGTCCGGCGATCCCCACCGCGACGAGCGCCACCGCGAATGCCGCGGCCACGAGGTACACGTTCCCCGCGGCCATGGCCGCGACGACGAGCCCCGCGCCGAGGAAGAGCGCGACGGAGAAGACGAGCCCGAAGGCCGCGGCGATGCCGACGCGGCCGATGAGGTTCTCGCCCCACGTCTTGCGAAGCAGCGCCGCGCTCTCCTTCACCGCGTCCAGCGGCCCCACGTCGCGCGCGACCAGGACGGGCACCACGAGGAAGGTGGCGATCGTCCATCCCGCTCCCAGGAGCGCGACGACGATGCGGCCGACGAATCCGACCCGCTCCTGGATGACGCGCAGCACGACGCCGACGGTGGCGGCGACGAGGGCGTAGCCGGCGATGGCGCCGACGCGCGAGGCCGCGATGCGCAGGCCGTCGCCGAAGCCCGCGCTGCGGCCGTCGAGGCGCATCATGGCCGCCCCCACCAGCGCGGCGTTGAAGAAGAAGATCACGAAGTACTGGCTGAAGTAGAACAGAAAGGCGAGGGCGTAGAGACCGGGAGCGATGTCCCCGCGGCGCGACAGGCCCTCGAGCGCCCCCATCCCGATCGCCGGAGCCGCGAAGCACGCGCAGACGACGACCAGCGCCGCGAGCGAGGCGAGCGGAAAGGCGAGCAGCATCCGGTCCCCGGCGAGCACCGAAGCGCTCGCCTTCACGAGCTTCCAGCTGCGGGAGAGCCGGTCGAACATGCGAGCCGTGGTGGAGGCCGCGCGTCGGCGGCGCGGCTCCCTTGCCGGGCTACTTGACCGTCACCGTGATGGTCTTCGCCATCGCCGGCCCGTAGGAGTGGTGGGCGCCGTCGGCGAACTGCAGCTGCAGCTTGTGCTTGCCCGGCGGGAGCTTGACCATGGTCTCGGTCTGTCCCTTGCCGAAGTGCAGGTGGTGCTCGTCGGCCGGGATCACTTCGCCCTTGGGGACCGGCTTCGCGTCGATCAGCAGGTGATGGTGGCCGGTCATGGGCGTCATGTCGCCCGCGGGCTTCACCTCGTAGCCCTTCACCCCCATCACCACCTTGAACTCCTGCCCGACGGTGGCGCCGTTCTTCGGCTCGACGAAGAACACGCCGGGCTTGTCCTTGGCAAGCCCCAATCCCGACGATGCGACGACCCCCCACAGGACCAGAACGGCCAGCAGCTTCCTCATTGTCGTTTCCCCTTGTGCGTGACGTGGTCGGACTTGCACCCATGCCGCGCCGCGCGATTCGGATCCTGGGGCTCGCGGCGTTCGGCGATGCCCAGCATGGCGGGCCGCCGCGCCGGCGTCAACACGAGCTCAGCGCATGTTGCCCGTATGGCCGAGGCTGTAGCGTCCCGGCTGCGGCCAAACCGCGAGCCCGTGGGGTTCCTGGCCGACCTTCACCGTGTCGACGTGGCCGTCGGTGGTGTCGAAGCGGTACACGACGTCGTCGTAGCGGCCCGAAAGCCACAGGTGGCGGCCGTCGACGCTCACGTTGCCCATGTCGGGGCTGCCGCCGCCGGGGATGAGCCAAGTCTTGACGACCTTGTCGGTGGCGAAGTCGATCACCGAGACGCTCCCCGGCCCGTGCGGCGGCCCGTGGATCTGGTGCGAGCCGCGGTTGGCGACGTAGAGGAAGCGTCCGTCGCGGCTCGGGTACAGGCCGTGCGGCGCGAAGCCCGTGACGATGAGCCCGATCTCCTTGAAGGTCGCCGCGTCGATCACGTGCACGCCGTCGGCCTCCATGTCGGCGACGTAGAACTTGCTGCCGTCGGGGCCGACGCGGATGTCCTGCGGCATGCCGCGTGCGGCGGAGCAGACCTCGAGCTCGGGGGCGTTCGGGTCGCTGCCGACGCGGAAGCGCTTCCTCGGCAGCTTGAGCTGGAGGTAGCCCATCACGCGGCGGTTCTCGAGGTCGATCTTGACCACGCCGCCGCTGAACTCGCAGGTGAAGATCGCGTAGCGCCCGTCGATCGAGAAGTCCGCGTGGTTGATGCCTCCGCAGCCCGGCGTGGAGATGGAGTACTGCAGCTTCATGGTGTGCGGGTCGCGGAAGTCGAGCCGGCGGCGCGCCTCCGCCACCACGATCGCCGAGCGCCCGTCGGGCGTGAAGTACATGTTGTACGGATCGTCGACGGGAATTGCGCGCCCGGGCTTGCCGGTGCGCGGGTCGATGGGCGTGAGGCTGCCGTCGGGGCGGCCCTCGGCGTTGTTGGTGACCCACAGGGTCTTGAGATCCCACGACGGCACGACGTGCTGCGGATTGATGCCGACCTTGAAGGTGTCGACCACCTTGAGGGTGGCGAGGTCGATCACCGAGACGTCGTCGGAGCGC
>DASPRQ010000053.1:0-20489 GCA_035624355.1 Usitatibacter sp. | reverse complement strand
CAAGGTGATCGGCTTCGACATGGGCGGCACCTCGACCGACGTGTCGCACTACGCGGGAAGCCTCGAGCGGGAGTTCGAAACGCTCGTGGCGGGCGTGCGCATGCGCGCGCCGATGATGTCGATCCACACCATCGCCGCGGGCGGGGGCTCCATCCTGCGCTTCGACGGCCAGCGCCAGCGGGTGGGGCCCGACTCGGCCGGCGCCAACCCGGGGCCCGCGTGCTACCGGCGCGGCGGCCCGCTCACCGTGACCGACTGCAACGTGATGCTGGGCAAGATCCAGTCGGGCTTCTTCCCGCGCGTCTTCGGCCCGCGCGGCGACGAGCCCATCGACGCCGAGCTCGTGAAGCGGCGCTTCGCCGAGCTCGCCGCCGAGATCGGGCGGGCGACCGGCCAGCCCCGGAGTCCGGACGGCGTCGCCGAAGGGTTCCTGCGCATCGCGGTGGCGAACATGGCGAACGCCATCAAGGCGATCTCGGTGCAGCGCGGCCACGACGTGACCGAATACACGCTCGCCTGCTTCGGGGGCGCGGGCGGGCAGCACGCGTGCCTCGTGGCCGACGAGCTGGGCATGAAGCGCGTGTACATCCACCCCTTCGCGGGCGTGCTCTCCGCCTACGGCATGGGGCTCGCCGAGGTGCGGGCGCTGCGCGACGAGGCGGTGGAGCGCCGGCTGGACGAGGCCTTCGACGACGTGGTCGAGAAGTCGGTGCGCCTGGGCGAGCAGGCCGTGGACGAGCTCAAGTGGCAGGGGGTGACGCTCGCCCGCCTCGAGAAGCGCGTGCACGTGAAGTACGAGGGGACCGACACGTCGCTCGTGGTGGCGCTCGCGCCGGTCGAGGCGATGCGCGCCGAGTTCGAGCGCCTCTACGCGCAGCGCTTCAGCTTCCTCATGCCGGGGCGCTCGCTCGTCGCCGAGGCGGTGTCCGTGGAGGCGGTGGGCGGCGGCGCCTCGGAGAACGCGGCGCCGGCGGCGGTGGAGGCGGACACGCCCGGGGCCCGGACCCCGCACCCCGTCGACCGCGTGGAGATGACGAGCGGGGGCATGCGGCGCGCGACCTCGGTCTACGTGCGCGAGGAGCTGAGCGCCGGGGCGCGCGTCGCGGGGCCGGCCATCATCGCCGAGCCCAACGGCACCACCGTGGTCGAGCCGGGGTGGGAGGCGCGCGTCCTCGGCCGCGGGCACCTGGTGCTCGAGCGCGTCGCTCCCCGCGAGGCGCGCTACGCCGTGGGCACCGGCGCCGACCCGGTGATGCTCGAGGTGTTCAACAACCTCTTCATGTCCATCGCCGAGCAGATGGGGGTGCGGCTCGCCCAGACCGCGTACTCGGTGAACATCAAGGAGCGCCTCGACTTCTCCTGCGCCCTCTTCGACGCCGAGGGGAACCTCATCGCGAACGCCCCCCACATGCCGGTGCACCTCGGCTCCATGGGCGAGAGCATCCGGACGGTGATCGCGAGGAACCGCGAGACCATGCGGCCCGGCGACGTGTACGCGCTGAACGACCCGTACAACGGCGGAACCCACCTGCCCGACGTGACCGTGATCACGCCCGTGTACCTCGAGGAGCGCGAGGCCGAGCGCACCGGTTCCTACCGCACCCTCCCATCGGACCGGCCCGTCTTCTACGTCGGCAGCCGCGGGCACCACGCCGACATCGGCGGCATCACCCCGGGCTCGATGCCGCCCTTCTCGAGGACGGTCGAGGAGGAGGGCGTGCTCATCGACAACGTGAAGCTGGTCGAGGGCGGGCGCCTGCGCGAGGAGGAGATGCGGCGGCTGCTCGCCGAGGCGCGCTACCCCGCGCGCAATCCCGACCAGAACCTCGCCGACCTGCGCGCGCAGATCGCGGCCAACGAGAAGGGCGTGCAGGAGGTGAGGCGCATGGTCGCCCACTTCGGCCTCGACGTCGTGCAGGCCTACATGCGCCACGTCCAGGACAACGCCGAGGAGTGCGTGCGGCGGGTGATCGGGGTGCTGAAGGACGGCGAGTTCTCCTACGAGATGGACAACGGCGCCGTGATCCGGGTCGCCGTCTCGATCGGCGCCGACCGGCGCAGCGCGACCGTGGACTTCACGGGCACGAGCGGCCAGCTCGAGAGCAACTTCAACGCGCCCGCCGCCGTGGTCTACGCGGCCGTGCTCTACGTCTTCCGCACGCTCGTCGACGACGACATCCCGCTCAACGCCGGGTGCCTGAAGCCCCTGCGGGTGATCGTGCCCGAGGGCTCGATGCTCAACCCGCGCCCGCCGGCGGCCACGGTGGCGGGCAACGTCGAGACCTCGCAATGCCTCACGGACGCGCTCTACGGGGCGCTCGGCGTGATGGCCGCCTCCTACGGCACGATGAACAACTTCACCTTCGGCAACGACCGCTACCAGTACTACGAGACGATCTCGGGCGGCACGGGCGCGGGCCCCGGCTTCGACGGCACCGACGCGGTGCAGGCGCACATGACCAACTCGCGCCTCACCGACCCCGAGGTGCTCGAATGGCGCTTCCCCGTGCGCATCGAGGGCCACGCGATCCGGCGCGGCAGCGGCGGGCGCGGGAAATGGCGCGGCGGCGACGGCGCGACGCGCCGCGTGCGCTTCCTCGAGCCCATGACGGCCGCGATCCTCTCGGGCCACCGCCGCGTTCCGCCCTACGGGATGGCGGGAGGCGCGCCGGGCGAGCTCGGGCGCAACTGGGTCGAGCGCGCCGACGGGTCGCGCACCGAGCTTTCCTTCGCCGACGAGACCGTGATGAGCGAAGGCGACGTGTTCGTGATCGAGACGCCGGGGGGCGGCGGCTACGGGACGTGAGTCGGCCCGCTTGACTCTTGACATTTTCGCGGAAGGAGCGCGGGGCTCGCGGGCGTGTGCGAAAATTAACTTACCCCTCGCGTCGCGCCGCGTATAAAATAGTTGCCCTTCCCGTGCGCGTGGGAGCGCAGCGCGGGAAACGGGAAAATCCGGCCTTGAAGATCGGCTCCATCCACCTGAAGAACAACCTCGTCGTCGCGCCCATGGCGGGCGTGACCGATCGCCCCTTCCGGAGCCTGTGCAAGCGCATGGGCGCGGGCATGGCGGTGTCCGAGATGGTGGCGTCGAATTCCCTCCTCTGGGGCTCCGAGAAGACGATCCGCCGCGGCAACCACGAGGGCGAGGTGGAGCCCAGGGTGATCCAGATCGCGGGGGCGGACCCCGCCATGATGGCCGAGGCCGCGAAATACAACGTGGACAAGGGCGCCGACATCGTCGACATCAACATGGGCTGCCCGGCCAAGAAGATCTGCAACGTCTATGCCGGGAGCGCGCTTCTGCAGGACGAGCCGCTCGTCGCGAGGATCGTGGACGCGGTCGTGAAGGCGGTGCAGGTCCCGGTCACGCTCAAGATCCGCACCGGCTGGAACCGGGACAACCGCAACGCCCTGCGCATCGCGAGGATCGCCGAGGACCACGGCATCCGCTCGCTCGCCATCCACGGCCGCACGCGCGCCTGCATGTACACGGGCGACGCGGAGTACGACACGATCCGCGCGGTGAAGCAGTCGGTCGGCATCCCGGTGATCGCCAACGGCGACATCGCCACGCCGCGCAAGGCGAAGGAGGTGCTCGAGTACACGGGCGCCGACGCGGTCATGATCGGCCGCGCCGCCCAGGGCCGGCCCTGGATCTTCCGCGAGATCGACCATTTCCTGAGGACCGGCACCGAGCTGGCTCCACCCGGCGTGGCGGAGATCCGCGAGGTGCTGGTGGCCCACCTGCACGAGCTCTACGCCTTCTACGGCGAGGAGCGGGGCGTGCGGGTGGCGCGCAAGCACATCGGCTGGTACACGAAAGGACTCAAGAACTCCGCCGTGTTCCGCGCCCGCATGAACACCCTCGAGACCACCGGGATGCAGCTCGACGCCGTGGAGCGGTTCTTCGGCGAGCTGCTCGCGCGCTCGGCGAGCCTCGAATACGACGAAGAGGTCGCCCTTGCAGCGTAAACACCGGTACACCGCGAAGGCCGAAGGGGGCGGGCGCGAGAACGAGCTGGCTTCCACCGTCCGCAAGGTGATGAGGCAGTACTTCAAGGACCTCGACGGGGAGAAGTGCACCAACATCTACGAGATGGTGGTGTGCGCGGTCGAGCGGCCGATGCTGGAGGTCGTGATGTTCCAGGCGCAGGGCAACCAGACGCGCGCGGCCCAGCTCCTCGGGCTCAACCGCAACACGCTGAGGAAGAAGCTGCACCAGCACGGACTGGACTGAAGCGGACGGCGAGATGCCCGCGATCAGAATCCGCCGCGCGCTGCTCAGCGTCTCCGACAAGACGGGGATCGTCGATTTCGCGAAGGCGCTGCTCGTGCACGGCGTGGAGATCGTCTCCACGGGCGGCACGGCGCAGCTGCTGAAGGTGAACGGCGTCGTGGCGACCGAGGTCGCCGACTACACGCACTTCCCCGAGATGATGGACGGCCGGGTGAAGACGCTCCACCCGAAGGTGCACGGCGGCATCCTCGCGCGCCGCGACCGCCCCGACCACGTGCGCGCGATGCAGGACCACGGCATCCCGCCGATCGACATGGTGGTCGTGAATCTCTATCCCTTCGAGCGCACCGTGGCGAAGCCCGGCTGCACGATGGAAGAGGCGATCGAGAACGTCGACATCGGGGGCCCGGCGATGGTGCGGGCGGCCGCCAAGAACCACGCGTTCGTCGCCGTGGTGACGGATCCCGCGGACTACGCCGCGCTCGCGAGGAAGATGAAGGCCTCGGGCGGCGCCCTCGGCGACGAGGACCGCTACGCGCTCGCCGCCAAGGCCTTCAGCCACACCGCCGAGTACGACGGCACGATCTCGAGCTGGCTCACGAGCCGCGACGCGGCGGGCACGGCGCGCGAGTTCCCCGACCGGCTGAACCTGCAGTTTCGCCTCGCCCAGGCGCTGCGCTACGGCGAGAACCCGCACCAGTCGGCCGCGTTCTACGCCGAGCGGGAGCCCCCCGCGGGCACGCTCGCCCGCTTCCGCCAGCTCCAGGGCAAGGAGCTCAGCTACAACAACATCGCGGACGCCGACGCCGCGTGGGAGTGCTGCCGCTCCTTCGACGTGACCGCGTGCGTCATCGTGAAGCACGCGAACCCCTGCGGGGTCGCGGTGGCGCAGACGCCGCTCGAGGCCTACCGCAACGCCTTCCTCACCGATCCCACCTCCGCCTTCGGCGGCATCATCGCGTTCAACCGGCCGGTGGACGCGGCCGCGGCCGAAGCCGTCTCGAAGCAGTTCGTCGAGGTGCTGATCGCCCCCGGATACGACGAGGGCGCGCGCAAGGTGCTGGCGGCCAAGCAGAACGTGCGCGTGCTCGAGATCGCCCTCGAGGGCGGGGCCAACCGTTTCGACCTGAAGCGCGTGGGCGGGGGGCTGCTCGTGCAGACGGTGGACGACTACGACGTCGCGGAGCTGCGGGTGGTCACGCGCCGCTCCCCGACGGCGGAGCAGATGAACGACCTCGTGTTCGCCTTCCGGGTCGCGCGCTTCGTGAAGTCCAACGCGATCGTCTTCTGCCGCTCGGGCATGACGCTCGGCGTGGGCGCGGGCCAGATGAGCCGCGTGGACTCGACGCGCATCGCCGCGATCAAGGCGCGCAACGCCGGGCTCACGTTGCGCGGCTCGGTGGCCGCCTCCGACGCCTTCTTCCCGTTCCGCGACGGCCTGGACGTCGTGGCGAAGGCCGGCGCGAAGGCCGTGATCCAGCCGGGGGGCAGCGTCCGCGATTCCGAGGTGATCGCCGCGGCCGACGAGCACGGCATCGCGATGGTGTTCACCGGGATGCGCCACTTCCGGCATTGAAGCTCCTCGTCATCGGCTCGGGGGGCCGGGAGCACGCCATCGCGTGGCGCCTCGCGCAGTCGCGCCGCGTCTCGCGGGTGTACGTGGCGCCGGGCAACGCCGGCACCGCGCGCGAGGACGGCGTCTTCAACGCGCCGATCACGGCGATTCCCGAGCTCGTGCGCTTCGCGAAGGACGAGGGGATCCACGCGACCGTCGTGGGCCCCGAGGGGCCGCTCGCCGCGGGGATCGTGGACGAGTTCCTCGACGCGGGCCTGCGCATCTTCGGCCCCACGAAGGCGGCCGCGCAGCTCGAGGCCTCCAAGGATTTCGCCAAGCGCTTCATGGCGCGTCACGGGATCCCGACCGCGGGCCACGCCACCTTCACCGACGCGCAGCCCGCCCACGACCACGTCGACGCGCACCCGGTGCCGATCGTCGTCAAGGCCGACGGGCTCGCCGCGGGCAAGGGCGTGGTGGTCGCCGCTACGCCGGCCGAGGCGCACGACGCCATCGACGCGATGCTCGCCGGCGGCAAGCTCGGCGAGGCGGGCCACCGCGTGGTGATCGAGGAGTTCCTCGAGGGCGAGGAGGCGAGCTTCATCGTGATGGCGGACGGGAAGAACGTGCTGCCGCTCGCCTCGAGCCAGGACCACAAGCGCATCTTCGACGGCGACCGCGGGCCCAACACCGGCGGCATGGGCGCGTACTCGCCGGCGCCGGTCGTCACGCCCGAGGTGCACCACCGCGTCATGCGCGAGGTGATCGCGCCCGTGGTGAAGGGCATGGCCGCCGAGGGGACGCCCTACACGGGGTTCCTCTACGCGGGCCTCATGATCGACGCGGGCGGCGCCCCGCACGTGGTGGAGTTCAACTGCCGCCTGGGCGATCCCGAGGCGCAGCCGATCCTCATGCGCCTCAAGTCCGACCTCTTCGAGCTCGTCGAGCAGGCGCTGGAGGGCACGCTCGACCGGGCCGAGGCGCAGTGGGACCGGCGCGCGGCGCTCGGCGTCGTGCTCGCCGCCGCGGGCTACCCCGGGACGCCGCGCAAGGGCGACGAGATCCACGGCCTGCCGCGCGACGAGGAGGACTTCCACGTCTTTCACGCCGCGACCGAGGAGCGCGGCGGGAGGCTGCTCACGAGCGGCGGGCGCGTCCTGTGCGTGACCGCCCTCGGCGACAAGGTGAAGATCGCCGCCGCGCGCGCCTACGAGGTCGCCGAGCGCATCCGCTTCGACGGGATGCAGTTCCGCAAGGACATCGGCCACCGCGCCTTCGGACGCCGATGACCGACCCCGCCGCGGTCCGCGACTACCTGCTGGGCTTGCAGGAGCGCATCGTCGCGCGCATGGAGGCGCTCGACGGCGGCCGGTTCCTGCGCGACGAGTGGACGCGGCCCGAGGGCGGCGGCGGCATCTCGCGCCTGCTCGAGGAAGGCGCGCTCCTCGAGCGGGCCGGCGTGGGGTTCTCCCACGTGCACGGGCGGAAGCTTCCGCCCTCGGCGAGCGCGCACCGGGCGGGCATCGCGGGGCTGCCGTGGGAGGCGATGGGGGTCTCGCTCGTCTTCCATCCGCGCAACCCCCACGTTCCCACCGTGCACATGAACGTGCGGTTCTTCTCGGCCCGGGCGCCGGAAGGCGCGTCCTCGGGCGAGGCGCAGGGCGCCTGGTGGTTCGGCGGCGGCATGGACCTCACGCCGTACTACCCCGTGCACGAGGACTGCGTCCACTTCCACCGCGCCAACCGCGAGGCGCTCGCGCCCTTCCCGGGCCTGCACGAGCGCTTCCGCAAGGGGTGCGACGAGTACTTCTTCCTCCGGCACCGCGGCGAGCCGCGCGGCATCGGCGGCACCTTCTTCGACGACTTCAACGAGCTCGGATTCGAGAAGAGCTTAGCGGTGATGCGCGCCGTGGGCGACGCGTTCCTGCCCGCCTACGTGCCCATCGTGGAGCGCCGGCGCGCCGATCCCTACGGCGAGCGGGAGCGCGACTTCCAGGCCTACCGGCGCGGGCGCTACGTCGAGTTCAACCTCGTGTGGGACCGCGGCACGCTCTTCGGCCTGCAGTCGGGCGGGAGGGCCGAGTCCATCCTCATGTCGCTGCCGCCGGTGGCGAAGTGGCGCTACGACTGGAAGCCCGCGGCGGGCACGCCCGAGGCGCGCCTCGCGCAATTCCTGATGCCGCCGCGCGACTGGGCGAGCCTCTAGCGATGGCCGCGCCGTCGCCCGCGCCCCTGCCGCTCGCCTCGCGCGAGACGCACCGCCGGCGCGTGCTGAGCGCCGCCAAGGCGGGCTTCGCGCTCATCGCGTTCTCGCTGCTCCTCGGGATGGCGGGCTACTCCGTCTTCGAGGGGCTGGGTCCGCTCGACGCCTTCCTCAACGCCGCGATGGTCCTTTCGGGCATGGGACCCGTGGACCTGCCGAAGACGACCGCGGGCAAGCTCTTCGCGGGGCTGTACGCGATCTACTCGGGCTTCGCCGTGCTGGGCATCGCCGCGGTGATCTTCGCGCCGGCCGTGCACCGCATCTTCCACAAGCTGCGCATCGCCGACGCGGAGCGCGAGCCTAGGACGTAGGCGCGCCTTCCATCAGGAGCAGGCGCCCGCGGCTGTTCGCCTGGCGCATGGCCTTGGGCTTCCGGTACTCGGGCGAATTCCACCAGCCGCGCGCCGCCTCCATGGAGGGGAACTCGATGATGACGCGCCGGCGCTCGGGCCAGTCGCCCTCGAGCGGCTCGCACGCGCCGCCGCGCGTGAGGAACTTCCCGCCGTATTTCGCGATCGTGGGGGGAACGAGCTTCGTGTACTCCTTGTAGCCCTCGGGATTGGTGATCTCGATCTCCGCCAGCACATACGCCGCCATGGCTCCCCCTCGCCGCGAAAGGCGCCATCGTAGCAAATGGCGGCGCGGGTGCCGTCAGAGGGCGTCGTAGGCCTCGCGCACCGCCTTCGCCCCGTGGCGGCGCTCGAGGCGGCGCACGGCGAAGTGGCCGCGCGCCATGTCCTGGTAGTGGCCGATGAAGACCGTGTTGACGAGCGCGCCGCCCGCCGCGCCGAGGATGGGAATCGCCTGGGCGGCGGCCTTCTCCGAGACCACGATGCCGAAGCGCGCGCCGATGAGGGCGACCAGGCGCACGAGGGCCGGCGCCCCTCCCTTGGCGAGCCCCTTCTGCGCGAGGTGCTTCGAGGCCTCGGTGACCGCGGTGGCGAGGGCGGAGCGCACGGCGAAGTAGCCCGTCTCCGCCGCGTCGTCGGATGCGGAGCGGTCGCTCCCCAACGCGAAGACGCCCAGGCAGGCAAGCCGCGTGTCGAGGTCGGCGAGGTCCTCGCCGTGGGCCGCGGCGATGTCGGCGATGGAGCGCAGCATGAGCGTGGTGGACACCGGGAGCTCCACGGCGAGCGCCGGCAGTCCGAAGGCGCCGCCGGCCGCGCCCGAGGCGGCGGCGGCGAAGCGGTGGAGCTTGTCGCCCGCGGGAAGGGCGCCCCGGCCGCCGAGCGAGCTCACCGCCACGTCGAGCGCCTTCATGAGCGCCGCGCGCGTCGCCTCGTGCACCGTCGCCTGCCAGCGCGAGGGCAGGAGCTTCATGCCCTTCTCCACGGGCGAGCCCACGAGCGCCGAGAGCTTCACGGCGATGCCGGGATGCTCGAGGATCTCCTTGGCGCGCGCGAGCTCCGCGAGGTCTTCCTTGCCGAGGGTCATGGCTATTCGCCGAGGTACGCCTCGCGCACGCGCGGGTCGTCGAGCAGCGCGCGGGCGGGGCCCGAGAGGGTGACGAGGCCGCCGTCGAGCACGTAGCCGCGATGGCTCACCTCGAGGGCGAGGCGCGCGTTCTGCTCGACGAGGAGCAGCGTCACGCCCCCGGCGGCGATGGTGCGGATCACCTCGAAGATCCGCTCCACCATGAGGGGCGCGAGCCCCATGCTCGGCTCGTCGAGCAGCAGGAGCCTGGGGCGGCTCATGAGCGCGCGGGCGATCGCGAGCATCTGCTGCTCGCCGCCGGAGAGCGTCCCCGCGGTCTGGCGGCGGCGCTCGGCGAGGCGCGGGAAAAGGTGGAAGACGTGCTCGCGGTCGGCCCGGACGGAAGGGTCGCTCCCGCGCGCGTAGGCGCCCATGGCGAGGTTCTCGTCGATCGTGAGCTGCGGGAAGATGCCGCGGCCCTCGGGAACCATCGCGAGCCCGAGGCGCGCGATCTCGTGCACGCGCAGGCCCCCGATGTCGCGCCCGTCGTAGCGGATGCTTCCGGCCGCGGCGCGCACGAGGCCCGTGACCGCGCGCAGCGTCGTGCTCTTGCCCGCGCCGTTGGCGCCGATGAGGCACACCATCTCGCCCGGCTCGACGGCGAGGTCGATCCCCTTCACGGCGCGGATGCCGCCGTAGGCGACCTCGAGCCCCTCGAGGGCGAGCAGGCTCATGCCTGCGCCTTCTCGTGCGGCTTGCCGAGGTAGGCCTCGATCACGCGCGGGTCCTTCTGGATCGCCTTCGGCTCGCCCTCGGCGATCTTGCGGCCGTAGTCGAGGACGAGCACCCGGTCGCACAGGCCCATCACGAGCTTCACGTCGTGCTCGATGACGAGCAGCGTCACGCCGTCGGAGCGGATCGACTCGAGGAGGCGGCGCAGCTCGAGCTTCTCCGTGGCGTTCATGCCGGCGGCCGGCTCGTCGAGGGCGAGCAGGCGCGGGTCGGTGGCGAGCGCGCGCGCGATCTCGAGGCGGCGCTGGTCGCCGTAGGAGAGGTGGCGCGCGAGGAGGTTTCCGCGGGAGGCGATCCCCACGTACGCGAGGAGCTCGCGGGCGCGGCGCTCGATCGCGGCCTCCTCGGCGCGCGTGCCCGGCCCGCGCAGGATCGCGCCCACGACGCCCGCGCGGGTGCGCACGTGCCGGCCGATCATCACGTTCTCGAGGGCCGAGAGGTTCGCGAAAAGGCGGATGTTCTGGAAGGTGCGGGCGATGCCGAGCTTCGCGATGCGGTCCGGGGTCTGGGCGGCGAGCGCGCCGCCTTCGAAGCGCACCCGGCCCTCGTCCTGCCGGTAGATGCCCGTGAGGACGTTGAAGAGCGTGGTCTTGCCCGCGCCGTTGGGCCCGATGAGCCCGTAGATCTCGCCCCTCGCGATGGAGAAGCTCACGTCCGAGAGCGCGGTGAGGCCGCCGAAGCGCTTGCCGATGCGCTCGACCTCGAGGATCGGCGCCGCCGCGGGGGCGGGGACCGCGCTCGGCTCAGTCGACATCTTCGGGGGCGACGAGCTCGCGCTTGCGCACGGCCGAGGGCAGGAGCCCCGCGGGACGGAACAGCATCATCACGACCATCGTGAGCCCGAAAAGGAGCATGCGGATCACTTCCGGATCGACGATCGAGCGGCCGAAGAGCCAGCTCTGCACGGGGGCCACGCTGTAGCGCAGGAGCTCGGGCACGAACGTGAGGAGCATGGCGCCCAGGATCACGCCCCAGACGTTGCCCATGCCGCCCAGCACCACCATCGAGAGCACCATCACGCTTTGCGTGAGCACGAAGCTCTCCGGGCTGATGAAGTTCTGCATCGCCGAGAACATGCCGCCCGCCACGCCGCCGAACGAGGCGCCCATCGCGAAGGCGAGGAGCTTCATGTTGCGCGTGTTGATGCCCATGGAGCGGGCCGCGAGCTCGTCCTCGCGGATCGCCTCCCACGCGCGGCCGATGCGCGAATCCTGCAGGCGCAGGTTCACGACGATCACCAGCGCGAGGATCGCGAGCAGGAAGTAGTAGTACTTGATGGTGCCGGAGAAATCGAGGCCGGCGAAACGGCTCGGCACGCCGAAGTGGATCCCCATGAAATGCACCGAGTCGATCGACCAGATGCCCTTCGGCCCGTTGGTGAGGTTGAACGGGTCCGAGAGGTTGTTGAGGAAGATGCGGATGATTTCGCCGAAGCCGAGGGTCACGATCGCGAGGTAGTCGCCGCGGAGCTTGAGCGTGGGCGTGCCGAGCAGGATGCCGAACAGGCACGCGATCGCCGCGCCGATCGGCAGGATCGCCCACCACGGCCAGTGGATGTCGAACTGGGGCGAGGCGAGGAGCGCGTACGTGTACGCGCCCACGGCGTAGAAGGCGATGTAGCCCAGGTCCAGCAGCCCCGCGAACCCCACCACGATGTTCAGCCCCAGCGCGAGCATCGTGAAGAGGATCGCGAAGTTGGTGATGCGCACCCAGGCCGTGCCGACGTAGGCGAGCGCGAAGGGGAGCACCAGGAGCGACATCACAACGAGCGCGACCCCGGCCCACTTGGCCTTGGGGCTCGAGCGAAGCGCGCCGATGGTGCCCATGGTCACACTTTTGCCTGAATCACTTTCCAACGCACGATCACGCCCGGTCGCCGACGCGCTCGCCGAGCAGGCCCGAGGGCCGGAAGATGAGCACGAGGATCAGCACGATGAACGCGTACACGTCCTTGTAGTTGCTGCCGAAGAGACTCGCTTCGGGGCTCGCCGCGCACACGCCGGCGAAGCCCGGGAGGAAGTGGTTGAGGGTGCAGACGTTGGTCCAGTCGCCCACGTACCCCGTGCCCAGGGCCTCGATGAGCCCCATGAGCACGCCGCCGAGCACCGCGCCGGGGAGGTTGCCGATCCCGCCCAGCACCGCCGCGGAGAACGCCTTCAGGCCGAGCAGGAATCCCATCTGATAGTGCGCGATGCCGTAGTAGGTTCCCACCATCACCCCGGCGACCGCGCCGAGGGCCGCGCCCACGACGAAGGTGAAGGAGATCACGCCGTTCACGTCCACGCCCATGAGCCCGGCCACGTGCGCGTTCTGCGAGGTCGCGCGCATCGCGATCCCGATGCGCGTGCGGTACACGAGCGCGAGCAGGCCCACCATCATCAGGACCGACGCGCCGATGATCGCCAGCTGCACGTTGGAGATCGTCGCGGCGGTCGGCGAATTCCCGAGGTGGTAGAGCTTGAGGTCGATGATCTGCGGGAAGGCGATGATGTTGCGGCTCCAGACGAGGAGCGCGAGGTGCTGCAGGACGATCGAGACGCCGATCGCGGTGATGAGCGGCGCCAGGCGCGGGGCGTTGCGCAGCGGCCGATACGCGACGCGCTCCACGACGTAGTTCACCGCCATGCATACCGGGATCGCGGCGAGCGTCCCGGCGCCCACGATCACCAGGGGCGGCAGGCCGGAGGGGGCGAGCGCGACGATCACCGAGAAGGCGACCATGCAGCCGATCATCACGATCTCGCCGTGCGCGAAATTGATGAGCTGGATGATGCCGTAGACCATCGTGTACCCCAGCGCCACCACGGCATAGACGCAACCCAGCGTGAGGCCGTTGACGACCTGCTGCAGGAAGATGTCCATCGGGCGATTCTAAGGGCACACCGGCCGTCCGTGCACGCTCGCCGGCTCCGGCTCCCCGGCCGGGCCGCGCGGCTTCCGCGGGCGCCGGCGAAAAAAAACGGCACCGGGGTCCGGTGCCGTCGATTCCAGCGGGCCGGGCCCGCTGATCGAGTTGTTCTTCTCTCTTGTTCGCGTTGTTATTTCTTCTTTTCCGCGGGCTTGGCTTCTCCCTTGTTTCCTTCCTCCTTCGGCGCTGCGGCCGGGGCCGCGGCGGGCGCCGCCGGGGCGCTCGCGGCGGGCACGAACGGCGTCGTCTGCCCGTTCTTCACGATGGCGATCGGAGTCACCCGGCCGTTCTCCATCTTGAAGATCGTCATCTCGGCGTCCTTGCGGTCGCCCTTGTCGTCGAACTCGACCTTGCCGGTGGCGCCGTTGAACGAGACCTTGAACAGGTCGGGCGCGAACTTCGCCGGGTCGGTCGAATCGGCCATCTTCATCGCCTCGATGACCGCGTTGGTCGCGTCGTAGAAGTACGGCGCGTACTGCTTGATCTCGCCGTACTGCTTGGTGAAGGCGTCGACGAATTCCTTGCTCGCGGCCTCGCGCGGCAGCCCCGCCTGCGAGCACACCATGCCCTCGGCGGACTTGCCCGCGAGCTTGGCCATCTCGTCGGTGCAGGCGCCGTCGCCGAAGGCGAAGATCGCCTTGATGCCGAGCTCGCGCGCCTGCTTGAGCATCGGGCCGCCGGTCGCGTCCATGCCTCCGTGGAAGACGACGTCGGGACGCTCGGACTTCACCTTGGTGAGCAGCGCCTTGAAGTCGGTCTCCTTGTCCGTGGTGTGCTCGTGCGCGAGGACGCGGACCTTGTCGGCCTTGAGCGTCTTCTCCACCTCGTCGGCGAGACCCTGGCCGTACGCGGTCTTGTCGTCGACGATCGCGACCTTCTTCGCCTTGAGCTCGTGCGCGATGTAGGAGGCGATCGCCGGGCCCTGCTGGTCGTCGCGGCCCACGGTGCGGAACACGGTCTTCAGGCCCCGCTCGGTGAGCGTCGGGTTGGTGGCCGAACCGGAGATCATCGGGATGCCGGCCTTCGCGTAGATCTCGGAGGCGGGGATCGAGACGCCCGAGTTGAGGTGGCCGATCACGGCGGCGACCTTCGCGTCGACGAGCTTCTGCGCGACGGTGGTGCCGGTCGCCGGGTCGGCCTGGTCGTCCTCGCTGTCCATCACGAACTTCACGGGTTTGCCGCCGATGGTGAGGTGCTTCTCGTTGGCCTGGTCGATGGCGAGGTGCACGCCGTTCTCGTCGTCCTTGCCGAGGTGGGCGATGGAGCCGGTGAGCGGGCCCGCGTGCGCGATGGTGACGGTGAGGACGGCGGGGGTCGCGGGCTGCGGCGCGGGGGCCTGGGCCTGCTCCTCCTTCTTGCCGCACGCGGCGAGGCCGAGCGCGGCCGTCACGGCGAGGGCGAGGGCAAGCGGTTGGGGGCGATTCATGGAGAGCTCCTGGGAGGGGGTCGGACCGGGCGCAGGGCGCCGGAGAGGGGCGCATTATGGGGACGCGCCCCGAAGCATGTCAATTTCCGCCCGCTCGCTTGCCGGAAAGGCGTTGCGCTCCCCGAAAGAAAAAGCCGGCGCGCGGCCGGCTTTCCTGGGGCGGCGAAGCGCGCCGGCGCCGTCACTTGAGCGACAGGATCCACTCGACCAGCGTCTTCACGTCCGCGGGCTTGACCTGGGTGTTGGGCGGCATCGGGACCGCGCCCCACACGCCGGAGCCGCCCTTCTCGACCTTCGCGACGAGCTTCGCCTCGGCCCCCTTGTCGCCGCGGTACTTGGCTGCGACGTCCTTGTAGGCGGGCCCGACGACCTTCTTGTCGACGGAATGGCAGGCGAGGCAACCGCTCTTCTGGGCGAGCGCCGTCTCGTCGGCGGCGGCGGCGGGGAGCGCGAGGGCGGAAAGGCCGAGCGCGGCGAAAAGGGCAAGCGACGTCTTCTTCATGTGCACGGGGCTCCTTGAGGGGTGGGGCTACGGGAAACCCGCAATTTTCGGCAATCCGAGCGTCTCGCGCAATTGCTCCAAAGAGGTAGCCGGGGGTAGGCAAACCGTGCCCTCGCAGACCCACGCCTGGATGGCGCCACCCGGGGGCTTCGCGAGCGGCGCGGGCAGGTCGGGCTCGCCGGCGGGGATGAAGAGCGCGACCGCCGTGGGGAGATACGCCCCGTCGAGGAGCGAGCGCCAGGGGGCGAGCGCCTCCGCGGGCCCGCGCACGATCACGGTGCGCGGCGGCTCGAGCTGCTCCTCGAGCGCGGCGAGCATCGTGCCGAACGCCGAGGGCATGCGCTCCACGCCCGGGAGGAAGAGCTCGACGGTATCGCGCGCGGCATCGGCGAAGCGGGGCTCGTCCACGAGGAGCGCAAGGCGCCCGAGCGCCCACGCGGCCACGCCGTTGCCCGAGGGCGTGGCGTTGTCCGGGCCCGGCTTGGGGCGGTGGATGAGCGCCTCGTGGTCGTTCGAGGTGAAGAAGAACCCGCCTTCCTCCGGGTCGTGGAAGCGCTCGACGAGGGCGCGGCCGATCGCCACGGCCCACGCGAGGTCCGCGGACGAGAATCGCGCCTGGAGGACCTCGACCAGGGCCGCGAGCAGGTACGCGTGGTCGTCGAGGTAGGCATCGAGGTGGGCGTGGCCGTCGCGGGACGTAGCGAGCAGCCGCCCGTCGCGCCACATCGCGGACTTGACGTGATCGAGCGCGCGGCGCGCCGAGGCGAGCCACTCGGGGCGACCGAGCACGCGCGCCGCGCGCGCCATGCCCGCGACCATGAGGGCGTTCCACGACGTGAGCACCTTGTCGTCGAGGCCCGGCCGCACGCGAGCGTCGCGCGCCGCGAGGAGCTTCACCCGTGCGGACTCGAGCAGGTCCCGCGCCCGATCCTCGGCGACGCCCATGGCGCGGGCGACGGCGGGAAGGTCGCGCGCGATCGCGAGGTGCCAGGCGTGGCCCTCGAAGTTGGGCGGGCGGTCGAGCCCGTAGACGAGGGATGCGGCCTCGAATTCTTCTTTCGCGAGCAACGCGCGGACCTCGTCGACGCTCCAGACGTAGTACTTGCCCTCTTCGCCCTCGGAGTCGGCGTCGAGCGACGAGTAGTAGCCGCCCCCGGGCGACTGCATCTCGCGCATCACCCACGTGGCGGTCTCCTCGCACACGCGCGCGAAGAGCGGCTCGCGCGTGATCGCCCACGCGTCGGCGTATAGGCGCAGCAGCGACGCGTTGTCGTAGAGCATCTTCTCGAAGTGGGGGATCGCCCACTCGGCGTCCACGCTGTAGCGCGCGAAGCCGCCGCCCAGCTGGTCGTAGATGCCGCCTTCGGCCATGCGGCGCAGGGTGAGCGTGGCCATGTCGAGCGCCGCGCGGCCCGAGGGCTCGTGCGGCGCGGCGGCCCATCGGCGCAGGAGCAGATCGATCGTCTCGGCGCGCGGGAACTTGGGCGCGCCGCCGAAGCCTCCGTGCTCGCGGTCGAAGGACGCGTCGAGCTCCTCCACCGCTCGGTCGAGGGGTTCGCGCGCGAGCGCCGCGGCCGCAGCGCCGGCGCGGGGCTGCGTGCGCTCGAGGGCGGCGGCGAGCTCGGCGCCCGTCTCGCGGATCTCGTCGGGATGGCGGTCGTAGTACTCCCGCACGCGCCTGAGCACGTCGCCGAAGGCGGGCATGCCGTAGCGCGGGGCGTCGGGGAAGTAAGTCCCGCCGAAGAACGGCACCTGGTCCGGCGTGAGGAACATCGTGAGGGGCCAGCCGCCGGTGCGGCGCGTGAGCATCGCCTGCGCCGTCTGGTAGATCTGGTCGATGTCGGGCCGCTCCTCGCGGTCCACCTTCACGTTCACGAAGAGCTCGTTCATGAGCCTCGCGGTCGCCTCGTCCTCGAACGACTCGTGGGCCATCACGTGGCACCAGTGGCACGCCGAGTAGCCCACGGAAAGCAGGATCGGCTTTCCGGTGCGCTTCGCCTCGGCGAGCGCCTCCTCGCCCCAGGGATACCAGTCGACGGGGTTCCCCGCGTGCTGCCTCAGGTAGGGGCTGGTCTGGTTCGCGAGGCGGTTGGCCATGGGCCGCGCGGGCTATTCCTCGACGGCCTCGGGCTCGTGGCGGACGGGGAAGTTGACGGAGTTGGCGATGAAGCAGTAGTGGTGGGCGCGCTCGTGCAGCGCGTTCACCGCCGCAGGATCGGTGCCGCGCGGGACGGTCACGCGCGGGCGCAGCACCACCTCGAGCATCTGGGTCTGGCCCGCGGCGTTCTTGCCGAGGCGCCCCGTGGCGCGGTCCTGGTAGCGGCGGATCGCGATGCCCTTCCGCTGCGCGAGGTAGAGGTAGGTGAGCAGGTGGCACTCCGAGAGCGACAGGATCAGCAGGTCCTCGGGGCTGTAGCCGCGGTCGTGGCCGCCGAGCGCGGGCGGCAGCGCGCCCGGCAGCTCGGGATGCGCGCCGCTTCCGCGCATGCGGTTGTCGCGCGAGAACGCGGGATCGGGAGGCACCTTCTGGGCCGGGTCGGCGGGATATTCGACGGTCGTCTCGAAGACGTGCTCTTCGGCCATGGGGGAGCCTCCGGGAGGATTCAGGTCGCGGCGCGCGAGGGCAGGCGCACGAGACCGAGGATGAGCGCGCATCCTGCGAGAATGATCGCACATCCGGCGATGCGCCCGGGCGTCACGGGCTCTCCCAGGAACGCCACGCCCCACGCCATCCCGAACACGGGCACGAGGAGGGTCACGGTGATCGCCTTCACGGGGCCCACGTCGGCGATGAGGCGGTAGTAGAGGATGAAGGCGACCGTGGTCGAGACGATCGCGAGCCCCGCCGCGGCGATCCACGCGCCCGCGGGGATGGCGGCGAAGTCGCGCGTGACGGGAGTGAAGGGCAGCATCGCGGCCGCGGCCATGAGGAGCGTGCCCGCGGAGATGCCGAGCGGATTCGCCCCCTTCAGGTGCACCTTCGTGAAGACGATGGTGTAGCCGTAGAGCGCGGTCGCCGCCACCGAGAGCGCGGCGGCGAAGAGATGGCGCGAATCGAGCGGCGAGGGCGTCCAGCCCACGAGCACCGCGGTCCCCGCGAGGCACAGCGCGATGCCCCCGAGCTTCGCGGGCGTGAGCGGATCGCGGATCCACGCCGCGGCGACCAGCGCCGCGAAGAGCGGCGAGAGCGCGTTGAGGATCGCCGCGGTCGAGGCGTCGATCACGGTCACCGCCTGGGCGATGAGCGTGAAGGGGGCGGCGAGGCCCAGGGCGCCCACGAAGAGGTAGGCGCGCCAGTGGCGCTTCCAGCCCACGTGCCCCCCGGTCGCGAGCACCCAGCCGAGGAGGGCCGCGCCCGCGACGAGCACGCGCACCTCGATGAGCAGCGTCGCGCCCATGGACGGCACGGCGTAGCGCAGGAAGAGGAACGACGCGCCCCACATGGCCGCGAGCGCCACGAGGCGCGCGAGGTCGGCGGGCCTCAAGCGGCGGCTTCCTCGAGCGCGCCCTCGAGCGAGAGGAGCCGCGCCTTGCGCTCCACGCCGCCCGCGTAGCCCGTGAGGTCGCCGTGCGCGCCCACGACGCGATGGCAGGGCACCACGATGGCGAGGGGATTGCGGCCGGTGGCCGCGCCCGCGGCGCGCGCCGCACCGGGCGCGCCCGCGCGCTCGGCGAGCTGCGAATACGTGAGCGTCGTTCCGTAGGGGACGCGAGCGATCTCGTCCCACACGCGGCGTTGGAACGGGGTGCCCTGCGGGGCGAGCGGGAGGTCGAAGCGCCGCCGCCGGCGCGCGAAGTACTCGGCGAGCTGCCGTGCGCAATCGCACAGCAGCGGCGAGGCGGGGTCCTCGCGCCAGTCCGCGGCGACGGGCCGCGCGTAGCGCGCGTCGGTGAAATCGAGGGCGCCGAGCGCGCCGTGATCTTCGACGGCGATCATGGGGCCGAGCGGGGTGTCGATGCGAAGGTACGAGGTCATGGGCTCTTCTCCAGGGATTTCCACAGGTGCATCACGGCGTAGGCGCGCCACGGCCGCCAGGCTTCCGCGAGCGCCACGGCGCGCCGCGCATCGCGCTCCCCCATCGCCTTCAGCACCGCGACATCGGGAAGCGGGAAGGCATCCGGCCAGGCGAGCGCGCGCATCGCGACGTATTGGGCGGTCCACGGGCCCACGCCCGGGATGCGCTCGAGCGCGGCGAGCGTGGCGTCGACGTCGGCGCCGGGATCGAGGGCGACGCGCCCCGCGGCCGCTTCGCGCGCGAGGGCCGCGATGGCGCGGGCGCGCGCGGCGACGATGCCCTGCGCCGCGATGTCGGGCGGGTCGAGCGCGGCGATCGCCTGCGCCGTCGGAAAGAGGTGCGTGAGCGCACCGTGGGGTGTCGCGACCGGCTCGCCGAAGGCGCGCGCGAAGCGGCCCGCGATCGTCGAGGCCGCCTTCACGGTCACCTGCTGGCCGAGGATCGCGCGCACGGCGATCTCGAAGCCGTCGAAGGCGCCCGGCAGGCGCAACCCGGGATGCGCGGCGCCGAGCGCGCCGAGCGCCGAGGCGATCTCGTCGGGATGGCACGCGAGGTCGAAGAGATGCTTCACGCGGGAGAGCACGGCGGGCAGCGCCCCGGCGAGCGAGGCGCTGGCGGTCACCGAAAGCGCGCGGGGCTTGCGCGAAGGGGCGACCGAGATCCAGCCCGTCGCGACCTTGCCGCCGCGCTCGACGCGCACCGTGCGCAGGTACCGGCGGCCCTCCACCGATTCGACGCCCGAGATCGCGCGCCGCGCGAGGAAATCGAGCATCGCCTCCCAGTCGTACGGCGGGCGAAAGGCGAGGTCGAAGGCGAGCGCCTCGCGGGCGAGGGCGGGCGCCGCGCGCCGGAGGTCCCCCGGCGCCATGCGGTAGCGCGTGCGGAAGAGGTGGTTGAAGCGGCGCAAGCTCGCGAAGCCGCTCGCGAGCGCCACGTCGATCACGGGCATCGCGGTGTCGGTGAGCAGCCGCTTGGCGAGCAGGAGGCGCTGCGTCTGCGCGTACTCGACGGGCGAGACGCCGAACTCCTGACCGAACACGCGGCGCAGGTGCCGGTCGGTGACGCCGAGCGCCCCGGCGAGGTCGGGCAGGCGCGAGTCCGCGCCGAGGCGCCCGTCCTCGATGAGGCCCGCGGCCGCCTGCGCGAGGCGGCGGTTCGCGTCCACGGCCGCGAGCCCCGGCGCGAGCTCCGGCCGGCAGCGCAGGCACGGCCGGTAGCCCGAAGCCTCGGCGGCCGCCGCGCTCGGGTAGAAGCGGCAGTTCTCGCGCTTCGGCGGCTTAACCGTGCACACCGGCCGGCAATAGATGCGGGTCGAGGTGACCGCGACGAAGAAGCGCCCGTCGAAGCGCGCATCGCGGGCGCGCAGCGCGCGGT
>DASPRQ010000045.1:0-3066 GCA_035624355.1 Usitatibacter sp. | reverse complement strand
CCCCGGGGACCACACCCTCGATCGCCTCCCGGATGGCGAGCACCGATCCCTCGAGCGCCGCCTGGGCGCGGCCGGGCCGGTCCACGCGCAGCCGCCGCGTCGTGCTCCACGACACGAGCGCGAGCAGCGCCATGAGCGCCCACGTCGTCGCGACCGTGCGCGTGATCGCGAGCGGGCCGAGGTGCGCGAGGATGTCTTCGGCGCCCATGGCTTCAGTCGCGCAGGAAGAGGTACACGTTGACCGCGCCCACGGCAAGCCCGAGGACGATGAGGCTCACGGTCCAGCGGATCCCGTAGCCCGCCGACTGCTCGTCGAGCCAGCGGCCGAGGTAGGCGCCGCCGACCGCGGGCAGTACGAGCAGCAGCCCGAGCATGCCGAGATAGGCCGTCTGCGCGAGGAGCGAGCGCCGCTCGCGCTCCGCCCGCTCGATGCGCTCGGCCTGGTGCTCCACGCGCTCGCGGAGCTTTTCCTGCTCGTCACGCGACGCGTTCACGGCCGAGCTCCCAGAGGCGCCTGAACATCGCCTCCTCCATGCGGTGCAGGCTGGTGCGCACCTGCGCGAGGGCCTGCTCTTCGTCGCGCAGGCGCCGCTCGAGCGCCTCGCTCATGCGGCGGTAATCGGCATCTCGCAGGTAGCGGCGCGTGCTCACGTAGAGCTCGCCGCCGCGCATGTAGAGCAGTGCCCGCGGGAGCGCGAGGTATTGCCACGGCTCGCCGGCCCGTCGAAAGCGAGCGAGCCCGTAGGCGAGCGAGGTCATCAGCCGCTCGTGGCCCGCGCGGACGCCGAAGCTTCCCGAGGCGTCGACGCCGACGAAGCTGTCCACGCCCTCGATGCGCTCGTAGCGCGTCGCATCCTGCAGGTGCATCGTGAATCCGCTCATGCCGGGGCCTCTTCCATCGCTCCGCGCATGTAGCAGACTTCTTCGGGCACGTCCTCGTAGCGGCCCCGGAGGAACGCCTCGCAGTCGTCGAGCGTGCGCGCGAGCGGGACCGACACGCCCTTCACGCCCATCTGCGCCTCGATCACGTGGAACGGCTGGCTGAGGTAGCGCTGGAGCTTGCGGGCGCGGCGCACGATGCGCTGGTCCTGCTCCGAGAGCTCCTCCACGCCGAGCATCGTGATGAGGTCCTCGAGCTCGTCGTAGCGCGCGAGGTGCTCGCGCACGCCCTCGGCGATCGTGTAGTGGCGGTCGCCGACCACGTGCCGGTCCATCATCTGGCTGCCGGACTGCAGCGGGTCGACCGCGGGATAGATGCCCTTGCCCGCCTGCGCGCGCGACAGCACCACGCGGGTGTCGAGGTGAGCGAGCAGCGCGCTCACCGCCGGGTCGGTCATGTCGTCGGCCGGCACGTACACCGCCTGGACCGACGTGATCGCCCCGCGCGTCGTTGAGATGATGCGGTCCTCGAGCTGCGCGACCTCGGTGGCGAGCGTGGGCTGGTAGCCCACGGTGGCGGGCATGCGGCCGAGCAGGCCCGAGATCTCGCTGCCCGCCTGCACGAAGCGGAAGACGTTGTCGATCAGGAACAGCACCTCCTTGCCCAGCGTGTCGCGCAGGTGCTCGGCGTAGGTGAGGGCCGCGAGCGCCACGCGGAAGCGCACGCCCGGCGATTCGTCCATCTGCCCGAAGACCATCACGCTGTCCTGCATCACGCCCGCCTCGCGCATCTGGTTCCACAGCTCGTGTCCCTCGCGAATGCGCTCGCCCACCCCGCCGAACACCGACAGCCCCGCGTGCAACGCGACGATGGCGTGCATGAACTCCATGATGAGCACGGTCTTGCCGACGCCCGCGCCGCCGAAGAGTCCCGTCTTGCCCCCGCGCACGAAGGGGCAGAGCAGGTCGATCACCTTGATGCCGGTCTCGAGGATCTGCCCGCCCGCGGTCGTCTCCTCGAGCGCGGCCGGCGGGGCGAGGATGTTGCGGAACTCGCCGCCCGCGAGCGGGGGGCCGCCGTCGAGCGGCGCGCCGAACACGTTGAGCAGCCGCCCCAGGCAGCCGGCGCCCACGGGCACGCGCAGCGGGGCGCCGCTGTCGAACACGGGCATGCCGCGCCGCAAGCCCGAGGTGCGGTGGAGCGTGATCGCGCGCACGCGCTTCTCGTCGAGGTGCCTGTGCACCTCGAAGACGCAGCGCTCGCCGTCGAGCGGCGTCCAGAGCGCGCGATGCAGCGGGGGCAGCGCCTCGCAGCGGATATCCACCACCGGCCCGTCGACCTGCGCGATGGCGCCGATGGCCCGCTCCAGGCGCTCCGCCGGGGCTTGGTGGGCGTTCGCCGGTTCCACCGTCGGGTCACGGATGCGAGTGGGAATGCAGACTCAGGCTACCGCGGACGGGCGCGCCCCCCTTGGCCCAGATCAAGGATTGCGCCCGCCGGGGGCGCCGCGGCCGCATCCCGAGCCCGCCCGGGGGGCCTTGTGCTATAAATCGGGCACGAGGCGGCCCGGATTCGACAGACCGCCCCTTCGCTTCGAGGAGAGGTCCCCATGTCCACCATCGAGTCCGTCCTCCAGGAATCGCGCGTCTTCCCGCCGTCCAAGGCCTTCGTGAAGCAGGCCAACATCTCGGGCATGGCGGCCTACGAGGCGCTGTACCGCGAGGCCGAGCGCGACCCCGAGGCCTTCTGGGCGAGGCTCGCGCGCGAGGAGCTCGCGTGGTCGAAGCCTTTCACGAAGACGCTCGACGAGTCGAACGCGCCGTTCTACCGCTGGTTCTACGACGGCGAGCTGAACGCCTCGTACAACTGCCTCGACCGGCACCTCAAGACGCAGCCCGACAAGGTCGCGATCATTTTCGAGGCCGACGACGGCAAGGTCACGAAGGTCACCTACCGGGAGCTCTACCACCGCGTCTGCCAGCTCGCGAACGGCCTGAAGAAGCTGGGCATCAGGAAGGGCGACCGGGTCGCGATCTACATGCCGCTCGTCCCCGAGCTGGCCATCGCGATGCTCGCTTGCGCCCGGATCGGCGCCGTGCACAGCGTCGTGTTCGGAGGATTCAGCTCCGAAGCGCTGCGCGACCGCATTCTCGATGCGGAGGCGAAGCTGCTGGTGACCGCCGACG
>DASPRQ010000022.1:0-33952 GCA_035624355.1 Usitatibacter sp. | reverse complement strand
CGAGGACGCGCTCGAAGCCTTCCACGCCGCCGTAGTAGGGATCGGGCACGTCCTCGCCCTTCCAGCGCTCGCTCGCGTCGAGGAAGAGGCCCAGCGCGGCCTTCGAGCCGCGCGGCGCGATGGCGCGCAGCAGGCGCAGGTGCCCGCGGTCCATGGCGAGGATGTAGTCGTGCTCGTGGAAATCCCGGGCGCTCACCTGCGAGGCGCGCAGCAACGAGAGGTCGTAGCCGCGCCGCGCGGCGTGGCGCACCGCGCGCGGGTCGGGGGATTCGCCCACGTGGTAGTCGTGGGTTCCCGCCGAGGCCACGCGCACCCGCTGCGGCAACCCCCGATCGGAGGCCATGCGGCGCAGGACACCCTCCGCCGTCGGAGAGCGGCAGATGTTGCCCGTGCAGACCAGCAGGAGCGAGACCGACTCCTTCACGCGTCCGCGCCTCCCACGGCCATGAGCCGGTCGCGCAGCACCTTCAGCTCGTCGCGCAGGCTCGCGGCGCGCTCGAACTCGAGGTTGCGGGCCGCCTCCAGCATCTCCTTCTCCATCTTGCGGATGCGCTGGTCGAGCTGCTTCTCGGAAAGGTCCTCGTACTTCGCCTCCTCCTCGGCCGCCTTGCGCGCCTGCCTCGCGGCGTCGGGGTCGTACACGCCGTCGATGAGGTCCTTGATGCGCTTGGAGACGCTCTTCGGCTCGATGCCGTGCGCCAGGTTGAACGCGACCTGCCGGGTGCGCCGGCGCTCGGTCTCCCCGATCGCCGTCTTCATCGAGTCGGTCACCTGGTCGGCGTAGAGGATCGCCGTGCCGTTGATGTGGCGCGCGGCCCGGCCGATGGTCTGGATGAGCGAGCGCCCGGAGCGCAGGAACCCTTCCTTGTCCGCGTCGAGCACCGCCACGAGCGACACCTCCGGGATGTCGAGCCCTTCGCGCAGCAGGTTGATGCCCACGAGCACGTCGAAGAGGCCCTTCCTCAGGTCGCGGATGATCTCCACGCGCTCGACGGTATCGATGTCCGAGTGCAGGTAGCGCACCTTCACGCCGTGCTCGGCGAGGTATTCGGTGAGGTCCTCGGCCATGCGCTTGGTGAGCGTGGTGACCAGCACCCGCTCGTTCGCCTTCACGCGCTTGTTGGCTTCCGACAGGAGGTCGTCCACCTGGGTGGACGCAGGCCGCAGGATCAGCTCGGGATCGACGAGCCCCGTGGGCCGCACGAGCTGCTCGACCACCTGCCCCGACTTGGCGCGCTCGTACTCGGCGGGGGTCGCCGAGACGAAGATCGCCTGCTTCACCTGGCGCTCGAACTCCTCGAACTTGAGGGGCCGGTTGTCGAGCGCCGAGGGCAGGCGGAAGCCGTAGTCCACGAGCGTCTGCTTGCGCGACCGGTCGCCGTTGTACATGCCGCCGATCTGCGGGACCGTCACGTGGCTCTCGTCGATCACCACGATGGCCTGCGGCGGCAGGTAGTCCATCAGGGTGGGCGGCGGCTCCCCGGGCGAGCGCCCCGAGAGGTGGCGCGAGTAGTTCTCGATCCCCTTGCAGAATCCCAGCTCGTTGAGCATCTCCAGGTCGAAGTACGTGCGCTGCTGCAGGCGCTGCAGCTCGAGGAGCTTGCCCTGCGCCTGGAACTCGGCGAGCCGCTCGCGCAGCTCCGCCTTGATCGTCTCGATCGCGCGCAGCACCGTCTCGCGCGGCGTCACGTAGTGGCTCTTCGCGTAGAGGGTGAAGCGCGGGATGCGGTGCAGGAGCTCGCCGGTGAGCGGGTCGAACAGCGTGAGGGACTCGATCTCGTCGTCGAAGAGCGAGATGCGCAGCGCCTGCTCGCTGTTTTCCGCGGGGAAGACGTCGATGGTGTCGCCGCGCACGCGGAAGGTGCCGCGCCGGAAGTCGAGATCGTTGCGCGTGTACTGCATGCCCGCGAGGCGCGCGAGCAGGTCGCGCTGGGGCACGGGGTCCTTCTCCCGCAGGACCTGGCGCATGTCCTGGTAGTCGCCGGGGTCGCCGATGCCGTAGATGCACGAGACCGTCGCCACGATCACGGTGTCGGAGCGCTCGAGCAGGCTCTTGGTCGCCGACAGGCGCATCTGCTCGATGTGCTCGTTGATCGAGGAGTCCTTCTCGATGTAGAGGTCGCGCGAGGGCACGTAGGCCTCGGGCTGGTAGTAGTCGTAGTACGAGACGAAGTACTCGACCGCGTTCTCCGGGAAGAACTCGCGGAACTCCGCGTAGAGCTGGGCGGCGAGCGTCTTGTTCGGGGCGATCACGAGCGCGGGGCGTCCCGTGCGCGCGATCACGTTGGCCATGGTGTAGGTCTTGCCGGAGCCGGTGACGCCGAGGAGCGTCTGGTAGGCGAGCCCGTCGTCCAGCCCCTCGACGAGCTTTTCGATGGCGGCCGGCTGGTCGCCCGCCGGGGGAAACGGCTGGTGCAGGCGAAACGGGCTGTTCGGAAACGTGACGACTTCCATGCGGGGCGGCATTCCTCCGGCGAAACAGGACATTCTAGCGGTTCCGCGGGCTGTTCCGCACCGCCACATCCCTCTAAAATAGGGGCGCTGCGCCCGCAATCCACCCCGGAGAACCCCATGTCGCTCGTGTCCGACCGCCTGAAGGTCATCAAAGCGTCCCCCACCCTCGCCGTGTCCGCGAAAGCCGCGAAGCTCAAGTCCGAGGGCAAGGACGTGATCGCCATGGGAGCCGGCGAGCCCGACTTCGACACCCCGCAGTTCATCAAGGACGCGGCGATCGCGGCCATCCAGAAGGGCTACACCAAGTACACGGCGACCGGCGGCACCCCCTCGCTCAAGAAGGCGATCGCCGCCAAGTTCAAGCGCGAGAACGGGCTCGACTACTCCGAGAAGCAGATCCTCGTCTCGAGCGGGGGCAAGCAGAGCTCGTTCAACCTCTGCCTCGCCCTGCTGAACCCCGGCGACGAGGCCATCATCCCCGCGCCCTACTGGGTGTCGTACCCGGACATGGCCATGATGGCGAGCGCGAAGCCGGTGTTCATCCAGACCGGGATCGACCAGGGCTTCAAGGTGACGCCGGTGCAGCTCAAGAACGCGATCACGCCGCGCTCGCGCCTCATCTGGCTCAACAGCCCCTCCAACCCGACGGGCGCGGTGTACACGGCCGAGGAGCTGAAGGCCCTGGGCGAGGTGCTCAAGCAGCACCCGCGCATCGTCATCGCCTCCGACGACATGTACGAGCACATCCTCCTCGACGGCTCGAAGTTCGTGGACATCCTCAACGTCTGCCCGGAACTCTACGGCCAGACCGTCGTGATGAACGGCGTGTCGAAGGCCTATGCGATGACGGGCTGGCGCATCGGCTACTGCGCCGGCCCCCAGGAGCTCATCGAGGCGATGGAGAACGTCCAGTCGCACAGCACCTCGAGCCCCACGACCGTCTCGCAGTACGCGGCCGAGGCCGCGCTCACCGGCGACCAGTCGTGCATCGATCCCATGGTGAAGGCGTTCCGCGAGCGCGGGCGCTTCGTCGCCGAGGCGCTCAACCGGATCCCCGGCGTGAAATGCCTGGCGCCGGCCGGCTCGTTCTACGCCTTCCCCGACTGCCGCGGGGCGATCGCGACCCTGCACAAGGCGGGCAAGATCGCGCAGCCCACGGACATGGCGCTGTGCGACTACCTGCTCACGCGGCCCAAGGCCGTGGCGGCCGTGCCGGGATCGGCCTTCGGGGCCGAGGGCTACCTGCGGATCTCCTTCGCCACCTCGATGGACAACATCCGCGAGGCGGTGCAGCGGATGGCCGACGCGATGGACGTGCGCGTGACGGCGTAGCGCCTCCGGGCGCCGTTTCGGTCTCCGCGCGGCGTGAATATTCGGCGCGGCCGGCAGCGTGCTTGCCGAGTCGGCGCTGCCGAACGCTCGGCGCCGCGCGTCTCGATTCCTCCCTAGGGCACAGGGGCTCGATGCGCCTATGTTTGCCTCCAGCCGGGTTCGGGTGTCCATCAAGGAACGACGCCCCCGGTGGCCCCTCAACCCCACGGAGACGACGATGAACCAGATCCTTCGGAAAGTCCTGACGGCCGGCGCGGCGGTCGCGATGCTCGGCGCGGCGGCGTGCAGCACCCTCGAAGCCTCGACCGACTACGGCGACGGCGCCGCGGTGCAATCCGCGAACGGCGACATCCAGCAGCAGATGGCGCGCGATTCGCAGGGCGCCTGAGGCTCCGCGGCGGAGGGCGCGCCCCGGCCCTCCGCCCGCTCGCCGCCCGGCGCGGCCTCGCGAGGCGGTGCCGCGCGGATTCGTGGTGCCCGAGACCGGATTCGAACCGGTACGGCCGCGAGGCCGAGGGATTTTCGTGCCGCTTCGGCTTTCGCCGCCGGCTTGCGCCGTTCGTGGCCTGGAGCACGCCTTCGCCCTAGCCTCGCGGCCTTAGGCGCCCGCCGTCTGCTCTCTACACCTTCCCGCGCGATCCCGCGGGCTTGGCTCGGCGTCAGCTCGGAGCGCGTCCAGGGCCTTCGCCGACTTTGACGGGTTCCACCCCGGACGTTTCCCCCCGGGGGCTCAATTCACGTTCAAGTCCCTTGTGTCTGCCAATTCCACCACTCGGGCATCGAGGGCGGGGCTATTGTGCCATCGCGCCGATCGGCGAGGCGAGGACCGCGCGCCACGACCGCGCCATTCGGGTTACATTCTCGCTTCATGGAACGGGTGATCCGCCGTTGGCGCAGCCGCATCGTCGAGGTGCCGCCCCGATGAGCGCGCGCGGACGACGCGGGGCCGATGCGGTCGCCCGGACGCTCGCCCGGACCGGCGTGCGGCGCGTGTTCGCGCTCTCCGGCAACCACGTGATGCCGGTGTTCGACGCGCTGCTCGACACGGGCATCGCGCTGGTGCACGCGCGCCACGAGGCGGCCGCGGTGCACATGGCCGACGCCTGGGCGCGCCTCACCGGAGAGCCGGGCGTCGCCCTCGTCACGGGAGGCCCAGGGCACGCCAACGCGATCTCCGCGCTCTACACCGCGGCGATGGCCGAATCGCCCGTCGTCCTGCTCTCCGGCCACGCTCCGTCCGGCGAGCAGGGGCTGGGCGCCTTCCAGGAGATGCGCCAGGCGAGCGTCGCCGCTCCGCTCGCGAAAGCCTCGTGGACCAGCGCCGACGCGGGCGTGGTCGCGTGGGACGTGTCGCGGGCGCTGCGCCTTTCGCTCTCCGGGCGCCCCGGTCCCGTGCACCTGAGCCTGCCCACGGACGCGCTCGAGGACGAGGCCGCGGGCGAGGACGACCCGCCGGTGGAAGACGCGCGCCCCGAGGCGATTCCCCTCGGAGAGTCGCGCGCCGAGGCCGTCGTCGAGCGGCTGATGGGGGCGCACCGCCCGCTCATTCTCTGCGGCCCGACGCTCATGACGCGCGACGGGCACGAGCGGACGGCCGCCCTCGAGGAGGCCACCGGAGTGCCCGTCGTCGGCATGGAGAGCCCGCGCGGCATCGCGGACCCGAGCCTGGGGGCCTTCGCCGAGATGCTGCCTGCCGCGGACGTCGTGCTGCTGCTCGGCAAGCGCCTCGACTTCTCGCTCAAGTTCGCCCGCGCGCCGGCCTTCTCGATGGTGTGCGAGTTCCTGCAGCTCGACGCCGAAGCGCCCGAGCGCGAGCGCGCGCGCCGCGCGGTGGGGCCGCGCCTGGTCGCGAGCACGCGCGCGGACGCCTGGTCGGCGATCGATGCGCTCATTCGCGCGGCCCAGCGGCGCGCCCCGATGACGGGCGCCTGGAGGAACGAGGTGCGCAGCGCGATCGCCTACCGCCCGCCCGAGTGGGAAAGCGCGGCGGCGAGCGCACCCGGACGGTTGCACCCGGTGCAGGTCTGCCGGCCTATGCAGGCGATCCTCGACGCGAGCCCCGATTCCGTGCTCGTCGTCGACGGCGGCGAGTTCGGGCAGTGGGCCCAGGCTTGCCTCGCCGCGCCCCATCGCGTCATCAACGGCATGGCCGGCTCGATCGGCGCCGCGCTGCCCTTCGCCGTAGCCGCGGGACTCGCCCGCCCGGGAGCGCCGGTCGTCGCGCTCATGGGCGACGGCACCTTCGGCTTCCATCCCGCGGAGCTCGACACGGCGGTGCGCTGTGGATCGTCCTTCCTCGCGGTGGTGGGCAACGACGCGCGCTGGAACGCGGAGTACCAGATCCAGCTGCGCAACTACGGGCGCGAGCGCGCCGTGGGATGCGAGCTGCTTCCGGCGCGCTACGACCAGGTCGCCGTCGGCTTCGGCGCCTACGGCGAACGCGTCACCGAGGCGCGGGAGCTGCTGCCCGCCGCGCGGCGCGCGATGGAGTCGGGACGCCCGGCCTGCCTCGACGTGCTGATCGAAGGCCTCGCGGCCCCCGACGTCCGCCGCCCGGGCTGAGGCGCGCCTCGCCTGCGCGGGGCGCGACGCTTCCTAGAGCGCGCGGTACACCGGCGGGTGCCGGCGAAGCAGCACGCCGATCGCCTCGTCGAGGTCCTGCCCGTGATTGAGGAGCGCATCGAGGCCCTCGGTGATGGGGAGCTCCACCTCGAGCCGGCGCCCGAGCTCGGCGGCGGCCTCGGCGGAGAACGCCCCTTCGGTCACCTGCTTGCGCCCCGCGAGGATGTCGGCGAGGCGCCGTCCCTCGCCGAGGGCGACGCCGAGCGAGGTGTTGCGCGACTGCAGGCTGTTGGCGGTGAGCATGAAGTCGCCCGCCCCGGCGAGCCCGAGGAACGTCTCGGCGCGCCCGCCCTTGGCCACGCCCAGCCGCGCGCTCTCCGCGAGGCCCAGCGTGACGATGGTCGCCCGCGCGTTCTCGCCGAGCTTGCGGCCGTGGGCGATGCCGCTCGCGATGGAGACGACGTTCTTCATGACCCCGCCCAGCGCGGTGCCGATCACGTCGTCGGTCATGTGCACGCAGAAGCGCGGGTTCGCGACGAGGCGCGCGGCCTTCTCCGCGGCGGAGGCGTCGGCGCAGGCGAGCGCCACGGCGCACGGCTGGTCCTTCGCGATCTCGCTCGCGAACGAGGGTCCCGAGAGCACGGCCACCGTCGCCTGGGGAAGCGTCTCGGCGAGCACCTCCGGCATGAGCGCGCAGGTGCCCCGCTCGATGCCCTTGGAGCAGCTCACCACCGGGGTTCCGCGCGGGAGCGAAGGACGCATCGACGTCGTGATGGCGCGCACGTGCTGGGCGGGCACGGCCGTGAGCACCAGCTCGGCCTCGGCGCTCGCGCGAGCGAGATCGCCCGTGGCTTGAATGCCCGGCACGAGGTCCACGTCCGGAAGGAAGTGGGGATTGGCGCGGTCGCGGTTGATCGACTCCACGACCTCGGGCTCGCGCGCCCAGAGCAGCACGTCGTGCCCCGAGCGGCGCACGACGCACGCGAGCGCCGTGCCGAAGGCGCCGCCGCCGATGATCGAGATCCTCGCCATGGCGCGCAATGGTAGCGGACCCCGGGCCGCGGCGATTGACCGGGATCAGACGCCCTGCGCGCCCGCGGGCTAGAGTGGGCATCATTCCGGCTGACGGGCCATGTCCGCAACGTCGCTCCTGCTCGCGCTCCTCGCGCTCGCCGCGATCCACGACTTCGTGAACGGCTTCCACGACGGGGCGAACATCGTCTCGACGATGATCGCCTCCCGGGCCATGAACGTGCGCGCCTCGCTCGCGCTCGCCGCCGGGGCCACGCTCGTAGGCCCCTTCCTGCTGGGCGTGGCCGTCGCGCAGACCATGGGCGCGGGGATCGTCGAGCCGCGGTCGGTGACGCTCGCGGTCTCCCTCGCGGCGCTCGCCGGGGCAAGCGGCTGGAACGCCATCACGTGGTACCTCGGCATTCCCGCGAGCGCCTCGCACTCGCTCGTCGGCGGCATCCTGGGCTCGGTGATCGCCGCCGGCGCCGGAAGCGACATCCACCTGGCCGGCGTGGCGAAGGTGGCCGCCTCGCTCCTGCTCTCGCCGCTCGCGGGCTTCTTCGCCGCCCTCGGCGTGATGGGGGCGACGCGTTGGCTGCTGCGCTCCGCCACGCCCCGGGTCAACATCCTGCTCTCCCGCGCGCAGGTCGCCACGGCGGGCATCCTCGCGCTCGCCAACGGCGCCAACGACGCGCAGAAGACGGCGGGCGTGATCGCGATGGGCCTCGTGACCCTGGGCTTCACGCCCACGTTCACGGTCCCCTGGTGGGCCATCGCCTTCAGCGCCGCGTGCCTCTCGCTGGGAACGCTGCTCGGGGGCGAGCGTCTCGTCCGCACGCTGGGAGCGCGCTTCTATCCCATCCGGCCGATCCACGGGTTCGCCGCCCAGGTCGCCTCGAGCGCCGTGATCGCGGGCGCTTCCCTCGCGGGCGGTCCCGTGAGCTCCACGCAGGTGATGAGCCTCGCGATCGTGGGCGCGGGCGCCGCCGAGCGCGCCTCGAAGGTGCGGTGGGGCGTTCTGCGGGACATCGCCGCGACGTGGATCCTCACGGTCCCGGCCGCCGGCCTCCTCGCCGCGCCGCTGTACTTCGCCATCACGGCGGCCACGGGAGCGGGAGGCCGGTGATGGGGCTCTTCGACGGCGCGACCGGGGACGGCGACCGCTTCTTCGCGATGCTCGTCCAGCAGGCGGGCTTCGCCCTCGGGGCGGTCCGCGCCCTCGAGACGGTCCTCGACGGCGTGGACGCCGCCGCGGTGTCGAGGATGCGCGCCGTCGCCGACGAGTCCGCCGAGCTGCGGCGCGTCCTCGTCGACGAGCTGCACAAGACCTTCGTCACGCCGATCGACCGCGAGGACATCTTCAACCTCGCCCAGAGCTACCACGGCATGGTGAAGTACGCCCTGACGACGCTCGAGGAGATGCAGATCCTCGCGGTCGCCGCCGACGGGCCGATCCGCCGGATGGTGGCGCTCGTGCGCGAGCAGGCCGAGGAGCTCGACCACGCGATCCGGCGCCTCGCCAAGAACCCGCGGGTGGCGGGCGACCACGCCAACGCGGTGCACGCGAAGGAGGTCGAGGTCGAGCGCGTCTACCGTGCCGCGATCCGCGATCTGTTCGCCCATGCCTCCGACCCGAAGGCCCTGCCGGAGATCTTCTACCGGCGGGAGGTCTACCGGCACATCTCCAACATGTCCGATCGCGCCGACTACGCCGCGACCGTGCTCGGCATGATCGTGATGAAGCTCGCCTGAAAAAGGGGCGCGTCGCCGCGCCCCCGCCTCGCGATCGCCCCCCGGGGCGACCGGCGGGCTCACCACGCTCCGCGCCGGTCCTTCTGCAGCTGCTCCTTTTGCTCCTTGGTGAGGACGGCCTCGATGCGCTTGTTGGTGTCCACGGAGAGCTGGAACATCTGCCTGCGCAGCGCGGCCATGGCGTCGTAGGCCTTCGTCGGATCGACGTCCTTGGACGCGTCCGGGCCGAACGAGCTCCACCGCAGGTCGTGCATCGCCTTCATGAGGTCCCAGCGCTTGTCCGACGCGTCCTTCTCGATGGCGGCGATCTTGTCGCGCTGCTCGTCCGTGAGGTCGAGCTGGTCCAGCGGGCTCGAGCCGTAGCCGCCCCTCGCCCCAGGGCCGTATCCGCCGTAGCCGCCCATCATTCCGGGACCCATGCCATAGCCGCCGTAGCCGCCCATCATTCCCGGGCCGTAGCCGCCGCCGTAGCCGCCCATCATTCCGGGACCGTAACCGCCATAGCCGGGGCCCCATTGCGCCCAGGCCGCGGCCGAGAAGAGCGCCGCGATCGCCGCGGCGATGATCAACTTGCGTTTCATGTTCGTTCCTTTCGAGACTGTCCGTCTGCCTGCTTATCCGCGACCGTCACGCGCTTGCGCCGTCGTGGTACCGGTCCTGCGACAAGGCGCGCCGGATCTCAGAGCAGCAATCGCCTCGATCGCTCGCAGTAACGTCCACCGGCCGGCGGCTCGGCCATGGGCCCGACGATCGGCATGGCACGCAAGGCGTCCGCCACGAGCCGGATGCCTTGAGCCGCGGCCGGATCGACGGCCGGCGGGCCTGCGAAAGCCGCCGCCTGGAGGGAGCTGGGACCCGAGGCCGTCTGCGGACAGCACGGCGGCGCTTCGGGCGGCGCCTCGCGCGATGCTCGGGCGCGGGCTACCGCGGCATGGTGGTGCGCCACCATCTCGCGGCACTCCGCGTAGACGCGCAGCGGCAGCGCGGCGAGCACGGCGACCAGGAAAGCGAGGGCCGGCAAGCCCCGACAACGGCTAGCCGCCCTGCAAACGCAACCGTCCAAAGCCCTCGATCCTCCTTTGATCGCCATGAAAAACATGATCGCGCCGCGTCGGGGCGGCGTGGTTGACGGCCATCAAACGAGCCGGGCATTTGACCCCCGGCAAAGGCCCCCGGAGGCAAGGCGCGAAGAATGCCCTCATGCGCCCGGACGTCATTCGCAAGGATCCCGCGAAATTCGCGGTGCCGCCCAACCTGCCGGCGATGGACGGCGTGCGTGCCCGCTTCTCATGGGAAGCGGTCGCGCACGAGCTTGACGGCTTGCCCGGCGGCGGCCTCAACATCGCGCACGAGGCGATCGATCGCCACGTCGCCGCGGGGCACGGCGAACACGTCGCGCTGCGCTTCCTACGGAGCGAAGGCCGAAGCCGCGACTACACCTACGCCGAGCTCGCGCGCCTCACGAACCGTTTCGCCAACGCGCTGCGCGAGCTGGGCATGGCCAAGGGCGACCGGCTCTTCATCCTGGCGGGCCGCATCCCCGAGCTCTACATCGGCGCCCTCGGCGCCCTGAAGGCCGGCGTCGTGGTCTGTCCCCTCTTCTCCGCCTTCGGGCCGGAGCCCGTGCGCATGCGCCTCGCGCTGGGCGAAGGAAAGGCGGTGCTCACGACCGAGGCGCTCTACCGGCGCAAGCTCCAGCCCGGCGTGGGCTCGCTGCCCGCGCTCAAGCACGTGATCCTCGCGGGGGAATCGGGCGCGAGCACCGACGTCGAAGGCACGCACGACCTCGCCCAGCTCATGGCGGAGGTCTCCGACGAGTTCCGGATCGAGGCCACCCGGCCCGAGGACGGCTCGTTCCTGCACTTCACGAGCGGCACGACCGGCACGCCGAAAGGCGCGGTGCACGTCCACGGCGCGGCCGTCATGCACTACGCCACGGGCAAGTACGCCCTCGACCTGCATCGCGACGACGTGTACTGGTGCACCGCGGATCCGGGATGGGTCACGGGCACCTCCTACGGCATCGTCGCGCCCCTGCTGCACGGCGTGACGAGCATCGTGGACGAGGCGGACTTCGATGCCGAGCGCTGGTACCGGATCCTCGAGGAACAGGCGGTGAGCGTCTGGTACACCGCGCCCACCGCGATCCGCATGCTGATGAAGGCGGGCCCGGAGCTCGCGCGCGCGCACCGCTTCCCGAGGCTGCGCTTCGTCGCGAGCGTGGGCGAGCCGCTCAATCCCGAGGCGGTCTGGTGGGGCGAGGACGTGCTCGGCCTGCCCATCCACGACAACTGGTGGCAGACGGAGACCGGGGGCATCATGATCGCGAACACCGTCGCGATGGACGTGAAGCCCGGCTCCATGGGCAAGCCGCTGCCGGGCGTCGAAGCCTTCGTCGTCGCGCGCAACCCCGACGGCACGGCCGCGCGCAACCCCGACGGCTCCGCGCGCATCGTGGACGCGCCCGACACCGAAGGCGAGCTCGCGCTCAAGGTCGGCTGGCCCAGCATGTTCCGCGGCTACCTCGGCATGGAGGAGCGCTACCGCAAGTGCTTCGCGGGCGACCTCTACCTCACGGGCGACCTCGCCAAGCGCGATGCCGACGGCTATTTCTGGTTCGTGGGCCGCGCCGACGACGTGATCAAGTCCGCCGGTCACCTGATCGGGCCCTTCGAGGTGGAAAGCGCGCTCATGGAGCATCCCGCCGTCGCCGAGGCGGGCGTCATCGGCAAGCCCGACCCGGTCGTGGGCGAGGTCGTGAAGGCCTTCGTCGCGCTCAAGAAGGGCTTCGAGCCCACGGAGGCGCTGCGCATGGAGCTGCTCGGGCACGCGAGGAAGCGCCTGGGGGCGGCCGTGGCCCCGAAGGAGATCGAGTTCGAGGCGGGCCTGCCGAAGACGCGCAGCGGCAAGATCATGCGCCGCCTGCTCAAGGCCCGCGAGCTCGGCCTGCCCGAGGGCGACACGTCCACGCTGGAGGCGATGTGATCGCGGTCGCGCCGCCGCCGTCGGGCCCGGTTCCCTACGCGAAGGACCAGGCGCTCGCGCTCCTGCGCGACATGGTCCGCATCCGGCGCTTCGAGGAGAAATGCGCCGAGATGTACGGCGCGGGGAAGATCCGCGGCTTCCTGCACCTGTACATCGGCGAGGAGGCCGTCGCCGTCGGGGCGCTGCACGCGCTGCGCCCCGAGGACAACATCGTCGCCACCTATCGCGAGCACGGCCACGCGCTGGTGCGCGGGGTCCCGATGGATTCGATCATGGCCGAGATGTACGGCAAGCGCGAGGGCTGCTCGCGCGGGCGCGGCGGATCGATGCACCTCTTCGACGCGAAGACGCGCCTGTACGGAGGCAACGCCATCGTCGGCGGCGGGCTGCCGATCTCCGTGGGGCTCGCGCTCGCCGACGCGATGCAAGGCGTATCCCGCGTCACGGCGTGCTTCTTCGGGGAAGGCGCCATGGCCGAGGGCGCGTTCCACGAGTCGATGAACCTCGCCGCGCTCTGGAAGCTGCCGGTGCTCTTCTGCTGCGAGAACAACCTCTACGCCATGGGCACGGCGCTCGCCCGCTCCGAATCGCAGACCGACCTGTGCGTGAAGGCCGCCTCCTACGGCGTGCCCACGCTCAGGGCCGACGGCCAGGACGTGGTCGCCGTGCGCGAGGCCGCGCTGGGCGCCCAGGAGCACGTGCGATCCGGCCACGGCCCGTTCTTCGTCGAGTTCCAGACGTACCGCTACCGCGCGCATTCGATGTTCGACCCGGACCTCTACCGCGACAAGGGCGAGGTCGAGGCGTGGAAGACCCGCGGGCCGCTGCACACGTTCACGGCCCGGCTCAAGGCGGAAGGCAAGCTCACCGAGGAGGAGTTCCTCGCGCTCGACCGCGAGGCCGACGCCGAGGTGGAGCGCGCCGCGGCCTTCGCCGAGGCGGGAACGCCGGAGCCGACCGAGGACCTCGCGCGCGACCTGTGCGCCCCGGAGGGCGCGCGATGACGCGCATGTCGTACCGCGAGGCGATGCGGCAGGCGCACCGCGAGGCGCTCGCGGCCGACCCGCGCGTGTTCCTCATGGGCGAGGACGTCGGCCTCTACGGCGGCACGTACGCGGTCACCAAGGGGCTGCTCGACGAGTTCGGCCCGCAGCGCGTGCGCGACACGCCGCTGTCGGAGCTCGCCTTCGTGGGCGCCGGGGTGGGCGCCGCGCTGGGCGGGATGCGGCCCATCGTCGAGGTGATGACGGTGAACTTCAGCCTCCTCGCCCTCGATGCCATCGTGAACACCGCCGCGCTCTATCGCCACATGTCCGGCGGGCAGTTTCCGGTGCCGCTCGTGATCCGCATGGCGACCGGCGCGGGGCGCCAGGTCGCCGCGCAGCATTCCCACAGCTTCGAGAACTGGTACGCGTCCATCCCGGGCATCCGGGTCCTGGCGCCCGGAACCGTGGCGGATGCGCGCGACATGCTCGTCCCTGCGCTCGCGCACCCCGATCCCGTGGTGATCTTCGAGCACGCGCAGCTCTACAACATGGAGGGCGAGGTGCCCGAGGAGCGCAGCGCCGACATCCGCTCGGCGGCGGTGCGCCGGCCCGGATCGATGGTGAGTCTCGTCACCTACGGCGGGTCGCTCCCCAAGACGCTGGAGGCGGCCGAGGCGCTCGCCGCCGAAGGGATCGACGCCGAGGTGGTGGACCTGCGGGTGCTGCGCCCGCTCGACATGGATACCGTCCTCGCCTCGGCGCGCAAATGCCGGCGCGTGGTCGTGGTCGACGAGACCTGGCGCAGCGGGAGCCTTGCCGCGGAAGTGATGGCGCGCATCGCCGAAAGCGCCTTCTACGATCTCGACGCCCCGCTCGCGCGCGTCTGCACCGAAGAAGTCCCGATCCCGTACGCGAAGCACCTCGAGGACGCGGCGCTTCCGCAGCCCGCGAAGATCGTCGCCGCCGCGCGCACGCTGCTCGGCCGCTCGCGATGATCGAGTTCAAGCTGCCCTCGCTGGGCGCCGACATGGACGAGGGCAAGCTCCTCGAGTGGAAGGTGAAGCCCGGCGAGCCCGTGAAGCGCGGCCAGGTGGTCGCGGTGGTGGACACGAGCAAGGCGGCCGTCGAGGTCGAGAGCTGGCAGGAAGGCACGATGCACGAGCAGCTCGTCGGCATCGGCACCACGGTGCCGGTGGGCACGGTCCTCGCGACCCTCCTCGAGCCCGGAGTGACCGCCGAAGCCGCGGCGCCGCAGCCCAGGCCGCAGCCACAGGCACCCCCCGCGGCGCCGACGGTCGTTGCGCCCCCGGCACCTCCACCGCCCGCGATTCCCGCGCCCGCAGGCGAGCGCAAGGCCGTCTCCCCGGCCGCCCGGGTCCGCGCCCGCGAGCTGGGCGTGGACGTGGACCAGGTCGCGGGAACGGGGTTGCGCGGCGCGGTGACGCTCGAGGACGTCGAGAAGGCGGTGCGTGCCGCGAAGCCTCCGGCGGTCGCCGCGAAACCCCCGACGGCCGCCTCCAAGCCGACGGCCGATCGCACGGCCGAGATGCGCAAGGCGATCGGCGCGGCCATGGGCCGCTCGAAGCGCGAGATCCCGCACTATTACCTCGCCGAGACGATTCCCATGGAGCGCGCGGCGGCGTGGCTCGCCCGCGAGAACGGGAAGCGTCCCGTGACCGAGCGCCTCCTCATGGGCGCCGTGCAGCTCAAGGCCGTCGCGCTCGCGCTCGCGAAGACGCCCGAGCTCAACGGATTCTGGGCCGAGGGGGCGTTCCGTCCCTCCGCGAGCGTGCACGCGGGCGTGGCGATCTCCATCCGCCAGGGGGGCCTCATCGCGCCCTGCATCCACGACGTGGAGCGCAAGGGCATCGCCGAGATCATGCGCGACCTCGCGGACCTCGTGGCCCGCGCGCGCTCGGGGTCGCTGCGCAGCTCCGAGATGTCCGATCCCACGATCACCGTGACCAACCTCGGCGAGACGGGCGTGGAAGCGGTCTACGGCGTGATTTACCCTCCGCAGGTGGCGCTCGTGGGATTCGGCCGCATCGAGGTGCGCCCGTGGGTCGACGGCGAGGGCGGACTGCGCGCGATGCCGCTCGCCACGGCGACGCTCTCGGCCGACCATCGCGTGAGCGACGGCATCCGCGGCGCGCGCTTCCTCGCCGAGCTGCGCGAGCGGCTCCAGCATCCGGAGGAACTGTGAACGACACCGAAATCAAATCCCGAGTCGTGCAGATCATCCAGTCGGTCGCGCCCGAGGTCGAGCCCGGGGAGCTGCGCTCCGACCGCGCGCTCCGCGACCAGGTCGACCTGGACTCCATGGACTGGCTGCGGGTGATCGTCACCGTGCACGAGAAGCTGCATGTCGACATCCCCGAGGCCGACTACGGGAAGCTGCGCACCCTCGACGACTGGACGGCCTATCTTCGTCCCAAGCTCGCGGCCGGAGCCTGACGGCGAAGCGGTCGCGGCGGCGCGGTAGCCCGGTCGTCAGGCGCGGGAGGCCGGCGCCGCGACGTCCACGAGCACCTCGCCATCGTGTTGTCCGAGAGCGGGCGGATCGCGGCGGATGGGGAAGCCCTTCCCGCCGAAGCGCAGGGGCGAAGCGAAGGTGCGCGTGCGCCGTCCCGAGGGCAGCGCGATCTCCCGCACCCATTCCATGTGGCGCACCTGGGGATCGGCGAGCGCTTGCGAGTAAGTGTTGATCGGCGCGCAGGGGACGCCTGCCGCACGGAATTTCGCGATCCATTCCTCGGCCGGCGAATGGGCGAACCCGGCCTCGAGCAGGTCCTTGAGCTCCGCCTGGTGCCGCGCGCGCAGCGCCGTCGAGGCGAAGCGGGGATCGGCGGCGAGGTCGGCGCGGCCCATCGCCTCGCACGCCGCGCGCCACAGGCCGTCGTTGCCCGCGGCCATGGCGAACCATCCGTCGCGCGCGCGGAACGCCTGGTACGGGGCGTTGCGCGGATGGGCGGAGCCCAGCTTCACGGGATCGCGACCCGTGCCGAAGTATTCGCTCGTCTGGAGCGCCGCGACCGCGAGCGAGGTGCCGAGCATCGACACGTCGATGCGTTCGCCCGGACCGCCCTGCCGCACGCGCCCGAGGACCGCGGAGATGGCATAGGCGGCGTACAGGCCCGCGCAGAAGTCCGAGATCGGCACGCCGCACTTGACGGGCGCCCCGCCGGGCTCGCCGGTGACGCTCATCACCCCGCTCATCGCCTGGAGCGTGAGGTCGAACCCGCCCTCCTCCGCGCGCGGCCCCTCCTGGCCGAACGCGGAGATCGAGCAGTAGACGAGCGCGGGCTTCGCCTCGCGGAACGCCGCGTAGCCCAGGCCGAGGCGCTCCATCGCGCCGGGCCGGTTGTTCTCGATCAGCACGTCGGCCGAGAGCACGAGGGCGCGCGCGCGGTCGAGGTCGGCCGGCTTCTTGAGGTCGAGGGCGACCGAGCGCTTGTTGCGGTTCAGCGACGCGAAGTTCTCGCTGTACCCGTCCGTGAGCGGGGGCCACTGGCGCATCGTGTCGCCGCCCTGCGGGTGCTCGACCTTGATCACGTCGGCGCCCATGTCGGCGAGCAGCATGCCGCAGAACGGGCCGGCCGCCACGTTGCAGAACTCGATCACGCGGATGTCTTGCAGGGGAAGCATGGGAACCCTCCGGCGGGAAGCCGCCTATTCTAGGCGAGCGCGGCGGGGCTTCCGATCTCCACCGCCGGGAAGCTCGCCTTCACGCGGGCCAGGAACGCGTGGGGCAACGCCGGGGACACGACGAAGGCGCGCCCGCCTGCGCGCAGCACGACGGCGTTCGCGGGATTGGTGACGAAGGCGCGGTAGTTGCCCAGCCTCGAGCTGCGGAAGAGCCCCGTGATCGCGAACAGGCCCCCGTTGCCGAAGATCCGGATCGAGCGCGCCATCGCGCCCGGATCGTGCCAGGCGCGGTCGAGGCCGTCGAGCGCGACCCGCGTGCTCCAGAAGAGGCGCCGCACGACGAGCGTGCGGCCGTCGAGCTCGTAGCCCGTCACGATGAAGAGCAGCGCCCCCGCGACGATTGCGGGCGGGAGCACCGCGATGAGCGCGCCCGCCGCCGCGCCGGGGATGCGGTACCGCGTCACGGACAGCCAGATCGCGGCGAGCACGGCAACCGCGAGCGTCGAGGCCGCCTTGATGGAGAGCGACCAGGGCGCGGCCGCGAAGCGCTGCGTCACGGCGATGGGCAACGCGACCGTCTAGCGGCCCGCCTCGGCCCGCGCCAACTCGAGGTAGCCCTCGCGGGTCTGCGGGAGCCTGCGCCCGAGGATCGAGCTCGCCACCTGGGTGCGCAGGATCTGCGCGGTGCCGCCCGCGATCGTGAACATGCGCGCGTCGCGCACGTGGCGCTCGAGGGGCAGCCGCCGCGAGTAGCCCGAGGAGCCGAAGAGCTGCAGCGCGTCGTTCGTCACGCGGTTGGCCATCTCGGCGGCGAAGATCTTCGCCTTGGCCGCCTCGGTCATGTCGGGGAAGGTGCCCTCGCAGTGCGCCGCGCGGTGCAGGAGCAGGCGCGCCGCGTCGACCTGGACCGACATGTCGGCGAGCATCCATTGCAGGCCCTGGAATTCCGCGATCGGCCGGCCGAACTGCTCGCGCTCCTTCACGTAGGCCACGGCTTCCTCGAACGCCGCCTGCGCGATGCCGAGGGCCACCGTGCCCGCGCCCACGCGCTGCGCGTTGTAGGCGTTCATGAGCCCCCCGAATCCCTTGCGCAGACCCTTCGGCGGGACGACGAGGGCCGATGCGGGCACCCGCAGGTCGTGGAGCTCGACGTACGTCTCGGGAATCCCGCGCACCCCCATGGCGGGAATGCGCTCGCCGATCGCGAGACCCTGCGGCTCGTTCCCCTCGCGCACCACGATGAATCCGCCGATACCCTGCTCCGCCCCGCCGTCGAAGACGCGCGCGAAGACGAGGTGCAGGCGCGAGACCCCGCCGCCGGTGATCCAGTACTTGCGGCCGTTGAGCACGTAAGAGTCGCCGCGGCGGTCGGCGCGCGTCGTCATCTCGCTCGCCGCGCTGCCGGCCCCGGGCTCCGAGATGCAGATGGCCGGCTTGTCGCCCGCGAGCACGCACTCGGCGGCGAGGCGCTTCTGAGCCTCGCTCCCGTAGGCCATGATCGCGCCGATCGCGCCCATGTTGGCCTCGACCGTGATGCGCCCCATGGTCGCGCACGCCTTGGCCATCTCCTCGATCACGATCACCGCGTCGTGGTAGCTCGCCCCCTTCCCCCCGTAGGCGGCGGGAATGGTCATGCCCATGAAGCCCGCCTCGCGCAGGCGGTCCACGTTCTTCCACGGGTACGCTTCGGTCGCGTCGATGTCGGCCGCGGTGGCCGCGAACTCGCCGCGCGCCAGCTCGCGGGCGCGCTGCTGCAGCTCGCGCTGCTCGCTCGTCAGGGGGTGCATGCCGTCGCTCCTCGGATCCTTGCCGCCCCCTAGCTTAAATCACCGCGCGGGCGGGGGCACGTGGGCGGCCTGGAGGAACGACACGCCACGCGCGGGAAGCAGACGCCCCTGCCTGCGCACAGTGCCATGAAGCGCGACGATCCGGCTTGACGGTCGTCAACAGGACCGCACCCGGACGGTCGAGAATGGCCCGTTGGGAAGGTGCGTAAAAGAGGAGCGGACCATGAACACCCTGTGGATCGTCGTGATCGGCGTGGTGACCACCTACCTCGCCTACAACTTCTACGCGAAGCGGATCGACCGCAGCGTCATCCAGTCCGACCCGCGGCGCGCGACTCCCGCCCGCATGTACATGGACGGGGTCGACTTCATGCCGACGAGCCGCAACGTGCTCTTCGGCTACCACTTCAAGGCCATCGCGGCCGCCGGGCCCATCGTGGGGCCCATCACCGCGGCGAACCTCTGGGGCTGGTCCCCGTCGCTCGCGTGGCTCGTCCTGGGCGTGAGCTTCATCGGCTGGGTGAGCGACTACTCGGCGATCATGGTCGCCGTGCGCAACGACGGCAACAGCCTCTCGGCCATCTCGCACAAGCTGATCGCGCCGCGCACGCGCACGATCCTGTTCGTCTTCATCTTCTTCTACCTGATGCTGCTCGCGGGGGCCTTCGTCGGCATCCTGGCCGCCATCCTCTCGGCGCGCCCGGACGTGCCGTTCGGGATCGTGATGCTCGCGCTCATGGGGCTGCTCGCCGGCCAGATGATGTACCGGTGGAAGATGGGGATCATGGGCGTCACGATCCTCGTGGTGGCGGTCACGCTCGCCGGCATGGCCGCCGGCCCCTGGGGTCAGCACAAGGACGAGAAGGGCGCGCTGGTGAACGGCCCGGTCGCCGCGGCCGTCACGACGCTGAACGGCGCGGTGGACAGCCTCAGCGACCACCAGGCCCTCTTCAAGGTGGTGGATCCGACGATGTCGGACCCGAGGATCCCGGCGCCGGGCAAGGCAGGCAAGCGCCCGACCACGTCGTCCTACGACTCGGCCACGGGCGAGCTGAAGACCCTTCCGAACTACCTGCTCTGGACGGTCTTCCTCTTCGCGTTCAGCTACATGGGGGCGAACCTCCCCATCTGGCGCTTCGCGCAGCCGGTGAACTACATCGGCTTCTGGATCACGACCATGACGATCCTGCTGTCGGCCGTCGGGATGGTCGTGGCGCCGATCTTCGGCATGAAGGACGCCGCCGGCAACCTCATCGGCGCCTTCGCGCTCGCCCCGCTGAAGGACCTCGGCTTCGCGATCCAGGAAGGCAAGGCCTGGCAGCCGCTATGGCCGATGCTCTTCGTGACCATCGCGTGCGGCGCGATCTCGGGCTGGCACGCGCTCGTGGGCTCCGTGGGCACGGCCCGCCAGCTCGAGTACGAGACCGATGGCCTGCCGGTGGGCGCGGGCGCCATGTTCGGCGAGAACGCGCTCGCGCTCCTGTCGCTCACCGCGGTGTCCATCGCGGGAGTGGGCGGCGGCGGCGGCCGGTTCGCGGTGGGCGTCGGCAAGCTCGTCTACGCCGGGACCTTCGGGCTCGTTCCCGAGACCTTCGGGACCGCGCTCGGCTTCGGCACCTTCGTCCTGATCGTCCTCACGGTCACGCAGCTCGTGTTCCGCGTGATGCGCGTGACGCTCACCGAATGGGTCGGCGACGCGGTCCCGCTGGTGCGCAACATGCACGTGTCGACCCTGATCTCGATGATCCTCACGCTCGCGCTCGTGCTCACCGGCACTTGGGTCTATCTCTGGCAGATGTTCGGCGCGTCGAACCAGCTGATGGCGGCGCTGAGCATGCTGGTGGTGGCGGTGTGGCTCAAGTCGGAGAAGCGCAATCCGGCCTACGCCGCGGTCCCGATGGTCTTCATGTACGTGACCACCCTCGCGGCGACCCTCGTCACGGCGCGCAACCTGTACGTGACGATCGCGGGCAATCCGTCCATGAGCGCCCTCCCCGTGGCGGGCGCGTGGGCGATGATCGGCGTCTCGGCGCTGCTCTTCGTCGCGGCGATCGTCATCGGCTGGGACGGCTACAAGGCCTATCTGCGGCACGGCACGAAGGCCGAGACTCCGGCCAAGCGCCCGGCGGAGCTGCCGCACTCCGGACCGCCGCCGGCCCACGCGTAGGCGGGCGGCCGTGTCACGCAAGCGCGAGTTCGGCGAGGGCGCGCACCGCCTCGAAGAACTCGCGCGCGGGCTTCCCGGTATCGGGAAGGTCGATGTGGATCTGGAAGTGGGGCTCGGTGCGGCGCACCGAAAGGCGCCGCACGACGAGCCCGTCGCGCGCGCAGGCGGCGAGCAGCGCGTCGGCCCGGGCGAGCGCGGCGCCGGCGGCGTAATGCACGACCAGGGCGCCGGGGCGCTCGGCCCACTCCTTCGGCACGCGCCGGAGGGCATCGCGCCCGGACCAGCTCGCGGGATCGAGGACCTCCAGCTCGAGCGCCGGAGCCCTGCCCAGAACCCCGCGGACGATCAGGGTGTCGCGCCGTCCCCGGGCGCGCCCGATTCCCCACCAGGGCAGGTCGCGCGCCTCGAGGAAGATCACGAGCGTGACCGCCGAGAAGGGCGCCCGGGCCCCGCGCAGCCCCATCTCGACGGCGGTCGAGCCCAGCCAGCGCACGGTCGTGCGCTCGCCCAGCGCTCCGAGCCCGCCCTGCATCCAGCGCATGAGCGCGGATGCCTTGCGGACGTTCCAGATCGTGCCCGCGGCGAACCAGGCGACGAGCACGACCGCGGCGATTCCGACGAGCTCCGTCATGGCGGAAGGCACGATAGCACGAGCCTCCCGAGCGGGTGGCGGCGGAAGGTCCGCGAGTTCCTCTACGGGCTCACCGCCTACGAGTTCGCGCAGCAGGCCCTCGAGATGCGCGCGACGATGGAGCGGCTCTTCATGCTCGGGGTATTCGGCGACATGCTGGGAGTCCCGATCCTGCCCCCGTACTACGGGCTGAGGCTGCTGCCCTTCGTGGTGCCCCAGATCGAGACCTGGAAGCACGGGCTGCTGCGCGAGCGCGAGTTCGGCTGCGACCACGAGCATCACCTCCACGGATTGTGAGGAGAAGGCCATGACGGAAGAGGAACGGCAGAGCGCGGCGAGGAAGATCTGGCAGGGAATCCGCGAAACGGTCTACGGCATGGCCGCCCACGACATGAGCCGGGCGGCCCTGCGCACGCGGGCCTCGATGGAGCACCTGTTCATCCTGATCACGATGGGCGACCTGCTCGGCATCCCGATCCTGCCGCCCTACTACAGCCTGAGGCTCCTTCCCTACGTGGTTCCGCAGATCTCCACGTGGAAACGGCGCATGCTGCGCGAGAAGGACGTCTCGGACGCGATGTTCTAGGAGGCCGACGTGGCACTCAAGGACGTGTTCCTCCAGCACCCCGAGCGGCGCTACATCATGTTCGGCGGCAAGGGGGGCCTCGGCAAGACCACCTTCTCGGCGGCCGCGGCCTACTGGCTCGCGGCCCAGGGCAAGAAGGTGCTCGTGTTCTCGGTGGACCCGCAGGCTTCCCTCACCGACATCTTCAAGAAGGACATCTTCGGCAAGGGCCCCGTGAAGATCATGGACAACCTCTGGGCCCAGGAGATCGACGCGGACAGCCACATCCGCGCCTACCAGGAGGAGATCCGCCGCAAGATCCTCGACATGTACGGGCTTCCGGCCGTGCCCGAGGAGATCGAGAACTACATCCAGGCGGCGAGCGCCGAGCCCGCGATGGAGGAAAGCGCGATCTTCGACGCGGTGGTCGACGTCGTGATGAAGGGCGACTACGACTACTACATCTACGACCTCGTGCCCCTCGGCCATGCCCTGTACTACCTGTCGATGGCCAAGGTGTACGACGAGTGGATCAACAAGATCACGAAGCTGCGCGAGGACATGCGCGAGTACGAGGAGATGGTGAGCCGCCTCAAGCACGAGAAGATCACCGAGCAGGACCAGATCCTGAACGAGCTGCTCTACATCAAGAACCGCATCAACACCTCGGCCGGCATCCTCACCGACCGGACGAAGACCGGTTTCTTCTTCGTCGTGGTGCCGGAGGCCATGATCATCGACGACACGAAGAAGGCGGCGAAGATGTTCGAGCAGTTCGACGTGCCGGTCGCCGGCTACGTGGTGAACCGGGTGATTCCCCGGGAGCTCCTGGACCAGAAGATCCCCGACTATCTTCGCAACCGCATCGCCATGCAGGACCGGCACATGGCGGAGCTCCACCAGGCATTCGACGACCAGGTGATGGCCGAGGTGCCCGAGATGGAGCGCGACGTCACGGGGCTTCCGATGATCGAGAAGCTCGCCGGGATCATGTTCGCCTGACGGAGGGGCCCCATGCCAGAGATCACGCTGCCGATGGGACGGCACATCCGCGAGCACCCCGCCCTCAAGTACTTCTTCTTCGGCGGCAAGGGCGGCGTGGGCAAGACCGTCTTCGCCGCTGCGGCCGCCATCGGGCTCGCGCGCCAGGGGCGCCGGACGCTGCTGGTGTCGACGAACCCGGTCCACAGCCTCACGAGCCTCTTCGGCCGCGACATGCTGGGCAAGCAGGTTCCGGTCGAGGGAGCGCCCAACCTGTGGGCCTACGAGATCGACACCCGCGAGAGCATCGAGCGCAGCAAGGTGGAGATCCGCGAGAAGATCCGCTGGTTCCTGAAGTTCGCCGACATCACCACGAAGGCCGACGATTTCGTCGAGTCGGCGACGATGAACCCCGCGTTCGAGGAATCGGCGATGTTCGAGAACATGATCGACCTCATGTTCAAGGACGAGTACGACGCCTACGTCTTCGACACCGCTCCCACGGCCAACGCGCGGCGGCTGCTCGGCATGTCCTCGGTCTACTCGCTCTGGGTCAACAAGATGCTCAAGAGCCGCGAGGAGGCGCGCACCCTGCGCGAGATGCTGTCCTTCACGAAGAAGAAGGAGGAGGACCCGCTGATGGACTACCTCGTGTCCTTCCGCGACCGGATGGGGCACGCGCGGGTGCTGCTCACGGACCCGAAGCTCACGGCGTTCTACTTCGTCACGTTGCCCGAGGCGCTGCCGATCGCGGTGGTCACGCGCTTCATCCAGTGGTTCAAGGACTTCGGCATTCCCGTGGGCGGCGTGCTCGTGAACATGGTGATCGATCCGTCCGTCGTCGGCCCCGACGCCGCCGACTTCGTGAAGAACCGGGTAGCCATGCAGCAGGAGCACATGAAGACGATCTGGCGCGAGTTCGACGACGGCGTGCGGGCCATCGTGCCCCTCTTCGAGACCGAGGTGCGCGGCGTCGCGATGCTCGGGCGCCTCTGCGACGCGATCTTCGGCCCCGGCGCCGCGCAGCCCCCGCCGGCCGCGGGCGAGCGCCGGCCCGTCGAGGCCGAAGCGCGAAGGTGACCGAAGGGACGCGGGACCGGCTCGTCGAGCGCGGCGATCTCCAGGCGCTCCTCGACGCGCTGCGGGCGGGCGGCTACCGCGTGGTCGGCCCGACCGTGCGCGACGGCGCGATCGCCTACGACTTCGTCGAGCGCGTCGAGGACCTGCCCGCCGGATGGACCGACCGGCAGGAGCCGGGACGCTACCGGCTGGAGCGCCGCGACGACGGGGCGCTTTTCGGCTACGCCGTGGGTCCCCATGCGTGGAAGAAGCTCCTCCATCCGCCCGTGCAGCGCCTCTGGAAGGCGGTGCGCGACGGCGACTCGTTCCGCGTCGAGGCCGAGGTCGAGGACGATGCGCCCGTCGCCTTCCTGGGCGTGCGGGCCTGCGAGCTGCACGCGATCGGCATCCAGGACCGCGTGCTGATGGGCGACCGTTACGTCGACTCCGGCTACCGCGCGCGGCGCGAAGCGGCCTTCATCGTCGCGATCGAATGCGGTGAGGCCGGCGGCACGTGCTTCTGCGCGTCGATGGGGACCGGCCCCGGGGCCGAGTCGGGATTCGACCTCGCCCTCACCGAGCTCGTCGCGCCGGGGCGCCACGCTTTCGTGGTGCGCGTGGGGAGCGAACGGGGCGCGCACATCCTCGAGGCGGTCCCCCACCGCGAGGCGAGCGCCGACGAGCGCGCCGCGGCGCAAGCGGTCGTCGCCCGCACCGCCTCGCGCATGGGTCGGGAGCTCGACACCCGGGGCCTGCCGGAGCTGCTGCTGCGCAACCTCGACCACCCCCGTTGGGACGAGGTGGCCGGGCGCTGCCTCACGTGCGCCAACTGCACGATGGTCTGCCCTACCTGCTTCTGCACGAGCGTGGCGGACGGCAACGACATCGCCGACGGCTCGGCCTCCCGCGTGCGGCGCTGGGACTCGTGCTTCACGATGGAGTTCTCGCACCTGCACGGCGGAGCCGTGCGCACGTCGGCCAAAGCGCGCTACCGCCAGTGGATGACGCACAAGCTCGCGACGTGGGTGCAGCAGTTCGGGACCTCGGGCTGCGTGGGATGCGGGCGCTGCATCACGTGGTGCCCCGTGGGGATCGACATCACCGAGGAGGCGCGCGCGATCCGCGCGACCGACGGAGCCAAGGCTGGAGGTGGCGATGGAAAATCTTGAGCAGGTCGTGAAGGAGCACGCGTTCTTCAGGGGCCTCGATCCGCGCTTCGTCGCGCTGCTCGGGGATTGCGCGGCCGACGTACGCTTCGATGCGGGGGCATTTCTCTTCCGCGAAGGCGACCCCGCGAACCACTTCTATCTGGTGCGCGAAGGGCGCGTGGCGCTCGAGATGGCCTCGCCCCACGCGGGGCCGCACCGGATCCAGACGCTCGGTGCGGGCGAGATCGTCGGCCTGTCGTGGTTCGTCGCGCCCTACCGCTGGGCCTACGACGCGCGCGCCCTCGAGCCGACCCGGGCGGTCGCGCTCGACGCCCTGTGCCTGCGCGGAAAGCTCGACGAGGATCCGGCCCTCGGCTACGCGGTGCTGCAGCGCTTCGTGCCGGTGCTGATCGAGCGCCTGCAGGCCACCCGGCTCCAGATGATCGACGTCTACGCCAATCCCGGCGCGAAGAAGGGCGCCCGGCGGTGATCCCGGCCGAGGCCATGGTGCCCACGGTGACGCGCGTGACGAGCGCGCGCCGCGAGACCGCCGATACCTGGACGCTCGAGCTGGAGCCGCCCGGAGGGCGGAAGGCCGCCTACCGGCCCGGGCAGTTCAACATGCTCTACGCATTCGGCGTGGGCGAGGTGCCGATCAGCATCAGCGGCACCGCCCGCCGGGGCGGGGGGCTGCTCCACACCGTGCGCGCGGCCGGCCCGGTGTCGGGCGCGATCACGGGTTTGAAGCGCGGCGCAGCCCTCGGCGTGCGCGGCCCCTACGGCACGGGCTGGCCCCTCGACGAGGCGGCGGGCGGGGACGTGGTGCTCGTCGCGGGCGGCCTCGGCCTCGCGCCGCTGCGCCCGGCGCTCCGGGCGCTGCTCGCCGGGCGCGAGCGCTACGGGCGCGTCGCCCTGCTCTACGGCGCGCGCCGGCCCGAGGAGATCCTCTTCCGTCGCGAGCTCGAGGACTGGCGGCGGCGCCTCGACGTCGAGGTCGAGGTGACGGTGGACCACGCCGGGGCCGACTGGCACGGCGAGGTCGGCGTCGTGACCGCGCTCGTGCGGCGCGCCGGCTTCGACGCGGCGCGGACCACGGCGATGATCTGCGGCCCCGAGGTCATGATGCGTTTCACGGTCGCCGCGCTGCGGCAGGCGGGCGTGGACGACGCCCGGATGCACCTCTCGATGGAGCGCAACATGAAGTGCGCCCTCGGCCATTGCGGGCACTGCCAGTTCGGCGCGGACTTCGTCTGCAAGGAAGGACCGGTGCTGCGCTACGACCGCATCCGCGAGCGCCTCGCCGCGCGGGAGATCTGACATGGCGCGCAAGCCCAAGCTCGCGGTCTGGAAGTTCGCCTCGTGCGACGGGTGCCAGCTCACGCTGCTCGATTGCGAGGACGAGCTCCTCGCGGTGGCGGGCGCGGTGGAGATCGCCCACTTTCCCGAGGCGAGCCGTGCCACGGTGCGGGGGCCCTACGACCTGTCGCTCGTCGAGGGCTCGATCACGACGCCCGGCGATGCGGAGCGCATCGGGCGGATCCGCCGCGCGTCGCGGCACCTCGTGACCATCGGCGCCTGCGCGACCGCCGGCGGCATCCAGGCGCTGCGCAACTGGAAGGACGTGAAGGAGTTCATCTCGATCGTGTACGCCCATCCGGCCTACATCGACACGCTGGCGACCTCCACCCCGATCGCCGAGCACGTCAAGGTGGACTTCGAGCTGCGCGGCTGTCCCATCGACAAGCGGCAGCTGCTCGAGGTGATCGCCGCCTTCCTCGCCGGCCGCGCGCCGGCGATCCCCGCCCACAGCGTCTGCGTCGAATGCAAGCTGAAGGGCAACGTCTGCGTCACCGTGGCGCGGGGCACGCCCTGCCTCGGGCCGGTGACGCACGCCGGCTGCGGCGCGCTCTGCCCGTCCTTCGACCGCGGCTGCTACGGCTGCTTCGGCCCCATGGAGACGCCCAACACGCGCGCGCTCGCCCTGCGGCTGGGCGACCTAGGGCTCGCGCCGCGGGACCTGCAGCGCGTCTTCCGCACCTTCAACGCGCACGCCGAGCCGTTCCGCGAGGAGAGCGACCGCCATGGCGACTAGGAGGATCCGGGTCGACTATCTCGCGCGCGTGGAGGGCGAGGCGGGCCTCACGGTCGTGCTGCGCGACGGCGAGGTGCGCGACGTCGAGCTGCGCATCTTCGAGCCGCCGCGCTTCTTCGAGGCGTTGCTGCGCGGGCGCGCCTACGGCGAGGCGCCCGACATCACGGCGCGCATCTGCGGCATCTGTCCCGTCGCCTACCAGATGAGCGCGGTGCACGCGATGGAGGACGCCTTCGGCGTGCGCGTGGACGGATCGCTGCGCGCCCTGCGGCGGCTGCTCTACTGCGGCGAGTGGATCGAGAGCCACGCGCTGCACGTCTACATGCTGCACGCCCCCGATTTCCTGGGCTACGAGAGCGCGATCGCCATGGCGCGCGACCATCCGGCCGAGGTGGAGCGCGGCCTGCAGCTCAAGAAGTCGGGCAACGAGATCCTGCGGGTGATCGGCGGGCGCGAGATCCATCCGGTCAACGTGCGGGTCGGCGGTTTCTACCGGGTGCCCACGAAGGGCGAGCTCGCGCCGCTCGCCGAGGCGATGAGGCGCGCGCGCGACCAGGCGCTCGCCACGGTGCGCTGGGTGTCCGGCTTCGATTTCCCGGACTGCGAGCGCGACTACGAGCTCGTGGCGCTGCGCCACCCGGACGAGTATCCCTTCAACGAGGGACGCATCGCGTCCAGCAAGGGCCTCGACATCGCGGCGCGCAACTTCGACGCGCACTTCGAGGAGCGGCACGTGCGGCGCTCGACGGCGCTGCATTCGGCGATCCGCGGCCGGGGCAGCTACCTCGTGGGTCCGCTCGCGCGCTACGGCCTGAATTCCGCCCTGCTCTCGCCGCTCGCCCGCGAGGCGGCGGGGGAAGCGGGCCTGGGAGCGGTGTGCACGAATCCCTATCGCAGCATCGTCGTGCGCGCCGTGGAGATGCTCTACGCCTGCGACGAGGCGCTGCGGCTGATCGACGCCTACGAGCCGCCCGATCGCCCCGCGGTCCCGATCGAGCCGCGCGGGGGCGTCGGCCACGGCTGCACCGAGGCCCCGCGCGGCCTGCTCTACCACCGCTATGGGCTCGAGGCCGACGGCGCGATCGCCGAGGCGCGGATCGTCCCGCCCACCTCGCAGAACCAGGCGAGCGTCGAGGAGGACCTGCGCGCCTTCCTCCCCGGCTGGCTCGACATGCCCGACGAGGCGCTGCGCTGGCGCTGCGAGCAGACGATCCGCAACTACGATCCGTGCATCTCGTGCTCGTGCCATTTCCTCGACCTCGAGATCGATCGTGGCTAGCGCGGAGAGGATCGTGATCGCCGTGGGCAACGCGCTTCGCGGCGACGACGCCGCGGGCCTCGAGATCGGCCGGCGCCTCTCGCCGGCCGACGGGATCCGCGTGATCGAGCAGGACGGCGAGGTTGCGGCGATCGTCGAGGCGCTGCGCGCCGCGCGGGCCGCCGTCATCGTCGATGCGGCCGCGGGGCCGCGGCCCGGTCGCCTCGCCCGCTTCGATGCCGCCTCGCATCCGCTTCCGGCGCGGCTGCTCGCGTGCTCGACCCACGCGCCCGGCGTCGCCGAGGCGATCGAGCTCGCCCGCGCGCTCGGCGTGCTTCCCCGGACGTGCGTGGTCTACGCCATCGAGGGCGCGAGCTTCGACGTCGGCGCGCCGATGTCGGCCGCGGTCGAGGGCGCGCTCGCAGCCGCGGTCGCGCGGATCCAGGCGGAAATCGAGGCGCTGGGCGACGCGGCGCCGGAGCAACCGGCGAGCATCGGCAGCTGAAGCCGGCCTGAACCCGAGCGGCGCACGCGCGCGGAAATTCGCGCGCTCCGGAAGCATTCGCCCACGCGCGCTGTTTGCCTCGATACCGACACCGCGATTCGCCGGGTCGGCGCAATCCCCATCCCCACGCACAGGAGCATCGATGAAATCGATTCGTTCACTCTTTCTGGCCTTCGCCCTCCTCCCCCTGGGCGCGCTCGCGTCCACGGGCGAGGCCACCGCGCACTTCGACGCCATCGCCAAGGGCGACCTGGCCGCCCTCAAGAGCCAGTACTCCGAGCACGTCGTGCTCGAGTGGGTCGGCGGCCCCCTCGACGGCACCTACAAGGGCGCCGCGCAGGTCGCGGAGCTGTGGAAGAAGTTCACCCACGCCAACCCGGACTTGCAGGTGAAAGTCGCGGACCTGAAGGAAGCCACCAACGACAAGGGCAGCACCGTGACCGCGAACGTGCTCTACGGCGGCAAGAGCCGGATCAAGGTCCGCTACGTGCTCACCTACCGCGACGGCAAGATCGCCGCCGAGACCTGGCAGGTCGATCCGAAGCTCGAGTTCGGCTCCTGATCGGCCCCGGCCGTCACGACAGCCGCCCGGCCAGCTCCTCGAGGCTCGCCACCGAGACCTCGACGGGCACGGCCGGCCGGCTCTCGGCCACACCGGGCCGCTCCTGGGGACGCGCGACGAACGCCGTGCGCAGCCCCGCCGAGGCCGCCGCCGCGAGATCGGACGAGTGGGCCGCCACCATCATCGCCTCGTCGGGCGCGCAGTCGAACGCCGCGGCCGCCGAGAGATAGACCCCCGGCTTCGGCTTGTAGTCGCGCGCGAGCTCGGCGCCGGCGATGGCGTCCCAGGGAAAGCCGTTGCGCCGCGCGAGGTCCACCATGAGCGAGATGTTCCCGTTCGAGCACGGCGCGAGGCGGAAGCGCTCGCGCAGGCGCGCGAGCCCCGGGGCGACGTCCGGCCACGCATCGAGCCGGTGCCACGCGAGGTTGAGCTCCGCGCGCGCGGCTTCCTCGACGCGGTCGAGGCCGAAATCCTTCAGCACCACGTCGAGGTTGCGCCGGTGGAGCGCGTCGAGCCTGCTGAACGGCCGGCGCCCCGAGCGCACCTCCTCCATCGCCGGCTGGTACTGGTCGCGCCAGGCGTCGGCGAAGGCGAGCCAGTCGGCGGCCACGCCGAGCGGAGCGAGGATCGAGCGCGCCTCGCGCGCGACGCCGCTGCGCCAGTCGACGAGCGTCCCGAAGACGTCGAAGAGCAGCGCCCGGATCACGCCGCGCCTTCCCCCGCGGCGGGGACCACCGCCAGGGTGCAGCGCGAGATGCACACGGCCTTGCCCCGCTCGTCGGTGATGCGCACCTCCCAGACCTGCGTGCGGCGGCCGACGTGCACGGGCGTGGCCACGGCGGTCACGATCCCGTCGCGCTTGGCGCGCAGGTGGTTCGCGTTGATCTCCACCCCCACGACGCGCTCGCTCGCCTGGTCCACGTTCATCCACGCGCCTGTCGAGGCGACGGTCTCCGCGAGGGCGACCGAGGCGCCGCCGTGGAGGATTCCGAAGGGCTGGTGCACGCGGGGCGCGACGGGCATGCGCGCCACGACGCGCTCCCTGCCGGTCTCGACGATCTCGATCCCCAGCGTGGAAAGGAGGGTGACTTCCTGTCGGTCTGCGAAGACGGCCATCGGGCGGCTCCGGGAGGCGAAGCCGCCATTGTCGCTCAACCGGCTACTTCATCCGCGAAGGCAGCTTGAGGACGCGACCGTCGACCACGAAGACGCCGCGCCCGCGGTGGTGGAACGTGCGCGGGTCCTTCCGCGCGCGGTCCATCCAGGCGGCCACGACCTCGAGCACGAAGAAGCTGTACTTGTCGACCAGGCGGTCGTCCACCACCTTGCACTCGAGGTTCGCATAGCATTCGGCCACGAGCGGCGCCCCGACGTGCGTGCCGTATTCCGGGGTGAGGCCGAACTTGGCGAACTTGTCCACCTTCCGGCCCGACGAGTTGCCGCACCGCACGACCTTGCCGGCGAGCTCCACCGTGGGGATGTTGATCACGCATTCCTTCGTCGCGGCGAGCGCCTCGAAGGAGTAGTTGGCGTTGCTCACGACGCAGCCCACGAGCGGCGGCTCGAACTCCATCATCGTGAGCCACGACAGCACCATGACGTTCGGCCGGCCGTCGCGCACGGTGGACAGCATCACCACCGGGCCGGGCTCGAGCAGCCCGTAGACCTTCGCGAGCGGATAGGCCTTCTTTCCGCGGGGCGCGGCGGCAGGCGCGTTGCGCCGCGTACGGACGCGTTTCACGTTCATGGGCCCATGGTGCCGCGCCCGGCGTCGCCGGAATTGACGGGGGTCAAGCTCGCGCTGCCCGCGGCGGCATAAGGTGGACGGATGAATCGGGAATCCCGTCCGTCTTCCTCGATCGGGCGCCTCACGCGCCGCTTCGCCGAGGTGGGAATCGACGACGTGGCGCTCGTCGGCGGCAAGAACGCCGCCCTGGGCGAGATGGTGCGCTCGCTGGTCCCGCTGGGCGTGCCGGTGCCGAACGGATTCGCCGTGACCGCGATCGCCTACCGCGACGCGCTCGAGCGCGCCGGCGCCTGGGAGAAGCTGCGCGAGACTCTCGCGGGCCTCGATCCCGACGACGTCGCCGACCTGGCCGCCCGGGCGAGCCGCTGCCGCGAGATCGTGTACACCGCGCCGCTGCCCCCGGACCTCGTGGCCGAGATCCTCGCGGGGTACGCGGAGCTCCGGGCCGAATACGGGGAGGACGTGACGCTCGCCGTGCGCAGCTCCGCCACCGCGGAGGACCTTCCCACGGCGAGCTTCGCGGGCCAGCACGAGAGCTTCCTCAACGTGCACGGCGAGGCGATGCTGCTCGATGCCGTGCGCCGCTGCTTCGCGAGCGTCTTCAACGACCGTGCGGTGCGCTACCGCATCGACCAGGGCTTCGACCACCTCAAGGTGCTGCTGTCCGTGGGCATCATGAAGATGGTGCGCTCGGACCTCGCCGCGAGCGGCGTGTCCTTCTCGCTCGACACCGAGAGCGGCTTCCGCGACGTGGTGTTCGTCACCGGCGCGTGGGGACTGGGCGAGAACGTCGTGCAGGGCGCGGTCGATCCCGACGAGTTCTTCGTCTTCAAGCCCGCGCTCGCGCGCGGCAAGCGCGCGGTTCTGCGGCGCACCCTCGGCGACAAGAAGATGAAGATGGTCTACGGCGAGGCCGTCCTCAAGCGCGCGACGGTGAACGTGCCGACCTCCGAGGAGGAGCGCGGGCGCTTCTGCCTCTCCGACGAGGACGTGCTCACGCTCGCGGAGCACACCGTGCGCATCGAGCAGCACCTGAGCGAGCGCGCGGGCCACCCGCTTCCCGTGGACGTCGAATGGGCCAAGGACGGCGTGGACGGGCGCATCTACATCGTGCAGGCCCGTCCCGAGACCGTCGCCTCGCGCCGCAGCGCGACGGTGCTCACCGAGTACACGATCGAGGGCGAGCCCGCGGTCCTCGTCCAGGGGCGCGCCGTGGGCGAGAAGGTGGCCGCCGGGACCGTGCGCGTCGTGCGCAAGGCCGCCGACCTCGAGGCCTTCAAGGCAGGCGAGGTGCTCGTGGCCGACACCACCTCTCCCGACTGGGGCACCGTGATGAAGCGGGCCGGGGCCATCGTGACGAACCGCGGCGGGCGCACCTGCCACGCGGCGATCGTCGCGCGCGAGCTCGGCATCCCGGCCGTCGTGGGCGCCGAGAACGCGACCACGAGGCTGCGCGACGGCGAGACCATCACCATCTCCTGCGCCGAAGGCATCCAGGGACGCGTCTACGAGGGGCGCGTGCCCTTCACGACCCGCGAGACCGACACCCGGGGCCTCGCGCGCCCGCGCACGAAGATCCTCGTGAACGTGGGCGACCCGGACCTCGCGTTCCACCTGTCCTTCCTCCCCACCTCGGGCGTGGGCCTCGCGCGCATGGAGTTCATCATCGCGAACCACATCCGGGCGCACCCGATGGCGCTGCTGCATCCGGAGCGCGTCGAGGACGAGGCCGTGCGCGCCGAGCTCGCGAGGCTCGCGCGCAACCACGCGAGCGGCGCCGATTTCTTCGTCGAGCGCCTGTCGGAAGGCGTGGCGACGATCGCCGCGGCGTTCTACCCGCGCCCGGTGATCGTGCGCATGTCCGACTTCAAGACCAACGAGTACGCGAGCCTGCTCGGGGGCCGGTGGTTCGAGCCCGGCGAGGACAACCCCATGATCGGCTTCCGCGGCGCCTCGCGCTACGCGCATCCGGCCTACGCCGAAGGCTTCGCGCTCGAATGCGCCGCGATGCAGCGCGTGCGCGGGGCCATGGGCCTGGACAACGTGAAGCTCATGATCCCGTTCTGCCGCCGCGTCGCCGAGGCCGAGCAGGTCGTGCGGCGCATGGCCGAGCTGGGGCTCAAGCGCGGCGAGGACGGCCTCGAGATCTACGTGATGTGCGAGATCCCCAACAACGTGGTCCAGGCCGACGGCTTCTCGCGCTGGTTCGACGGCTTCTCCATCGGCTCGAACGACCTCACGCAGCTCGTGCTCGGCGTCGACCGCGATTCCGAGCTGGTCGCGTTCGACTACGACGAGCGCGACCCGGGCGTGATGGAGACGATCCGGCTCGCCATCGCCGGCGCGCATCGCAACGGGCGCCCCATCGGCATCTGCGGCCAGGCGCCGTCGGACTATCCGGAATACGCGCAGTTCCTCGTGCACGCGGGCATCGATTCCATCAGCCTCAATCCGGACTCGGTGCTGCCCGCGCTGCGGCGCATCCTGGCGATCGAGGCGGCCGGCGCGCCCGCGCCCCACGAGGGCCGCGGATTCGACCGCCCGCCCCTCGAGTCCGGACGCGCGGACGAGGCCGTGATCCGCTAGCGGCGCGTGGGCGGCGCCTCCGGTCGCGACCAGATCACCTCGCCGTCGCGGCGCACCTCGCGCACCCGGTGATACGGCACCGTGTGGACGGTGCCGTCCTCCTCATAGGCGTCGAAGGAGAACCTCGCGTCGGGCGT